>CAJTIR010000045.1 GCA_910576385.1 Lachnospiraceae bacterium
TTCTCTCTCCAGAAGAAAGAAGAAATCCAGTGGTTTCAGGGGAAGGAGAAAGGAAAGAAGAAAGAGAAAAAAAATGAGGTTCTTGGCTTGGAGGATAGGATTTTTAGGGGAGGTTAGAGGAAGGGAAGGAAGGAGGAAGGGAAGAAGGAAGACCTTGAAAGATGGGTGTCTCACAAGGTCCTCTGTTTACTCTTTTATTCTGCTTTTTGTAATCCTGTCAGGATAAATTATAATCTGCCAGCAGGATATGGAGCTTCTGCTGTGACAACAGTTGTCTAATTCCTCTAGTTGTTAATAGCTGCCTGTGCTGCTGTGACGTATCAGAGGAAAGTTCTGTTTGGGTAACTGTGTAATTGTTGCTCCTGCCTTCGACATCCAGTTTGTAGTCATCCGGGAAGAAATTCAGTTTCCAGATAAAACAATCTCTGCAAACCACTATCTCCTTTACGAAAGCATCTATGATTTCCTCTGGAATGTGCTTTGTTGAAAAGTTAAAGTCCTGCTCTAACCCATATTTTAGCACTTCCAGTTTGTCCTTGTAAATATCATCTGTAATTTCTTCCTCATTTTCAAGCTGCATTAGCTGCTCTCTGAGTTTTTCCTGCTCTTTTTGGAGCTGCGCCCGCTTTTCATCATAACGGTCTTTTTCAATCTCACCAGCCATACGCATATTCAAGAGATTATCATATTTTCTATCCCATGTTTTCAACTTCTGCTCAAGCTCGTGTTTTCTCTCTAAAGCCTCATTATCCTGCTCATTGTCATAGCATTTATCCAGCATTTCATTAGCAATAGTCAGGACACCCTCTCGGTCATTCCAGAACTTCTGAAATATGACATCTGCCATAGCCTCTAACTTCCAGCGGGCTACCATTTTTGTAACGCACATCCCCTCAGTGCTAAGCCCCTTTTTCTCTCTGGTCTTTGCAGAGCCGAAACGAACCTGGCTGTAACATTGATACGCATATTGCGGTCCGCCTGCCCCATAATGCCATACTACTCTGTTATAGGTATGTCCACACTCACAGATCAGCTTCCTGCACCAGACATCTTTGGAAACCTTTTTCCCACGTCTGCCTTTATTATTTATTGATGCTGATTTGCCATCCAACATTTCTTGAACCTTTTGAAACTGCTCTTTCGTAACAATTGGCGTATGACTGCCTTCCACTACTACCTTATCAACATCTCCAAAATTGTTGATTTTCTTCTGTTCTAAAAAATCAGGTACAAACTGTTTTCGATAAACTATCGTTCCACAATAAAACGGATTTCGGAGAATCCTGCTTATATTTCCCGGCTGCCATTTTGTCAATCCCGTTGCTGTCAAATGACCTTCTTTCTCAATAATAAATTGTATTTTTCTGACACCATTTCCATCTAAGTATAAATCAAATATACGTCTGACTGTAGCCGCCTGCGATTCGTTGATAACAAACTGCTTATCAATCCTGTCATATCCTAATATATTTCCATTTCCGTATGGCACGGCATTTTGAAACGAAATCATCTGACCTGCTTTCACTCTGAGTGATGTCTTTTTGCTCTCATTCTGCGCCAATGTTGCCATGATAGTCAAACGGAGTTCTCCATCTTCATCATTCATTGTCCAAATATTATCTTCTGTAAAATAGACTTCAACACCCTGCTTCTTTAATATGCGTGTCTGCTGTAAAGTGTCTACCGTATTCCTTGCAAACCGGGATACTTCTCTTGTTATGACAAGATCAAACTTTCCCTCTGAAGCGTCTTTCATCATTCGCATAAAATTCTTCCGCTTTTTTACAGATGTTCCAGTAATTCCTTCATCTATGTAACGGTCATAAAGTTCCCATTCCGGGTGTTGGGCTAATAAATTGTCATAATACTGAACCTGGTTGCCTAATGCAGATATTTGTGCCTCATGCTCTGTCGATACTCTGGCATATATCGCAACTATCCTTTTCTTATACATTCATTCGCCTTTCCTTATTTCCTCTTTTTGTTCACACTCATATTAGCATGAATTATTTGATTCTGCAAGCCCTTTCTTCTCATATTTCGATAAAATTTTCTTATATACCTTTTCAGATATTTTTCCTTGGTTAAACAAATGCTTCATTAAAGCCAAAGCCATTGTAGTATTGATTTGCTCCTTTGTTATATTGCTGCTCATATTTCCTCCCTTCTGCTACATAAATTTTATCTGCCCATGACGGACAAGAATCAAGTTCCCGGCTCTCATCAGCAGACAAAACTTCTCCAAACTCTTTCAAAAAATCCATACGGGTGACAGCTCATTACACTGTCCACATCGGTATCGCACCGTCATTCCAAACTGACCGGGAAACCCGGAAGTATCATTATCAAAGATATGCCTCATAGCCTCATGCAACTGCTGCACTTTTCGCCAGACATTCATCGCTCACTGCCTTAACTTCAATACCAGATTTCAGTATTCCCTCGTACACACTCCCATACAAAAATGGAAGCAGGCAGCTCTTGGCGTGTCCGCATAGCGGCTCCGCACATCCCACACGTCCCGTATGTATTTGAATATTCAATTATCAAGGTACACTCGCCAACCTGCGTTGACGGGCAGAAAACCCTCTGCCTGTTTTGGATAAAATCATTTCTGGACTTGCCAGCCCAAAAAGCACATAAGCACTCTCCGTCTGCTATGAACGGTTCTGTAAAGATTATGTGCTTTAGCGGAATGGCAAGTTTACAGTTTTAGTTTATCGGGGCCGTATTTATGTATGATCTGCAACAGGATTTTCTTTTGCGCTCCCTCTGCCTGTCCATATATTTCACGCAGGGTTTTTAATTCGTCCTGGGAAAGGGTATTCACATATGGCTTGTAATCCTCCCCTATAAAAATCCCTCCATCCCCTCCCTGCTTTGTATAGATCGGGTATCCGGGAGATAAAGCCTGAATATCTTTTTGTATCGTGCGGGTAGTGACGCCAAACTCGTCCGCCAGTTCCCTAGCCGTTGTACGCCGCCGGATAATCAGAATGTTAATGATTTCCGTCCTGCGGTCTGCTGTATTCATGCTTCACCTCCCTTCTGCTAATTCTCCAATCACATTGTAAAAAACGAACCCGAACAATCCGTTCCTATTCAAAAAAATAATTTAAAAAGTTTTTCGGTTCTGTCCTGCTCTACTCTTTTGACAGCATTTATATCTCCGTCTTTTGTTTTTCTTCTGCTAACTCCTGTTGACTTTCCCCCTGTCGCTTGTTAAAATCTTTAGTGGATAGAATCAAAACTTCATCAACAGACACTTAAACTGCTATGAGCCGGATCGGGGCGACTCTGCCCTGTCTTGGTTGTGGCAGTTTTTTATTTGCCAGGGCAGCCCCCAAAGCCGAATATCCGAAAGGCTTTATAAAAGCAAGGGCGGAAACGCCCATATGTGTTGTAAGACGCTCGCCTAAGCTCGCACAACACGCAAATTCCCTACGGGTAATTTGCCACGAATAGCAAGCACTGCCTATGGACGTCCATAGGCTTCAATTTCCCCAAGTTCCTCCAAATGGGAACTTGAGAAAATTGGCTTGCAGAGGGCATATCCCCCTGACCCCCTTTGCGCTCCAAAATCCCGAAATTGCCTCTGCGGAATTTCTGGATTTTTACGCTTGAAAAACCCTCCTGCCGGATACGGCATATTACAAAAAACAAACCATTTTTATCGAAAGGAGCTTCTCAAATAATGGAGAACAGAGAACGCCAAAACCGCTTAACACTCCGTCTGAACGATGATGAACTTTACATACTGGAGCAGAAATGCAAAGCCTCCAACATGAAAGACAAATCCGCTTTCCTCCGGCATCTGATCCTGTACGGCTATGTCTATGACATTGACTATTCAGAGCTACGGGAATACAACTCTGCACTTGCAAAAATCGGAAACAATCTAAACCAGATCGCAAAGCGCATGAATGCCACGGGCAATGTATACAAAGCCGATGTAAATGAAGTAAAGGAGCTGATGAAACAGGTATGGCATACACAAAAATCCATGCTATCACGGCAACCGTCAGTAAGGCAGTAGACTACATCTGCAACCCTGCCAAAACCGATGAGGGCATACTGATTTCTTCCTACGGCTGCAGCCCCGAAACTGCCGCCTATGATTTCAAATTTGCCCTGTCAAAAACCAGCCAGTCCGACCCAAACAAAGCCTATCATTTGATACAGTCCTTTCTTCCCGGTGAGGTTACTTATAAGGAAGCCCACCAGATAGGCGTGGAGCTTGCCGACAGACTTTTAGAGGGGAAATACTCGTATGTTGTCAGCACCCATATAGATAAAGGCCACGTCCATAACCATGTGATTTTCTGTGCCGCCGATAACATCAATCATCAGAAATATCATGACTGCAAAAAGACCTATTACAACATCCGTAGCCTGAGCGATGACCTTTGCCGGGAGCATGAACTTTCCATCATCACTCCGGGGGAAAAACGGGGCAAAACTTACAAGGAATGGCAGGCTGGCAAAAACGGCTCCGCATGGAAAGAACAGTTAAAGTCCGACATTGACGAAGCCATTAAAAACGCCGCCACCTACGAGGACTGCATTGAGCTGATCCGGGCAAAAGGTTATGAAATAAAAGGTGCGGACTTTGGGGAGAAAGCATATAAATTTATCTCATTCCGTCCTCTGGACAGAGAGCGTTTTGTCCGTGGGAGTGCAAAGTCTTTAGGAACGGAATACACCAAAGAACGCATCAGGGAACGCATTGAGGAAAAGGCGCTTGCTAAGGAAAAAAAGCGTATTCCGTTCCCTGCCCGGAAGAAGCCCGTTGTCAAAGATTATTCAAGGAAAAATCTTATTGACACCACCGAGGATAAGTTTGCTGAAAGCCCTGGCCTGAAACATTGGGCTGACATTCAAAACCTTAAAATTGCCGCCTCAAGTTACAGTCAGGCAGGCTCTATTTCCGAGCTTGAAAAGCAGATCGCCGCCAAGTCCACACTGGCAAAAACAGCCCGTGAGAGCCTTGTGGAAACCGAGCATCAGCTAAAGGATTTAGGGCAAGTTTTGAAATATGCCGAGCAGTACAAAGCCAACCGCATCTACCATATCCGCTACCAGAAGTCAAAGGATAAGGACAGATACCTGCGCCAGCACGAAACGGAGCTTCTGCTCCATGACGGCGCTGAAAATATGCTGAAACGCTTTGGCATTGACACAAAAAACCTTGATGTCGAAAAGCTCCGCAGCGACTACAATGCGCTCTATTCCAAAAAGCAGGCTTTACAGAAAACTTATAAAACTGCCGAAAAAGAAAGCGCTGACCTTAACCGGAAACTGGACAACCTCAACCAATATCTTGACCGTACCCCGGAGCAGGCGGCTGTTGACAAAAAAGTGCAAAAAAACCAAAATACCCTCTAAATTCGACATCAAAAAAGGGTGTATCCCAACGAGGTTTTGTCCTTCATTGCGATACACCCTTATGTGTGTGGCAGTCCCTGTATTTAGACCTTCTTCATATTTAATGTTATGTATTTTCTTATATCGCTCTTTCATGTACTCTGATTCACTTTCCAACTGTATTTTGCTGTAATTCACGCCCGCCGAAGTGTATTGTAAACTACTATCGAGGTGAATCACAATGAATGAAGCAAAACAAAATCTTGCTGCCGCAGTGCGTGATGCCCGGACTGGACTCGGACTCTCGCAGGAAAAACTTGCCGAAATCCTGAATATTGACTCACGCACCATACTCAATATCGAAGCCGGACGGGGAAACCCCAAATTTGAAAAGCTGTACACCCTGGTTACATACCTGAAAATACCAGCCGACAAAATCTTTGATCCGGCATACAAAGAAGAAACCCCAAACCTTCAGAAACTCCTGGCCCTGCAAAAAGACTGCACAGAACAGGAAGCTGTTGACCTGATACCTATGATCCGCTACCTGCTTGGCCTGTTGCGGAAATAACACTCTCTGCCGCATCCGCAACAGCCATCCAAATCTAAAAATCATCATTTATGTACCGTCTTAAAAGTGCAAAGGCATCTATTGGTATCTTCCAATAGACGCCTTTATTTCTAAACTACCCTCTATATATTCTCTACCCGCAAAATCCCTTCGTCTTTTTTTAGTAATATGCCTGTTGATCCCTTTTATCGTTTGTGCATTATTGGTTTTCTTCGTGTGGTGCTTCTGTACCAGAATGAATTAAGCCAAGTTATTTAATAATGCCGTATAGAAGGTCTTTTCATCCTCCATAAACTCTGCATTCTTCTCTGTCACTGCCCCTAATGGATTCTCCAGCCGTTCTATGATCTTCTTTACAGCCGCAATGCTGCTTTCTAGGTCGCTGCCGAA
This sequence comes from Lachnospiraceae bacterium, assembly GCA_910576385.1. Classification (GTDB taxonomy): domain Bacteria; phylum Bacillota; class Clostridia; order Lachnospirales; family Lachnospiraceae; genus Petralouisia. Next base: position 6,326 of record CAJTIR010000045.1, read on the forward strand.
AATATCATCATTCCCGCCTGTCGCAAAGTCCTGTTCCATAGCAAGCTGTGACAACGTGCTTGAAAATCCCTGCGGGAATGGATTTACGCCCGTTTCTTCAAGCGTTTTCTGCCATGCCGCTTTCAGACTTTCTGTGGTATTTTCCAGATAATAATTGCTTATGTATGCGATCTGGTTTCTTGTCCTTTCATCCGCATAGGTGTATGTCCTGTTATTTGCTTTCAGCATTTCATAAGCGGATTTCGCCTCACTGTCTGCCTGTGATTCATACCACCCATTCCCATTCCTGCTGTACTTCATGCCGTTGACTGTAAAATCCTTTGATGCGTCTATGCCAAGATATCCCATCACATCGGAAACGCCCTCATTCCATCTGGCATATTCCTCCTGAGAATATGCTACCGTATGCATATTCCCACAAGCGTTTCGTAGCAGCGTAGCCAGCGAATCAGCCATCTTCTGCGCTTTCAAATATGCCTGCGTGTCATATGGATTATCCCCGCCAGAAACCTCCACGCCCTGCGGCTTCACCGTCAGTATATAACCGTCATTTACCGCAATGCGGCTGCCGGATGCAATATCAACAGAGTTACCCTGCCGGTTCAGGGATGACCTTTCTGCCAGCTTGATAGGTGTTTTCAAAACCTGCACCAAATCCTCTACGGGATTTAACAAGTTTTGCATTGAACCATTGAAGGCTTCTCTATCCTTTATTACAGTATTTTTCACATTTGATGTAAGCTGTCTGGTATTGGGATTGATATAATAAGATTGATTATTTGAAATCTCCATTCTTTTCTCCTTTCCGGTAGCCCTTCTGTCATTCAGAGCCGCCTCTGCTCTCTCATAATAAGTCCGAGCAGTTTATTCCTTCATACAGAAACACTTTATCTAACTTCCCCTGTCAAATTCCATACTGACCTTCACCTCCTCTCGCTGCTCCCCGGTTCCCCAATTTGCCGGAAAGCCTGCCCTGTCCGCCCTATGGCATTTTACCTACACATTATTCTTTGAACGCTTGTCAAGCTCCTTTATGTATTCATCAAATGTGTATATCTTATCTTCTCCCGCAAAACGGAATCGTGCCCTTGTCCCTTCTATGCAGGTTGCCTTTATCATATCGGAAACGGACATTTTCTTGCTCTGCACCTGCTTATCAATCGACTGCATCAGTTCTTCTTTCGTCCAGACCTTTCCTACAAAAGAAGGAGGCGTCTGTGATGCCATTCCCATGAACTCCCGGTCAAAACTCTGTGTGCCGTCCTGCGCCTGACGCACCTTTGCTTTTCCTGCCACCGGGTATCCTGCTGCTCCTATTCCATTAACATTCATTTCCTTTAATCCTCCATTGTTTTTAGTATTGCGGCTCATCTGTCATTCAGAGCCATCTCTGCTCTCTTGATGTAAGTCCGAGCAGTCCATTGTTTCCTATAGCCTAACTCCCCCTGTCAACACCTCCTCTCGCTGCTCCCCGATTCCCCAATCTTCCGGAAAACCGGGGAAGTCTGCCCTGCCTTGTCAGGCTGTGGCCTTATTGGGGATATGCAACCAATGGAATTTATTTCTTGTTCATGAAATCCCAATATGCCTGCATGCTGTACTGGTAATATGCCACAGCCTTTTTCTGGCTCAACAGTTTCATATCGCTGATCTGCTTTTGGAACATATCCATAAAATCTGTCCTGTCACTTAACCCCATCATTCCGGTTTCAGGCGGTAATGATGTAAGCCCTCCATTCTTATCCACCCCCATATATGATTCCAAAGCCGTCATTTCCACTAATGAAGCATTCCGGGGATTTATCTTATTGATATGTATGGTCTGCTCAAATTCATCCCCATTCTCATCAACACCTTTTGCAATCACAGTAGGGTCATCCTCTGTTGAACCTTCTGCATATTTGATATAAAAAGATAATCCCGTTCCATTGCCGCCTGAATACAGCATATCATCCGTTTTCATGTAAACAATTGATGTATGTGGTTTTGCGCCTGCCACATTGTTTACCGACTCTGCAAAACTCTTTCCTGCCGCATTCTGCTGTGCCTTTCTTGCTCCCTGCCATGCCGGATATCCTGCTGCTCCTATTCCATTAACATTCATCTCTTTTAATCCTCCATTGTTTTTAATATTGCGGCTCATCTGTCATTCAGAGCCATCCCTGCTCTCTCATAATAAGTCCAAGCAGTTTATTGCTTCATTCAATCCTAACTTCCCCTGTCAAACTTCATGACAAACACCTCCCTTCGCTGCTCTCCCGTTCAGAGCCGCCCATGCACCCTTGCAGTCCGCAGTGGCAGAGTTTTATGCGCCTCTGCGGAATACGGTGTAAGGATTATATCTGTATATCCAGCCCTTCCGCCGTGCCGGATTTCCCGGATACCATTGATGTGATGCTCTCATCTGCAAAAATCTCATCCAGTACATCTGACGGGATTGGCTGACCATGCGTCCATCCGGGTACTTTTTCTTTCACGGCACTGGCCACCTTTCTCCCAATGCTTATTTCCAACTGCCCTAAAGTCCATGCCGCGGCTACCCGGTCTTCCTTCTTTAATGTCTTATAATAATTGTTTTTTGCCTGGGCCATTTCTTCCCACTCCGCCTCATTATCGCCGGACATTCCATTGTATTTGTAAAATGCATCTTTCACGCTGTTGAAAACACGCTGCTTCATCTCATCAGATACTTTGATGATTTTCCTTGCATTGGGATTGTTGGTAGCGCACATTCCCTCCACGCCGTAGGAATTTTTTCTATGTCCGGTAAGCTGGTCTTCAAGCGTATTCCTGCCGCCTGCACCGGAACTTCTGCCAAAAGCATTATTCCCGTTCATCCTTGAAAAGAGCTGCCAGATTCCCTGACTGTTATTTCCTATACGCATCATAAATACCTCCCTCGTTATATGGTCAAATCCAACTGTGCGCCTTTGCCTTCTTCCTGCAGTTTTGCAGGCTGGCTTGTTCCCGCCTTTATCTGCTCCATCAGTTTTTCCACGGATTCCGCCTTTGCCAGTTTCTTCTCCTTTAAGGCTTCCTCCTCTTTTTTCTTCGCACGTTTTTCCGCAATCTGCTTCTGTACCTTTTCTTTATAGACCGTGCCGGGGTTCTCCATTGTGTCCCTGCTCCTGCCGACCATCCAGTAAGATACTTTCCCATTCTTGTCAATAAGGGCACCTGCACTGAGTATCTCGTCATTGTTCTCCCTTGCAAACTTCTCTATCCGTTCCGAATTACCGGACATTTCTGCAAAGACTTTTTCATACTTTGCCGCCGCTGCCGGGTCTGATGCCATCTTCTCTACAATGCTGGAAGAAACCGCTATGTTGTTATAGCCCCTGCTCCCAAGCATATAGGCATCTTCCTGTTTCCCATTCTTGAAATCCGCCACCGTTATGTTCACATCCGGGTATTTCTCCTTCAGACTATTCAGGTAAGCCTGCGAATCCCCATTGAGGGAACTGCTCCCGTTTGCCCTGTCTGCCGCATAAGTGTTCGTGTAATCCGTTACTCCTGAAATTGACATAATATTATCCTCCTTGATATAAATATTTCAACGGCGGCTCCTCTGTCATTCGGAGCCGCTCATGCCCCCTTACGGTAAGTCCGGGCATATCCTGTTTTACTTCAAAATGCCCGCCGCTTCCATGATGTTTTTCTCATAAGCCGCAATCGCAGAACCCATAGTTTCCGGCGAACTTGTGTATGTAACCCTGCTTGTATCTATTGCATGATTGGCAAGAGCCTCTGCCATCGTCTGTTTCCTGTAAGCTATTTCCATCTGCTGTTTCCGTTCCTCTGCCGCTTCCTGGCTCCGCTCAATGCTCGCTTTCCGCTGTGCCGCCTCTTTTTCCCGTTTCGCTTTGTTGATAGCATTTACTTCTGCCACACACTCCGGAGAATCGCCGCAGCCGCCGATATAAGTGACGCTTCCATCCTCATGGACTACCACCCCGCACGGCTGGTAGTCAAGCCCCTGTGCCGCAAAAGACGCTTTCAGCCTCGGAGTGGCATTAAAGAAATCATCTATCTTGCCCTCATAGTAAGCGGCCTTTTCCGGGTCATTTGCCATCTGCTCCAGAATATTCGGTGCAATCACAACATCACTGCCACTCATGCTCTTTCCTGCCCTGTCAAGACTCTGCTGGTCTTTCCCGATACTCTGGATTCTCACATTTCCATACTTTGACCGGAGATATTCCGTATAAGCATCCACCTTTGATGTGTCCGCCGCCTCTCCCGTTTTCTGCAACTGCTCTGTAAAACTTGTTCCTCTTGCTCCTGTTTTCTGTGTCTTGTTCGCATACTGGTATGCACCTGCCAAAACTCCATTTACTCCTAAAATGCTCATAATAAATCCTCGCTCCAAAACATATTTGTATCACAGCCCATCTGTCATTCAGGACTAAATCCGCTCCCTTGCAATAAGTCCAAGCAGTTAATTCAAAATACCCGGCGTAATAAAAGCACTCATTTCATAAGCCGCAACCGCAGAACGCAAACTCTCCGGTGTTCCTGCATATGTAACCCTGCCTGTTTCTATTACACGACTGGCAAGCATTTCTTCCATAGTCTGCCGTTTATAGGCTATCTCCATTTCCATTTTCCGTTTCTCCGCCGCCTTTTCGCTTTGTTCACGATACTGTTGTTTGCGTTTTGCTTTCTCCTCATCTTCGGCTTTCATCTGAGCCTCTATCTTAGCTTTCTTTTCCGGGGAAACATCACCGCAGACATAATAGTTCGCCGTACCGTCCGGATGAATCACCACTCCATAGGACTGGATTTCAAACCCGCCTGCCGCCATCTGCGCTTTTACCATAGGCTGCGAAGCGAAGAAATCATCTATGATCTTTTCATAGTGGGCAGCCTTCTCCGGATTATTTGCCATCTCCTCTAAAATATTAGGGGCAATCGCAATATTGTTCATTCCGTATGTTCCTGTTCCCAATGCGTCCATGCTCTTTTGGTCACTTCCAACACTCCGAACCATAATAGGGCCATATTTCTGTTCCAGATATTTTTGGTATGCATCCACCTTTGATGTTTCCGCCGCTTCTCCCGTTTTCTGCAACTGCTCCGTAAAACTTGCCTTGTTTGCCGATGTTTTCTGTGTCCTGTTCGCATACTGGTATGCGCCCGCCAAAGCTCCGTTTACTCCTAAAATGCTCATAATAATTTTTCTCCTTCCTACCGATTAACTTTTTACCATGACCGACAGCGTGAATTTATTGCCTTTTACAATGCAGTCTAAATCGCCGCCATATTTTACTGCACATTTCCTGATATTCTTTAGCCCTATCCCATGCACCTCCTTATCCTCTTTTGTTGATATGGGAAGGCCGCTATCCTTGCGGGACAGTGCCGAACCATCAAAGCTGTTTTCAATCTCTATAAAATACATATTCTTTGCCTTGAAAGACCGGATCGTGATATAGGCTCCTGCATCCGGCTGTTTCTCACGCATCCGTATGCAGGCTTCAATCGCATTGTCCAGCCCGTTGTTCAGGATGATTCCCATGTCATAAGCCTTTATCGTAACGGCATCTGAAAGCATGAAACCTTTCGCATCCAGTTTGATGCCTTTTATCTTTTTTTCCGCATAACGGAACTTGCTGCCCACCACCGCATCACTGACTGCATTGCCCGTATGCACCCTGTTGTCAAGCTGCTCCACCGACTGATACATACCCTCAAAATACTGCCGGATTTCCTCATCCTCCCCGCTGTACTTTTTCCGTATCAGGTTCTGCAGGACTGCCATGTGGTTCTTCATATCGTGCTTCACCGAGCGTATCCCGTCATACAGATGCTCCATTTCCACCATGGAACCCTGCATCTGCGTGATCTGGTTTTCCAGTATGATCTTCTCCGCCCGTTCTTCCTGCAGGGCCGCCATGTTCTGATAAATGCGGAAACTGAACACGACAGCCCCAAGCAATACAAGCACTGTCATGGGAATGATGAGGTACAGAGCCGGATGCCTTTCATACAGCAGCACCGGGACGCCATCCGTAACTGCGATCAACAGCAGGCGCACAAGCACCGAAACCAGAACCCCCGCCACGGCTGGGAGCAGATAGAAGACCACTTCCTTATCCATCCGCCCTTTCTCCCTGCAATGATAACTTCCTGCAATCTTTCTTATGGAAGCCAGGAGCAGGATGCCTTCTATGATTTCCACAAGCGCCACCGACAGGCAGGCCAGCACTCCTGCCGCCGCAGGTAAATATCCTGCCAGCGCCATGCTATTGCCGGCCTCACGCACAAGCACATCTATCAATTCATTTCCAATATAGAGAAAACTGTACCCAGTCCAAAATGCCAGTTCACGAAGGGCGATAAACTGAATGACCAGGAATATTTTCAGCAGGATATTCCCTTTGTACCAGCCCACACAAAAAACAAAAAGTACAGCCGTGGTAAAGATCAGCCCCAGAACCAGTGTCACACTGTCTGTTTCACGAAATAACCATCCGCTGATAATCCTTATTGCAATCCATACAATCCCGGCTGCCCATTGTGCTTTCTTCCTCCTGCACAGCTTTGGTTCCGCAAACCTGCCAAAAAAGAACTGGATGCAGTACCCCTCAAATAGATACTGCGGAATGCCAAGTATTCCCATGATCCATTCAAGCATCCTCATTCACCCCATTCCTCAGATACCGCATATAGGCTTTCACAAATTCCCCGTACTTTTCCTTTGCCAGATAGATATACTCCCCATTGTTCAGGGTGATGCTCTCACTGTCGTACTCCGCCACATATGCCATGTTCACCAGATACCCCCTGTGGCAGCGGTAGAACCCTTCCCCAAGCTGTGCTTCCAGCTCGTTCATGGAGGCATATGCCTCTATGGTTTCCTCTCTGGTATGAATCTCCACCTTCTTCGCCCTGCTCTCAACATAAAGGATGCTGTCTTTTTCCAGCGTGAAGCTCCGGTTCCTCGTCTTTACGAATACCGTCTCCCGCCGTTTACTTTTCCTTTTTTCCAGTTCCTTCTCTGCCCGCCCGAACACCTCGCGGAATTTATCTTCCTCGATAGGCTTTAGCAGATAGTGGAACGCCGCCACGTCAAACGCCTCGAAAACATATTCCCGGATAGCCGTTATGAAGATCAGTATGGTATCTCCGTCCCTTTCCCGGAGCTTCTTCGCTGTTTCAATGCCATTTGTCCCCTCCATCTGTATGTCGAGGAAAACAATGTCAAACTGCTTCCCAGCGGCAAGCAGGCTGTCCCCTGTTTCAAAAAGTTCAGGGCATAAGCCCGTTTTTTCTATCAGTTCCTTTATCTGTTCCCGGATGGCTTTCTCGTCATCGCATATGGCTATATTCAATCTTCATCACCTGCAATTCGTTTCCCATGAGGATCAGCTTCCCCACGGCAGTTCTTTTTACTTTTTATATCGGCAGATATTTTTCGTATTTCGCCGGGAGGGAACGAAACCCTATTTGAAATGGAACGAAATCTTTTTTCTTTTCTCAAAAATATCAAAATCACCCCTAAAGTTTTTCGCTTTTCGTCCGATAGCCCCACCTGCATATTTCCTTTCCAAGTAATTTCCCTTATCAGGCCGCCCGGCCTGCCTGGGAAAAAAGCAGACCGCCGCATATGGCGGATGATGGCCATAGTGCGGCGGTATTTGCTTAATCAATGGTATCTTTTCCAGCCTCGCCACAATTATTTCATCATAAGAATCGTAATCCTATTTGTTAGGCTTATAGGCATTACTTTGGAAAATAGAACCAACAGCTTATTATATATCCCCGGAATAACCAGCCTTCTTCCTTTCATCATTTTGCGATAAGCAATCCCCACTACTTTTTCCGGCTTCATAACTGCAATCCTGAATAGCAATGTATTTTGAATGTTTGCTTTTGCAGCAAATTCTGTCTCCGTTGCCCCCGGACATAAAGTAGTTACTTTTATCCCTGCTTTACCAAGTTCGCCACATAAAGCATTTGAAAAAGACATAATATATGCTTTTGTGGCAGAATAAACGGCATCTGTAGGAGACGGGATAAAAGAGCCTGTTGAGCCTACATTCAGGATTCTCCCATAGCCGTTTTCTTTCATATGTACTAATATACGTTTTGTCAATTCTGTTACAAACCGTATATGCATATTTATCATTTCAAGCTCCCTGTCAAGACTGGTATCCACAAAAAAGCCACACTCATTAAAGCCCGCGTTATTTACAAGAACATCAATGGTGACCTTCCATTTATCTATATCCGCCATTATCAAACCTGCCGCACTCTCCTGTGTCAAATCCTGAACAATGTATCTCACTGCCACATGGTAGGTCTCCTGCAAAGCTGCCTGCTGTTGTTTTAACTTCTGCTCATTCCTCGCAACAAGAATCAAATCATATCCCTCATCTGCGAATTTTTCCGCAAAGGCTTTTCCGATTCCGCTGGTGGTTCCCGTAATCAAAACCGTTTTCATTCTTCCTTCCCTTCTTCATTTTTAAACAGTTCCCATTCTTCCAGATATGTTAAATCCCTGCTTGCCGGCTCCTTTAAAAGTTTTTCATAAAATGCCGACTTTTCGCGTGTTAAGGCAAGCGCATTTTGCAGTTGATCCATCTGTTCCTGAATATTCCTGATGTAATCCTGAACCATGCCATACCGCTGTTCCATTGTTTTCCCACCCTGTACCAACAGGGCAATATATTTTTTAACTGACTGGATTGGCACATTCGCCCTTCTCAGGCATTGAACCATTTTTATCCATTCAATATCTGAATCCGAATACTGCCTGTATTTCTGGCTTGTCCGGGAAATCTGCGGCAATAACTGTTCCTTTTCATAATACCTTAATGCTGCTGTCGATAATCCCGTCTTTTCTGCTGCTTCTTTTGCTGAATACATATAAATCCACCTTTCCCTGTTATCATAAACTATGAAGTGCGCTTCAAGTCAACAATTATATTTTAGCACACTGATTAACTTTTAGATAATTATCCCATTAAGCAAAAACTCCCGCCTCCTCCCAAGCCACAAAATTAGTCCGACACGTCGGAAACGCGAACCACCGTGTAAGCATATTAACTCTGATTTCCCCGCTTTCCAACTTATTATTTTCTAAACCGCTATAAAAATATCTGTGAATATTGAAATGCAAAGAAATGAATTGTGAAAACTTAAGACATAAAAAGAAGGACTGCCGAAACAGCCCTTTCCTCACATTTCTATTTTTTCATTCACTTTTTACCGTTTTTCTAATGCACAGTCACGGAAACTCCCAGTGAATTTCTGTGTTTGTATATGGGTTTTGCCTGCAAGTATCAAGGATTGCCTTACAACGGACAACTAGAGAGCAACGCACCAATATTCTTCAGGAAGTTTCATAGCCAGCTTGCGGATTGAAATTCCCCGATAAGAAAAAATCTGGTCATTCCAACCACAACTGTTTAAGTAACCTTATAATTCTTCCATTAGTTTAATAGCAGTAAAAATCATATTTGCACGTACATTCCTTTGGCTATCCCAATTTCTATTGTCCCATTTTTCACCGCTTACATCATCACCTGCATAAAGCAACTGAGCTAAAGGAATATCATAATACTTAGACACGGCAAAAAATGCTGCCGTTTCCATTTCAACTGTTATGCAGCCCTCTTTTCTTCGTAACTCAATCATTTCGGGGGTTTCTCGATACATGGCATCTGTCGTCCATGTTTTTCCGATTGTATATGGTATCCCTAATCTTTCTAAGCCGGAAATAATAAAATCTGCGGTTGCTTTGTGGCATTCCACTTCTCGTGAAGGTTCTAAGTAATGATAAGACGTTCCCTCATCTCTGACAGCAGCAACAGGAACAATAATTTCTCCCACTCTGGAATCCTTCTTAATGGAACCTGCACCGCCACATATAATAAATTTATTACACCCCATAGCGTGTAATTCTTCGATTGTTCCTGCCGCACCAGGAGCCGTAGAAAATGGCATTGTAATGCAGATTCTTTCTTTAGATACGCTATACTCATAAATAGGAATATCTAAAACCTCGGAATGAAGATGCCCAATTACAGGGAGGTTTTTATCCACAACAAACTGATTAAGTTCTTTCCGGAAAAATGTGATGACACATTTAGAGGGCAGCGTTTTTTCTAAAAAATCTGTAGGTTTAATAATAGGATTTCTGCTTGTATCATACTCACAAACAGGGTATTCATTCTTAATAATCATTTCTTATCCCTCCGTAAACTTAAATTTGCATTACTGCTTCACAAAAAATTGTCAACAAAATCTTTTAATCGGACGAAGTCGCATATGTAGTCGCAATTACTATATTCAATAATCTCCGTTTGATGGTCTTTATAATACTTTTTCACTTTTTCTTGTATCCGCTCTGTTGCTTCTATAAAATTGGGGGAACCTTCATAGATTGCTCCATAATATTTTATCTGTTCAGGTTGCACTTTTGCCATCATGTATTTAATTATCTCGAACCTTGAAAATATAATTGAATTATCACATTCCTTCCGCAGAATACATACGCTTAGCATTTCAGGCAAAATTGTCATATCAGTGCAGCCATTTTCAAAATTTCTTTCATTCTTTATTCCTGTTCCGTCAAACCGCAAATAAACTCCTTCACCCAAGAAATCAGAAAGATTTTTGGACGTTAACAATTTCTTTCTTACAAACCCATCTGCTACTTTCACCTGTTCTTTTCTTATTCTATCAAATACAATATCGAAATCCACATACAGGGCAACCGCACCTTCAAATCCTTCAGAGAAAAAAACTTTCACTTTTTCTTCTCCGATCAGTTTACCGTTATCTCCGTTTTGGGGCGTTAGTCCCTGCACTACGATTGAAGAAAGATTATTCAAAGCTGTCATATGATAATAATGCATATAATATTTCCTTCATTCCTTTATACAAATTACGATTTTCATTATCTTACCACAAATGCGTACACAATACTAAAAATATTCTCCTTAGTTTTGACGATTCTTTTTCCGTATCATTCAACTTAAGCCTTATATTCTTTTCTATTACTTCGGCAGAAAACCGCTCTCACTAAAGCATAAGCATCCACTGAATTATACCATAAAAAATTTCTATTTTTCATCCAATGGCACGAAACGACTATTTTTCGGGAGCAGAAAGCAAAAAAGAGCCATTGAACAGCCCTTTTCCTCCCGCTAACATTTTTCAATTTTTCTGTATACTATCACGCAAAACCCCATATTATCACGGAAACTCATATACAAACACGAAAACTCTGGGCAGTTTCCGTGTTTGTATCATATCCCCCGTTTTTCAACATCATTTTCCGTCAAACTAATACGCCTTTCAGCCAAAACCGACAATATCCTACTCCTTTTTACCTTTCCGCTTTATACTATCACGGAAACCCCGGACTTTTGCGTGAAAGTATACTTTTGCCTGATAGTACGATTTTTTCCCCTATCGCCATCCTATCAGCGGCATCCAAAAACACAAAAATAGGGGCCCACCACCCACCGTGATGAACCCCACCAAACCTTAAAATCCCTTGATTTTAAGCCATTCTTCCATACTTTTGCCTGCGAGTACCAAAAATTCTATGGCATTATTTTTGAATAGCCGCCTGGGCGGCTGTTAAATATTGTTCAGGGATACTGCACATTTTTCATTCACATAAATTCTCTAAGACACAGAGAGGTCACACTTATACAAGGGGAGGGGTCAAAACCGTGACCACAGGGGTCACATTCACAGCCATAGGGGTCAGACCTTTTGCCGCAGGGGTCAAAACAGCCACAGAGGGGTCAGACTTGCGACCACTGTGGCTGTCCGTAACCGCCGCTCCCATATTGCCTTGGCACAGCCCCAAAAACAAACAAGGGATTCCGACAACACCCAATATGCCGAAGCCCCTTGTTTTCAGCGGTTTTCCCAATATTCTGTTCATGCCCTTTGTATCAAATAAGCGGTTTACATTTCCACATCATTCTATTTTGAGTTTTGTTTTCTTCCTATTACTTCGGCAGAAAACCGTTCTCACTAAAGCATAAGCATCCACTGAATTATACCATAAAAAATTTCTGTTTTTCACCCAATGGCACGAAACGACTATTTTTCGGGAGCGGAAAGCAAAAAAGAGCCATCGAACAGCCCTTTTCACCCATCATCATTTATTCATTAAGTTTTTAGCATTTTATTCATATACAAACACGGAAACTCTTTACACTATCACGGAAACACCTGTATTATCACGAAAACTCCCAGTGGGTTTCCGTGATAGTACAGGCAGTTTCCGTGATAGTGTAAGGGTTTTGCCTGCGAGTATCGACTTTTGCGTGATAGTATGGAGTTTTGCCTGATAGTGTCCGAGTTTCCGTGATAATAACCGACTTTTGCCTACGAGTATATACTATTGGGCAAAACAACCCTAGAACAAAAGTTTGCGCCCTCATCAATGTAAAAATGCCCCTAAAAGCACACGGAAATAATGTAACTTTGTAAGTTATGCAGTGCCAAAAACGCCGTGTTTATGGGCTTTGTCGGCTTTCCGTGTCCGTATCTGCCGGGGAAGAAGACACCATCCCATGCCAGCTTTATCGCTCCCATTTTTGATGAAATAAAATCAAAATTCTTCCTCCTCTGGCTCAAAATATTCTAACAGTGAGAGATACAATTCTTCCGGGCGGTCTGACAGGTCATCATTATAACTACACATATCCTGCTCTGTATGATTCGTGTATTCCACCTGCACCCGCCATGACGGACTGCCCTCCGGCTCTTTTGGGGGCTGAATTTCCAGTCTGTCCTCCAAATCTTCCATGAAAAAGCCTTCTTCCCCCTCAAGAAACGGGTCATAATCTTCCTCATCAGGGTTCAGGCAATAATCCTGCTCCCACATAAAAATTTCCAGTGTATGCACAATGTACCGCAGCAGCTTCGCCATCTGCCCGCCCTCCAGCGTGACAGACTGCCCCTCACCCTCTGCTTGAAAATCCGTCATGGTAAGCACACGGCTTTTCCGGTCAATGGTAAAACGCCGATCCGCCAGCTCCATATCGCCGTATCCATCATAAACCTCTGTATGTACTTCAAAAGACAATGTATTGATGACAAGCTGCTTTTTCATGGCATTGCGCTCCGCATGGGGAAAGCATACATTATAAATCTCCCTGGCCGTGTCCGCCACCTCTGGGCAGTCATCTTTCATTTTGGCTTTCAGCCATTTCTTCTCGCCCTCTGAAAGCCGACGCATCGGGAAATTCATCAGCCTGTTTATATCCATTGCCGCCGCTTTCTCCGCAGCACTTAAACGGGAACAGGCTTTGCAAATATGGGCTGCGTGGCCTTTCCCGGAAAACTTCTCATTTGCCTTGTATTCGCCGCATATTTTACAGTAATGCCCATGCGGGCGGTTTTTCTTCTTTGACATCGCAGATTCCTCCGTTCCTGCACCTATTATACAGTGAACCGCCAAAACTTCAAAGATAGCTGTGGGTTATCTTAGAAATTCTTTATGCCGGATATGCTGCCCCGGTTGACGCATACAATTGTCATGAATAAAATCAGGTTCCCCCTGCCCGTATGGAAACCGGGTAAGGAAAACCTGTTCTTTCTTTGCTTTATTCTGCTTCTGTCAATTCAAGCCGTTCAAATTCTTCATCTGCCATATCCCGCAGTTTTCCGATCACCCTGCCGGACAGCTCCAGCATATCCGTATCCTCCAGATACGGCAAAGCCCTCTCAATATCCTTTATGACATCACTCCTGCTCTCCCCTGCAAAAATGCAGATTAAATTACTTTCTTCCACGGTAAATCTTGTATCCATATACTTACATCTCCCTCTGCTTATTTTTTATGTTTTCTTCCTGCTCTCTGCCCTGTCCTGCCACCTGCGCCTTTTTCTCCGCAAGACGGGCTTTTAAGGACGGTTTTGCTGCTGGCCTGTCCTGTTTCTTTTTGTTTTCCTCTTTCTGCGCTTTCTCCCCTGCGCCGTTATTCAGCACATTATCCACCATGTTGTAATTCTGTTCTTCCATTTCCTCGATCTTGGCAAGGGGCTTGTACTCCGCCAGCTTTCCAAGAAACTCCATAGCCCGTTTTCGCTCCTCCGGCTCTGTTCCGTCCGCAGCTATGTCGGCAAACCACAATGCCATGTCACGGGTATCTCTCTGCTTCAAGGCTTCCGCAATCTCTGATACGTTCTCCGTCATGCTCTGGTTATTATCACGGTAAAGGGCTGTGTCATAACCGTAGATAAAACGGTCAATCTCCACCGCAAGCTGTTCTGCAGGCGTCAGGTCAGGCATACGCTTCTCCCACACCTTTGCCTCCATTTCCTCACTCATATTGCCGTCTATCTCCATTTCCGGCAGCTTGGCCACAAGCTCCGTAATCATTTCCATCGCCTGCGGATTCCCCTTTATGTCAGGAATGTACTCTAAAATGTCAAGGTCAATCCTGTTCCCGGACAAAATATCCATCCCCACATCTTCAAATGCCTCCGTTCCCGGCGTATGGATATGGATGCCGATTGCGGGGATTCCGTTCATGCGCTCCGGCGGTATCTGTTTCCAGATAGCCACTGCTTCCTCCACGGTAGGGATATTCTCATAAAACTCGCCCAGGTTATGGAACTCCCCACATTCCGCAACCGTCAGCGTCACTTCTGTTTCCGCCTGCTCCTGGGATAAGGACACCGGCTCTTTTTCTCTGGCCTCACGCACTCCCTCCAGATAGTCCTCCACCTGCGGGAGATAAGTTTCAAGCGTTCCCGTCCGTTGTGCGGTGATCTGGTTTATATCCACTTTCACGCCGCCGATATGGAGCGCATCCCCGTTAAATGTATCAAACAGGACATCTTCACGCTCACTTGTGGAAAGCTCCACTGCCACGTCAAGGTCAGAGCCGTCCTGCTCCAATCCCCGGCAGCGGCTCCCCACTACTGCCACGTCCACAATCTCCGCATCAATGCCGGATTCGTCTAACTTCGCCTGCACATGGCATTTTACGGTTTCCTCAATCTCTGCCGGGTTCATTTCACTGATCTCATGGAACAGCTCATTGGTCTTTGCCTTGAAATTTTCCACCACGGTTCCCTGTGCCTGCGGTTCGATTGCGTTTGCCGCTTCCACCTTTTCCATCAATCCATCATAATCAATCGGTATCAGCTCATCATTATCACGGATATTTCCCCTTGTGCCGTTGTCAAAAGGATTTTCTTTCAAATCCGTCAGAATATCGTCAAGCGCTTCTCTGATACTGACATTGGGATTGTCATATACGCCCCCGTCTATCTCCTTATAGTCAGCGCCCATAATGGAATAATCATAGCCCCCGTCAACCTCCTGAATACTGATGAAGCGGTCTGCTACCTGGAAAGCAAGCTCTGTTTCCTGTTCCCCTTTTAAGGATTTCTTCATCTGCGCAAGCACCTGGTCTTTTTCATCTCCAAGGTCAATGATCTCGTCCTCATCCTCCAAATCCTCAAATGCCGGCTCCGACTTCTGGACATCATGTCCAGAAGTGTCCTGCGCTTCCTCCTGTGCGGCAGACATTTCTTTTTCCTTCTCCAGGACTTCCCTGCGGAACATATCAATAAAACCGTCCAATACTGCCGGGTGGCTGCTTACGATCAATTCACGGTTTACATCTATCCCATGCACAAGATTTTCCGGAATATAAAACTCCGCCGCCCATGCTTTGTTATCCCTTGAAAAGCGTCCATCCCATGATTCCTGCTGAATCGTGTTGGCAAGGACAAAAGCGATACGGTCTGAACCGTACTGCTCCGCCAGAGGCTTCACAATGTCATGCTTTAAGTGCATACCGTCAAAATTCTGCCGGATTGTTCCCTCAACCGCTTCTTTGCACTCCCTGTCAAGTTTCCGGGAATCCATATACTTGTCTACTTCCCCATGTTCCATCGCATATACCAGGGTATGCCCGTAGAAATCCGGATAGCTTTTCTGTTCTGCCTTTTCAGCTTCTGACTTCAAATCATTCTGCCTTATAGAATGATTGACATCATGTCCAGAAGTGTCCTGTGCTTCCTCCTGTGGCGCTTCCAGCTCTGTTTCTCCCTTTTCCCGTTCTTCCACGCCTTCCAGTTCCCGCATGAAATCAGGAATCCCGGTAAAGCCGAATGAATCTACAAAATGTGCGCTGTTCTTCCCGTCCTCATGCAGCACTACAATATCGCTGACAGAAAGGGAATGCCCCTTATAATCTGCTGGGTGGTTTATATTGAATTTCTCATAGACCGCTTCCAGTGTTGCGCTCTGCGTCCGCCCTTGCAGCTCGGAAAGTTCGCCAACATAAACCAGGTTGTAATTCTCCGGCTTAATGGCATCGAGATTGTCTTTTATAATTCCCCTGCGTTTTAAAGATTCCGTACCGGCAAACTGGAATTGCCGCATTTCGGGAATATCTTTTAACTGATAAATGCCGTACTTATCAGAATCCCCATATAAAAGCTGCGCTTCTTTATTTGCCCTGCCTTCCGCAAGTTCCTCCTGCAACGCCCGCAGGCTCTTTTCATTCTCCCAATCCGCTTTTTCAATACCGAAGATCCCCTCATACTCTGTAACCTGCTCCCTGCCCTGTATCAAGGTTTCCGAACCGTCCTTGTGGAGCTGGTACACGGGCAGGTCACGGTCAAACAATTCTAATGCTGTTTCCTTTGTAAGCGGCAGCATTCCCTCCGTCAAATAGCCGTATTCCTCCATCTCCCATAAACCAATCATCGGGTCAGGAAGTGCGTCAATCTCTGCCTGTGCGTCAATGACCGCAAGGGCGGCTCCCTGGCTGCCTTTCGCTTCCTCATAATAGATATGCTCCGCAAGCTCCCTTGTCTTTTCCATGTCATTCAGCTTAAAGGCATAATTCACGATAAGGTTGCGCTCATCATCGGAAAAAGCGGTCTTGGCAAACTCTAACCGGTTGATGATGCCCTCCGCCTGCTTTGCCGGGGAAAGGTGGCGCATCATGGTTATCTCTTTTTTAACCAGGTCAATCTCAAAGTCATTAAACTGCGGCATACCGGAATTTCTGCCGCCATCCACAATGACAGGGATATAGTCAGCCCCACAGCTTTTCAGGCAGTCACGGATATTTTGTGTGTTCTTATCTTCCAGCTTTGTAAGCGCAGCCATGATCTCCTGCACTCCCTCCGGTGTCTTATTGGTAATGCGCTCCACCTCAAAACCGTGCGAATGTGATATTTTCAAAATCACATCATCCGCACCAATAGGCTCCTTTGCCCTCTCGTTCAGCTCCATTTCCGCCTTTATGTCAATGACTTCGTTTGTGTCAGTATTATACCGGACATCCAAATGGTATTCCCCGAACTCTTTTGTATCCTGATTGGCAATCTCCGTAGTCCATGCGCCCCTGCTCTCCAGGTATGCGACAATATTCAGCCTGTCATTGTCATTCATGGCAGACAGGGCCTCCACAACCTCCGCTGCATCCATTCCCCGGACATTTACAAGGCTGTACTCGGACAGATCGCTGTTCTGTATCAGCAAAAGGCTCTCTTTCTCCTGTCCATTTATGGACATATCCTGCATCAGTTCCCGGTCACGCTGCAATTCCCGGAGCTGCCCCTCAATCCCCGTGATCAGTTCTGATGCCGTCCTGCGGATCGTGTCAAGGGAAGATTTCAGTTCCCTCATGTCACGCCCTGTTGACCACCCGGCAATATACCCAAAGGAATAATCCGAAGTATCTATGCCGAAATGCTGGCACACGGTGTAGGCAATGCTCTCGGCTTCCACCTCTTTGGTGTTCCTGTCTTTTTCGGGCGCAAGGATATCCTTGTTTACATCTTTATCATGCAGCATGGAATGGGCGGTTTCATGCACCATCGTCTTTAAGGTCTGGCTCTCGCTCATGCCCTCCTGCACAGCAATCCGCTTTTCTGCCGGGCTGAAGAACCCTTTGGAATCGCCGGGAATATCCTCAAAGCTAACCGGAACCGGGGCAACATAGGTGATCGCCTTGATAAAGTCCTCATACCCCTCCACTGTGGACAGAAGCTCTTTTGCCTCCAGCTCCGGGATTGGCTCCCCCGATGTCTGCTTTACATCAAAGACTGACACAGCACGGAAAGCGGGGATTTTAACCTCGACTTCCTCCGTCTGCGGCATACCGTCCTTATCCAGCATGACCTCCCCGGTCACAGGGTCTAACTTATCCCGTTCCTCTTTGATCTTATAAGGGGCAGGGGCAAGGATACGGATTCCCCTCTCCCCCTTGTTTACATGGCGGTTGAAATTCTTCTGCCATGCCTGGTAGCCTGCCACTAAGGTTGCGTCAGGGCGCTGTAAGGCTATCAGCAGAGTGTTGTTGAAACTGTAATTATGGAATTTTGACATAGTGGAGAGATAGCTTTTGTATTTCTCGCTCTCGAAAAGCTCTTTTAAGCCTTCCTCCAGTTTGTCAGTGATCTCTTTTACTTTCTGCTTTTCTGTTTTTGCATCTGCCATATTTGATTTCCTTTCTTTGCATGAAAAAAAGACAATCTGTTATGACTGTCTTTCTTCCCGAAAACAAAAAAGCAGCGAATTGTTTTATATAACGCAAAAACAAATTCACTGCTTTACTGCTTGTGTTATTAAGTTGCTGTAATTATGCTAATACTGGCTCTCTTTTTCTAATGACAGCCTCCACTTCCTCTATGGTCTTTTCAACAATCCTTGCTATTTGTTCTGATGAATAACCATCTCTGTGCATATTCATAATCACGCCAGTTATAGCATTATCTGTTGCATTTTCTCTGATCCCCTGTGAAAGATTACACATAGCGCTCATATCCTTTCTCAATTTTTCATCTACCGGAATACTGTACTCAGTTTTAATAATCCCTAATTTCTCATCAACGGTCAATTCCGCCGAAAGCAACGTACTCAGCAAACGGTGCAGCTCATACTTTTCATCATGCTCCGGAAGTTCATTTGATATACCTATCAGGACAATATTCAGCAGGTCAAGCCCGCCTTTCCACGGATAGGAACCGAGCAGATCGTCTTTCGCAAGATGCACATAAGCCATACTGCTTTCGTCCATGCCCATACACACCCAAATCGAAAATACACGCCTGATGTCGTTATAGTTTGTCTTGACAAAATCCCGTTCCTTCTGCGAGGAAACAAGGCGGCTCACATAGAAAACTGCCCTGTTTAAGATATGGTAGCCTGACGGTTCATCTTTCTGTGCTTCCACGTTTACGATAACCTGTGAAATGCCGTCTTTCATGCGCACATAAAAGATAATGTCAAACCTTACAAGCCCCTCGTTTATCTCCGCATTTTCCGTATTCATCCCGACAATGCGCTGCCCGTTTTCCGAACTATCCTTAGATAGTTTGCTGTCGTTAGACGGTATTTTTTCAATATTGGTCAGCCCCGGCTCTACCGGAACCACGCTGATAAATGGCTCTCCCTCAATATAAGACACCACATCTTTCGGGTTCATTCCCCGGAACTCATCAACCGTCTTTACCAGGATATGCGCCAGAATGATCTTATTTCCCAACAGGCGTTTTGCCTTATCATCATACTGTGCGTCCTGGTCTGCCATGCTGACCGCATTCTTTATTTCCGTATCCATCAGCCATAAACCTCCTTTTTGTATGGTGGAAATGCAAAAGCCATTCCCAAAAGGTATATGACCTCAATGCCATTATACCCCGAAATCCCGGCTAAATCAATCGGAACTTTATAATTGCCATCCCGGACAATAATTGAAATTTGATTAGTTTTATGATTGTTACAGCGTTTCCTCCTTCCTCTTCGCTTTATCAGTATCTGCCCGGTCTGCCCCAGACACTTGCGCTTTGTATGCTGCCAACTTTTCTTTTAACGATGCCCTCTGCGCAGGCTTGTCAGCCATTGCCGCCGCAGCTCTCAGTCCTCCACTGCCCATTGTGTAATCATGCCTTGCGTTTTCTACCGGGTACGGTATCGGTGCATTGGCGGCTCTTTCGCCTGTTTCCGGTCTTTCGGAAGTCTTTTCTTCCTGTGCTGACTTCTGGACATCATGTCCAGAAGTTTCCTGCCCTCCGTTTTCTTCCTCCGGAGCATCGTCCATGCCGAGTGCGTCATCGCCCTTTTCGTCCATATTAAGCAGGGCATTTAAGGCGGATAACCGTTCCAGCTTCTCCGCAAGCTCCGCTTCCTGTACGAATGGCTTTGTGACCTCCACTTTTGCGGTTTCAAGCTGCCGCTGCACAGTTTCCAGTTTCGTCTGCGCTTCAGAAAGCTGCTTCGGCATGGATTCCAGGGCGTGGTTGATACGGGCGATGTTGCCGAGAGGGTCAGAACCGACTTCTAAGTTATGGGAAAGCTGCCCTTTTAAATTCATCACAAATTTGTGATTGAATGAATCAAAGGACTGGACCTATGTCAATACTTTGGACAAAAAAAGTCGAAAGATTATGCTGCTTTTTTTAGTTCCTCATCCTCCTTTTGCTGTGGTGTCAAATAACCAATAGAGCTATGTATCCGCTTACGGTTATACCAGCCTTCTATGTATTCAAAGATTGCTCTGCGGGCTTCC
>CAJTIR010000046.1 GCA_910576385.1 Lachnospiraceae bacterium
TTCTTAGGAAGTAAGACCCCTTGAAGAGTACAAGGTAGATAGGGCAGAGGTGGAAGTACAGCAATGTATGGAGCTGACTGTTACTAATCGGTCGAGGGCTTGACCTCACTTTTCGGTTCTTCTGTGTGGATTTTTTAGGGTATTGAAATTTTTCCTTTACAAAGTATGGAAGATTTGATATACTTCTATAAATGGCCTAGTGGCTCAGTTGGTTAGAGCGCCGCCCTGTCACGGCGGAGGTCGAGGGTTCGAGTCCCTTCTGGGTCGTTAAATATGGGATCTTAGCTCAGCTGGGAGAGCATCTGCCTTACAAGCAGAGGGTCACAGGTTCGAGCCCTGTAGGTCCCATTTTTAATGCCGATGTGGCTCAATTGGCAGAGCAGCTGATTTGTAATCAGCAGGTTATCGGTTCGAGTCCGATCATCGGCTTGTTGAAAATTTTATATTTTCATTTTGGATGGATTCCCGAGTGGCCAAAGGGGGCAGACTGTAAATCTGTTGGCACCGCCTTCGAAGGTTCGAATCCTTCTCCATCCATTAGGATAAGTAGGAAAACAACCAAAACGGTTCGAATCCTTCTCCATCCATTAGAATAGATGGCAAAGTATTGAGTTTATAACAATTCTTTATTTATCTATTCAATAAATAAATATATATTTTTCATCGCGGGGTGGAGCAGTCCGGAAGCTCGTCGGGCTCATAACCCGAAGGTCGTAGGTTCGAATCCTGCCCCCGCAATTCGATGATTAAATGCCCAGTTAGCTCAGTTGGTAGAGCAGAGGACTGAAAATCCTCGTGTCTCTGGTTCGATTCCGGAACTGGGCATGGATAAGCCCTTATGGATGCTTTAAATATAGTGTCTATAAGGGTTTATTTTTTATCTTATAGGAAAGACCGTGTTACTGTAAAGTGTTAAAGTCCATGACTTTCCTATAAGATAAAAATAATATGCACACTCGTGCGAATAGAAAATGTCACTGCGTGACCGCACTCGGCGCAGCAAAGTGTCCAAGCCCCTCATGAGTGAGGGGGAGGGGAGCTGAAGTGGGCTTGCCCACTTTGTTCTAATTATGGAAATTCACAAGAGTTTATTTGCACAGTTTATAAAATAATAGTAATTGTATTTGTGTTGAATTTTGTCGAAATACTATTTCTTCTAATCACTAAATTCCCATCACATTTGTGTGATAGAATGATTATATTCAGGGTAAGCTAAAAAAAGTTTAATGGAAAGGGATAACAATGACACATTTAGATGAATTAGAAGCAGAAGCAATTTATATTATGAGGGAAGTTGCAGCGACCTGTGAGAAACCTGTGATGTTATATTCCATAGGAAAAGACAGTTCTGTCATGCTGCATCTGGCAATGAAAGCTTTCTATCCAGAGAAGCCTCCATTTCCTTTTTTGCATATAGATACTACATGGAAGTTTAAAGATATGATAAAGTTTAGGGATCGCGTGGCCAAGGAAAAGGGAATTGAGATGCTGGTTTATATCAACGAAGAGGGTGTAAAACAGGGAATTAACCCGTTTGATCATGGTTCAGCCTATACAGATATCATGAAAACTCAGGCATTGAAACAGGCTCTCACAAAGTATGGATTTACGGCAGCATTTGGGGGAGGCAGGCGTGATGAGGAGAAATCCAGAGCTAAGGAACGTATTTTTTCTTTTCGAAATAGTGCGCAGGCATGGGATCCCAAAAATCAGAGACCTGAGATGTGGAAGTGCTATAATACACAGATACACAAAGGGGAAAGTATGCGAGTATTTCCGTTGTCCAATTGGACGGAGAAAGATATCTGGCAATATATTGCGAGAGAAAATATAGAGATTGTGCCATTATATTTTGCCGCAGAAAGACCTGTAGTTTGCCGGGATGGAAATATTATTATGGTAGATGATGAACGTATGTCATTGCTTCCAGGCGAAGAAATACAATATAAAAACATACGATTCCGTACATTGGGATGTTATCCGCTTACTGGAGGTTTAGAATCCAACGCTGCTACATTAGAAGAAATTGTTGAGGAGACATTGGGAGCAGTATCATCGGAACGGACAAGCAGAGTTATTGATCAGGAAGCTGCTGGAAGTATGGAAAGACGTAAAAGAGAGGGATATTTTTAAATGAATGGATTATTAAAGTTTATTACATGCGGAAGCGTGGATGATGGTAAATCTACTCTGATTGGACATATGCTGTATGATGCAAAATTGCTTTTTGCAGACCAGGAACACGCATTGGAGCTGGACAGCAAGGTGGGCAGCAGAGAAGGAAAAATAGACTATTCACTGTTGTTGGATGGT
This sequence comes from Lachnospiraceae bacterium, assembly GCA_910576385.1. Taxonomy (GTDB): domain Bacteria; phylum Bacillota; class Clostridia; order Lachnospirales; family Lachnospiraceae; genus Petralouisia. The sequence continues at coordinate 2,314 of CAJTIR010000046.1, forward strand.
CTGATGGCAGAGCGCGAACAGGGAATTACGATTGATGTAGCATATCGTTATTTTACGACAGAAAAGAGAAGTTTTATTGTTGCAGATACTCCTGGACATGAAGAATATACCAGAAATATGGCGGTGGGAGCCTCTTTTGCTGATTTGGCAGTAATCCTCGTAGATGCATCACTGGGCATTCAGGTTCAGACGAGACGTCATGTTAGGATCTGCGCGCTTATGGGGATTCGTCATTTTGTGTTTGCTGTAAATAAAATGGATCTAACAAACTATAAACAGAGAGAATTTAAGAAGATTGAAAAGGAAATTAAGAAATTGGCGATTGACTTAGAATTTGAAAATATGGTTGTGATACCCGTTTCCGCTACGGAGGGGGACAATGTTACTTTAAAATCTAAGAATATGCCGTGGTATACAGGAGACACTCTGTTGGGATATTTGGAAAATGTAGATGTAGAACAGGAGACAACAGAAGAAGGTTTTATATTGCCAGTACAGAGAGTTTGCAGGCCTAATTCTGAATTTCGGGGGTTCCAGGGACAAGTAGCCTGTGGAATGGTAAAACAGGGAGAGGAGATTACAGTTCTGCCAAGTCGAGAGAAAATAATAGTTCAGTCTATATTTGTGGCTGATAAAGAATCGAGTCAGGCGGAGAAGGGACAAGCTGTGACAATTTCTCTTAATCGTGAAGTGGATGTTTCTCGTGGCTGCGTGTTTGTAAAAGACACAGAATTAACAGTTAGCAATATGTTTACGGCAGCGATTCTCTGGATGGATGATCTGGAATTGAAGCAAGGAAAAAATTATTGGATTCAGATTGGTACTAAAATGCTTCCGGCCTCTATTATGAATATTAAATATCGCATTGACATTGGCTCAGGAGAGCACATTGCAGCGACAAAGTTATATAAGAATGAGATTGCGGTTTGTGATATCGTCTTATCGAGTGAGGCGGTTTATGGGAAATTTGAGGATCACAGGGAGATGGGAAGTTTTATACTGATTGATCGTGTTACAAATATGACGTCAGCCTGTGGTATTGTAGAGCATTCGTTGAGAAGATCTGAGAATATTGTATGGCAGAAATTGGATATCACCCGTAAAGCGCGTGCTGAAAGAATGGAACAGAAGCCAGTGACATTGTGGTTTACTGGACTTTCTGGCGCCGGAAAATCTGCGTTGGCAAATGAGATTGAGAAACGTCTCAGTGTCAGCGGCAAATATACTATGCTTTTAGATGGAGATAATATCCGTATGGGGCTGAATAAGGATCTTGGATTTGAGCCGGAAGACCGTATTGAAAACATCAGAAGAATTGCGGAAGTGGCAAAGTTGATGAATGATGCAGGATTGATCGTACTTACTTCTTTTATTTCACCTTTTATCAGTGACAGACGTCAGGCCAGGGATATTATTGGAACAGATAGTTTTATTGAGATTTATGTCAGTACGCCTTTAGAGGAATGTGAACGCAGAGATGTAAAGGGCTTATACCAGAAAGCGAGAGATGGGGAAATTCCAAACTTTACAGGTGTCTCAAGTCCATATGAAGTACCAAAGGAGGCCGACATTACAATAGATACTTCGGAACATTCTCTTCAAGAGTGTGTTGATCTGGTACTCAAGGCGTTGGAGGATAGAATGTGATGAGATGGGAAAAAGAACTTGAGGCAGCAAAACAAGTTGCTGTGGAGGCTGGCAAGGCAATTATGGATATTTATCAGGGTGCTGATCAGACATTTGTTGAATATAAGAGCGATCAATCACCTTTAACAATCGCTGATCAAGCAGCCAATAAAATTATTGTGGAATTTCTTAGAAATAATTTTCCTCAGTATGCGGTTTTGTCAGAGGAGGAGAAGGATCAGAAATCTAGATTGGAAAATGATTACTGTTTTGTTGTTGATCCATTGGACGGGACGAAGGAGTTTCTGAAAAGAAATGGTCAATTTACCGTGAATATTGCGTTGGCTTATAAACATGAATCTGTGATGGGAGTCATTTATGTACCTGTGACTGGAGATTTGTATTATGCAGCAAAGGGAGCAGGTGCTTTTGTAGAACATACAGAGGGACAGAAAACAAAATTGTCAGTATCTGATCAAACAGATATTTCCAAATTGCGCGTTGTAATGAGCAATTCCCACGGATGTGCAGAAATGGATGCTCTGATAGAAAAATATCATCTTACTAATTTTGTAAAGATTGGCAGTTCTCTGAAAGGCTGTATGGTGGCAAGCGGAGAAGCCGATGTCTATTATCGTTTTAATCCTACAATGGAGTGGGATACCGCAGCAATGCAGTGTATTGCCGAGGAAGCTGGAGCAGTATTTCGGCAGATGGATGGCTCTGTTATGACATATAACAGAGAGGACAGCCACAATTCCAAAGGATTTTATATTATTAACAAAATGGAAAATTTGCTGTTCTGATAAATGACTAGTTAATTTATGGAATTTGTATGGAGGAGAAATGAAGACACTGTATTTACACATTGGAACGCCAAAAACTGCATCAACAGCAATACAGAGTTTTTGTGGCGCCAATCAGGAGATATTAAATTCACATGGCTATGACTATCCAGATTTGGGGGTACGCTATCCTTATATAAGATGGCAGCGAAATGCACATTTTTTAGTTGGAGATCTGCGTGGTAAAGAGAGAGATCTGGAGAAGGAAGAGCAGTTAGTCGCTGAATGTTTCCAAAAGATATATCAATCTTTTCAAAAATATGATAATGTTGTATTATCTGAGGAGCGTATATGGTTAGAAGGGATAAAATCTAAGGAAAAAATCTGGAAATGGATCGATAGAGAGTTAAAGAAAGGTATATTTTCAGTAAAAGTTATTGTATATCTGAGAAGACAGGACGAATTTATTTATTCAAGATGGAATCAACAGATTAAAGCAGCCGTTGGCCTTTTTTCACCGAATTATGTGAGGAAATGGGAGGAAATGTTAGAGGATCTTTCCGTTCCCAGTATAGATTATTATGGAATTTTAAAAAGAATTGAAAAATATGTGGGAAAAGAAAATATAATTGTCAGGCAGTTTGATCGAAAAAAATTTGTTGGCGGGACAATATACGCTGATTTTTTGAACGCAGTAGGGCTTGCATACTCAGATGACTATACGATTGAACAGGACACAGAAAATATAAGTCTGACCAAAAATAATTTGGAGATTAAAAGGATTGTAAACGGCTTACCAGGTTTGAATGAGACAAGTAATAAAATCTTACGCAATTGTCTTTACAAATGTTCAGAACTGCCTTCAGATGATAAGAAATATAATATGTTTTCTGAACAAGAGATGCGGGAACTTTTAGCAAGGTGTGAAGAAGGAAACAACAAGATCGTTGAGGAATATCTGGACGGCGAAAAGAAGCTGTTTGATGATACGTATAAAGCGGAAGAAAAATGGACCCCAGATAATCCAGGTATGATGACGGATGTTATAAGATTTTCTGGGAGCTTAGCAATTTATCTGTTGAAAGAACATGAGGAATTAAAACATCAGTTAGCAGAATTAAAAAGTCAGTTAAAGGAACATGATTTGGTAATAGATTCAGGGGAAGATGATACTGGGTTTTTAAACAAAAAGTTAAAACAACCATTAACTAAGGTAGGAAAAAAAGTGAAAAATGTATTAATGAAATAAGAAACCTAATAAGATGATTGATACAAAGGAAAGTATAGTTGTTTTTTAATATTATATAGGTTGAGTGAAAATAGGGTGTCCGATCATACCATTTGTGGTCGGACACCCTATTTTCAATAAATCAATTAATAAAGGTAATGACATTCACTCCCTCTTCGGCAGACTCTATAATGAATGTTTTTAGGTTATTAAAATAACCCCAGACATAATCGTAAAAATCATTCTCATCTTCGCCATCTATAATGGGATAGATATCATTGGCAATCATATTGTTAAAATCAAATTTTTCCCGAAATAAAGTTTCATCCCAGGCGTGTAAGGCTTCTGCAATCTGTTTTACCAAATTTTTATCCAACAGCAGGGCAGGCCCATAACCCAAATCCTCTTCATTGACAGGTGCTCCGCCTAAAACAAGTTGGCTTAAAACATTGTCATCATTGCTTTCATAAGCATTTCCAGACAATATAAAATGAATTGCGTGCCAGGTTTTATCAACGTCAATCATATTTTCACTGTATGCATCATCAAAAATAATTTCCCCTGGATCTCCCTGGGTCATTTTTTCGACTAGTTTGTCATCTGCTTTTAAAAAGTAACCAATCATACTCATATAGCTTTGCTCCTTCCACAATATATTTTAAATACATTATACTGTGCACAGAGGAAAAGTACAAGAAGAATCAAAGCTTGAATTTTCTGGCATTATTAAGATAAGCGAATAAAAATTAAGAAACTCAAACTTTTAACAATTTTCAATTAAAAGGCGCTCTAACATATGGCTTAACAGCAGCAAGTCAGAAGCCAGTATTTCTATTTCTTCTTTATCCATACATTCAAAAACCTGGCAGGCAACAGTGGACAGTAAATAGAGGTTGGTACAATGATTCATAAGGACACCGAAAGATTTTTTTATATCCTATGCTTGCAGGAATGAAAGTTTCCAATTATAGAAAACAAAATATTTTAAGTTTGACTGCACAGAACAATGATTCGTCTGGGAGTCGTCTGTGGGGGAATACTTCTGGTGGTTGTAGTATAATATACAAGCAAAAAATTTCCACCTGGGGAACAGGAATAGCACTGGCCATTCAGTGTGAGGATTTCTGTGCTGCGGTTGAGATTTAATCGCAATGAATTGTCGGCGGCAGTCAGATCTCTGCGGAAGAAATTTAACATCACAGTTTCCTCATTTCGCAGTGGTGCGATGATTTCGGCCTGATACTGAGGAGGATAAATCAGGGGTACAGGACGGCTGGAATCGTAAAAGGCAGCTACAGGCATACCTGTGCGCAGTCGTGTGCTTCCGACAACCACTGTGTTAGGGGTGAGCATAAATTGATTGATGCCTCCAGGAGTGCTGACTGTTATCATCTGATTACAGCAGTCTCTTGGTGTCTGGGAAATGTTTTGAATGATGCCGATCACTGGCAATAAAGATTGATAATTCATATATTGTTCCTTATTCTTTTATTTGTTAGCATATGCGCAGAAAAGAAAAATGATAGTGATAGCCTTCTTTACTTGTCTATGCCGTGAAAAGGAAAATGTGGTCGGTCATTCTGTTGATGTTAATTGCCAGATGGTGGTAGAAAAATTCCCAATGCAGGAGGAGAAAAGGTAAATAAAACAAAGGCGGCGAAAAACAAAAGAGTGAAAAGCCTTGGCAGTAATGGATTTTTGAGCTCATGACAGCGAGAGGCAATCAAATAGATCACAGTATAGGCAAGAATTACGCTGATATAGAAAGTTAGAATATCCAAAAACATATAATTATTACCTAAGACGCCAGTATAAGTATAAAAAATTACTGGAATGGCAGGAGTTCCTATTAGAATCCCAATGGGATAAGCATAAGAGATACAGGGGCAATCTGTTTTTAAGAATAAATGTGCTAAAATTCCATAGAAAAACATCGGGAAGAATAAAAGCTTCATATGTTCCCAAGTGGATTCATTTACAGGGCTGAATAATCCTACAAAATAGTTTTCCTGCGACCATTCATAAGTAAAGTGCAACAGCGTACCAATGACAGAAGTAAAAAGAATGCCAGTAATGATGAAAAACAACAATTTTTTATTCATAATTTGCACCAAGCCTCAAGTAAATATTTCTATTTTCATTTGAGGAGCAAACACAAAGATGAGTGTTTGTATATTGTCCTTCCTTTTCTTTTTGAATAGTGTATGCAAAAAGGGAAAATATAAGTACAAATAAGGTGTTTTTTTGAAAAAATCTGTCAAATATGGGGTTGATTTTGATGTAAAGATGGTTTTTGAACACTTTGACACAATAAAACGGTAAAGAATGAAAGAAAAATATTGCAAAATAGGTAAAATCATACTAAAATGTATGTTGATAAAGAAAGTTAAGTTGAAAAGGAGAATGAAAGATGAGCTATGTTGATGAAGTGCTGGAGCGTGTAATTGCAAAAAATCCGGCAGAGCCTGAGTTTCATCAGGCAGTGAAAGAAGTGTTGGAATCTTTAAGACCAGTCATTGAAGCAAATGAAGAGAAATATCGCAGAGAGGCTCTGTTGGAGCGTTTAACAGAACCGGACAGGCAGTTCAAATTCCGTGTACCGTGGGTGGATGACAAAGGTCAGGTTCAAGTCAATACTGGATATCGTGTACAGTTTAACAATAGCATTGGACCATACAAGGGAGGTTTAAGACTGCATCCTTCTGTAAACTTGGGAATTATCAAGTTCTTGGGCTTTGAGCAGATCTTCAAGAATTCTTTGACAGGACTTCCGATTGGCGGTGGAAAAGGTGGTTCTGACTTTGATCCTAAGGGCAAATCTGACCGTGAGGTTATGGCGTTCTGTCAGAGCTTTATGACAGAGCTTTGCAAATATATCGGAGCAGATACAGACGTTCCGGCTGGTGATATTGGAACAGGAGCGAGAGAGATTGGCTATATGTTCGGCCAGTATAAGAAAATCCGCAGCGTTTATGAAGGTGTATTGACCGGAAAGGGACTTTCCTATGGTGGTTCTCTGGCACGTACGGAGGCAACTGGATATGGACTGTTATATCTGACTGAGGAGATGCTCAAATGCAATGGCCATGATATGAAAGATAAGATTGTTTGTATATCTGGTTCTGGTAATGTGGCGATTTATGCGACAGAGAAAGCACATCAATTGGGGGCTAAGGTGGTGACAGTCAGTGATTCTACCGGTTGGGTATACGATCCAGAAGGAATTGATGTTGCATTGTTAAAGGAAGTAAAGGAAGTAAAACGTGCGCGTTTAACGGAGTATGCTGCTGCAAGACCTAGTGCACAGTATCACGAGGGAAGAGGCGTATGGACGATAAAATGTGATATTGCGCTTCCATGTGCTACACAAAATGAACTGTTACTTGAGGATGCCAAAGAACTTGTGGCAAACGGCTGTATCGCAGTCGCAGAAGGCGCGAATATGCCAACTACCCTGGAGGCAACTGAGTATCTGCAGCAGAATAAGATCTTATTTGCTCCTGGCAAGGCTGCAAATGCTGGTGGCGTGGCAACCTCTGCCCTGGAGATGAGTCAGAATTCTGAGCGTTTGAGCTGGACCTTTGAGGAGGTAGACGGCAAGCTGAAAAATATTATGGTTAATATCTTCCACAGCCTGGATGATGCTGCAAAGCGTTATGGCAAGGAAGGCGACTATGTGACAGGTGCGAATATTGCCGGTTTTGAGAAGGTGGCAGATGCGATGATTGCACAGGGTGTCTGCTAATACTCCCTAATTGCCGGAAAACTCCTGCAAATGGCAGAGATTGCTGTCTTGCAGGAGTTTTTTATATATTTTGATCAAGGTGTCAAAAGGTCTGAATTTCCCTTGCAGGCCAATTTGTCCAATCTTGCACTTCAATATCTTGAAAAAATTTGCTCTGCAATGAAAATGGACCCTTTGACACCTTAATCATATTAGGAAAGTCTATCAATTTTCTTGATATATAAGTATTGTGAGACACTTGTGCGAAAGGAGGAAGTTTTAATGAATATATCAACAATTGTAATTTTGCTGGCATTTGCCGTGTACCTCGCGATGATGGTGGCGGTGGGGGTATGGTCAATGCGTAAAACAAACGGGGCAGATGATTATTTTCTGGGCGGCAGAGGATTATCTGGTCCCGTGGCGGCAATGTCTGCGCAGGCTTCTGATATGAGTGGCTGGCTGCTGATGGGATTGCCAGGTTCTATCTATGCGCTGGGAACTGGACAGGCGTGGATTGCCATAGGTTTAGGATTAGGAACAATTATCAATTGGCTGGTGATAGCTAAGCCGTTGCGTTCTTATACTATTGTTGCCGACAATGCTATGACTTTGCCAGAATTTTTTGGCAATCGTTATCATGATAAAAAGAAGATATTGCTTGGTGTATCATCTGCAATTATTGTAATTTTTTTCTTGGTTTATACTGCTTCCGCACTGGCTTCTGGCGGAAAGTTATTTAATTCTGTATTTGGTGTGAATTATCACATTGCTCTTTTAATGGGTGCAGTGGTTATATTATTGTATACTTTTTTGGGCGGTTTTTTTGCAGTTTGTACCACAGATTTTATCCAGGGAAGTTTGATGCTGGTAGCGTTGTTAGTGGTACCGTTGGTGGCCTGGGGATATGTGAGCGGAGATTTTTCCAATGTGATTACCCAGAGCGGAGTGGATTCAGCCCATTACATGAGCTTAATGTATAATGGAGATCACCTGATCACCTTGGTAGAAATCTTGTCTAATCTGGCCTGGGGACTTGGATATTGTGGTATGCCACATATTCTAGTACGGTTTATGGCCATTAAAAATGAAAAAGAATTAAAGAAATCTTCTGCAATTGCGATTGTATGGGTGGTACTATCCTTGTCTCTGGCAGTGGTCATCGGCGTGGTTGGACGAGCATTTTTGTTTCCAGAGATTTTGGGCGAGACTAAGGGAGCGGCAGCAGCAGAATCCGTATTTATTGAAATGATTCAGAAAATATTTACAGAACTTTTGCCGCTTTCTTTTGTCGGTGGAATTTTCCTCTGTGGTGTTTTGGCGGCAATTATGTCTACTGCAGATTCGCAGCTATTGGTTTGCTCCTCCTCGGTTTCTGCGGATATTTATAAAGATATTTTCAAACCGCAGGCCCCAGATAAGACTGTTTTGCGTGTTGGTCGTGTTACTACTGTAGTGGTGGCGCTTTTAGCAGTTGTGATCGCCTGGGATCCTGATAGTTCTATTATGGCGCTAGTATCTGATGCATGGGCAGGCTTAGGTTCTGCGTTTGGTCCGCTGGTTGTGATGAGTTTGTTTTGGAAGAGAACAAATCTTCCAGGAGCGATTGCTGGATTGATATCTGGGGCGGCTACTGTGTTAATTTGGGATTATATACCGTTGATAGATGGTCAGACAATTGCCGCAGCTACAGGATTATATTCCTTATTGGTTGGTTTTTGTATCAGTATTGTGTGTATTGTAGTTGTCAGTCTGGTGACAAAAGCGCCAGAACAGGCGGTATTGGATGAGTTTGAGGCATATAAGAAATATCAGGAATAAGATAATATTAATGTTGTACTTGAAATTCAAATATTTATATAAAATAAACAATTCCTTTTTTCTGTAATATATAGTATAATGATAACATAAACCCGCGTTTTAAAACGCGAGAAGGGAGAATTTTTTATTATGTCAAATGATTTATTTATGACAGAGGAGTATTTATCAGACCTGAACGCTTATTGGCGTGCAGCAAACTATCTGGCTGCTACTCAGTTGTATCTGCTGGATAATCCGATGTTAAGGGAACCGTTAACGAGGGACCAGGTGAAGAAGAAAATTGTAGGCCATTGGGGTACAGTGCCAGGACAGAACTTTGTATATGCACATATGAACCGTGCAATCAACAAATACGACCTGGATATGATCCTGATTTCAGGACCAGGACATGGCGGCAACTTCTTCGTGGCAAACTCCTATTTGGAGGGAACTTACAGCGAGGTATATCCAAACATCAGCCAGGATATGGAAGGACTTAAGAGACTGAATAAGCAGTTCTCTTTCCCAGGCGGTATTTCCAGCCACGTTGCACCAGAGACTCCAGGTTCCATCAATGAGGGAGGTGAGCTTGGTTATTCTATCGCTCATGCGTTTGGTGCAGTATTTGACAATCCAGATTTGATCGCTACTGTAATCGTGGGCGATGGTGAGGCAGAGACAGGACCTTTGGCAACAGCTTGGCATTCTAATAAATTCCTGAATGCGAAGAATGATGGTGCGGTACTTCCTATTCTTCATATGAATGAATATAAGATCAACAATCCTACCGTATTATCCCATATTTCTCATGATGAAGTGGAGAGTTACTTCCACGGATGCGGATGGAAACCATATTTCGTAGAGGGCAGCGATCCAATGACGATGCATCGTCTGATGGCAGAAGCTGTTGACAAGTGTATTGAGGAGATTAAGGAAAACCAAAGAGCAGCAAGAGAAGATGGTAAGACCGAGAGACCATTCTGGCCAATGATCGTACTTCGCACACCGAAGGGATGGACAGGCCCGAAGGTAGTAGACGGACTTCAGGTAGAAGGCTCTTTCCGTGCACATCAGGTGCCGATTACTATGGAGAAGCCGGAACATCTTGATCTTTTGAAAGAATGGCTGTTAAGCTATCATCCAGAAGAGCTGTTTGATGAGAATGGCGTATTAATTCCGAAGCTTCGCAAGATTGCGCCTACAGGTGATCGAAGAATCAGCGCTAATCCTCATGCGAATGGTGGTAAGCTGCTGCGCGATCTGCGTCTGCCAGACTTTAGAGAATATGGCATTGATGTGGAGAAGCCAGGTCAGTTAGAGGCTCAGGATATGCTGAAGCTGGGTGCATTTATCCGTGATATCTTTAAATTGAATAAAGAAGCAAAGAACTTCCGTATTTTTGGACCAGACGAGACTATGTCTAACCGTCTCTATGATGTATTTGACGAGGAGAAGAGAGACTGGAATGCAGATTATCATGATGCTGATGAGGATCTTGCAACAGACGGAAGAATTATGGATGCATACTTGAGTGAGCATATGTGTGAAGGCTGGTTAGAGGGTTATCTTCTGACAGGACGTCATGGATTCTTCGCTTCCTATGAAGCATTTATCCGTGTAGTAGACTCCATGTGCGCACAGCATGCAAAATGGCTGAAGGTATGTAACGAGCTTCCTTGGAGACAGAAGATTGCTTCCTTGAACCTGATTCTTACCTCCAATGTATGGCAGCAGGATCACAATGGATTTACACATCAGGATCCAGGTTTCTTAGATCATATTTCGAATAAGAAAGCAGACGTTGTCCGTATGTATCTGCCGCCAGATGCAAACTGTCTGTTGTCCTGTTTTGATCACTGCATCCGCAGTAAGAACTATGTAAATGTAATTGTAGCTTCTAAACATCCTAGCCATCAGTGGCTGACAATGGAGCAGGCTGTTAAGCATTGTACACAAGGTATTGGTATCTGGGATTGGGCAAGCAATGATCAGGGTGAAGAGCCAGATGTTGTATTGGCATGCTGTGGTGATACACCTACCAAAGAAGCATTGGCAGCAGTTACGATTTTGCGCGATAATCTGCCGGAAGTTAAGATTCGTTTTATCAATGTTGTTGATATGATGAAACTTGAGCCTTACAGCAAGCATCCACATGGATTGACAGATGTAGATTATGACGCACTGTTTACCAAGGATAAGCCAATTGTATTTGCATTTCATGGTTATCCTACTCTGGTACATGAGCTTACATATGAGCGCCATAACCGTAATCTGCATGTACATGGATATCTGGAAGAGGGTACTATTACCACTCCATTTGATATGCGTGTACAGAATGAGATTGACCGTTATCACTTAGTAATGGATATTGTAAATCAGCTTCCACAGCTTGGAAATCGTGGAGCATATCTGTTACAGAAAATGCGCGATACTCTGGTTGCACATGATCAGTATATTGCAGCATATGGTCAGGATCTGCCAGAAGTAAGAGAATGGGTATGGCATACACCAGAAGATAAATAAGCATTGACTTGAAAAATGAATAGAGTGTCTTAGCAATCGTTCATAGAGACATTGCTGATAAAAAATTCCCTGCCATTTAATAAATGGCAGGGAATTTTTTTAGTATTGAACTACCGGATTTTATCACACGGAATATCGGACTTCAAGTTTTATACAATGAGAACACTTTTCCAAAGAATGAGTATTTTTATAAAGCTGTAACAGTGAATAACTTGTGTGTTAAAATTTGTCAGAATATGTAGAAGTTTTCATTAATGAAAGGTATAATGATAACTATGTGGACGGAACAAAAAATATAAATGAACCTACATATTAATAGTCTAACTATGATAAAGAAGTTAAAATATATTTTAATTATTTTAGTAAAGGCAATAAATCCAAAGATAAGAAAGAGGAGAGTGTTATATGGGTGCGGTTTTAAATTTAGAGTTATCAAGTGAGCAGCAGTTATTTATAGAGAAGGCAATGCAGGGGAAAAATATTCTTGTAGATGCTTGTATTGGCAGTGGAAAAACGACAGCTATTCAGAATTTGTGCAACCAATTACCGAGTACGAAAAAGGTTTTATATTTGACATATAATAGGCTTCTGAAATTGGATGCAAAATCTAAGATTAAAAAAAGAAATGTTACTGTAACAAACTATCATGGGTTTGCGTATATGATTTTAAAAAGAAATGGTATATCAGCAGGGATTTCCGATCTGATACAGAAAGTTATTCAGATAAAACCGTTTATTAAAAAATATGATATTTTGATTATTGATGAATATCAGGATATTGAGCAGGAACTGGCCGAATTATTACAGTTAATAAAAGACAGTAATCCACAAATACAGATTATTGCGGTTGGTGATATGGAGCAGAAAATATATGATAAAACAACATTAAAAGTGGAATCATTTATGAAAGGATTTCTAGAAGAACATCTTAGATTGAAATTTACGCAGTGTTTTCGTTTGTCAAAAAATCTAGCATCTATGCTCGGAAGGGTTTGGAAAAAACAAATCATAGGAGTAAATGATTCCTGCAAAGTAGAAGAAATGTCAAAGGAAGATATTATACCATTTTTGGCAGAGCAAATTCCAGCAGATATTTTGTGTTTAGGAGCAAGAACAGGTGCAATGTCTGACACACTCAACATTTTGGAAGAAAAATATTCAGATAAATTTAATAAGAACACGGTGTATGCAACGATATCAGATTATGATTCCATGGGAAAAACGGAACCAAAGGAAGATTCTGCAATCTTTACAACTTATGACAGCAGTAAAGGCTTGGAAAGAAAAATTTGTGTTATTTTTGATTTTACAGAAAGCTATTGGAGTGTAAGAATATCAAAGCCGCAGCAATTATACACAATATTGAGAAATATTTTCTGTGTTGCTGCCAGTAGGGGGAAAAATCAAATTATTTTTGTGAAATCAGACGAGGCCATGTTGTCTGAAAAGACGCTCTCAACATATGTAGAGACAAATCAAAAATTTGAAGACGTAGGTATGAGTAAAATGTTTGATTTCAAATTTAAAGAAGATGTAGAAAAGTGTTTTTCACTGTTAAAAGTATCTAAGCTGGAACAAACAAATAATTCAATCATAAATATAAAAAGTGCAGATGCCTTGATAGATTTATCGCCTTGTATCGGGATCTATCAAGAGGCAGACTTTTTTGATCATTATCAAATAGATGAAGATATAAAACTGGAAATTTTATTAAATCCTGAATTAAATGGATTGTATACAGAAGCGGTAAAGAATAGTACCCTAAACAATAAAATATTATTTTTAGTTTCACTTGAGACGAAACAGAAGAGATACAGAACCCAGGTGGTAACTCCGTTTGTCAGTGAAGCACAAAGTGCGTTGATGAGAGCTCGGCTAGAAACGCGATTGACTAGAAATGAGAATGCACAGGTTCCTTGCCGGATAGACTTTTATGATCCCCAAAATGGAAAACCTATCTTTTCAGCCAAGGGATTTGCTGATGTGGTGAAGGATGATATGGTATATGAATTGAAATTTGTATCAGAATTAACACATGAACATTTTTTGCAGTGTGCTTGTTATATGGTTGCAATGAAGTTACAAAAAGGGATTTTATGGAATACAAGAGATAATACATTGTATGAAATCGAAGTACCAGATCGGAAAGGATTTTTGAATGCTGTAGCTAGAACTGTTACCAAGGGAGTAATAGAAAGCTATTATGAACCAAATATGTTTCAGAAGAAGACAAAAGAAGATAAGATAGAGAACTTTGCTGTCATTGATACCGAGACAAACTGGAAAGATGAGGTAATGTCGATTGGTGTAGTAGTTGCTGATTCCAAAACTTTGAAAAAAATTGATTCAAAATACTATATTTTTGATCCTGAATATAGAGCAGGCGGAATGTATGATAATCAATTGAGGCTTGACGAAAAAGGCACCTGCGTTACAAGCAGAGGACAGGCTATAAAAGAGATAAAACAGTGGCTGGATCATTATCATGTGCGGAAAATTTTTGCATATAATGCGTCTTTTGATAAGAAACATTTGCCAGAGTATTCTGAGTATCAATGGTATGATATTATGCGTTTGGCGGCGTATCGTCAATATAATAGCTCTATACCTAGTTCTGCAGATTGCTATAAGACAGGGAGATTGAAACGGGGATATGGTGTTGAAAATATACTGAAAATGCTTAGCGGTAATCATAGATATTATGAGACACATAATGCTGTTTTAGATGCAGAGGATGAATTACAGATTATGCAATTGCTAGGGCATGGATTAAATGAATATGAGATTGCGTTGCTATCGGATAAGAATATTTCAATGGCAGGACAACAGCAAAGTGATATGAAACCTTCAAGAATAATAGAACAGCAGAGTGATGTGAAACCTTCAAGTATCACAACAAATCAATCCAAACGGAAAAGGGGCATTCTGTCTTGGATTCTTGGAGATAGAAGGGATTGAGCAAGTGAAATAGAAAATATGAGGCTGCCGCACTGAGAATGAATAAAACAATATATCTTAAGTTCATTGAAAAATCTATATATTGTTTAATATTTTCTTAATGCGGCAGCCCTTCTCGTTTATTTTATTTTCACTTTTTTTGCCTTACTATAGGTGCCATAAATCATGGTGTTTCCAGATTTTTTATAAGTTTGGATGCGGAAATAGTAAGTTTTTTTTCGTTTTAATTTACCAATTGTCGTGGTCTTTGTTTTGCTATTTTTGATCGTGGCAGTGCGGGCGGATTTAAATTTTGAATTTGTTGCATATTGGATGCGGTAGCCGCTTGCTTTGGAAACTGTGTTCCACTTTAGTACCACTTTTTTTGCCGCCTTACTTTTGGCAGAAGACAAGGAGGCCTTCTTGGGAGCGATTTTAATAGTAACCGTTTTGGTAAGCTTTTTGTATTTGCTGGTCTCTGAAGCAGTGATAGTGATTTTGGCAATACCAGTATTGCGTATAGTTACTTTTCCTGTTTTACGGTTGACGGCGGCAATCGTCGGGGAGGTTGAAACATAGCGTAAAGCGCCGTCCCCTACGGTCAGTTTAGCATTGAGTGAAAACGCTTTATCCCCATAAGTTTTACTGATTGAAGATTTCACGGAAAACTTCTGTTTTTTCTTGTTTACCGTTGGTTCAGGCTCAGGTTCTGGTTCAGGCTCAGGTTGTGGATCCTTTAAGGTGTCTTGTTGATAAATTTCATCAATCTGTTTGGTGGACAGAGCAGCGCTGTAGATTGCCACATCATCAAATTTCACATCCCGAACATCTTCGTTACCATAAATTAAGCCAGAACCGATAGATATATTCGTGGCATTTTGAATACAGTTAGAGAGAGACGTATCAAAACATTTGCTTAAATCCTTGGAAGTAGAACGCACTAATGTTCCATCCAGGTATAATTTCACGCCCTTCGTATTTACAGAATAGGCCACATGATGCCATTCATTTCTTTTTAATTCAAAATCGCTGCTATTTACATATGAACCTGCATTGATCTGGCAGGAGAGGTTGGCGCTTATGCGTGTCATAGGTGTTGATGGTTTACTGTCGCCGCTGTTTGCCTCAAACAAGGCGCTTTGCGCCATCGTGTTAAGGGAAGCATTTACCCACATACTGACAGTAAAACCTTTTTCTGACAGTGTTGATAAAGTGTCTGCGGGCAGGCGTAAATAGTTTATACCTTTGGCGTCTTCCACATTTTTGATATGGAGGCACTTTCCTCTGACAGGATCATTTTCAATAGAGGCACAACCAATCAGTGAAGCGTTGCCAGTCTTATTTGAGCGTTTTACAGGAACAATACTGTTGCCTAAGGCCGGGGTTTCAAAATTAAAACCATAGACCAGTGATTCCGAGAGAGAGGACTTTTCTGAGATTTGGCTCCCCCAGAGACAAATATTATTATCTCCGATCGCGGAAAATGTCATTACTTTCTGGGAAGGTTGTTCTTCATTAAATTGTTTGTAGAGAATACCTTTATACACAAAGCCATTTAATCTTAGGGTAATATAATCATAATCTTTGCCGTCAGCAGTGGATTTTTCCCAAGTTCCCTGCATAGTTCCCATTACCGTTCCATCGGCGCACAGATCAAGACTTTTTGAGACAATCATCTCGCCATTGGTGGCTGTGCCGTGATTAATTAGTTCATAACTGCCGATAATTTCTTTCTTATCATAATGACCGATTGATTCCCCACGGTATTCGTAGACAGCAGGAACTGGCCATTGATCTTCATTTAGATACTGCCGCCGTACGCGAATCTGGTGTCCTTCATGTTGGTTATTAGGAACATCAAAACGCTGATGATGAAACAGATAGCGATTGCCGTCGTCATCAATCAGTGCAGAGTTATGGCCGGCAGCTCGATAACCAGGCTGATTGTCAAAGCCATAGTTGCCAATTAGCTTAATGCCATATTGGTCATTATCATTGCCACTGTCTTTGGCGTTGTTGCCAGCAGCGTCTAGATAAGGACCGTATACATTCTTAGAGCGGAATAGACGCATATTGTAACCGCCATTAGAGAGCAGGCCGCCATAGCTTTCATATAGATAATAGTAATCTGTTTCTTTGTCATAGAGAATATAAGCGCCCTCCCCAGATTGATGGTTGCCGCCGGCAATGTGGGTGCCAAAATAGCGGTCTGTAAAGTTGCCGGAAATTGGTTCAGTACCATCTTTGCCAGGATATTTCACTGCACCAGTGGATTTGTCCAGTTCATGAATAAATAATCCGCCGGACCAGGAACCATATACCATGTAAAGGTTGTCATTTTTGTCAAAGAATACAGTTGGATCAATGGCATTTGGCGCATAGTTTTGATTCCAGCCGCCATCTGCAGAAAACCATTTACTGCTGACATCAGCGATAATTCCAGCCTCAATCAGTTCTTTAAGATTTAGGTAATCATTATCCCACTTGGTATTACGTTCACTTTTACCGCCATTTTCACCGTGGTCAAAAGCGCCTGTCTGGGTAAAACCAGAATAGATCATGGTGTCTACATATTGATAGGGACCTTCCGCGGTTTTTGATACCGCATAACCAATACAAGAACGCCGCCAGGTCGAGGAAGTACTGTAGTATAACATATAGGCTCCCTTGGTTGAATCTTGCCAGGTATAGTTGGGATTATAAATTACGTCTGGCGCCCAGACACCAAGGCTTCCGTTTTTCATATCGCCGTCGTCGTAGCCAGCCCAAGCAAAGGATTCCGAAAGATTTGTAAGGATATTTCCATACACAGAATCCTGTTTCCAGCTATCTTTGGGGTCTCTGGCATTCCAATCAGGATTCATCTGTGTCCAATGGATTAAATCCGTCGATTTAGCATCCGCAAGATGAGAACCAAACAGATAGTAAGTGCCGTTTGCCTTAAGAATGGAAGGATCGTGGGCAGATACGCGCTCAGGTTCTGGCGGGGCCTCTGAGGCTGCAGCTTGTCCTGGCGGGAGAGAAGTAGTAAGCAAAGCAGCAGATAACAGGATTGCCGCCAGCCGGTGAAAAATTTTTGTCTTCATAGGGTCCTCCGTTCTATAAATAATTGTTTTCGGTATAGTAAAATTATATCGGAAAATGCAGGAAAGGGAAAGATATTTTTCGATTATTTTGTAGGTTACAGTTCATTCATCCGCCAATATGCACCAGTTTCATACAGAAAAAATTAGTTTGAGTTTCCCCATTTTGCAATTTATAGTCCCAAAAGTTTTCCATCACTTTGTGATGGAAACACTTTGCACATAAAAGCGCTATGGAAAGCCAGCTTTCCAGACGCTTTTTGTGCAAGATGTCTATGCTGCCAAAGGCAGCAAGACTTTTTGGCACTATAATATCGGCTATTATAAAAAATGGGGAAACTCAAAAAAAATTAGCGGTTGGTATCATTGAGGGAATGTGATATACTATTAAAATAGCGTTCGTTTTTGAGCGGATAGAATATGCCATGCGTTGTGTGGCTTAGATACTAGGAAAGGAATTCCGAAATGACCAAAGAAGAATTGGCACTGGAGTTGATTGCAAGGTTAAAACAGGAATACCCAAACGCAGGTTGTACCCTAGATTATAATCAGGCGTGGAAACTTTTGGTAAGTGTGCGTCTGGCGGCACAGTGTACGGATGCGCGGGTAAATGTGGTGGTGGAGGGACTTTATGAAAAATATCCAGATGTAGAGGCGCTTGCCAATGCTCCAGTAGAGGAAATTGAAAAAATTGTAAGACCTTGCGGACTTGGAAAGAGCAAGGCCAGAGATATCAGCGCTTGTATGAAAATGCTCCATGAAGAATATCATGACAAGGTGCCGGAGGATTTTGACGCCCTTTTAAAATTGCCTGGTGTGGGCAGAAAAAGCGCCAATCTAATTATGGGGGATGTATTTCATAAGCCAGCGATTGTGACAGACACGCATTGCATCCGCTTGGTAAATCGAATGGGACTTGTGGACAATATCAAAGAACCTAAGAAAGTGGAGATGGCGTTGTGGAAACTGATTCCGCCACAGGAGGGCAGTGATTTTTGTCATCGGCTGGTATATCATGGCAGAGATGTGTGCACGGCGCGGACACATCCTCATTGTGAACAATGTTGTGTGAAGGACATTTGTGCCAGAAATGGTGTGGACAAGGACAGATAAATAAAAGGAAAATAAGAAAAGAGGAAATAGTATGGCAGTAATTAGACCTTTTTATGCAATTAGACCCACTGAGGACAAAGCAAGTAAGATCGCGGCGCTTCCCTATGATGTATATAATCGTCAAGAGGCAAAAGAAGAAGTGTCCAAAAACCCAGAAAGTTTTTTGAGAATTGATCGGGCAGAGACGCAGTTTGAAGACAGTGTAGATACTTATGCGCCGGAGGTATATCAGAGAGCACATGATCTGCTCTGGGATATGGTCAGGGAGGGCTCTTTTGTAAAAGAGGAAAAGGCTTGTTATTATATTTATGAGTTGACAATGGGCGGGCGTACCCAGACAGGGATTACAGCTTGTGCTTCCATTGATGATTATGAGCAGGGAATTATTAAGAAACATGAAAACACCAGGGCAGAGAAAGAGCAGGATAGAATTTGTCATGTGGATGTCTGTAATGCACAGACAGGGCCAATTTTTTTGGCCTATCGTTCCAATCCGACAATAAATGCAGTGGTGGATGTGGTAAAACAGGAAGAACCGTTATATGATTTTGTGTCAGAGGATGAGATTCGCCACAGAGTATGGGTGATCTCAAAGGAAGCGCAGATTGGTGCAGTGGAAGCCGCTTTTGGCTCCATCGGTGAAATTTATATTGCAGATGGTCATCATCGGGCCGCGTCTGCGGTGCGAGTGGGACAAAAACGCAGAAAAGAACATCCTGATTACAATGGTACGGAAGAATTTAATTATTTCCTTTCGGTACTATTTCCAGATGAGCAGCTTATGATTATGGATTATAATCGGGTGGTCAAAGATTTAAATGGCATGTCAGAATCAGCATTTTTAGAAAAAGTATCAGAGCTTTTTGAAGTGGAAGTTTTGGGAACAGAGGCTGTGAAACCGACAAAAAAAGGTAGTTTTTGTATGTATTTGGCAGGAAAGTGGTATCTTTGCAGCATTGCTGCTGAGGATATCCCAGGACATCCAGTCGATGGATTGGATGTATCTATACTGCAAGAGCAGCTATTGAAACCTGTGCTTGGAATTTCAGATCCCAAGACAGACAGCCGTATTGATTTTGTGGGCGGCATCCGAGGATTGGAAGAGTTAGAGAAACGTTGTAACACAGACTGTGCAGTTGCTTTTGCTATGTTCCCTACATCCATACAAGAGCTGTTTGCAGTGGCGGATGCCGGACTTTTGATGCCGCCAAAATCGACTTGGTTTGAACCAAAGTTAAGAAGCGGGATTTTTATCCATGCTTTAGATTGAATATATACTAATTCTCTATGAAAATTTGACAGAGCCGTGCGATGGCTTCTTTCATATGTTCTGGATGAATGGCAGAGTAGTTCATGACAAATGTGTGTGCCTCAGGCGGAGAGTCCTGGTGGTAATACTGAGACAGGCAGGCAAGGCGTAGTCCCTGGGATTTGGCCTTCTTTAAAATAATTTCATCAGAAACAGAGAGCGTTACATGCATCAGAAAATGCAGTCCAGCATCTTCCTCTTTAATTGTAATACGGGGAGAGGCTGGGCTGTTTTTCAGGCAATGCAACAGCAAGTCCCGCTGACTGTGATAGAAATTGCGCATTCGATTAATGTGGCGTTCAAAATGTCCTTCTTGGATAAATCGGGTTAGAGTATATTGCTCAAAATTAGATACTGTACAGGCATAAAATCCTAGATTCTGCTGAAAACGTGCCATCAAATGTTTGGGAAGTACCATATAGCTGATGCGGATGGTGGAAGCAAGTGTTTTGGTAAAGGTATTCATGTAGATCACTTTGTCCATTACATCAATACTTTGTAAAGAAGGAATTGGTTTCCCCATAAAACGAAATTCACAGTCATAATCATCTTCAATGATATAATGGGAGTCGGAGGCCGAGGCCCAGCCAAGAAGTTCATAGCGGCGGCTGATTGGGGTAATGATTCCTGTGGGAAAGTGATGAGAGGGAGAGATATGTACAATGTCTGCTCCTGAAGCGTTTAGCTTGTCAATACAAATTCCCTGCCTGTCTAGGGGGATATGGAGGCATAGAACATTGTGGCTTTGATAGACCTCAGAAATTTTCTGATAGCCTGGTTCTTCCATGCCATAAATTTTATCATGTCCTAAAAGTTGAATGAGCAGTCCATAAAGGTAATCTGTTCCTGCCCCGACAACAATCTGTTCTGGAGAAACATCCATGCCTCGAAACTGTTTTAAATGGCCGCAGATTGCTTCACGAAGAGCCAGGATTCCAATGCCAGGAGAATTTTCCATCAGTGCGGGACGACTGTCAGCAATGACTTCCCGCATCAATTTTGTCCATAGAGCAAAGGGGAAGGTATCTGGATGGGTTTGATTGCTGGTGAAGTCTGCGAAACATACAGTTTGTAATAGTTCTGAGGTTAGGGGAGTGGAGTTGGTCGCGGCTGTTTTTGCCAGTTTAGTGGTAAGATCAGCAATATAGTATCCTTTTTTGGGGATGGAATAAATATAATCTTCGGCTAGAAGTTGGGCATAGGCATTTTCAATGGTGATGGTGCTTACATTTAAGTGCCTGGCAAAACTGCGCTTAGAGGGAAGGCGGTCATTGGCGGCAAGTACGCCATTAATAATATCTTGTTTGATACATTTATACAGATATTCATATAAGCTCTGCGAACCAATATCAGAGAAAGAATAAGTAAGCATAGTAAATCTCCAATCCGGCCTGTTCGAAGGCCAAGGGAATGTATCACTATTGTCATGGGACGGAAGAGATTTTAGAAAATTGCCGTCCTGTGGCAAAAGGTACAATTAAAACGAATAATTTTGTATAGTCAATATTATAATAACAAGTGATATAGTTGTAAAGGAAGAGATTTTACGAGAAATTTGTCCTTATATCAGGAGGTAGAAATGAATTTAAAGGAATATTTACAGCAGGAGGAGTTTGTCGTAAAATGTGAATGCGGCATCAGCCTGATGAATGCCAAGCTGCAGATTATCAATGCAGAACTTGGTATGCGTTTGGGGAGAAAAGTGATTCACAGCATGTCCAGCCGGATTAAATCTTATGAAAGCATTGTAGTGAAATTAAAGCAGAAAGGTCTGCCGGAACATGCTCAGGCGGTGGAAGAGTATATCTATGATGTGGTGGGGGTGCGTGCAGTTTGTACTTATACAGATGATTTGTACCAGATTGCAGAAATGCTCTGTGCTCAAAAGGACATGAAACTTTTAAAAAAGAAGGATTATATCAAAAATCCTAAGAAAAGCGGTTATCGGAGCATGCATTTAATTTTTCAGGTTCCAATTTCCTTTGAAGCAGAAGTACAATGGATCCGTGTGGAAGTGCAGCTTCGGACGGCGGCAATGGATTATTGGGCAGGTCTTGATTATCAGCTTCAATATAAAAAAGAAAACAGGGAGGCGAAGAATATTAGCAGGGAACTAAAAGCATACGCCAATGCCATTGAGCAGATTGACAGCAAAGTGCTGGAACTGCGCAGGCGGATTGAGGCTATTTAAGAGTTTTTGTTGACTTTTTTTGTGTAACATATATATTTTTATAGACAAATATGATTCTTTTTTGGTATTATTTTGTTAGATGCAAGAAGCGGATATTTATTTTTGGAAACTATGTAGCGAAGCAACGGAAGGAAGGGCTGACATGGAAAAAAAGATTAACAAAAATACCAAATTTAGGACAGGGATCATGATGAAAATTTTGTTTATGGCCTTGGGCCCCTTACTTATGCTTGCTGTGATAAGCACTGTATTTTCAGCGAGGACCATAAGGGTTGGCATGGAGGAGGAGGCCATCAAGCGTTTGGAAGACATCACAAATGGCGTCAATCAGGCTTTAAATGCATTAGGAGAGGGGGATTATAGGCTTGAGGGAGAGACGCTCTATAAAGGGGAAGAGAATATTTCAGAGCGAACAACGTTTTTTGAGGCTTTTACTAATAATACCGAGATTGATATTACATTATTCTATGGAGACACCCGCAGAGTGACTACATTGATAGACCGCAATACTGGTCAGCCAATGGTGGGCACTCAGGCAGCAGATCGTGTGGTGGATATGGTTTTGAAACAGGGCTTAGGATTTGTAGATATGGATCTGGAATTGAATGGGGAGCCATATTTTTGCTGTTACATACCATTGAAAAATACGGACGGAAGTACTGTGGGGATGATTTTTGCGGGCGAGCCGAGCAGCGGTATTCAGCAGTATATTAGACAAACATCCTGGGAAATTGTTTTTATCAGTAGTTTGATTATTTTAATCGGTGGCGCTGTAATTATCTATTTTTCCAAATTGGTTTCCAATGCAATTCAAAAAGAGAAGAATATTATTGAACAGCTTGCAGAAGGAAATTTAGATATCGAGGTAGATCAGAAGCTCTTAAAACGTGGGGATGAGCTGGGAAACAGCGCCAAAGCACTGCAACATTTGATTTCAGAGTTATCCAGGATTTTGCTTCATGTACAACAATCTTCCCATGAACTGATGCAGTCGGGAGATTCTTTGGATGAGATGGCGGAACGTGTCAACGCGAATTCTAACGAGATTAGTAAGGCGGTGGAAGAGATTTCTCATGGAGCGGTCTCCCAGGCGGAGGAGATTGAGCATGCCACGAGTCAGATTGTCGATATGGGGTTAATGATTGAACAGATTGTGGATGGTGTGGTTAAGCTAGATCAGACATCTATTGCCATGAAAGATGCAGGGGATAGTTCTGTGGAGATTATGCATAATTTGGTGGAATCTACAAATAGAACGAATGAGGCAATTACCAAGATTGGCGCACAGATCTATGCCACAAACGACTCTGCACAGAGGATTCGGGAGGCAGTGGATATTATCTCTTCCATTGCCAGCCAGACCTCTCTATTGTCACTAAATGCCAGCATTGAAGCGGCTCGGGCTGGAGAGTTTGGCAAAGGTTTCGCAGTTGTGGCTACAGAGATCCAGAAGCTTGCAGATGAGTCCAGTCGTTCTGCACAGACGATTACGGATGTGATCAACGCTCTGTTGGCCGAATCTGACATGACTGTTAAGATTATGCAGGAGGTAGAAGGGATTATCACAGAACAGAGACAAAAGCTGGAAGATACACAGTGCAATTTTGCAGAGGTAGCTGATGGCATCCACAGTTCAAGGGAAGAAACTTCAATGATAGAACAACAGACACAAGTATGTGATACTTCTAGGAAAACTGTCGTGGATGTAATCTCAAATTTGTCAGCGCTTTCTGAGGAAAATGCAGCTTCTGCTGAAGAGACAACAGCTTCTATGGAGGAACTGAGTGTAACGATTAATTTGCTGGCCGATGCAGCGGCAAACCTTAAGGATTTGTCCAGCAAGATGGATGAAGAAATTAAATTCTTTAAGTTATAAGAACAAGATTGGATAGAACAGTTCCTTCTAGGAGGGGCTGTTCTATTTTTGTTAGGCTTTAGCCTGTTTCACATTGTGGAGTTTCTCAACAGAGAAACGAAACTTTGGGAAACAAATAAACCACCTGCTATGCAGGTGAGTCAGCATTGCTTTAGCTTACAGTAAAAAACCTCCAATGTTATAATAATGCAGGTTCGCCAACCGCAT
>CAJTIR010000047.1 GCA_910576385.1 Lachnospiraceae bacterium
GTTCCTCCAGCATTATACAGATCCACGATCTGCTGTTTAAATTCCGGAGTGTAAGATTTTTGATTTTTCGCCATGCCTTTCATCTCCTTTGCTCTTTCATTTGATAGTATAGGTTGTTCAACTTTTCCTGTCCACACTTATATACTAACACCACTTTCCGTTCCTTTGAGATCGGTATCTTCTCAAACTGCGAATGCGACATGATGATGCAGTCATAGTCCCCGGTTGCGATGCGAGACACGAACTGCTTCCTCCTGCTTTTCTCAAAATCACGCTCCGTTGCCACAAGGATATTGGCAGACGGGTACAGCCGCATGAACTCCCCTGCCGTCTGCCCCACGATGGACTTCGGCACGACGATGACATTTTTGCTGGCAAGTCCAAGCCGCCGCTGTTCCATACATGCCGCCATCATGGTAAATGTTTTCCCGGCTCCTACACAATGCGCAAGCAGCGTGTTCCCGCCGAGAAGCACCCTTGCGACTGCGTTTTTCTGGTGGTCACGCAGCTTTATTTCCGGGTTCATGCCGGGAAATGTCAAGTGTGAGCCGTCATATTCCCTCAGGCGGATATTGTTGAATGTCTCATTGTAATAATCCACATATTTCTGCCGCCGTTCCTGATCCTTGAATATCCAGCTTTTGAACGCCTCCTTCATCTGGTTCTGCTTTTCCCTTGCAAGCATGGTTTCCCTCTTGTTTACCTCATAGTGGTACTTGCCGCCCCCGTCGTCTATCCTGTCACGGACTGTAACCGTGCGCAAGTTTAAGGTTTCCTCAAAAATGGAATAGGCATCTATACGCTTTGTTCCGTAAGTCTCCGTTGCAGCAATGGAATGGCTGTCATGCCGTTTCCCGTCAATGAACCAGTTCATGTTGTAGGTGTTGAGTTTTACCTGTATTCCCGTACTGCTCCACTTCGTCCGTAAAGCCCTTGCCCTGGGAGGCGTTTTTAAAAGCTCATAGATAAACTGCTCGTAATCCTCCGGCTCAATCCATGTGGTTCCGATACGCACGTCGATTTCAGATGCATCAAGGCATTCCGGCTGCACTTTTTTCAGTGCTTCCACATTGGCGCTGAATAACTCCGGGTTCTCTTTCCGGTACACTTCCGCAATCCTTAACTTGTCACGCACGTTGCCGGACAGATATTCGTCCGCTGTTTTCCATCCCATGTTCAGGTTGTCGGGGTTGTATTCCGTTGGTTCCAGATACACAAGCCCCTCAAGGTCTTTTAAGAGTACCGCCCTCTCTACTTCCGCCTCCGCATCCGGCGAGAGTGTGCTGCCTTCCGGCAGGCTTTCTATCTCCTTGCTGGTGTCAGGTTCATAAATACTTAACATGAACGGGATATTGACGGTTCCGAACTCATTGACGGACACATTCAGCGCCTCCACTGCCGTTTCCACACGTTCCACATGGGTTTTTGCCCTGATTGTCTGCTTATAGAACATATCCGCCTTTTCCACCCTCCCGTCCTCGTCCACGACTTCAAGGGAACATAAAAGCGGATAATCCGCATCGTCACGGAATGCCTGCCCGTTGCCCCGCCCGGTCAGCGGCCCGTATTTTTTCACATAGACATCGTACCTGTCACCCAGTAATTTCTGCTGTGCAGACAGTTCCTCACTGCTGCACCCTTCTGTCTGGATAAAGATAAGCTGCCTTGTAATAGTTCTGATCTCGTCCATCTGCCGTATGCGTTCCTCCGCCGTTGCCGACATTTCCTTGCGGTACATGACGGAATTTTCCCTGTAATAGAGTTTGCCGTCCACAAAGGTATAGGTGTAATTTTTCACATCGGGATCAGCCTCGATGATGTCCTCCGTGTTTTCCTCTTCCGCCGCAAGCTCCGCAACATCGGTAATCCTGCCGGAAAGCTGCCCCACTGCTGTTTCCAGT
The DNA here is from genome assembly GCA_910576385.1 of Lachnospiraceae bacterium. Lineage (GTDB taxonomy): Bacteria > Bacillota > Clostridia > Lachnospirales > Lachnospiraceae > Petralouisia. Next base: position 1,902 of record CAJTIR010000047.1, read on the forward strand.
GCGGATTTCAGGTCAAAGTTCTCGTCATGGTTGATGCAGCTTGTGTATTTGCTGCCGTTGCCGAACATGCGTGTATCGTACTCCATTGTTCCAAGCATCATTTCCGGGTGTTGGGCAAAATAGGAATTGACCGCAATGCCGTCCTCCGTCCTGCCAAGATGCACCCAGTCCGGCTCCGTCACGATCTTGCGCTCCCTCTTTTGCAGGAAGATGATGTCGCTTGTGACATCGGTTCCCGCACTGTCCTTAAAGGCGGTATTGGGGAGACGGATTGCGCCGAGCAGCTCCGCCCGTTCCGCAAGGTATTTCCTTACCGCAGGGTTCGCCTTGTCAAGCGTCCCCTTGCTTGTGATGAACGCCACAATGCCGCCCGGTCTGACCTTATCCAGCGCCTTTGCGAAAAAGTAATCATGGATGCGGAAATTGTGCTTTGCGTACTTCGCATCATAGAGCTTGTAATCCCCGAACGGCACGTTGCCCACCGCAACATCGAAAAAGTTGTCGGGGTACTGCGTTTCCTCAAACCCCCTTACCTTTATCTGTGCTTTTGGATACAGCAGCTTTGCGATCCGCCCGCTGATGTCGTCCTTTTCCACGCCGTAGAGCCTGCTGTCCTGCATGGTTTCCGGTAATGTCCCGAAAAAATGACCGACGCCGAGCGCCGGCTCTAAAATAGTGCCTTTCCGAAAACCGAATTTTTCCAGTGCATGGTAGACTGCCTGCGTGATGACGGGGGTCGTGTAAAATGCCGTGTTGACGGTTTCCCTTGCGTCCTCATATTCAAAAGTGGAAAGAAGTTCTTTTAGTTCCGCATATTCTTTCTGCCAGTCATTATTCCTTTCGTCAAAAGCCTGCGCTATGCCGCCCCATCCTACATACCTTGCAAGCACCTTCTGTTCTTCCGGTGTGGCTGTCCTGTCCTCATATTCGATCTGCTTCAACAGCCGGATTGCCTCCACGTTCCACTGGTATCTTGTTTTCTGCCCGCCCTTTGGCAGTTCAGCGTCCTCAAAGTGGAAGTTCCCTTTCCGCTGCCTGTTCCGCAGATTAGTCAGTTTATCCTCAAACTGCTTTTCTAAGGCAGATTTCTTTTCATAAGGTGTTCTGGCATAATCCGCTGCATATTCATTTATTCTCCGCTGTATGACAAAAGTTTTCGCCCAGACCAGGTATTCCATAATGGAATAAAGCTGTTCATAGGTTGCGGAAAATCTCTTCCGCTCCCCGTCCCGGCTCTTTAAGTCCACCATAAAAGCATCCCTGTTCTGGATATACTCCACAAGACCGTAAGCGTTGTTGTGGTATGCCTTTGTCTGATCCTTATCTTCCATATGGTTTATGGTGCGGTTTAAGAAATGCAGCTTATCCTCTTTTGGCAGGCTGCTTTCTGCTACCATCTGTAAAAACGGCTGGTATGGCACGATTGCGGAGCATTTTATCAGATAGATTTCCAGCGCATCACGCAGGTCCTCGTCCATTGTCTCCACCTGCCGCAGTACTTCGGGGAACAGACTGCCCGCAGAGGGCTTTGCCACACTCCCGTCAGGGTTTAATATTTCCCCCTCCACACGTTCTGTCGTTTCCTGCGTATCTCCCTGTCCCTGCTGTATCTCCGCTGTCCCTTCCTGCTGTGTCCCTGCTGTTTCTTCCTGCCCGCTTTCTGCCGTCTGCCATGCTTTGGTTATTTCTTCCTGCCCGTTTTCCACCGCCTGCCATGTTTCCGGTATTTCTTCCTGTCCGTTCTCCGCAGTCTGCCGTGTTTCTGGTATTTCTTCCGCTGCTGTCTCCGGCTCCTGCCCTTCCTGCCGTTCTTCCTCCTGCCCGTCAATACTGACTGCCGCAAAGTCCGGCTCCTGCAGCATACGTTCCTTGTATTCATGGTAGATTTCCATGAACCACGGCATTGCGGCAAATGCCCCCGGCGCTTCCCTGAAGCGCTCAAAGATTCCTTCCGACAGGTAATCATTTTCCTCAATCATGTGAAGGATCAGGTCGGCGCAGTAGCGGTAATCCACACGCTTTTCCCCTTTTGTGCCGTCTGCCCGTGGATAGGAGATTTCAATGCCGTCCCTGTCCCTGCTGATTTTGCACTTGCCATAGGAATTGTCCGTGTACTCCGACATGAAAAAGCCTTCCCGCTGTTCCCCGTACACGCTTGCAAGGAAGCCCGCCTTGCTTTCCATGTTTAAATTTGTGGTAAAAATGTCATAGATCAGCGTCTTTACGGAAATATACTGGATTTCCTCATTGAAATATCCCTTTAGCGGTTCCAGCCACAGGCTTTCTTCCCGCTTTTCCCATTCTTCTTCGGTCAGCTCCGCCGTGCTAAAGGTTTTCCGGTAAATAAATTCCGTCTTGTCCGGGTTATGGCTTGTAAACCTGTCATGTTCAAACTGCTGCTGCACGTCATACGGGATGCTGCCGTCCCGGTGGAAGTTGTCAAGCACAAGCACCTCATGGAACAGGTAGTCATAAAACTGCCTGCCATGCCACACAGTCTCCCCGTCGCTGGCAATGACTCCATCATGGGCGTCGTCCCATGCAAGTTCCATCTGCTCCTGTATGCCTTTCAGCGCAAGGACTTCATGGAGGTTTTCAAGCCGGTTCTGCTGGCGCTGCCCTGCATCCTCAGAAAGATATTTGTCCGTATCTTCCTTTAAAATCCTGATCCATGATACAGGGTGTTCCTCGATTACACCGTCAATTTTCGAATAAGGCGTCTGTGTCAGGTATGCGCCGTCCGCTATCATGCTTTCCACATAAGCCGCACAGTCCCACCAGTCAAGCTCCGTTTTCCATTTCGTGCCTTCCCCGTCAAAATACTCAATGGATATGCCCTCGTCTGTCTGTTCAATGTTGCATCTGCCATAGTCATTTTCAAAATTATTTGATATGCCGAATGCATAAGGGTTTTTACAGAATATCCTTTCAATGAACTGCGCTTTGTCGCTCATGGGCAGGTCTTTTGTGAACACCTCATAAATCAGCATGTTGGGGACCGGATTCCAGAAACTGTTCTGGAAGAACACGTCCATAGGCTCCTGCCATACTGCCGCCGATACTTTGTCAGGATTGAATGGTTTGGGCGAGGTATAATATTCCCCAGTCATGATCAGCGCACTCAGTTCACGCTCGACTGCCTTCCAGTTCATATAGCTTTCTTTTTCAGTCCCGCCCTCACGCCACTGGAAACGGAGTCCTTTTGAAGAAAATGTGTCATATCCGTGCAGTCCGTCCCCCTCCACAGGCCAGCCTGCGCCGCCCTGCCCGTATTCCTTACGGATTGCCTTTACACGCTCCCCCGGATCGGATACATCCTGGAACATTGCATAAATGCGCTTTTTACTGCCCGAAAACACGCCGCCCCTCATAAGCACCTGTTTCACATATTCATGCGGCACGGTAAGCGCCTGCTCCGGCTTCTGGTAGGAATACTCTTTGGGAACCTCTACATCCCCGTTTGCCGCAAATCGGGCAGGGAACTGTCCTTCTTCCCTGCCCGCCGTGCCGGACGCAGGCAGCCCTGCTGCATCTTTTCCCTCTGCGTCCGTGTACATAAAAAAGGAAGCCTGTTCATAGCTTCCTTTCTGTGTGTCAGAACTCCCTAAAGAATTGATCTCATTTAATTCCCGCTCAATTTCCCGGTCAAGTTCTGCTTTTCTGGTATTCTGCTGTTCACTGTCTGCTGTCTGCCGTCCGCTTTCCCCTAATGGAACTTCATCACTACCTCGTTCATCACGATTTCCTCTGCCTGCATCCTCGCCTGCTGCCGTAGCTGCCACATTTCCATTGTCGAGTTTCTGTCCTTCGGCGAGTTGTTCTTGAGAAAGCTGCCCTCCAGCTCGTCCATCATCCGGTTCGCCTCGTCCTCCACTTCCTGCATCTTCTCCGCCAGTTTCCCGAACCTCTGTAACGTCCGGTATCTGCTGTTGTGGTTCTCCTTCAGGTACCCCATCGCCCTCACTGCGAACTTCCCTAAGTTCGTCATGCTCACCGTTTCCTCCGGCGCCGTGAGGTCCGGGTACAGCATCCCGTCCGCTTCCTCGTGATACGTCAATGTTATCTCTGCCATTTGCAATACTCCTTTCTTCCATCTGCTTTAAATCATTTGCAATGCCTCTCAGCACTTCACAGGATATATCGCTGAGCAGAGATCCTAAACGGTAGACTTCCTCCTCTGTTGTAAATGCGGTAATAAAGGAGAAATCCTGTTTTTCAGCGGGAAGGTCAAAGCCGCATCTTGTAAATACCGCATACATGACGCTTCTTTTTAACGCTTCCACTGCCGTAATCTCTTGCGCTCTGCCATTTTCTGTTATCTGCTTGTTTCCAGCCAGATTTGCGAACTCGGTGATGCGTCCACCAAATTCTGAGTCCATTATGACTCCGATTCTCTTTTCTGTAAAGTCTTTCAGGAAAGATTTATCAGATTCTTTCCCTTCTGTCAGGGCAGCACCCTCTTTTTCCCTTAACCATGCGGCATAGGCTTTCATGGTGCCCCTGCCAAATTCCCATGTCAGGCGGCTTTCCCTGCCCCCGGTATCGGATATGTCGAAAACATACCGCATATCCGGCTTTAACGCCCTTGACGGGAAGATTGCGATGCCTTTGCTGCCACGCCTTACATAACGCCCTACCTTTTTCCATGTGTCGAAATCCGCAATCAGCGTCGCCCTCGGTCTTTGCTTGTAAACCATGAGGATATTGTCAAACTCATAGCGGTAGAGCTGCCCCGTGAGCCTGCATATGCTTTTCCATGCCTGTCCGTTTGCGGTTACTTCGTCTATGGCGGCATCATACAGCTTTGATGTTTTCGTATCTGCACTCATAGCCAGCCCCCTTTATCTGTTTTTATATCATCAAACATCATATGCTTTATACCTCCAAAATTGATTTTCTGATATCCTTTCCGTCTATCTCGTCCCCAAGACAGTCCCATCCTTCGTACTTCTGCCTTGCGAACAGTTCTATCCGTGGCAGGTCCCCGCACAGCTCCACGATCCGCTCACGTATCTCGTCCGGCTTTTTGCTGTGTTCCATGATCCTTGCATCGCACACCTGCGGAACGGCTTTTGATACCCTCTTTGGCCTGCCTTTTGTTCCAAGAATACAGATTTCCGAATTGGAGCGTGTCCAGAAGCCAAGCCCCATAAAGAATGTGTCCGCTTTCTTATTCCTTTTTACCCAGTTGAACCCACAGGTCTTATAGGTAAATCCCCATGACTCCATGACAGATATTCCTTCCAGCAGGCAGGGGAACGTGATCCACAAAAAAAGGATACAGTCATCATCGGCTATGCTTTCCACAGGCAATGACTTTATATCCTCAATGTTCATTGTATGGTAATGGTTTTCTGCGCTCCTGCCTTCTCCCTTTTTGGAATATACCTTGTACTGCCACGGGGGATCAGCATAAATGATGTTGTACTTCTTCCCCAATACGCCCTATACCTCCTGTACCTTAATCAGCGTGGAGAAAAGTTTGTATTCTTCCTTATCCATCTCCACGGCAAAGGAAACGGCATTTTCCCGCCGTCCTGCCCTGTCTCCCGCTTTCTTTATCTTCCTTGCAAGGCGCAGGAGGACAAAATTCTCCTTTGAAAGCTCCATGCACTCCTTAAAATCCATTCCCACCGTTTCAAGCTGCTTCTGTCTTTCCTGAATCTCCGCCGCCAGTTTTACCCCTACTTCCTTTTTATCCGTAATGTCTATGGAAACCTCCGCCTTTGTCCTGCCGGAACGCTCCCACTCCTTATGCAGCAGCTTTAGCAGATGCTCCATGTTTTTAGCCGTCTCTTTTCCTGTTGCCTTGTCCATATAAATTCCCCCTTTTTAGCGTAACTGCCCTGATATTTTTTTCTGTTCTTCCCTCGGTCCGTACATCCCGTCATACATTCCCCTGTCAAGCATCTTTGCAAATACTTCCGGCTCATGTGTCCCAAAAGTGTTTTCCAGACAGTCCCTTGCGGCGTTCCTTACCCTGCCCGGCAGCCCCTCCTTCATCTCCACGTTTTTCTGCAACCAGAAGTCCCCCCGTACCTTCTCCCTCAGATCATATACACTTTCCATCCTGCCCGGCTCGCCGTACTCCTGTTTCAGAATGTCAAAATCAATCTTTGTGATGTCATTCCCAAGATAAACGCCGTGATCCCATTCTATGCCCGTTACCATGCTGTCACTGTCCGGGCGTTCATCTTTCGGATACCGCCCGTAAAACTGCACCCCTCTCCCCACTATGATCTGGCTGTCTTTCTGCGCCATTAACAGCAGGTTTTGGGGACTCAGCGCCGCAAGCACACGGTAATCGTTCCCGTTCATGTTGCGCAGCACTTCCCCAACGTGGAAAGAATGTTCCAGACGCTCATAGTGCAGGTACGGAAACAGCGGCTGTCCGTCCGGCTTCATGTTATACATCCTCAGGACGGCAAGGCAGTCTCTGGAACAGCGCCCCTCATCAAAAGACCATTCGCCATCATTAAAATTTCCGGCAAGGAATCCCCTTAACTGCGCCTCTCCTGTACAGAATGATGCATGTATGCTCTTGTTTGCCGCAATATATAGTTCGCTCCAGTCTGTCTCCCCCTTTTTCGTCCCGTACAGTTCATCTATGCTTCCGGCAATATTCTCCACCACATAGCCATCGCCCCACAGCCCTAATATCTCTCCCATATAATCCGTCAGTTCCAGTAAAAAATTGGTTTCCGTCCCTTTGTGGTTTTCCACCACCATAACCATATCCTCTAACTTCATGCTTTCCTCCTTTTTGCCCTGCTTTTTGGACATATAGGTACGGCCCAGACCGCCCTCTCTTGACACTTCGTGTCAATTCACCTTGTACCCACAGGGTGTTCCTCCTTTTCTCCGCATAAAAGGCAGCGCTCACCGGCGCTGCCCTGTCTCCATGCCGAACTGGAACAGGGAAAGCTGCCCGTCTCCCTGCACCTGCCCCGGCACTTTTTTCTTTTCCTCTATCAGTTCCATCATCCGTGTGGCGCACTGGGCAAAGGACTCCAGATACTCCTCTGGCCTGCCCGCATGACGGCGCATTGTAATGAGGTCCCCATCCTTGATTGCCCTTGCAAGCCCCGAAGCATAACCAAGCACGTTAGAAAGGCTGATCTGCTTTGCCTCCTTTTCTATCAGCATGTCCTTGTTGGAAAGGAGGTAGTGGAAATTGGGATCGGAGATATAATATTCCAGCGCCTGCGCCGCACCGTCCTTTATCTCCCCCGCCCTTGCCATATAACTGTCGTCTACCTCCGGCGGCAGCTCCTGGTAGAAAACCTCCGGGTATTTTTCATAATCCGCACCGTACTCGTCCACCATCCTGCTTTTATAGTACATGATGTGGTTCCGCACAAGGTTCATGTTCGTGCCGTCCGCATAGAACGGATCACTGCCGCCATGCTCCATAAGGGACTCCCACCGCTGAAAGGAATCCGCCATCTCTTCTGCAAGGTTCTCTTTTTCTTTCTTTTTTCCCATACACACCGCCTATCTCGGTCTGCCTATGAACACAATGGAAGAACGCCCCCGCTTCTGCCTATATACTACTCCAAGACGTTCATTAGCTGCCTCCACCACTTTTCCGCCGCCTGCATAAATTGCCACATGCGTGATATTCATAAAGCGCCCGTTCTTGCCAGAACTGTAAAATATTAAATCTCCCGGCTGCATCTCGTCATAATTCACAAGCAGGTTATTGTCATAGCAGTATTTTCCCTCGCTTGCCGCCGTATTGGAACCCTCATACATAATGCTTACCCCTGCACTCTGCCACGCGTAATAGGCAAGGGAACTGCAATCGTAATAATCCCCGCTGTCACGGTATGTCTGGCTGTACGGATAGCCTACCTTTGACAGCGCAAATGCCACGACTTTCTTTCCGTTTTCATCAGAAATTGCATCCACGACTGCCTGGTACTGTTCCGGCGAAATCACTCCACCTGGATCGCCGCCCCCTCCAGCATAGCCAATCATTGCAAGATATTCCGGCTTCATCAGTTCGGCAAGCATTTCCTGTTCTTTTGCATTGAACCCATAGACAGAAACCATGTCATAGCACGATTTCAGTTCCACATTTACTTCCTTGACCGTCCTGGTTGTCGTGTTCCCCTCATCGTTGGTTTCCGTGTCGGTCCTGCTGGAAATGGTGTAGCTGCACATATCGTCAAAGACGGCTTTTAAATTCTGCTTTGCCTTATCCGTCATGTCCGTTGCCGTGTCGCCGTCCCCATGCTTTACCATGTAGACCATGAGAATGTCGCAGAAATTGTCCGGTGTGCCTGCCCCTTCATAATTTACATAGATTTTCTCGCTTGTGTCATATCCAGCATGGTCCGCAAGTTCCGCATTGACCTCATCATTAAATTCCGACACATACGCCGACAGGACTTCCTGTGTCGTCTCCCCCGAAGATATGGACGGGAAGAAGATTGCCAGCGGTGAATTGTAGATAACCGCTATGATGACAATGACCGGGAGCGCAATGAGCGCCACGACCGCAAACAGCGCAAGCAGAAACAGCCCCACATACCGCACGATATACTTTGCCATCATGGAAAAGCGCATTAGCACAATATCTTTTAAGGCTTTCCCGATGCTGTCCTGATTTTCCTCCTGCCGCAGCTTTGCCACAAACAGCTTTATCATGCGGTTTCTTGTGGAATTTTTCACATCACGCTTATCCATTGCAATCCCGGCTGCTTCGCCCGCTGCAATTCCGGCAAATACGCCGCCTGCCCCCGTTCCCGCCGTGGCTGCTGCCGTCTTTGTCGCAGCCTTTGATGCTTCTTTTGCCGTCTTCTTACCTGTCTCTTTTACCGTTTCCTTTGCCGCTTTCTGTGCGGTTTTCCTTGCTGTCTTAACCACACTTTCCTTAACCGCCTTTTCCTTAATACGGCTTTTTGACTGTTTTTTCCTGAGTTTATCCTGTTTTGATTTTGCCGCTTTTGAACGGTAGATGTTCCTTCCTGCATCGACGGCATTTGTGGCAGGCTTCGCCAGCGTGTAAGCCGCCATATATGCCTCATGCACTTCATTCCCGCCGTCCATTTCATCTAATGCGGTCTTAGCCGCCACGGAAACAACGGCAGCAGATACCGGGAGCTTCTTTTTGATCGCCGCCTCCTTTTCCGCTTTCGTTTTACGGCACTGGGCGTACATGCGGTTTTCTTTGTTCACGGACTGCCGGACTTCCTGCTCCTTCCCCTGCCTGCCCTGCGTGGTTCTGTCCGCAGTTCTGTCCTGTGCGTTTCCGCCGCTTCTGCCTTGTGTGGTTCCGCTCCCTTTTCTGTCCTGTGCGGTTCTGCCGCCGTTTCTGCCCCTGTACTCCATGCCATCAGCCGCCGTTTTGGTCTGCACCGTTTTCCTTTTATCCGTAACATGGACGGAACTCTTTTTTAACTTTATCTTCCCGTCTGCCACGCTTTTCTCCGCCACGGTTCCGGCAATCTTTGACCCATGCTGTACGATAAGGACATTCCTGCCCTTGATTTTTGTTTCCAGCGCTCCCTTTACTTTCAGCTTTGGCTTGTCCTTTGTGTGAATCACCATAGGCTTGTCATCTACTTTTTTAATGTTCAATCTGCACACCCCCAATCCGTTCTGCCGCAAGTGTGCAGTATTCAGGGTTCAGCTCAATGCCGATATAACGCCGTCTGTTTTCGGCTGCAACAAGCCCTGTCGTGCCGCTCCCAAAAAAGGGATCAATCACAATCCCATTCTCCGGGCATCCCGCAAGGATACATTTTAACGCCAGTTTTGGGGGAAACGCTGCAAAATGCGCTCCCCTGTAGGCGACCGTATTTATCAGCCACACATCCCTGCTATTCCTGTACGGGGAAATATCCTCTTTTTTTATCTCCCCCGCTTTTCTCGGTCTGTTGATTCCCTGTACCTTTCCATTCCCCTGTCCCGGAACCGTAGCCGAATACTTGCTGCTACCGCTGCGCCCTCCCATATATCTTGCTGCCGTGGACGGTGCAATCGGCTCTGCAATCGCAGAAGCATCATAGTAGTACCTGCTGGATTTTGAAAACAGAAAAACATGTTCATAGCTTCTTGTAGGTCTGTCCTTTACATTCTCCGGCATTGCATTTCCCTTCTGCCAGATAATGTCGCTGCGCAGATACCACCCCAAATCCCGCAGGGCAAATGCCAGCAGCCACGGAATCCCTATCATGTCCTTGTTCTTGCATCCCTTGACATTCTGTGTAAGGGAAATTTTCTGCCCATTTCTCCCTTTTGGGTTTTTCGGATCAAGGCACGCTCCCTTGCTCCCTGTGCCGCAGTACGAGTCTGAAATATTCAGCCAGAAAGTCCCGCTGTCTGAAAGCACCCTGTAAAGCTGCACAAAAACCTCTGCCAGCCTTTCCACATACTGTTCCGGCGTTGCCTCCCTGCCAATCTGCCCTTCCACCCCGTAATCACGAAGCCCGTAATAGGGCGGCGATGTAACGCAGCAGTCAACGCTTTTAGCCGGCATGTCTTTTAACGCTGCAAGGCAGTCCCTGTTTATAATGACATTACTCCTGACAGACGCACCAGTATCCATGTTTATCACCTTCTCTCCGAAAAAGCACAGGACGTCCGAACCTGCTCAGCTTGGGTGTCCTGTCTGCTTCTTTTTTTATTTCTACCCTGCATATTCTGCAGCAATTTCTTATCCATATCCACTGCCTCGTCTTCTTGTCAACCGATTCACTGTTTTATCAGGTATTCAAATTCCAGTTGCTTTTCACAAATCCCACAACAGATATAACCACTTTGGAATGGCACAGCCCGCAGCAACGTCTTACTTTCTGACATATAATTTACCCTCGGACTGAGCCAGAGCATTTCCACCCTATGCTCTTTAAACATCTGAAAGCGTTCACGGCTGTCAAATATCCCTTGAAAATTTATCAGCATGGCGAATGGCTTGCCGATTTCATACAGTCGTTCCAATACTTTATTTTTTAAACTGTATGGTGGATTGCTCACGATATAGTCACATTTCGGCACACTGATATGAAAGAAATCCTGCCCTGTCTGGATATGCCCATAAACCACTTGAAACCCATGCAGAGTGAACACTTTTACAAACTCACTGTCCTTGGTGTCAAACGGACACCATACTCTGGAACCCGCTTTCAGACGTTTCAAAATTGGGTAAACCGCATATGCAGGTGTGAAATATTCATCATTTTTTTTAAATTTGTATTGTATTTGCGCCATATCATTCCCTCATCTGTCTTATCATCAAAAAGACCTATTTTTACAAATGCCTTTGCAATAACTTAATCTGACAACAGAAAAGCAGGCAGATCAGCATGACAGTTCTATTTTCTTATTTATGACTTTTTCCACCTGTGGTAATTATCCCATTGTGTCAGATTTTTTTATGGTTTTTCCATTGTGGCTGTCATACTTTTTTATACTAATCACTTCCTTTTCTGTTAAATAAATTTCATCGTAATCTAGTTTTTACCTTTTTACATAATGGAAAGGCATCTCTACTTATATCAGCAGACACGCCTTTCCATACAAAGTCTTTTCTTCCACAATTTTACATGTTCCAGTATGAAACCTATTTTTAAGTTCACACCGTTTCTACGAAACTTATTTATCAGTCAGTATCCTTTTTCTTCTCCATTGTGATTTTTTCATGGATATTTGTATTGTATAAATTATAGAGGTCTGTCCCCTTCTCAATGGTGTTGTCAAAAGGGATTACCACGTTTCCGCACTTCATAAGCCCCATGCCGCTTGACGTGTTGGTTACAAAGCGCAACTGTGCCTCCGACACGCCGATGACCTCTGCCATGCGTGAACTATCCGTGTTCGCCTGCTTCAAGAGTGCCACAAACTCCGAGTTGGCAAGCATGGTTGTCGCCGTGTAGTTTTGCAGCAGATCCACGATGTTCTGCGTGATCCCGGTACACAAGCCGCCCTGTTTACGCACCTTCTTCCAAAGCTGCTGTAAATACTTTGCGGAATACTCCGAATTTAACAGGACGTGGAACTCGTCAATGTAGAGCCATGTTGCAATGCCCCTCTTGCCGTTGGCAATAATGCGGTTCTGTATGCTTTCCATCATTACAAGCATAGTGATAGGCGAAAGTTCCGTACCGAGGTCACGGATTCCGTACACCGTAAAGCGGTTATCCACATCAACATTCGTCTGGTGGTTGAAGATATTCAGCGAACCGTTGACAAACAGTTCCAGTGACAAGGCTATATCCCTTGCCTCGTCCTCCGGCTGGTTCATCAGTATCTCATAGAAATCGGACATGATCGGCACATATTTTTCCCTGTTCCTTGCAATCTCAATGTAGAGCTTACGCACACAGCGGTCAATAATGGACTTCTGCCTTGAATTAAGGCTTTCCCCCATGCACTGTTCACACAGTCCAAGCATAAATTCCCCTTTTTCCCTTATCATGCCCTTGCTGTCGTTCAAATCAAGACTCCATACGTCCATGTCAAGCGGATTGACATAGTTATCCGTATAGGTTGACATATTTACCACCGTACCGCCGTAAGTTTCCGCAATGTCAAAGTATTCATTCATCGGATCAATGACGATAATCTCATCATTGCCGGAGAGGAACACGTTGCCCATTTCCATTTTGCAGAAAAACGACTTGCCCGAACCGGGAACGCCGAACACAAAACCGTTGCCGTTAATCAGCTTTTTGCGGTTGCCGATATTGATGTTCTTTGATACCTGATTGATACCGTAATAACAGCCCTGTTTGTCGTTCAATTCCTGCACATTAAAGGGCATAAGCACCGCAAGGCTCTGTGTCAGCATGGTACGCATGGTTTCCACCTGCCTAACCCCAATCGGCAGTGCTGTATTGAGTGACTCCCTCTGCTTCAGGTAGTGTTCCTCTATCGTGACGGAGTTGCGCTTGCCTATGGTTTCCACCGTCTCCGTCATGCTGTCAAGCTTCTCCTTCGTGTCCGCCATAAGGATAACCGTCACGGACACATAATAAAGGCACTGGTCATTTTCCCTTACGTCGTCCATGATTTCCTCAATCTCTTTCTTCTCAATCCGCTTGTTGTATGAGATTTCCGATGAAAAATCGTTGTTTTTGTTCCTCACACGCTGCTGCTTGATGATGTCCGATTCAATGCCGAGGTACTTCTTCTGCAAAATCTTTGTTGTCATGTCCTTTGGGATAGGGACAACATCAATGCTTGTAATGGAATGTACCGGAAGGCTTGTGATCTCATTCAGGAAACGGTCTGAAAGGCTGGACGGGTATTTCTTGATGAACAATGCACGGCAGAATTTCTTTTCATCTTTGAAATAATCCGGGTAAAACTGCATCATGCCGTTGCACAGGTCATTGCGAAAGTCCGCACCGACTTTTCTCGCCTCCTTTATGTCAAAGTCAAAGCTGTTCTCGTCCCCCAAATGGTAATAGTCATACAGCACTTTGATCCTCTCATTGCCGGACAGCGGGATGATCTCTGCGCCAAGCTCCCCAAATGCCTTATGCACTGATGCCTCAATGGTTGCAAATTGCGCCTTTGCCTCTTCAAAATTCTTGCGTTCAATGGTAATGGTAAGGTAGCGCTCCTGTTCAATTCCCTGCCTGCCCTCATGGATTTTCTGCTCCATAATGTCGTTGTAAATCTTCCGGAAACCGTTATAACCGTCGTCCTGCTTCTGTAAAAACACATAGTCCCTGACCTGCTCCATGTCCTTGTTCTTATTGTTGATTGTTATTTTGAAATTCACGTCCAGCGAATTTAAAAACTTGCAGTAACGCTCAAAAATGTCAATCTGCTCTGTTTCATTGGTAGTGGTGTAATTGATATCCTGAAAACGGTAGCACTTTGAAAAGCGGTTCCTTGCCACTTCAAATATGCCGTTCTCTGCCACCTTCATAATCTCAATCGTCTGTTGTATGGATTTTGGAGTCTTGTAAAGCGGTTCGCCTGCTTTTTTCAGCTCCTTGAATCCGTCTGCAAATAATCCCAAATCTGACCTCCCTTTCTATGCTGCTTTCAGCATTGCCATACGGCATTGCAGCCGGAAAATTCCGGCTGCACGATACCGGAACCTTCCGACCTGTAAAGGTCAGTCATTCCATTTATAGTTACTCCCGCTTACTCCTAGCGTCTTACCCTGTAAACGATCACACCGACTGCGGCTGAAATGACTGCCAGAACTGCCAAAATTTTCATAACTCTCTTTTTCATGCGTCTGCCTCCTAGTATAATAATGGTGTAGTCAATCAAGACTACTTGGTTAATAAATTTCTAAAATTAGATAACAGAAGAAGGCGTTCTTCCTTCATCAGATGTTGTCCATATTAATTATCATGTCTGACGGCTCCTGATAGACACCAGATAAAACATAAGGTATTATCTCTTAGGATAGGACAAAGAATGTCCACCTCCTTGGGAAGCTGATTGTTCAGCTGATACCTACAGTGAAGTCAATTAGTCCATTCGACAGGGTTTTATGTTTTAGCTGGTTGGGAGCCAGGAGGCTATACCCGCATAACACGCTAGGTTGTGTACCTGCCAGACTGGAAATGGATTCCTATCAGAAAGGAGCTTTCGCTCATGTCTAACAAAGTTTTTTTTAATGTTGATGAACTATTCATCTCTGTTGGTATTGACGTCGGTGCTGACTTCTCCTGGATGTCTATCGCACTCCCGAACCAGCAGTTTGCAGGAAAGCCTTATAAAATCCTGCATAACAGCATGGATTCCCTTACAGCCGCTGTTTCTATAATAAAAGAAGCAGAAGAGCTGTATTCTTTGGAAAGTCGCATTTTCCTTGAATCCACGGGAATCTATCATTACCCACTCTTCTGCTATCTTCGTGATAAGGGTTTTAACGTGTCTGTTATCAATCCTATCATCACTAAGAATAGCACAAATATCAACATACGGAAAGTGCATAATGACCGTTTTGATTCAAAAAAGGCTGCATTAGTTGGTTTGAAACCTGATTTAAAAGTTTCCCTTATGCCATCTGACCTTGCTTTGAACTGTCGTAATCTATGCCGTGAATACTACGATTTAATGGACAGCCGCAGTGCTTACGTGAACAAACTCCAAGGCGAACTGCGTATGGCATTTCCACAGTATCTTGGCATTTTCTCCAAGGTTACAATCAATACATCTCTTACCTTATTGGAAACTTATACATCCCCATCTGCCTTTATTGAAGCAGACAAACAAGAGATTATTGATATCATCAAGTCAACCGCCCGTTTTGGGCTTACATATGCCCGGAACAAATATAATGCCATTATCCAGGCTGCGAATGAAGCAAATGAGTTCGGTTACATCATTGACAGCAACATCAAGCGGATCCGGCTCTATATCCGTTTCATCCGCAAATATGATGGAGAAATCAACAGCATCCTGGAATCAATGCACGAACTCGTAAATGCGAATGAAGAAACTGATTTTGTGAAGCAGATTCACTTGATCGAAACATTCAAAGGCGCTGGTTTCTTATCTGCCGTATCCCTCATGGGAGAGATTGGTGATTTTTCTGCATTTTCAAAACCAAAACAGCTTTTTGCTTACTTTGGCCTTGATCCGGCAGTAAAACAATCCGGCAAATTTGAAGGTACCAAAATTCAAATGTCCAAAAGAGGTTCTGCTATAGCCAGACGGGTTATTCATACACTAACTTTACAAAGTATCAGTGTATCCCGTACAGGTGAAGCTAAAAATCCAGTACTCCGTGATTACTATCTCAAAAAATGTGGAGCAAAGCCCAAGCTTGTGGCAATGGGCGCCGTTTCACACAAGGTATGCAACATAATATTTGCAATACTCAGAGATAACAAGCCTTTTGAAATCATCACTCCACAGGAGCATATAAAACAATACAATGCTGCTAAATGCGACATAGCTGCATAATAATACTGCAATCCAACAAATCAATATCTTTTTTAAAAGAGGTATTTTCACCAAGGGATAAGTGCGCCCTTTTTTAGGATAAAATATTTTTCATTTTTCTATTGACATTTATTAGCTGGACTTCTCTTTTTATGAGTTCCTTAATGCCTTGCCCTGTAAATAGCTGTACCAATAACGGCTGCCACTACAACTGCAATGATCCCTGCTGCTGTTTTTACTGTTCTCTTTTTCATTCTCATTTCCTGCTTCTCTTCTTTTTTTTGCTGGTTTTCTTTTTTCCGCTGCCTTTCTTCCTACCCTTCTTCTTATCCGCCTTTTTCCCCGCTTCCTCTTCCATGCGGATCTCACGGATTGTTTCCTCCCCTTCGGTAGACACATAGGCAAGCGGGCGGTTTGCAAAGAGCATACGCATCTTCCTTCCCATATACTCGTAAAACCCCATCCCGTTAAATGAATAGAACCCTCCGAGCGCTATCGGGGCGGCTACTGGGATTGCCACATACACACTGGGAGTAAGACCGATATAGCGGTACAGCAGAAGCACAATGCCCCCGCCTGCCGCAACCGATGCCACGGAGAAGATAAGCTGCTTTGCTGTCAATCCCATGACAACCGATTCCTTGTAGCGGTCAATATCCTTGTTGATTTCAATTACCATCTTTACACCTCCTGAATCAGTTCCCTATCTGCTTTTTTCCTTTTTCCCCTGTTTCTTTTCCAATCCATTTGCCCGCTCATATTCCGCCATTCCATCCGGGCAGAGACTGCGCATTCTCTCCGCATCAAACAGATAAAGTGGATAACTGTAATGCCCACTCCTCTGTTCCAGCCCGGTAAACTCTGCAATCTTGTTTTCCACAAGAAACTTCTCAAGTTCCGGCATATTGTTAGTATCCACAAAAGCACAGTAAGGAGGAACGGATTCAAGCAGGTTTACCGTCATGTCCCCATAATATTCCGGCACTCCATACGGCATGGCTGTCAATCCCACATAAAGGCTGTTGGTATCCACATAGGCATTGACTTCCAATGTTACATTCTGCGTAGTCCCAAAACGGGTTTTCAGTTCCAGCGTTCCCTCCACCTTCCCTTCCTGCCCTTTTTCCTCCGCCTGCACTGTTTCCGGTTTCACCGGCGTATATTCCGAGCCGTTCCGCTCCATGATCTCTGCAAACTGGCAGATGTGGTACAGGTTATTGCCGACTTCCATATGGTATTCGTCAATAAAACGGCAGACACGCTCCTGTTCTTCCCCGTCTGGATACCTGATTTTGATCTTCTCCCCATCTTCAATGCGGAACAGTTCGTCATACCTGCTGTTGATGAACCGGATGCCTTTTTCTGCCTTACTGATATGGTGATCCAGCCATTCTTTCACATAACAGTGGATTTCTACACTGCCGCTTTCTTTTTTAGGATTGCAGCGTACAAGGTATGCGAATTTTTCCGTTTCCACACGGAAACCGTACTCCGCCCCCGGAAATCCATTTTGGGGATGCCGCAGCGTAAATTCCCGCATGGCATCCAGATTTTTTAAAACACTGTTTTCACCGAAACAGAGTGCTTCCTGCAACTCTGCCTCAAATTCCTCTGTTTTTAGATGGTTGTTTATCTCATGGAAATCGGAATGGAACCTGTTGTCTGCCCCATATCCGCCCTGCAGAATTCCTATGCTCCCTGTCTGCCCGCTGATCTGCATACTCTGCCTGTAAGCGTATTTCTGTTCCGCCTTAGTTAATGGTCTTATTTCCATACAGCCCTCCTATAATCCTAATGCCTTGCTGGTAAGCGCCTGCGCCCCTTTCACACTCCCCACGGTAAGGGCAATCGTAAAGGTCATCTCACACAGGTAAATGAGCGTCTTTGCCCAGTCCGAGTAACTGCCCGTAAACGCCGGAAGCCCCGCACTGATGAACGCATTGCACAGCATGATTGCCAGCGCCATTGTGACCGCCTCAAACACCACGGATAAGAAATATTTGGCGTAAGTGCTTGCCGTGTTCGCCACGTTCCGGTTGCCTGCCAGCGTGGAAAAGGCAATGGAGCCGATTGGCACGATGACCATGATCTTCAAAAAACGGAAATATACCGTGTATATCATAAAAAAGCCGCAGATAATGACAATGACGCTTAAAAGCGCCGCCAGTATCAGCATGATAAGCCCCTCGCCAAAGCCCAAATCCTTTATGACCTGCGCCTGTGCGCTGTCAATGGCAAGCGTCGTGTAGCCGCCCGCCGACAGTGCGTTCACAAGATTCCCGATTGTATTGAAGAACGCTTTCATTATGGTTACGTTGTTTGCCACGAGCCATTCCGATAAGCCAAGCCGTATCAGCATACGCAGGATCACTTCAAACCGCATTTCCTCCCGCACGTCCACGCTCTCCGCACAGAACCCTATGACGAAGAACAGCACCACAAGGGAGGAACCCACCGCCACAAAAATCGGCTGCACGCTTTCCACCAGCCCCCACGGTCCACCGCCTTTAAAGTTTACTGGGGACTGCCCCAGCAGGGCGAATACAAGGCTTACCTGGTTGTTCCAGAAACCAAACACCATTTCCAGAAGGTCCAGTATCTTTTCGCCTAACTTGAAAATATCCACTTAATCCTCACCTCTTTCCTTTCCGGGAAAGAGCAGTCTCCCACCCTCCCCGCCGCTGCTTTTTCTTAGAAACCGAGAAAAGAAAGGACAGTAGAAATGCCCGCCATCATAGCCCCTGCTACGATCCCCTTTAATGCCGAGTTCATGGTAGAAGAATCCTGCTGCTGGTATGCCTGTGCAAACTCCATGACGTTCTTTGCAAGGATAATGACGCCCACCGCACCGATGACCGCAATCACGAGTGTCTTTAAGTTGTTAAGCGGCTTTGTGATTGCATCCGCCGCAAACGCTGTCATAGGCAGTCCGCCCACTGCAAGGTATGCCGCACCGCAAAACGCTGTCACAGCCTTCTTTGCCTTTGATAATCTTCCCTTTCCTGCCTTTGTCTCTGCCGCCATTGTCTCTGAAATAAACTCTGTTCTACGCATAAAAATAATCTCCTTTTCCATCTTGGTTTTTAAATTGTTACTGACTGCTCTATCAAGACGGGGCTTTCCCCCATATGCATTAACTTAACTGAAACCAGCTTATATAGTGGGTTTGGCAGAAATCTGCTTAACGCAGCCATCTTTTTTATCCATTGATTTGCATTGTTTTTGCACAATTCTTAGCAAATGGAAAAGCTGAAAACCCTTAATTTATCGGCATTCCAGAAAAGTTAGTGCAAATGGGGCTTTCCCCCGGAATACTGTTAGGTCGGGCTTTCCCCGATGCGTTGCTGCCATAACCACCCCCTTTAAATAATGGGCTGCCCCTAATCTGCCGAATGCCGGACTGTCTGGAATGTCCTTCTGATCTCCCGCATTTTTATGACGTCCGTTTCCGGGTAAAATACCGCCAGTATGGTCTTTGTGGGCATACCGAGCGCAATCATCTTATGCAACTCGTCTTTCTGCTCTTTGGAATACTTCCACTGCGCCATACGGTTCATAATGGTATCCTCGCCCTCAATCCTGCGCCCTGCCGTCTCCGGTTCCGGCACAGGCTCTTTTGCCGCCTGCTTCGGTTTCGTTCCGGCTGTCTCCGGTTCCAGCATGTCCTCCTGCGCATACATGAGTTCATTTTCCTGTTCCCTGTTAAGCCGCTCTTTCTGCTCCTGTTCCTCCATGCTGATGAAGCGTTTCTTCATGCCCGCATCCGTAAGAAGTTCAAAATCCTTATAATCAATCTTGTCGATATAGACATTTTCGCCCTTCTTTTTCAGCTCCTCATAATAGGAGAGAGCCTTTGGCGTCAGCAGTTGGAATGGCAGCGCCTGTCCGCCCCCTCCGCTGTTTGGGACATGGACATACGGCTTCCCTTTCCCGTCGGCGGTCTGGTCAAATGCCGGGTGTCCGAATGGGATAAACTTGCTGTCCATAATCGGATCAAAGCCACGGATAAAGATAATGCACTTCTTGTTGTCCAGCTTCCGCACTTCGTCCGGCGTGAAAAGCTCCCTGCCAAGCACGTCGTAATTGCGTGAGGAACTCCCCTGCCTGCCCTTTGTCTCGCCGCTTGATTTCTTGTCAATCGTGCCTTTTCCGAGCAGTTCCGAGACATATTTGTGCGTACTCTGCTCATTGCCGCCGAGATAGATGAACGTGTCGCAGTTGCCCGGAATGGTTTCCCATGTGTCCTTGAAAAGCGCCTTTAACTGGGCGAAATTCTGGATAATGATGATACTGGAAATCTCCCTTGACCGCATGGTTGACAGGAGGGAACAGTAGTCATCCGGCAGTGCGACGTTCGCAAATTCGTCAAGCATAAAGGTAACGTGTATTGGCAGCCGCCCGCCGCAGTTGAAGTCCGCCTGATAGTAAAGCTCCTGAAAAATCTGCATGAGGTAGGTTGGTTGCGCCTTGCCGGATTACTCCGGTAGGTTTCAACCTTCCCCCTCCCGAACCGGACGGACACCTCTCGGCGTATCCGGCTCTCCATCTACTAACTAAACTTGGATTTTTATTATTTTGAAGCATTCCGGGCATACTGCAAGGGACTTTCTTCTGATTTCTATCATTTTCCTTTCCCACTCCGTAACGCCTTTCAGCTCCTTTAATTTCCTGACGTGGTGCATGATAACCTCGTCTGTCTTTCTCCCACAGAGTTCACACTGTCCAGCCTGTAGCCTATGGATAAGGCTGTTCTTTTTCGTATACTTCCGGTAATGCGGCATGACATCCACAAATTCCGGGGCTGGCTTCATATTCTTTCTAAAACCTTCATGGTAGAATACTGTTTCCTTCATTCCATTCTTGGTCTTGTACTTGACTATAAATTCACCGTTGCGCTTATATTTCTTACAGATATGCTTGTACGTTGTGCGGTATTTACAGCCGAAAGTTTTATATAGGCTTGCTTTCATAATGGTGTAAAATTTATCCAGCACTGACACATTCCCTGCGAGGCGGTAATAATTGTATATGCCCCTGATTTCAGCATTGAATTGGCTGACAATCTGCGCATCCGGCATGTTGATGAATTTCCCTCTGTAGGTTGGTTTCCACATTTCCTGTCCATTTTTGCATTTCTTGATATACATTGCCTGATATTCCATCAGCTTACTGAACCATTTTTCCTTTGGCACGTATAGTTTGACCTGTCCGTACCATGCCCGTTTTAGGTTGCCGTTCTTGTCACGCATGCAGTCTTTGCTTCTTGACACAGAAAGGTCGTAGCCCAGGAAGCGTATCAATTCCGCAGAGTGTGTGATTTTTGTCTTTTCATCTGACATGATTAGGTTCAGTTCCCCTTTCAGGAAATCACCAACCCTCTTTTTTATCTCCTCTGCGTCCGCTTTTGAGCCGATAACACCAATCACAAAATCATCTGCATAGCGTGAATACTGGATTTTCTTAAATCTTTCATCAATGGCTTCGTAGCATGGAGTTACTCTTAGCTTCGCATAGAGTTCTTTAATTCTCCCTTTTGCCTTTGCCATCCCTGCTTCATCATTTTCTGATTTGGCAGTTTTCAGCTTCTTCTTCCAATATCCCAGCAAACCCAGCGTCTGGGAGTATGCCTTCTGTGGCTTCCTATAGGATTCCTGCCTGTCAAACTCCTTTTTTAGATTTTCAACGAATATGTCCAATTCATTGAGATAGATGTTGGCAAGTATGGGACTGACACCCGAACCCTGCGGCGCACCGCTGTAGGTGGTGTTGTACTCCCATTTCTCAAGGTAGCCTGCCCTTAAAAATTTCCAGAGCAGCTCCACAAAACTTTCATCCTTGATTCTTTTCCTGATAATGTTAATCAGTATATGGTGGTCGATGTTATCAAAACAGCCTTTGATGTCCCCTTCCACAAACCATTTCGTCCCTGTGAAGGTTCTTTTTATCTCACCCAGACAGGTGTGACAGCTGCGGTCTGGCCTGAACCCGTGGGAATGTTCGGAAAAATTGGGTTCATAGATAGCCTCCAACAATGCCCTTACAACCTCCTGCACGATCTTGTCGTCGGTTGACGGTATGCCGAGCGGCCGTTTCTTGTCGCTGTTTTTCTTTGCAATGTACGTTCTCCGTACTGGCTGTGGCTGGTATGAGTGGTCTTTCAGCGATTCAATGATTCTGTTGATTCTCGCCATACCCATACCGTCCAGGGTGTTCCCGTCGGTTCCAGCAGTCATGCTCCCTTCAGAAGCGGCAATCTTCTGGTATGCCAACAGGTAAAACTCCGGGTTGTACAGGTTCCGGTAGAGCCTTTCAAACCTGTACGATTTGTCTTTTGTTTTTAATTCCAAGTTTTTCAATATAATTTCTGGACTTCTCATAGTGTCTCCCACACCTTTCCTTATTTTATATTGAGTAGTAGACTGCTCCACTTCGCCATGTGAGCGGCTTTCCCGCATCCGGTTTACGGCATTCCCTGTCATTTCAGGGTTCTCAGACTACTATTGGAGCTGTGTTACCATGGTGGATATTCAGAGCCACTTTTCGCATAGTTCTCATAGCCTTTGTAGGCGTTCCACTTTAGGCAATCCCCATTTAGCTTTCATGAAACATAAGATTATTGCATTGTCGGATGGGACTTTCGCCGTTTCTATCACTTATCCTGTGACTTGTCTGCCCCGAATACCACATAGCTCCCCTACACGCAGGTTTGCTACCGGGACACTGGCGGATTCAGTTCCACTACGCCAGGAGCGATCATAGACCCTACTCACGGCTATCCAGCAGGCAGTATAGCTTTCATCCTCATATGCAATTTTTCATCCTATTGTGCCTTGTACACCGCATGGAACTTGCGGCTACGCACTCTCCGACATGCTACACTCCCTGTCAGGTTTCCCATTTCAGATAAGTCGGGGGATGATAGGCTGCGGCGAACCGCATGGTATTTTACCTACTGCTTTCTCACAACAGATTTTCAAAAAAGCCACGGCCGGATTTAGAAGCGCCCGGCCTTATGGGCGCACGTGTAAAGCATTCCGATGATAAAGTTGTAGGACTTGTCGGAATCCGGTATGACGCAGAACAGCGCCGTTTTTGTCTCCCCGTCCCCGTTCACGCCAATGCCAAGTTCCGCAAGGTCCAGGTCGTCCCTTGACAAAAGCCTTAACACCTGCTTGTTTTCAAGAAAGGCAAGCCGGGAGTTTGCGCTGATGATGATGGAACGGACGGTATCGCCCGCACCACGCATACACTTGTTGTACTGTTTCACCGCAGGGTGCGCCGAGCCGAGCTTTGATGTTTCCTCAAGGAATTTCATGCGCACGTCCAGTCTGGAAGGCTTGTTCTGTTCCGTCACTTCCGCCTCACCCAGAAGCTGCAAGACTGTCTCAAAGTTCCTCCTTGCAGGCAGTTCTTCCAGCCACACATAATAGAAAATTGCCTGTAGGAACAGCCCTTCCGCCTTTTCCCAAAAGGGATCAGAGGGAGTTGCGCCCTTTGGCGTGGTATTGCTGATAAGGTTCGTGATCAGCTTTACCACGTCCGTCTCCTCACGGATATAGGAAAAAGGATTGTAGCAGTCCGATTTTTCCATTTCCAGCAGGTTTATGACCTTTACACTGTATCCGTTGTTTCTTAACATCTCCCCGCAGCTTCTGAGGATTTCCCCTTTGGGATCGGTACAGATAAAGGAACAGTTATGCGGCATCTGCATCAGGTTCGGCTTTACCTCATAAAAGGTCTTTCCTGCACCGGAACCGCCGCATATCAGAATGTTCCCGTTGAGTTTCAGCCGCCGGAAGTCCAGCGACATCTTCACGTTCTGGCTCAGAATACGGTTGAAATTCACGTCCTTGTCCGCCAGTATCTTATTTGCCATCTGCGGCGATTCAAACCTTGCCGTTCCAAACTCTTTCCCCGGCATGAAATTCCGCTGGCTCGTGATATACATTAAAAGGGCGGTAGCATAGACAATTAAGGCTATCACTACCGCTTTTAAGGTTGTTTCATTATAATAATTTGCAAATGGTTCGGCGCACACCCGGCCCACGGACTCCAGAAAGGCGTTCATTTCCATTCCCGGCTCCCATGCGCCGTTTAGCAGATACCCCGCATAGGCACAAAGCACTGCCCCCAGTACGACAAACCACACGGATACTTTTTTCTTGTTCTGCACCATAGGCGGCTACCTCTTTTTCGGCGCAGGCGCTTTTTTCGGTGCGGGCTTTTTCTTCCGCATATTCTCCTGCTCCTTTGCCTTCCGCTCCATGTCCGCATACCGTTTCCGCACCTCTGCGCTTACCCTGTCATAATGCCCTTCGTACAGGTCTTTCCCCTTCATGGTTGCGACCACACGGTTGTCCGCCGAATAAATCTTGTAATCCTTGTTACGGTCAAGGAAAGTCAGGATTGTCTTGCCCTCATGGATTTCCATTGCCTTATCCTTATTGATCCAGACATACCGGGCGTTTTCACCCCATGTTCCCGGTATCCTTGTCTTTACGGCATGGTCATTTTCCTCCGTTACCAGCTTCTTTGTAATGGTAATGTCCGTAAGGTCAGGATTCTTTGCGGCGGCTACTGCCTGCATACGCTGCGCAAGCTCACGGTATCCTTTCATGCGGCTTAAAAACATTTCCTTATCCATAAGGACTCTGTGCTGCCCGCCTTCCCCTTTGGAAAGGACGCCGATCCGCTCAAGTGGTGTTAGTATATAAGTGTGGACAGGAAAAGTTGAACAACCTATACTATCAAATGAAAGAGCAAAGGAGATGAAAGGCATGGCGAAAAATCAAAAATCTTACACTCCGGAATTTAAACAGCAGATCGTGGATCTGTATAATGCTGGAGGAACC
>CAJTIR010000048.1 GCA_910576385.1 Lachnospiraceae bacterium
ATGCGGTTGGCGAACCTGCATTATTATAACATTGGAGGTTTTTTACTGTAAGCTAAAGCAATGCTGACTCACCTGCATAGCAGGTGGTTTATTTGTTTCCCAAAGTTTCGTTTCTCTGTTGAGAAACTCCACAATGTGAAACAGGCTAAAGCCTAACAATATAAAAACCCGCATGTGACTTTTTACATGCAGGTTTTCTTTTGTACACCGCTCACAGACACATCCCCTGCCTGCTGCAACAATAAAGCGGAAAGGCAGTCAGATTATTTCTCAGGCGGAACAATCTTTTCCTGTCCACCCATATAAGGCCGCAGCGCTTCCGGGATTTTTACACTGCCATCTTCACATAAATTATTCTCCAAAAACGCAATTAGCATACGTGGAGGAGCCACAACTGTGTTATTCAACGTATGTGCAAAATATTTACCGCCCTTTGCATTGACACGAATTTTCAAACGGCGCGCCTGGGCATCTCCCAAATTAGAACAACTTCCCACCTCAAAATATTTCTGCTGTCTTGGAGACCATGCCTCCACATCAATAGATTTCACCTTTAAGTCTGCCAGATCGCCAGAACAACATTCCAGTGTACGCACTGGAATATCCAAAGAACGGAATAAATCTACTGTATTCTGCCACAGCTTTTCAAACCAGCCCATAGATTCCTCAGGCTTGCAGACGACAATCATCTCCTGCTTTTCAAACTGATGAATACGATACACACCACGCTCCTCAATGCCATGAGCACCCTTTTCCTTGCGGAAACAGGGAGAATAGCTGGTCAAGGTCTGCGGTAACTGATCCTCACTTAAAATGGTGTCAATAAATTTTCCAATCATGGAATGCTCACTGGTTCCAATCAAATACAGATCTTCGCCCTCAATCTTATACATCATAGCATCCATTTCCGCAAAGCTCATCACCCCAGTGACAACATTGCTGCGAATCATAAAGGGTGGTACACAATAAGTAAAACCACGGTTTACCATAAAATCTCTGGCATAAGAGATTACTGCTGAATGCAGTCTGGCGATATCACCCATTAAATAATAAAAACCATTGCCAGCCACTTTGCGGGCGCTGTCTAAATCCAATCCCTGAAAACGCTCCATAATCTCTGCATGGTAAGGAATCTCAAAATCTGGCGTTACTGGTTCGCCATACCTTTGAACCTCTACATTTTCACTGTCATCTTTTCCAATGGGCACAGAAGGATCAATAATATTTGGAATTACCATCATAATCTTTTTAATCTTCTCTTGTAATTCCCCTTCCAGTTCTTCTAATTCCGCAAGCCTCTCGGCGCCTGCATTTACCTGCGACTTTGTAGCCTCAGCATCTTCCTTCCTGCCCTGTACCATCAAAGCGCCAATCTGCTTAGACAGCCTCTTTCTGTCAGCACGCAGTGTGTCTGCCTCCTGCTGTGTTTTCCTGGCCTTGATATCCAGATCAATTACCTCATCCACCAAAGAAAGCTTGCTATCCTGAAATTTGTTCTTAATATTTTGTTTTACTACTTCTGGATTTTCTCTTAAAAATTTTAAATCAATCATGATTTGCACCAAGCCTCAAGCGAAAATGCTTGCATTTTCATGTGAGGCGCAAACACAAAGGGTGAAAGATGCGTGTTTGCATTTCGTCCCTTCTTCTTTTTTTCTTTCACCCTTTACCTTCTGACATTTTGCCTAAGTATGTCCATTATATCCCAAATTTTATCCAATTACAACTGCTTATCTTCTGAGTTTCCTCGTTTTTTCATTGGATTATTTGCTCATGCCAACATGAAATAACGCAAACTTATCTCAAATCACGTGCTCCTATATCCCCAGATCTCTTCTCTGAAACCACCAGATTCCACTGCCAAATAAGACCATTGCCAAGAAAAGCAACACTAGATTTTGAATCATACAGCCTTTCCCCGCTGCAATCTTATCAGCAGGAAGCAATGTATAGATCGTAAAGTATTTTAAATTCTCAAGTTTTTCTCCCATATTAGAAATCATCTGCATCAAAAAGAACAACAATGGCAGTCCTGCGCCAACGGTATAATAGTGCCTCGCCTCACTGCATACACAGGCACAGAGAAAAGAAATTCCAGCTACAACAAGCTGCAAAAACAAGGTACTTATATTTAAAATCAGATACCTCTCCACATTAAGCTCCCCTGGAAATAACCACATTCCACTGAAAATTCCAGCCACAGTCACCGCTCCCATCAGAAGTACCATCCACAATACGGCCGAAAACGCCTGTGTACAAATGATCTCTCCCCTGGAATTACCTGTCGCCAACAGATTGGCCATCGAACCACTGTCAATATAGCCCATGACAAGCTTCTGCACCATGACGATAATAAAAATTAATGGAAACAACATCATGATAAAGCCATAGAGATAAATCTGCATCCACTCAATTAAACTGGAAGCAATTCCAGTCATCCCCATTGCCGCCATTACTTCTGGCATCTTCTGCTGATATTCCTCTAACATTTCTGCAAAATCAGGGTCATACATATAGACGATAATCACTGTATACATACAGATCACTGCAAATACCAACAAAAATGGCTTTATACAGGTTTTTATATCCCGTTTCAATAAGGTTATGGAAATCATTTTTCTTCCTCTCCTTCCTCTTCATAGAAATGTAAAAACAATTCCTCCAGGTTCTGCCTCTTATCGCTTAAATTCTCCACTGCCACCAGTTTTCCCGCCCGTAAAATTGCCGTGCGGTCGCAGGTTTTTTGCACCTCTTCTAAAATATGGGAACACAAAAGAATTGTCGTTCCCTTTTTCTTTTCCTCCAAAATCAACTTCACAAACCGATTTCGCATTAATGGATCCAACCCACTAGTAGGCTCATCTAAAATAATTGTCCGCGGCTCATGCATAAATGCATTTACAATCCCAACTTTTTGTTTCGTTCCCTTTGACATTTTATGGATTTTGCCTCGTGGATCCAACTCAAAGCGCTCCATCAGTTCTTCCATACGTGCATACTTCTTCAACCCCTTTAAATCTGCCATAAATTTTAAAAATTGTCTTCCTGTCATATCTTCTGGAAAAGTTAATTCTCCGGCAAGATAGCCATTTCTCCTCTGGATCTGATCTGCCTGCCGAAAACAATCCATGCCAAAAATCTGACAAGAACCACTCTGAGGCCGGATAAATCCCATCAACTGGCGAATCGTCGTCGTCTTACCTGCACCATTCGGCCCAAGATAACCGAACACCTCCCCTTCTTTTACCGTAAAGGATAGATCAAATACGCCTTTTCCATCTCCATAATCCTTTGTCACATGTTGTAATTCTATCGCATCACTCATTTTCTGCCTCCTTCTTTTGCTAATTCCTGATGTTTCACTTTATTTTTAATGTTTTTTCTTCTGATTTCCAGCAGGTGATTCATTTCTCTAGTCTCCCTCCAATAGAAATATTTTAAAAACAGCCACAACATCACATAATAGATAAACAGAATCGCATAAAACAGAATTGCAGCGCCAGATAAGGGAAATGAAAACCAATGAGATACCGACGAGGCCAGCAATGTGTAACAGATCGGAACCATACACCAGAGTGCCTCACGTACTTGATATTCCCATTTTTTATAAGCGCGCTCCTTTAAAAATAATCCTTTCTGCGTCCAGGCAATTGCATACCCCAGAATCAACTGCCAGAAAATAACAGAAAATGGAATGGCCTTTACCCCCGACAGCCACTGTATCAATCCATACACACAGATCATAGAACAGCCATGTACTGCCGCCATCCCCTCCACATCTGCTTCTATTTTCAAATATTTCCGCAATTTATTCATGGCTAATCCCTCTTTTCAACATTTCCCTAAAATCCTTGGCATATCTTCTGGAAATAATCACATGTTCCTGATTATCCAGGATCGCATTGATACGATTTCCCATTTCACTCCTCACCGATATAATATGATCGCTATTTAACACAAAAGATTTGTTGCACCGAAAAAATCCATATTCCTGCAAAGCCTCCTCTGCCTCCGCCAAAGTAAGCATAACCTGATACTCCGCCTTCTCGGTATAGGCAAAGATCCGCTCATCCACTCGTTCAAAATAGTAAATTTCCTCTGGCAGAAGTTGATACGACATACCATTACGCCTGCCTATCACAGCGACTTGTTCCCTCTGTAGATATTCTATTATCTGCTGCAGCCTGGGCGTCATTTGCCGATAGCGAATCAAAATTTCTTCTTCTCCCTCATTCACCTGTTGCAAACATATTTTCATAACAGCCTCCTTGCTGTCATTAGTATAACGTTTTCTTTTTATCATGTGCAACCTTCTTTGCGCAAGCTGCACATTTTTTCGCCAAGCTGCATGAAAAAAGAAGTATTTCCTATTTGAATATGGATAGGAAATACTTCTCAACTATAATATTCAGAACCTTAAACTACAGACATACTAGCAGAGCTATCATGTCTGTAATTATTTACTCGTGTCTCAAAGCCTCAATAGGATCCAAATTCGCCGCCTTATAGGAAGGCAGCAGACCGAATACTATACCAATCACCATAGAAAATACGACTGCGAGCACTGCTGCAGGGACACTGATTGCCACCAATGTTCCAGTAACCTTGGAAATCACCTCTGCAAGAACAATTCCCACAATCACGCCCACCAGCCCGCCAAGGCTCGTGAGCACCGCCGCTTCAGTTAAAAACTGTCCCAATACCTTACCCTTGCGCGCCCCGATCGCTTTTTTCAGTCCAATTTCCTGGGTACGCTCAGTGACAGATACCAACATAATGTTCATAACGCCGATACCGCCAACCAACAAAGAGATCCCTGCAATCCAGATCAGCATGGTATTTGTAGACTGACCAAGCTTTTGCATATCTTCTGCCTGCTTAAGTAAATCGTCGGCCTTGTATTTCATACTCTCATCTTTTACAGAGAGACCACTGTTTAAAATTGTCGCCGCTTCCTTGCCGGCAACGGTCATATTGTCAACACTGTCCAATTTCAATACCAAAGACTGTGGCTCATCATAGCCATAAAGCACTGGCCAGGCAGCATCTGGCACATAAACAGCGCCGCTGACCTTCTCTGCATACGTATAATAATCTTCAATCGAATTGATCACTGGTTCAAATTTGGCTGTTTTTGTGACAATACCAATTACAATAAAGGGCTGTTTTTGAATTTCCAGGGTTTTTCCCACGGGATCTTCTCCTTGAAACAAGGTCTCGGCAGAATTTTCGTCCAGCAGCACCACTTTGCGGAATTTCTTGTAATCAGATTCTGTAAATCCGCGTCCCTGTTTGAGAATATAATTACAGGTATTAAGATAATGGCTGTCAATGCCATAAATTCTTCCGCCGGACAGTCCAGTATTTTGGTAATATACCGCACCAGAAGCATATCTTGAAGTATAGAGAGACGCCCCCTCCACGTGTTTGATATCCACCATCTGCTGTCTTGTCTCCTCAGAGATCACCGGAACCCCGTCTGGAATCCCATAGTCTAACTCATAAGACTCGTCCCCTTGATAAAGCTGCACATTTACTGTATTTTCTCCAGATCCAATCAGGTTTTCTTTAATCTGCTCATTGGTTCCCTTAATGGTTGAGACAATCGCTATAATCGCCGCAATACCGATGATAATTCCCAGCATGGTAAGAAAGGAACGCATCTTATGTGACCACAATCCCTGAAAGGACAATCTGATATTTTCTAACATATTTTCCTCCTAATTTATGTCCGTTCTAAGTTATTCACTCTCGTCCTTCACTTTCACGCCTTCTTTTGCCGATTTGCCATAGGGAAAAGCAATCCGGTCTTCTTTCGTCAATCCTTCTACAATCTCCGCATACGCCCCCCAAATTGTCTTCCCTGTTTTCACATACTGCTTCGCCAGACGGTTATCCTTGTCCGCCTTCATCACATATTTTTTTCCGTCCTCATCGCGGATATAAGCTTTCTCAAGGTAAATTTTATTCTCCTGATCCTCGCCGCCTGTAGCTGTTATAGTCAAATCCACATATTCTCCATTGCGCAGTCCTTCCGTGTTTTCAATATACGCGGTATAAGGATAGTAAGACACATTGGGATTGCCATCTCCGCCCCAGGCATTGCTGTTCTCATCTGGATAAGTGGAAATCTCGGTAATGGAAGCCTCCACATTCTGACCACTCTCCCAACAATTGGCATAAACTTTCTGTCCTACTTCAACCTCACCAAGCTGTAATTCACTCAAAGAACCCTTCACATACAATCCTTCGGAACCGGCCACTGTCAGAAGCGGTGAACCGTCTGTGGGAAGATTATCCTTCTCAGCAACATTCTTAACAACACCGTCTACTTCTGCCTTAATGATACCATCATTAGACATCTTCTTCATCTGTTCCAATTCCAGTGCTTCCTTGCGCCCCTCCAAATCAAGATCGCGGATTTCCTGCTCCTTTTCTTTTATTTTCTCAGCAAGCTCTTCTGCCGTATACCCCTGGGGTGGTTCAGGTTCGGGCTCTGGCTCTGGTTCGGGCTCTGGCTCTGGTTCCTCCGGCTCTTCCGGCTCCTCTGGCTCCTCTGGTTCCTCCGGTTCCACAACCTGAGTTCTCGTCCTCACCGACCAGCGGGAATCTTCCGCCATTTGTGGAAACCCACTGGCGCCGCTAATCTCCCAAACACTGAGAATCTTACCTGTAAGCACATTTTCTTTGTGTATTTCCAGACTCACATAAATTGGTTTTTTCTTATTTGCCGAGAGACTATTGATAAAATCACCGAACACATAACAATCTGGCATACACAGATATATATAAGGATTTTCCTCCGTGCCCCTTCCACCGTTGGGCTTGGAATCCTTATGAATAAAGTTATAGGCGTCCCCGGTTTTCGGCGGAAGCTCTGGTTGGGGAGCAGGTTCGGGCTCCGGCTCCGGTTCTGGTTCTGGCTCCGGTTCTGGCTCGGGGTCATCTGGAATATCAGGTTCTGGAGCAATCGGCTTAGTATTTTTAAGCTTTTCCAACTCACGTTTTGCAGCCTCCATTTTATTTGCATTAGAGGCCACGCTCAACTCCTTCATTTCTAATTCCAGATTGGACATAGTCATATCAAAGGAAACCAAGGGATCTCCAGCTTTTACACTCTGTCCTTCCTCTACAAATATTTCCAAAAGTGTCTTATCCTCCAACGAATATACATCTTGAGAAAAGTCATTAGTCAGTATTCCAGAACTGCTCATCTCATTGCCGCCATAATATGCATTTAGATTTGATACATATTGTACCTCTGCGATGAGATTATTTTGCTGATAATTTTGGTAAGCTTTGATGCCTCCAAAAGAGGCTGCAGCCACTACACCCAAAACTATCACAGTAATGATAATCGCCTTTTTATTCATGCTCCGCCTCCTCGCTGCCTTCTTCTGTAATCATACCATCAATGATATGTACAATCCGCTTGGCTTTTGAAGCAATATTTCTGTCATGAGTAATCATCACGATTGTCACACCTTCATCATTCAACTGCTGAAACAAATCCATGATCTGCTGTCCCGACTTGGAATCTAAGGCGCCAGTAGGCTCGTCTGCCAGCAAAATCTTCGGATTATTTACCATTGCGCGGGCAATTGCCACACGCTGCTTCTGTCCGCCAGATAATTGGGTTGGTTTAAAAGTGACGCGATCTCCCAACCCTACGCGTTCCAAAGCCTGCGACGCACGAATCTTCCGTTCCTTCTTCTTGACTCCGGCATAACTTAAGGGCAAGGCTACATTTTCCAGAGCCGACTGCCTGGAAAGCAATTGAAAACTCTGAAATACAAAACCAATACACCTAAGACGCAAATCTGACATTTCTTTGTCCTTACATTTCAATACATCTTCTCCGGCAAGCTGATAGGTGCCAGAAGTAGGACGATCCAAGCATCCAATGATATTCATCAATGTGGTCTTGCCGGAACCTGAAGGCCCCATAACCGCCACATATTCTCCTTCCTCCACCTGCAGCGAGACATCCTTCAATACTGGAACCACCAACTTATCCTGCTGATAATCTTTATATATATTTTGCAAATCCAATATCATCGTCGCTTATCCCTCCGGTTCTTGTTCTGAATCCTGCCCTTCGTTCGTGTCAGCTTCATTTGCTCCATCTCCATCCGAGGTATCTTCCTCAGATGATTCCATGCCCTCCATCATATCTGTCCCTCCTGGCACTCCTGATTCATCCACCATTCCTTCCTCAAGCGGCATGACACCATCCTCAGTGCTTCCATCGGAAGATGCTTCTCCATCCTCTGAAGTTTCGCCGTCCTCTCCTTCTGGATTATACAAAGGAGAATCATAATCTACTTCATCAGCATCTGTTACTGTGGTCACACCTTCATACAGTCCTTCCATTGGAAATGCAATGGTATCCTCCTCGGTAAGCCCGGAGACAATCTGATATTCTGCCAGTTCTTCATCATATTCTCCCAATTCCACTATTCTTTTTTCCAGCTTATTGTTCTCATTTGAAGCCCAAACATAAGCAGCCTCTTCTTCCTGTATAATATAGCCCTCGAACAGCCAGATACCTTCTTTTTGTTCTGTCTGCCCCTGATCAAGCTCAATAAATAAATGTTGTCCCATAATCAGCCCGTCTGTAGATTCCAAACTGACATAAAAAGGATATTTGGTTGCTGTCTCCGACCCGCTTCCAGAATCCATATAAACCTCATTATTATTTTCATTGACTTCATTCTGTGTATCAATCTTGGTGATTGTTCCATTCCAGGTCTGTTCTTCATCAATACGAGAACGCAAAATCACTGGCTGCTCCTCTGAGAGCATTTGTATATTCGTCTCACTGACGGTACCCTTCACCCGAAAATCTCCCACTGCAAGGATTGTCATATACGAATCGTCTTCTCCAGACATAGAATCAGCACTGGATTTATTGATCGATTTTACCACACCAGCAAGCTTGCTGGTGACGACTGCATTGTCAATCGACTCCTGTTTTTTTTGAATCTCTGCTTTCTTGCTCTCGATATTATACTGTGTCTGCTTAATACTATTCTCTTTCTCCTGAATCTCGGCCGTATATTCAAACCGGTCTGCCTCAGGCAAAGAATTTCTCTCTTTGGAAAGCTGATTGATTTGATTTTGATAATCTGTGATCTCATTCTGCATTCCTTCCAATTCCAAATTCGCCTGTGATATCTCTGATTTCACTTCCTCCATATCGTACTCAAACAAGGGCGTCCCTTCCTCCACCATATCTCCCTCCTGGACAAAGACTTCCTTGATCTGACGTTCTTCCTCTTTATTGACCTTCCAGCTCTCCTGCGGTTCCACAATACCAGAATATCGATTCTGCGCCCCCGAATTGGTAGAATTCAGGGATGACACAGTTTCCACATACACCTTGTCCGCACTATTGCCGACTGCACCGTTTCCCTTTAGTAAATACCATGCACCGCCGCCTGCCGCCGCAATTATAATGACAACTGCAAGAGCAATGCCTACTTTCTTTTTGCTCATTGTTCTCCTCCTGTTTTTATAGAAAAAGATGGTATCCCATCATTCCGTACCTAATCTTATCATAAAATATACATTAATCACAAAGAATTTTATTAATTTTTTCTTAAAAGCGAAATATTCGCCTCTATACTACATATTATTACAATATTACAGTCCGCTCATACTCCATATTGTCAGTCGAATAAACTATAACCTTACAATACATTTCCATAACAAAATTTAACTTTTTAGTTGAAATTCACCACTATTTTTTGTACACTAGGAGTAACATCAAACTATACTTTTCAATTCAAACTGAAAACTGGGGCTTTGGGATAAGGAAAGTATAATGGTATACACTTTGGAGGAAAATAATAATGAAAAAATCCATCAACAAATCTACTTTAATGTTTATGCTAAACGGAGTATCTATTTTGTCACTCATATTTCTAGTATTTTCGTTGTTCTCATATGGCAACATCAGCGGCAAACTCAATCAGGCAAATGAAGACCGTTTTAAGCTGACTTACAATGCCAATCGTTTTATGAACGGCTCTGCTTACCTTACCAATGAAGTGCGCGCTTTCGCTTCTACTGGTGATCAGGAACACTTTGACAATTACTGGAATGAAGTTGACAACTTGAAAAACCGTGATAAGGGAATTACTGCCATGCAAGAAATTGGCATCACATCCGAAGAACAAAGCATGATTGATGACATGTCTGAATTGTCCAACAGCCTGGTTCCCCTGGAAGACAAAGCTATGGAAAATGTTCAGAACGGTAAACAGAAAAAAGCTCTTGATTATGTATATGGAAAAGATTACAACACAGCCATCACCAAGATCAACTCCCTAAAAGAACAATTTCTTACGACCTTGGATGACCGTACACTGGCAGAAGTAGAGGCTCTAAGACAGCGGTCTGAATTTATTAAATTTACAATGATTGCTGCACTGGCAATTGTGGCTCTGATGCAAATCCTCAGTATGATTGTAGTTCGCTGGCAGATTTTGCGTCCTGTTATTGCAGTGCGAGATCAGATGGGTGAGATTTCTCATGGAAATCTTTCCGCTGATTTTCCCCTTAAATCTGATAGTTCTGAGACGGGAATGCTGATTGATTCGATTCATGAGACCAAACGAGAACTGAAAAAATATATCAAAGATATTGATCAAAAATTGGCAGAAATGGCAGATGGAAATATGGATCTCTCCATTGGCAGCGATTACCGCGGCGAATTTTTACCAATTCAGAATGCGATGCGCCAGATTATTGATTCTCTCAACAATGCGCTCTCTCAAATCAACCTCACTGCCGGAAATGTTTCAGAAGAATCCAAACGGATGGCTTCCGATGCCCAGATTCTTTCCGATGGCGCTGTAGAACAGGCCTCTGCAGTCGAAGAGTTGTCATCCAGCATCCAAGAATTATCTGGACAGGTAGACCGCACTTCCAAGGACGCAGAGACCGCTCGCAGATGTTCCACAGATGCAGCCCAGCTTCTTATGGTCAGCAATGATAAAATGGCAGATTTGACTGCTGCTATGAAAGATATCTCAGACGCCTCCCAGCAGATTGGCGGAATTATCAAAACCATTGAGGATATCTCTTTCCAGACAAATATCCTTGCTTTAAATGCTGCGGTAGAAGCTGCACGTGCAGGTTCTGCTGGCAAAGGCTTTGCCATCGTCGCGGATGAAGTTCAAAATCTTGCCAACAAAAGCGCTGTATCTGCACAGCATATTACAGAATTGATTGAAAATTCCATGAAAATGATACAAAACGGAACTGCACTCTCCATAGACACCACAGACGCACTTGCCGATGTGGTTGTCGGTGCAAAACAGGCCACAGACTTAATTGAACAGATTGCAGAATCAGCTATGCAGCAGTCCCAGTCTCTGCATCAGTTGACTATGGGTATGGAACAGATTGCTGGTGTGGTTCAGACTAACGCCACCACTGCGGAAAAATCTGCCTCCTCAGCACAGGCACTTTACCGTCAATCAGAGGAATTGAAAGTTTCCATTCAAAGATTTCGTCTACATAGGCGTTAAGAAAAAACTTATATTATATAGAAAAAACAGGCAGAACACATAAATACGGGTTCTTTTTGCACTTCGGCTATCCATATATTCTCATGATTTTGCACAAATTTTGAAATAATTTGCTGCATAAAAATGAAATTATTAGAATTAGCCAAGCATCAGAAAGAACCTGAATAAGTGTCCTACCTGTTTTTTTAGTCTCTATTTTCCCCTAAGATAACGAAATATTATAATAATTTATTATTCGCTGTGCTAAACCAATGGCAGCATATGTTCCACCAAAGCTGCTGAATGCGCTGCTGCTGCCTTCTCAAAGGTTGGATAATCCATCTCTGCGCTGTCATCCGCTTTATCAGAAATTGCCCGAATTACTACAAATGGAACATGATTTAAATATGCGGCATGTGCAATGGAAGCTCCCTCCATCTCCACACAAAATCCCTGGAAATTATCTATAATATGATCTTTGACCTGCTTGTCACTGATAAACTGGTCTCCGCTTACCACTCGCCCCTGATATACCTGGATATCAGGATTCACTTCCTTACAGCAGGAAACTGCAAGATTCGCAAGATGCTCGTCTGCTGGAAATGCCAGACATCCCACCTGCGGCACTTCCCCCAAAGGATATCCGAAAATGCGTACATCCACATCATGATGAAGTGCATCGACAGAAACCACAATATCGCCAATATCAATTTCTTTCTTTAAAGACCCTGCCACGCCCGTATTGATAATATGGCTTACCTCAAACAAATCACAGAGAATTTGGGTACAAAGAGCAGCATTTACCTTGCCAATACCGCTTCTTACAATGACAACCTCTGTTCCCTGCAGCGTTCCCTCCAAAAATTCCATAGAGGCTTTTTCCTTTTTATTGCGGATGGACATCTTACTCTTTAATGCCTCCACTTCCAGCTCCATTGCACCAATAATTCCTATTTTCTTCATGGCCCCTTCCCTTTCTTCACTATTCACTATCTGGATATACTAAATGTTTTTCATCAATATCATACAGAGTCTGTGTTAAATAACGCTTGGCGAGATATTTTGCCATGCCAAGATTCATATCAAGATAATTACCACAGTCTTTGGCGCTTGCCCCTGGCACTTCTCCCTCAAAGTCACGGATAAACTCATACAATTTTGTAATCAGCTCCACGATATCCCAAGACTGATAATCACCTGCTAACAGCAGATAAAAACCAGTACGACATCCCATTGGTCCAAAATAAATCGTCTTATCCCCATATTCTTTGTCATTGCGCAGATAAGTGGCCGCCAAATGTTCAATGGTATGAACCTCTGCTGTATTCATTACTGGCTCATCATTGGGAGAGGTCATCCGCAGATCAAATGTGGTAATAATTTTTTCCCCCACATGATCTTTTCTGGACACATAAATCCCTGGTTCCAGCTTGATATGATCAATCGTAAAACTTGTAATCTTTTCCATATCTTCCGTTTCTCCTTCCCTATTATTTAAAAAATTTTGCCGCCACTTCCGGCAGCTCTGCCAACTCTGTGATATAAGGCGCCTCTGCCTCCATTGTCCCATATCCTGTTTTCGCATGGATAAAGGGCAGTCCTGCTTCTGTGGCTGCTAGATAATCCCCCTGGGTATCTCCAACATAAACCGCCTGCTGCAAGTGATTGCGCTCTGCCACCAGACGAATATTGTAACCTTTTTCCCTTCCGGTTGCCCCAAAACTCTCAAAATCCGCAAAATAATCTCCCAGTTTATGATACTCTAAAAATGCCTCAATATAACCCACTTGGCAGTTGCTGACAATATACAGATAATACCCCTGCTCCTTTAATTTTTGCAGAGTTGCCTCCAAGCCCTTCAAAAGTCTGCCGCCGTGAAGCCGTATATATTCATTCTCCTCCTGACAGCAATATTCCAACAATTCACGGCGTGCCTTTAGATCATACTCTCCAAAGAGGAGATCTGCAATCTCATACATACTCTTTCCCATCACGCTCTGAATCATTTCTGTGGTAATTTCCTTGTCCACATCTTCACGTTTTTCCAACGCCTCCTGCCAGGAAATTGCCACTTCCCTGGAAGAATCCCACAAGGTTCCATCCAGATCAAACAAAATGCCTTTTTTCATTCTTCCTCCTTCTCATTTCTTCTGCCCCTGAAAAATCAAGGCCACCATTCCGCAGAACAGCCCGCCAACCGGATATGCCATCCAGGAAAAACTCCAAAATCCTGCATATCCTACTACAAAAAAGAAAACCGTCGCCAAAATCATAATACATCCACACCAGACCTCAATTTTCTGATTCACTTTACGAATCTGGTCACTGGGATTATTTTCTTGATTGTATGCAGCAATCTCATATTTTTGCTTTCCAATTCCAGTATTTACCAGTATTCCCACACCGGCGGCCACCAAAATCAGAAAAAGACCAGTATAAAAATCATCTGTCATGCCTTCTCTCAAGGGCAAGTCATCAATATTCATGATAAACAACAACCCAATCAATATGATGCCAATCCCTGTGGCAATCCGCATCGGAAACTTTTCTGCATACGCTTCTCGTTCCCCTTTGGTATAAAAATCTATTACAACCTGATGATTTTTCCGGTACATGTCATGCTGCATCCCTGTCACCACAAGCACCAAAATTCCCACAATCATAATTGCAAAAAATGATGTATTGATCCAGACCTCTGCGATTTGAAAACCACTCAGCAATTCATAGAGAGAAACTCCAAAAATCAGCAACATTACTCCCAATGTAATTCCTCTGCGGAATTTATCCATATGAATATCGTAACCCTGGCTGTCCGCAATCTCCAACTCTGCCGCATTCCTGCGCAGCAGAGTATCCATTTCACAAGAAAATAACTCACATAACTGTAAAATCTTCTCCATCTCTGGATAGGAAGTTCCCGCCTCCCATTTGGAAACAGTCTGTCTGGACACATCAAGTTTTTCTGCAAGCTGCTCTTGTGTCATCTCCCTCTTCTTTCTGTAAAACTGTAAATTTTCTCCAAACACATTCATCTCTTTCACCTTTGCCTTTCTTAAGCTTTCCATTTCTACCTCTTGCGCGCTTTTGGTGAAATCATCTTAACTTATCTGGAATGTAAAGTCTGCATATTTTGTGTTGCTTTTGAAGATTTTGATGTAAACTTGCGGTTGCATTGCCCTATTTTAGCGGTTTTCAGCATTTTTCCAAACATACATTCTACTATAAATTTTTGTAACATTTTATTCAACAGAAGATTGTTCCTGCCTGTCCACAGATAAGGCCAGTTCCTCTAATTGTTTCGGATCTACCACATTAGGCGCGTCTGTCATCAGACAGGAGGCATCCTTTACCTTGGGGAACGCAATCACATCTCGAATCGATTCACACTGCATCATCAACATAACCATACGATCCAATCCATAGGCAAGTCCTGCATGGGGCGGCACTCCATATTTAAATGCATTTAATAAAAATCCAAACTGCTCATAAGCGCTCTCTTTGGTAAAGCCTAACACCTCGAGCATCTTTTCTTGGATCTGATTCTGATGAATACGCACAGATCCCCCGCCAAGCTCTGTCCCATTGAGAACAATATCATATGCTTTAGCCCGAACTGCCCCTGGATCGCTGTCAATCTTATCCCAATCCTCTTCCATAGGCATGGTAAATGGATGATGCATGGCCATAAAACGATTTTCTTCCTCCGACCACTCCAACAAAGGAAATTCTGTCACCCACAGAAAATGATAGAGATTTTTGTCAATCAATTCCAACTGGTGTGCCAGTTCTAAGCGCAGTGCCCCGAGTACATCCCAGACTATTTTATTTTTATCTGCGGCAAACAACAGCAAATCTCCTGACTGTCCGTCCATCTTCTCCACCAGAGTTTTTAATTCCTCTTCTGACATAAATTTGGCAAACGATGATTTGTAGGAGCCGTCCTCATTGATGGAGAGATAGGCAAGCCCTTTCGCACCATATCCTTTGGCAAACTCCACCAGCTTATCAATCTTTTTGCGCGGCATACCGCCCTGGCCCTTGACATTGATTCCCCGCACGGAACCACCATTTTCCAGCGCTCCTGAAAATACGCCAAATCCACAGCCGGCAACAGTTTCCGAGACATTGACCAATTCCATGCCAAAACGGGTATCTGGCTTATCTGTGCCAAAGCGGTCCATTGCCTCCTGCCAGGTCATGCGCTGAATTGGTAATGATACTTCTATGCCAATCGCCTCCTGAAATACATACTGAAGCAGCCGCTCATTGACCTCAATCACATCATCTACATCCACAAAAGACAGCTCCATATCCGCCTGTGTAAACTCTGGCTGACGGTCTGCACGCAAATCTTCATCACGGAAACAGCGTGCTATCTGAAAATATCTATCATAACCAGAAACCATCAATAACTGTTTAAATAACTGCGGCGACTGCGGAAGCGCATAAAAATTTCCTGGATGTACACGGCTGGGCACTAGATAATCCCTGGCTCCCTCCGGCGTTGACTTTGTGAGAATCGGGGTCTCAATCTCTAAAAATCCTTCCTGTTCCATAAATCTGCGCAACAACATCGCAACCTTGCTCTTCATCATTAAATTGCGCTGGATATCCGGTCTGCGCAGATCAAGAAAACGATAACGCAGACGCATATCTTCCTTGGTCAGTGAGTTTTCCTCAATTGGAAACGGCGGCGTTTCAGACTCAGATAATATTCGGATATCTGTGGCAATCACTTCAATATCCCCTGTTTTTAAGTTCTCATTGACAGCGGCTGCACGCTTCTCAACGGTTCCTGTCACCGCCACCACATACTCACTGCGCAAAGTCCCTGCCTTTGCAAATCCTTCGCTTCCTACCTTCGGTTCATCAAACACAATCTGAAGCAGTCCCGAACGGTCTCTTAGATCAATAAAGATCAGGCTTCCCAAATTTCTTCTTTTCTGCACCCAGCCCATCACGGTAATTGTCTCTCCAATATTACTGGTGGAAACTTCCGTACATCTATGGCTCCTGTGCAGTCCTTTCATTGATTCTGCCATCCTTCTTCCTCCCTGTCTATGATTCTCTGTTAAAAAATTCTTGAAACTGCTGATAGCCTTCTGCTGCTAATTTTTCTTTCTGAAACTTTTTATTCTTGTTCATGCGTGCCACCAAAATCTGCTTTCCCTTTTGGCGTTCACTTTGCGCTTCTGCAATCACCTGTGCTAACTTATCCGCTGGATAATTTTTTTCAATCAGGTATGCAATTTTCTCAGACTGTCCTGGAATCTGGAAACCACTCTCCAAAAGCAGCAGGATAATGCGCTCAAACCCAATGGAAAATCCGCACGCTGGCACATCCTTGCCTGTAAATTTACCAATCATCTGATCATAACGTCCGCCGCCGCCGCAGCTTCCGCCAAATTCCGGCATTGCAATCTCAAATATTGTTCCTGTATAATAAGACATTCCCCGCACTAATGTGGGGTCAAATACCAAATCAAATTCTGCCGCCTTTGTGTCATTGACACAGGCTGCAATTTCTTTTAAACTGTCAGATACCTGAACATCCAGATAATCTCCCAGCTTTTCTGCAAGATAGGCAACACCTTCTGCCACATCTTTGATCTTCTTCATATCTCGGAATAAATCCAGATACTTATCTATGGCTCCCTTCTCAAATCCATTTTTCTGCAGCTCCTCTGACACTCCCTCAATACCAATCTTGTCCATTTTATCTAAAATAATAAACACAGTGTCATAGGATCCTTCCGAAAAACCACTGTAAGCAGCCATCGCTTTTAGTATTCTGCGCTCATTGATACGAATCTGAAAATTCCGAAAGCCCAGTTTGCCAAGTGTGGTGGTAGTGGCCAGAATCAACTCAATCTCCGCCAGATTGCTTGGCTCGCCCAAAATATCAATATCACACTGCATAAACTGGCGGTATCTGCCCCTCTGTGGACGGTCGGCACGCCAGACATTGCCCATCTGCAGCGCCTTAAATGGAGATGGCAAATTGTTGGCGTTATTGGAATAAAACCGTGCCAGCGGCACAGTCAAATCATAGCGCATCCCAAAATCCACTACGTCAAGTTCATTCTCTGCCGTCTCCAGATTGAGCTTCTCCCCTCGCTTTAATACTTTAAAGATCAATTTTTCATTTTCCCCACCCTGTTTATTGCTGAGATTTCCAATATTTTCCATACAGGGGGTCTCGATCGGTGTAAACCCAAAACTGCGGTAAGTTTCTTTGATCACATGCATTACATAATCCCGAATTTGCATTTCCTCCGGTAAAATATCTTTCATGCCATTTACAGGCTTTTTTGCCAATGCCATATCGCTTCCTCTCTTTCTGTCATTTCTAGTCCCCCGCAGTCAAACACTTCCTTGTGTCTTACTGCATATACATCCGAATCCCTTCTCGCTTGCGCTCAATCATCTCCTCAATCCGCTCCAGATAATGCGTGATATCTTTCACATTCTCTGTCCGCTCCACACGAATGCCTTCTGCCTCTTGTGCTTCGAACACATATTTACTGGAAGCTCCGGCTCCTAGTGCGAGAATAGACTGTTTCTCCTCCATAATCAATATATTATACAGCCCAGCTTTTCCTGATCTGGCATACCCTACATTCTCAAAATTTCCTGCCATATTTTTCTGACGGTACAAATAATATGGCATAAGTCCCAACTCTCTGGCATATCTGGCAGTCAAATCAATCGTTTCCCAATTATTTTCCATCTCCATTCCCTGATAATCCTCAGAAAACATCTTAAGTCTTGCCGCCCGCTTGATGGCCAGAGAATGGATTGTCAAATTATCTGGCGCCAGAGCTTTGATTTGCTCCATTGTGTTCTTGACATCACAAAGCTTTTCTCCTGGCAGTCCCACAATCAAGTCCATATTGATATTATCAAAACCCATTTCCCTGGCAAGCTGATAGCTCTCAATGGTCTGTTCCACAGTATGACGCCGCCCAATCAAATCCAATGTAGCCTGATTCATGGTCTGAGGGTTTATAGAAATTCTGGTAATACCATAACTGCGCAGCACTTCCAGCTTATCTCTGGTAATGCTGTCCGGCCGTCCTGCTTCCACTGTATATTCTAATAAATTTGAAAAATCAAAACTATGTTGAAGCTTTCCCAACAGCCGCTTTAACTGCTCTGGTGACAAAGTAGTTGGCGTTCCTCCCCCTATGTAGATCGTATTTAATTCGCGGTCCCTCATAGCATGTGCCAAAAAATCAATCTCACGTTCCAATGCATCCAGGTAGGCATTTACTTTCCCCTCCCAAATCCCGATCGGAGATGACGAAAAGGAACAGTAAGAGCAAATACTTGGACAAAACGGAATCCCCACATAGAGGCTGTAACCTTGTTTGTAATCTATTTGCTTTAATAGCTCCAGTTCTCGTTTGGCAATCTCAACACTTAAGTCAATCTTTGGCTGCGATGCATAATAAGTGTCTGACATATAAGTTTTGATTTCGGTTTCTCTTTTTCCTTGTTCTAACATTGACATAGGAATCTTCACTGGACGGATGCCAGTAAGTGTCCCCCAGGGAAGTTTGCGCCCTGTATAGTCGGAAAGCATCTGATACAAGCATTGCTTTAACTGATTTTTCGTCTCCACACGGTCTGAAAAATCCGCTGCCACTGCTCTACGCACCTCTTCCAGATAACCGCCATCTTCATATGCCTGCCCTGATTCCTTTGGCGGATGATACAATGTCAGCTCTATGCAATCCCTCTTCTCTTCCTTATTTTTATGAGAAATCTCTCTTTCACTCTCACAAAGATAACAGACCTCCATATGGAACAATGGCGCGCAGTCCCGCTCCAATCTACAGATTTTTTCTCGATCTGCCGAGA
Organism: Lachnospiraceae bacterium; assembly: GCA_910576385.1. GTDB lineage: Bacteria > Bacillota > Clostridia > Lachnospirales > Lachnospiraceae > Petralouisia. Next base: position 19,380 of record CAJTIR010000048.1, read on the forward strand.
CCTTGACTTCCTCTGCTGCATAAAATGCTTTAACTAAGGAATGGATATCATATTCAAAATTTGCTTCACTTAGACAAATTGTTATCATTTTCTTTTCTCTCTATAAAAATGGATTACTGGCACGCTCCATGCCGATTGTCGTTATATCCATATGTCCTGGATATACTTTTACCTCATCGGGAAGTACCAGCAGCTTCTTGCGGATAGAACGAATCAACTGTGACATACTCCCTCTTGGAAAATCTGTTCTTCCCACAGATTGACAGAACAAAGTATCTCCGCTGAACAACACTTTCTCTTTTTCCAAATAATAACAGCAGCCGCCTTCCGTATGGCCAGGCGTATGAATCACCTGAATCTTTGTTCCTGCAAGCTGCAATATTTGTTCGTCTCTTAGATAGACATCTGCATGATAGACATCCTGATGTCCAATCATAGCTGATACATTCAGCCTTGGATCCTCCAGAGTCTCTTTTTCTGCCTCAAATGCATAGATTTGAATCTCAAACATCTCTGCCAGCGTTTCCGCTGCCATTGCATGATCAAAATGTCCATGCGTTAAAAGTATCGCCTGGGGTTTTAAATTCTTTTGCCGAATCTGATCTGCAAGCATCTGTGCCGAATCTCCTGGGTCTATGACCAGCAGTTCTTTGGTCTCTTCATTAATTACAAAATAACAGTTAGTTCCTACCTGTCCTACACAATATTGCTCAATCTTCATTCTCTATCTGTTCCTTTCTAAATTCAAAACGCCATCTGAATATAACAGCCATTCTATTATAACTCTTACCTGAAAAAATAACCAGATATTTTTCACGCATTTCCCACAAAAATGTTGTATTTACACGATTGTTTTTCTAATAAAAAAAACTATGCAAACTTAGTCTTGCAATTTGTTCAAATAATATATAATATAGATACTATCAGGTACTTTTTTCATAAGGGTGCTGAAACATTATATTAATTTATGGAGTGAGCGAGATGAAAGAGAAAAACAAAAGAGTACGCCACCTAGGGCGTAAGGTCAACGTTCTGGTATTTTGCCTGATGGTAATCAGTATCGCTGTGATGGTTGCAGTATGTGTCTACATGTTCCGCCAGCAAACCATGCGTATGTTGGAAAATCGGTGCGTCAATGGCACAAATATGCTTGCCTATCAATTACAGCACTATGATCCAGATGACAAACAACAACTTCTGGAGGATCTGAAAGAAGAAATGCGCTGTGAATTTACCATCTTTGAGGGAGACACACGTACCTTCACCACACTCGAAGGAGACAGCAACTATGCTGTTGGCTCAAAACTATCTGAGGATCTGGCTGAGATTGTCCTCAAACAGGGAAAAACTTATATTGGCGAGGTTGAAACCCAGCACACAAAATATCTTTGCTCCTATGTGCCAATCAACAACAACAGCGGGTTGGTTTTTGCAGGAGTTTCGATGGAGACAGCTAATGGGCAAATCGATCTCACACTTTTGTACTCCTGCGCAGCTGGCGCCACACTGGTGCTTATCAGTATTCTGCTGATGTCTATCTTTATCACCCGTTCTATTTCCAGGCCTCTTGGCAAGATCACAACACTTGCCAAAACCATTGAAGCAGGAAACTTAGGCTTGAAAGAGGGCAAAGAATTGACCGTGGATATCAATTCTAATGATGAGATTGGTGTTTTGGGCGGTGCTTTTGAAAATACCATCTTGCGCCTGCGTAACTACATAGGAGAAATTTCCAGTATTCTGGATAATATTTCTCATGGTGATTTGACTGCAAGCATCTCACAGGACTATGTTGGTGATTTTGCTTCCATTAAAGATTCTTTGGACGGCATTCTTCAGAATCTAAACAGTACTATGTCCCAAATTGCAGAAAGCTCCGATCATGTGTCAAACGGTTCTGATCAGATGTCTATGGGCGCTCAGGCTTTGAGTCAAGGCGCTGTGGAACAATCAAGTGCTGTCGATGAATTGGATGAGACGATGCAGAATGTCTCCAAGCATGTAGGAGAAACTGCGCAGAATGCACAGGAAGCAAGCGAAAACGTTGCTCGTTTAAGTGAACAAATTTCTGAGAGCAATCAGAAGATGCAGGAAATGATCCGAGCTATGCAAGAAATCAATGACAGCTCGGATGAGATTGGAAAGATCATCAAGACGATTGAAAACATTGCACTGCAGACAAATATTCTTTCCTTAAATTCCGCAGTGGAAGCTTCCCGTGCTGGTGAAGCTGGTAAAGGTTTTGCTGTAGTTGCCCAGGAAGTACGAGAGCTGGCAGGCAGAAGTTCAGAAGCATCACAGTCAACTGCCGCTTTAATTGAGCGTTCCATGACTGCGGTAGAATATGGTACAAAAATTGCCAACGAAACTGCTAAACAGCTTTCTTCCGTTGTAGAAAGCGCCAACCAGATTGCTGAGACTACCAGCCAGATTGCTGACGCCTCTCAGACACAGGCAAAATCTGTCTCCCAGGTTCAGGAGCGAATTAGTCAGATTTCCAATGTGGTACAGACCAACTCTGCGACTGCAGAAGAAAGCGCGGCTACCAGTGAAGAACTCAGTGAACAGGCTAAGCTTCTCAAACGTCTTATTGATATGTTCCACCTAAAAAAATAATTATTATAAATTAAAGTGCCAACGGCGTTTTATGGTGCGGTAATATACGCTATATACTGCGCATTCTCTGCTTAATGCGGCAATCCAGGATTAGGGGGTCAAAAATACTTTTGACCCCCTAATCCTATAAGATAAAAAAATTATGCATTGCCTGGCTAATATCATATAACAGTACTGTTATATTGATAATCAGCCAGAGACAATGCATTATCCTCTAGTTCTCTCTATATCGATCACACTCTCCACCTGTCGTATCTTATCTATCAGGCCAACTAATTCCTCTTTCCCCTTTGTGCCAAAGGCAACGGTAATAGTTGCAATCCCCTGTTTACTGGTGCTGGAATTCACCCCACTGATATCGATCTGGCGCTCTGTAAAAACCTTAGTAATATCTACCAAAAGTCCGGTACGGTTATTTCCATAGATCTTAATTTCCGCCATATAACGGCTGTTTTCGCCCTCATCCATCTGCCATTCTGCATCCATCAAACGTTTTTGGTCAATTTCTGACAAATTAATTACATTGATACAGTCTGTACGGTGGATAGAAATACCTCTGCCTCTGGTGACAAAACCCACAATCTCATCCCCTGGAACTGGAGCACAGCAGCGAGAAAAACGCACTGCTACATCATCAGCGCCTTTGACGATAATTCCGCTCTTAGAACGTTTATGGCCTGTTTTATCTTTCTCGCTGCTGGAAGTAGTTCCTCCCCCTCTGCCATTCTCCAGGCTTTTGAGAATATCTTCATCGGTAACTGGCAATTTATGTTCCTTCTCATAATACTCCAGCATCTTATTGATGATCTGGCCTTCTTTTAAGCCTCCATGACCAATAGCCGCCAGAACCGACTCCCAATCCCGAAACCCATATTTACGCATAATACGGCTTTGATAAGAAAGCTGGTTTAAATCCGGCCACTGAATACTTTTTGCTTTACAATACTGTACAAGCAATTCTTTGCCTTTAATAATGTTTTCTTCCTTAAATTCACTGCGAAACCACTGATTAATTTTATTTTTAGCCTGAGTACTTTTGACCATATTCAGCCAGTCACGACTGGGGCCTCTGGAATTTTGGGAGGTCAATACCTCAATACGATCTCCATTTTGAATCACATAATCAATGTTTACCAACTTCCCATTTACCTTGGCCCCAACCATCTTATTACCAACGGCAGAGTGAATGCTGTAAGCAAAGTCAATCGGATTGGAACCATTTGGTAAATTCTTGACATCACCGGAAGGTGTAAAACAAAATACCGTATCAGAAAACAGATCTAAATCACTTTTTAGCAGACTTAAAAATTCCCGATTATCTGAGGTATCTTTTTGCCATTCCAAAATTTGACGCAGCCAACTTAATTTTTCTTCTTCCTTATCTTTTTGTGTCACCTTGCTGCCATTTGATACCTCTTTATATTTCCAATGCGCTGCGATTCCATATTCTGAGGTACGATGCATTTCATGCGTACGAATCTGAATCTCAAACGGCTGTCCGGTGGGACCTATCAACGTAGTGTGCAAAGACTGGTACATATTGGGTTTAGGCATGGCAATATAATCCTTAAATCTTCCTGGAATCGGTTTATACATCTCATGAATTTCCCCCAAAGCAGCATAACAATCTTTGACAGAATGCACGATAATACGAATGGCAAACAAATCAAAAATTTGATCCAATGTCTTATCCTGATTGACCATTTTCTTATAAATACTGAAGAAATGTTTTGCGCGTCCATCTACAGAAGCTTTAATCCCAGCCTCGTTCATATGTTTTTTAACTTCTTGCACCAATTGGGCGATATATTCCTCACGAACACTTTTTCTGAGCGCTATTTTATCCACCAGATCATAATATGCCTCTGGCTCCAAATATTTTAGAGAAAGGTCATCCAACTCTATTTTAATCTTAGAAATACCAAGACGCTGAGCAATTGGCGCGTAGATATCCATCGTCTCTCTGGCCTTCTCCTTCTGCTTCTCTGGCTTCATATATTTCAAAGTACGCATATTGTGAAGACGGTCTGCAAGTTTAATCAAAATCACACGAATATCCTTAGCCATCGCAAGGAACATCTTACGCATATTCTCGGCTTGAACCTCTTCCTTATCTGCGTCATAGGGCAGCTTTCCCAGTTTTGTGACACCATCTACCAGCAGCGCCACTTCCTCACTGAACTCCTGGGCAATCTCCTCATCTGTCATCACCGTATCTTCCACCACATCATGTAAAATTCCAGCCACAATTGTTTCTTTGTCTAACTCTAGTTCTGCTAAAATGATTGCTACACACAATGGATGTATAATATATGCTTCCCCTGATTTACGCATCTGCCCCTTATGTGCTTCCTCTGCAATGTGATACGCTTTTTCAATTTGGGAAATATCCGTGGAAGGATGGTATCTCCTGACACTCTCAATCAACTCTTGATACAGGATCTCTGGGCTTTCAAACTCTTTGGTTGGTTTAATATGGTCATTCTCTGTTATTATTTTCTTCTGATCTTCCAATTGCTCTTTCTTTCTATCTTCCATATGCATTTCTCCATCTCACCAGTCTCTCGTATAAAAAACATAATCTAACGTATAAACCGCTCCCACAGTTTCAGGTAATCTACATTATAGATAATTTTTCCCCAAATTGCAATGATTTCGTATATCTTTGCAGATACTTTCCATGTATTTTCACTTCTTCCTGCCAGATAAATCCTAATTTTTGTGCCAAATGTATAGAAATTTTATTCTCTTTATGAATCAAACAATGTATTTCATCAAACTCTGTCTCTTCCCTGGCATATTTAAGAATTCCCTGGCACAATTCTGTGGCATAGCCCTGATTTTGAAATGCTTCTCCAACTACATATCCCATTTGTAATATGATTTTTCCATGCAATTGTGAATTATCTAGCCCTGCCCTGCCAATCAGCTTGCCGGTAGATTTCTGAATTGCCACCCACATACCATAACCATAAAACTGATACATATTCTTAATATATGCTCTGGTATATTCTTCCTCTTTTTTACGTTCCTCATACAACCCTTCCATATATTGGGTAATTGTTTTTCCCTGATACAACTCATACAGATCATCAAGATCATCGATCGTAATTTCCCGCAGATAACATCGTTCTGTCTCAATTACTTGCCACGGAATCCCATGTTTTCGCTGATACATCCGTTCTAAAAAGTGAAAATCCACCTCGTCAAATCCCTCCAACAACATTTGGGCTTGACGCAGCTTCTGCCCAGAAATTTTAGCATTGAGATAACCCAGGCTGGCAATATCCATTTTCTCTGCCAAGGCAAGTATCTGATCAGACGCCGCAAAAAGCAGACATTCCTTGGGCTCAATCTGATAAAGCTGCAAGATCATCTGCAGCTTTTCTACCGAATATGCATGAAATAAATCCAGATTTATAATCTGTACTTGATAACGATAAAGACCATCCAAAAGTTCTGTCAGACCATCCTCCATTACAAACCGTTCTGGATCTTTTTCATTAGCAATATTAAATTCCTGTAATGATAATATCAATCCACGCAATTGCATATTGTTCTCCTTATCCTCATTTCTGACTTAAAAATCTGGGGAATCATGCAACGTCCCTTGCACAATTCCCCAGTTCACCAGATCCTTTCAAACTAAAAAATATCCCACTTTCAATACTATTATTACACATTTTGACCCCCTGCAAGCTGCTCCACTTCCGCAACGTCAAGACCCGAGTATTTTGCAATTTTATCAATTGATAATTCTCCATCCTGCAACATCCTAAGCGCTGTTTTCTTTTTGGTTTCATTTATACCCTGACTTTTTCCCTGATTTAAAATCCTTTTTGCACTTGTTTCAATCATTGCTCCTCTCATCATATCACCTTCCCCTGTATATGTTTCCCCGAAAATCTCATTGATGACTGGAATAATCAATTTTCGGCAGTCATTTAAGACTGTCCGAAATGCGCCGTCATATATAGTTCCCATTTGCTGCGCCCTCCCTATTTGTAACTTCATCTTATCATCATTTCTTTGTAAATTCAAGCAGCCGCCAACATTTGTAAAAAAGTATGGAGTAATTATGCAACGCTCATTGCACAATTACTCCATTTTTCTTTTATCCAATATTAAACTTTCTACAATACACAGAATTAACTGTCTTTAACTGTTTTGTAACCTATTTTTCCGTCATATTACGCTACGAATTGTCTCCCTATGCAGCTTTCTTTATAGATACTCCTATTTATCATATAAAAAACATTTAATATTCTTCTGGCATAATCACTGCTGCTACCAAATAAACAATAATTCCTGTGGTGGTACAGCCTAACAGCACTGCTAAAAGACGAATTATCGTGGGATCAACGTTAAAATATTCTCCAATTCCACCACATACACCACAAATCACTCTGTTTTTCCTTGACTTAACTAATCTTTTATCCATATTCTATCCTTCTTGTATAATGTATTTAGGTTGTTCAAGGGATACCTATAAACCCTCAGACCTGCTTCTTTACATCTCCTGTCTGATAGGAGATAATAGTTTTATTAGATTGAGAGGATGATCGTTCCCTCCTTGAGCGGCTCTGCTCGTACTTGAAAGACTGAT
>CAJTIR010000049.1 GCA_910576385.1 Lachnospiraceae bacterium
CCTAGCAAGAAATCAAGGTTATAAAATCAAGGCAGCAACTGCATAACCTTAACAATCTCAATATTCAATTTTTAAAGCAGCCACCGAAAGATGGCTTGTTTGTTGTGTGCTTAAGGTAATGGATACCCTCTACTTCTCATTTTCAATCTTTCCACATCCCTTCCTTAATAAATCAGCAAATAATCCCGCCTCACTGCAAGAACACTGCTAAATTTTCATTATCTAGCTAACAATAATTTTTCACAATAACTTGAATACTTTCCCTACCATTATATACATTGATCTCTGGATAATACGCCAAAGAAACTAGCATACCACTGATTTTTCCTGCCAACGCCTGCTCCACAGCCTGATCACCATATTTCTGCCGTAAAAATTCCAGGAACTGTTCTGCCTGTCCAAAATAAATGGCTGTCAATATGGTTCCTCCAGTACTTTTTACCTGTATTCTACATACATTTTGATTTTTCCCCAAGATCCGCAGTGACAAAATCTCAAGATTACGATCTGCAAACACTGGCTTCTCATTTGACTTTCCAAAGGGTTCCAAAATACTTAATTCCTTGATCAAATCTTTGTTTATGTAATCCAGCGGCATAGGAACATCAATGACCACTTTTCCTTGTAAATCTTCATCGGTCAAAGTGGTAAGTTCATTTAACCGCTGACGAAAAATTGTTACATTTTCTTCTGGCAGGGATAATCCTGCCGCCATCGGATGCCCGCCATATTTTAAGAACAGCTCCTTGCATTTTGTCATTTCCTCATACATGGAATACTGTTCAATGGAACGGCCAGAACCTTTGACCCCCTCCTCAGATTTGGTCAGCACAAAAACCGGACGGTGATATTGTTCGCGAATGCGTCCCGCCACAATTCCAGCCAGGCTCTCATGACATTGAGGCAGATAGATCACCAGCACTTTATCCTTTTTAAGCTCGGTATGCTCCACCAGCTCCTTGGCCTGTTGTACCCCCTGCTCTGTCATCTCCTTACGGCTCGCATTGAGGTCATACAGATCCCCTGCATACTCTGCCGCCTGATACTCATTCTCTGCCAACAACATGTTAAGCGCACGCTTTGCCGTGTCCAGCCGTCCGCTGGCATTGAGACATGGCCCCAATACAAAGCCAATATGATAGGATTTAATACTATTCAGTGGAATCTGATTGCGCGCCGCGAGTGCACGGATCCCATAATTCTTGGTCTGATGTAAGGCTTTGATTCCTTCTTTGACCAGAATACGGTTTTCTCCCTGTAACTCCATGACATCCCCCACGGTAGCAAAGGCCGCATTTTCCAGATAGATCAATGCCTCCTCCTCTGAAAACCCCAGTTCCTCATAGAGCACTTGAATCAGCTTAAAGGCCACTGCCGCACCGCAGAGACTTTTAAACGGATAGGGACAATCTGGCTGTTTGGGATTTACCACCGCGTCCGCAGGTGGAATTCGATAACTGCGCCCCTCCCCTTGTTCCTCATAAGGAACCTCATGATGATCTGTGATAATCACTGTCATCCCCAGCTCTTTTGCTAAGGTGATCTCTTGGAATGCTGCAATGCCATTGTCGCAGGTCAGCATGGTGTCCACGCCATCCGCCAGCGCTTGATGTACCAGCCGTTCGTTGACCCCATAACCATCTGCAATCCGATCTGGTATGGCAAAATCCACCTGTGCTCCGCAGCGTTTCAAAGCAGCAAACAAGATATAGACTGACTGCACACCATCAATATCATAATCACCTAAAATTCGAATCTGTTTTCCCTGTTCTATTTTCTCTTTTAAAATCCTTGCCGCCAATTCTATATCTTTCATCATTCTGGATTCATGGAGATCGTTTAGCGTACCAAACAGATACCGCTCCATCGCTTCTTCTCCTATCACATCACGATTACGGATAATCCGCGCTGTCACCTGATCAATCCCAAATTTTTCTGCAATCTTTTTAAAATCTGCTCTCTTGGCAGCCACTACCCATTTTTCCATTCTTCTGCCTCTCCATACTCTACCCCGCAGAGTGTCAATCCTTTCGCTGGCGCAGTAAAGCCCGCATACTCCCGAATACCGCTTTCTAAAATCCTAATCATTTCTTCGGAAGTTCGTTTTCCTTGGCCAATTTCCACTAATGTGCCTGTAATAATACGCACCATATGGTGCAAAAAACCATTTCCAGTAATGACAATATCAATTTCTTTTCCCTTTTGCAGGACTTTAATGTTCTCAATTGTGCGCACTGTCGATTTCTTTTTGGCAGCCCTGGCGCAAAACGCTGCAAAATCATGGGTTCCCTCTAAATACTGTGCACCCTCGCGCATTGCCTCAATATCCAAGGGTTCTGGAATGCCATACATCCATTTTCTTCCAAATACATTAGGCGCATCGCTGTTAAAAATGCGATAACAATAAGTCTTTTTGACGGCTGACAATCTGGCATGGAACCTGGCAGGCACTTCATTCAGCTCCAGCACCCCAATATCCTCTGGCAGATAATGATTGACATAATTCTTGATCTTTTCAGGCGGCAAATCCACAGTGAGCTGCACATTTGCTGCTTGTCCAGCGGCATGAACTCCAGCATCGGTCCTTCCAGAGCCTTGTACCTCCACGGCTCTGCCCTCCAGTGCAGAGAACACACTGTTTAATTTTCCTTGTATGGTGACATCTGTATTCTTTTGGCTCTGCCATCCTTTATAACGGGAGCCATCATATTCTATCACCATTTTATAATTCTTCTGCACCACTACCATCCTCTCATTCTCTTTAAGCATCATAGCAAAATATAATGACTTTTTCAAGGAAATATGATAATATGAAAGACGAGCGCTGTAAAACCACCCCAAATTGGGCACTGATGCAGCACATAGACGAAGAAGGGAGCAATCTATGAATCCGTTAGATTTAGTTGAAATATTAAAGAATCATACTGTATATATCCAAACGCACAATTTCCCAGATCCAGACGCTATTGCCAGCGCTTTTGGATTACAGCAGTTCCTCGCCTATCATGGTGTAAATGCAACTCTTTGTTATGATGGAAAAATTGACCGGCTTAGCGCCAAAAAAATGTTGGAAACCTTTGAAATTGATATGCATTCTAAAAATGATCTTCTGGATATGAAAGAAGATGATCTGATTGTACTGGTGGATTCTCAAAAATTAAACAGCAATGTGACAGATCTGATCGGTGACGAAGTGGCATGCATTGACCATCATCCAATCTTCTTTTCCTACACTTACCAATATTGTGATATCCGTCCAGTGGGCTCTTGTTCCTGTATTATCGCTTCCTATTATCAGGAAACCAATACCCCGATCAATCCAAAATGTGCCGCTGCACTGTCCTATGGCATCAAAATGGACACCACTGATTTTACCCGTGGAGCCACTGCCTTAGATACTGAAATGCTGGCCTTTTTGTTTCCGTTCGCAGATTGGAATCTGGTCTCAAATATGTACAGCAACACAATGGAATTTGACGATTTGCGGGCATATGGCGCTGCAATTCAGAACATACAGCTTTTTGACCGCACTGGTTTTGCCTATATCCCTTTTAGCTGCGCCCAGGCGCTGATCGCCATTATCTCAGATTTTATTTTATCTCTAGATGTGATAGACGTCGCAGTGATTTATGCCAGACAGACAGACGGCATTCGTTTCTCTGTGCGCAGTGAACAAAAACAAGTCCATGCTGGAAATCTGATCGCCCAGGTTTTACGCACTTATGGAAGCGGCGGCGGACACCCCTCTATGGCAGGCGGCATGATTCCTTCTGCAAATTTCCATCTACTTGGCGAGGACATGCATGTCACAATCCAGAATGCATTTCTGGACGTGATTACAGAAATGGAACAGAAAAAAGAATCTAACACTTAAAAACCCCATGAAAATAAATATTCAGATCCTTCAAATTTATAGAAAAAGGAATGAATATTTATTTTCATGAGGAAATCATTCTCTCAGCCATAGACATGCCAGCAAAGATGTATAACAGCTTTGTCGGCATGTCTGTGGCTTTGCGTATTTGAATAGTTACAAAAAATGCTTAGATTACATATAGGATTAGCGTGTCAAAAGCACCTTTGGTGCTACACTCATACCATATATTGCTATTGCAAATAAATTTTCATATCAATATATGGTATAGAGTGGGTGCGACGCACCCTTTTGACACCCTATTCCATATCATCTAAATGATAATAATGCCATCTTTTACAAACTATAATTCACAATTACCCACTGTTCTTGGGAATGGTACCACATCACGGATATTCGTCATACCAGTCAGATACATTACGCAGCGCTCAAAGCCCAAGCCAAAGCCTGCATGTCTGGCAGAGCCGTATTTGCGCAAATCTAAATAAAAATCATAGTCTTCCTTGTTCAGTCCAAGCTCGTCCATGCGCTGGCAGAGCTTCTCATAATCATCCTCTCTCTGACTGCCGCCGATAATCTCACCAATTCCTGGCACTAGGCAGTCCACTGCAGCAACTGTCTTGCCATCTGGATTCAACTTCATATAAAATGCCTTGATCTCCTTTGGATAGTCGGTCACAAAAACAGGACGTTGAAAGACTTCCTCCGTCAGATAGCGCTCATGTTCTGTCTGCAGATCAGCACCCCAAGATACCTTGTACTCAAAGTTATCATTATTCTTCTCCAAAATTTCAATTGCCTCTGTATAAGTGACATGAGCAAATTCAGAATTTGCCACATGCTTGAGACGTTCCAGCAGCCCCTTATCCACAAACTGATTAAAAAATTGCATCTCTTCCGGCGCATTCTCCAATACGTAATTGATCACATATTTTAACATATTTTCCGCTAATATCATATCATCTTTCAGATCTGCAAAGGCAATCTCTGGCTCAATCATCCAAAACTCCGCCGCATGTCTGGTCGTGTTGGAATTTTCTGCGCGGAAAGTTGGTCCAAACGTATAGATATTTTTAAATGCCATCGCATAAGTCTCACCATTTAACTGTCCGCTGACGGTAAGATTTGTGGGTTTGTGAAAGAAATCCTGAGAAAAGTCCACAGCCCCATCCTCATTTTTTGGTACATTGCATAGATCAAGTGTTGTCACCTGAAACATTTCTCCGGCGCCCTCACAGTCACTGCCTGTGATCAATGGCGTATGCACATATACAAAATCGCGTTCCTGGAAAAATTTGTGAATTGCATAAGCAATCAGGGAACGGACGCGAAATACTGCTTCAAAAGTGTTGGTGCGCGGTCTCAAATGAGAGATTGTGCGCAGATATTCAAAACTGTGGCGTTTCTTCTGTAACGGATAATCAGGGGCAGATTTTCCCTCGATCACAACCTCCTTAGCCTGAATCTCAAAGGGCTGCTTTGCCTGGGGCGTTGCAACCAATTTTCCAGTGACGATAATAGCCGCACCGACATTTAACTTCTCCACCTCTGCAAAATTTGACAGTCCATCATGGTATACCACTTGCAGCGGCTCAAAAAAAGTGCCGTCATTTACCACAATAAAACCAAAATTTTTAGAGTTGCGAATACTTCTCACCCATCCGCCAATTGTTACTTCTTTTTCCAAATACTGTTCCTGATGGTGATAGAAATCTCTGATATTTGTCAATCCTTCCATAGCTCTTCTCCTTTATTTTTACAGTGATTTCCCTTCTAAGAATACGGATCGCCTGGTAATCAGACTTATTACCAAGCAGTCCGTACACTCGTGGGCTGATACTTGGACAATCTCACTTGTCTATTTTCCTGTATACTATCTATTCCCCCATTAGGAAATCTGCTGTTTTCTGTATTTTCTTATGCTGACTATTCACTGTCTTTTGAATCTGCATTCTCTGCGGATTCTGCCTGATCTTCATAAGTAATCTTTGCATTTTCTATTAAAATATCCATTGTCTTATCACTGACATAGGCATTTTTTACATAATCCTCGCCATACTGCTGAATCAGGGCGTCCTCACTCTCAAAGCCAAAATCTGTCACCACATTTTTTTTATACTCTGCATACCCTTCTTCATCCGCCTCAATATTCTCTTTTTGGGCAATCGCCTCCAGGATAATCTGATTTTCTAGACTATCTGTCATCATCTGTTCTGCTTGTTGCTTAAATTCATCCTCTGTAGTATTGATACTGGAGAGATAATCTTCCAGTTTCATTCCATAACTGGTCTCCATATTAGTGGTAAATTGATCAATATATTCTTTTACCTTCTGATCTAACAATCCCTCTGGCAGTGTCACTTTACAGGACTCCCTCAGCTTTTCAAACAAGGCATTCTGGGTATCTGTTTTCTTGCTGGTCTCTTTGCTGTTCTCCAGCTGCTCCTTGACGCCAGACTCTAGCTCTTTGACATTATTATAGCCCTGAGAGACAAAATTACTGGCCACAAAATCATCTGTGACGGTATCTTGAGTAACGATTTCTTTGGTGACAATCTTATTGATAGTAACATTAAATACTACATCCTGACCAGCCAGCTCAGTATTTTGGTAATTCTCAGGAAAAGTCAGATTCAGCTTTACTTTCTCTCCCACTTTCTTACCAATCAACCCATCCTCAAAACCATCAATAAAACTGTCTGAACCAATCTCCAGATAGGAATCCTGTGCTGTACCGCCGTCAAATGCCACATCATCCTTCAGTCCTTCATAATCAATATTAACCGTGTCCCCTTCCTCTACTGTGGTCTTATCGGTATCCTCATATTTCGGATAAGACATAAGCATACTGTCAATATTACTCTGTATCTCTTCCTTTGTGACCTCATAGGTGCCCAATGTGAGCTTTACGCCCATATATTCTCCCAATTCCACACACTCTTGTGCATTGTATGAAATCTGTTCTGTACTCTCTTCAGGCTCTGATTCTTGTGTATTTTCCTGCTGATTACTTTCCTGTTTATCGCTTTCCTTCTTTGTTCCACAGCCACCGATTAGTGAAGCCACACAAATGACAGTCAGCAATATCATGATTCTTTTCTTCATAGAACATTTACCTTTCTTTCTCAAAATATAAAACCACTTCTATATCACAGTTATTAAGAATAACACACTTTTTTATAAATGGAAAGGCCTCCCACCTACAAATCACAAATAAATCACAATCTTTCTTTTTTCGATAAAGTGTGCTATACTCGTTCAAACTAATAAATGAAAGGAGCTTTCCACTATGAATACGAACCATTTGACCCTCTTAACTGACCTGTACGAACTCACCATGATGCAGGGTTATTTCAAAACACAAAACCAGGAAATGGTGGTATTTGACGCCTTCTACCGCACAAATCCAGACAATGGCGGTTATGCCATCTGTGCTGGCCTTGATCAGATCATTGATTATATCAATCAGCTCCACTTTGACAGTACGGATATCTCTTATTTGAAATCCCTTGGCATTTTTGAAGACGATTTTTTAGCTTATCTGGAATCGTTTCATTTTTCTGGCGATATCTACGCTATCCCAGAAGGGACAGTAATTTTTCCCAGAGAACCCTTAATCAAAGTCATTGCCCCTATTATGGAGGCACAACTTGTCGAGACTGCAATCTTAAATATTCTCAATCATCAAAGCTTGATTGCTACCAAAGCGGCGCGGGTCTGCTATGCGGCACAGGGGGATGGCGTGATGGAATTTGGTCTGCGGCGGGCACAGGGACCAGACGCGGGCGTCTATGGAGCCAGAGCGGCAGTAATCGGCGGCTGCTGTGGTACTTCCAATGTCTTGTGTGGCAAGCTCTTTGATGTCCCAGTCAAAGGCACTCATGCCCATAGCTGGATTATGAGTTTTCCAGATGAGTACACCGCATTTAAAACTTATGCCCAATACTATCCTTCTGCCTGCATCTTACTGGTGGACACCTATGACACTTTAAAATCTGGTATTCCCAATGCTATTCGGGTATTCCAGGAACTCAAAGCACAGGGTATCACTCTCACAAACTACGGCATTCGCATGGACAGCGGCGATCTCGCCTATCTCTCCAAGCAAGCGCGTAAAATGCTAGATGCAGCGGGCTTTGAAGATGCTGTAATTTCTGCCTCCAATGACCTGGATGAGTACTTGATTGAAAATTTAAAGGCGCAAGGCGCCACCATTACCTCCTGGGGCGTAGGAACTAATTTAATAACCTCTAAAAACTGTCCTGCCTTTGGAGGGGTTTACAAGCTGGCAGCCATCCAGAATGCAGATGGTGAATTTGAGCCTAAGATTAAGCTCTCAGAAAATACAGAAAAAGTAACCAATCCTGGCAACAAGACGATTTATCGAATATACGAAAAGAATTTTGGTAAAATAAAAGCTGACTTGATCTGTCTGGAAGGGGAAACCTTTGACTGTAACAAAGATCTTTGTATCTTTGATCCTTTGGAAACCTGGAAATATACGAATCTAAAGGGTGGATCTTACACGATGCGCAAACTCTTAGTACCAATATTTGAAAAAGGACGCTGTATTTACACTTCTCCCAGTGTCATGGAAATTCAAAAATATTGTGAACAAGAAAAAAACACTCTCTGGAATGAGACAAAACGTTTTGCCAACCCCCATAAAGTGTATGTAGATCTCTCTGACCAATTATTTGAAATGAAACGCAACGTTTTGCGAGAACTTTCGGCAGAATCTCATCTGTTGTAAGACCACTTCCTATAAGATAATTTAACAGGCTGTAACATCCAAATGGATTCTTACAGCCTGCCAGCTCTTCTTATCCTTTTGCACTTTGCAGCTTTACCCGAAAATGGCACCATGCGGCCACTATCGCGCTGACAATCAACACCATATAAAAATTCAATCCGCGTGTGATGCACATAGATGCTGTCAGACACGCTCCTGGAAAAACTTGAGAAAACGCTGTCTTATACATCATTTCTGTAATACCCTGCGCACCAGGCAACGGCAGCATATCCACTGCAATATAGACAGACGCCTGAATACTCATAACCGTAAAAGCACTGCTGCCATCAAGTTCCAATCCCTGATAAATTAACCAGGTCAGGAAAAAAACACTACATCTTTGAATCACCGTAAAGATTATAACTGCCACAATCTTACTTTTATTTCTAAGAAAAAACAGTACTGCTTCATGATACTGGTCCGCCATTTCAATCAACTTTTCGGTTCTTCTCTTAGATTTCTTGAGAATATGGAATTTTTTGAGAAGATTTTCTCCTCCAACCACTATTCCCTTAAAACAGCGGGGGCTGATCATAATAAAAAGTAATACCACTACCAGCGCAGTATTTAAAAACAATCCCAGATAATACAGATATAAATAACCTTTGAGATGATCTGCCAATGGCTGGTAAAAAAATACTAAAATTCCAAGCCCCATCACCACCAAAACAAATTTATAGATCACTGCCACAGTCATTAGTACCACTGTACTGTCAGAAACTTTATGCCCTGCTTTCTGCATATAATAAAGCTGCATTGGTTGCCCCCCTGTGGCAGAAGGAGTAATCCCAGAAAAGAAAAATCCCACAAAGGAATATTTGACACAAGCTGCTGCACTGGTCTTATAATTGAGGGAACGCAGAAGATAACAAATCATAAATCCCTCTGCCGATACAAAAAAGAACGCCGTTGCAATCGCCGCGCACAAATACACTGGGTGCAGCGTAGACATTGCGGCAAATACCGCTGTCATATCATTTCCTTTAAAAATTGCACTAAATGTCAGAGCCGCCAAAAGAATAAAAATGATGGCGCTGATAATATTTTTACGATTCATAAACTGCTCCATTCACAACATAGGATAATTTCCGCCACATTTGACGGAACATGCCAACACGTCTTACCGGATAACAGCCATTCATTCTATTAAAATTATGTAACGAACCTTCATATATCAGCTTCGTTTGCTCCAGTTCATAAAAATCTCTGGGCGTCACCAATGAAAAATGCTTTTCGAAAAGGGCAATTCCATTCTCCTGCAAAATATTGGCGGTAAAAGAAGAACAGGTATAATGATTTTTCTGGTAAAACGGTATATTCAATAATATCATAGGAAGTCCTAATACACAATAATGATATCGGAATCTTTTTTGATAACATTCCTGTAATTGTTGCGCAAGTTGTGTTTTTTGTTCTTTTGTACATTCCAAACTGACAATTTTATAGTGCGCGGTAGGAAATTGTCGTTCTATTTTTCTCGCATCTTCTCTCTCAAATCCTGCCAATATCGGAATCGCTGGATTTCTTCTCCCCACACTGTATGCCTCTTTTAGCTCCTCGTCCATAGAAAGCACCACATGAATATAATTGATGCCTGTCACTCGCCGGATAATAGAGGCAAAAAATCCTGGCGTATCTACCAATGCAAAATAAATTTGTTCCATCCTGTCAACCTCTCTTTTGTCTTTATCTTAAATAATCTCAATTAAATTGATACAGTCTGCGTGCCGTACGATACCCAGCCAAAGTCAGCGCTGAACCCACACGTCCTGGCAGATAAGTAAAACCACTTACAGTTCGTCTTCTTAGCGTCTGATAAAGCCTTAAATTGTGATTTTTCACATAATTCCAAAGCATTTCTCTCTTTTTTAGAGCCTCCGGCGTCCCAATCAATAACAGATGAATGGATGATATCGCCATCATGATAGAAATGTTGCGCGTCAAATAATTTGCCAGCCTCGGATTGCGAATTTGCAGCCTTTCCAAATCAGTACATACAGAGACTAGCTTTGTGACACGAATTTGCTGGTCAATCCGTTTCATCAATACCTTCTCATTGACTGATTGATCTTCCCTTCCCAGAAAATAGTGATATAAATCTAAATTCAGATAACAAAGTGTCTGTACATAGGGTAAGGGCTGATTGGCAAAAATATTATCTACATAAAATGTATGCTTGGGCAGCTTAACACCTGACTGACGCAGCACCTCTGTGCGATAAAACAAGGAATGCATCACCAAATACTGAGAAGGACGGAAACGCCCCACTTCATCCCAACCACAGATTTTATTTTCCTTTAATACATTTTTATAAGCCATGCGTTTGACTTTATTTTCATAGAAATGATCATATAGGTAATTACAGATAATCAAATCTACTGTCATTTGCTGTTTTTCCCACTCTTTGATCTTTCTCAAAAGCTTGTTCAATTCCCCTGGATCTAACCAGTCATCAGAGTCCACCACTTTAAAATATTTTCCTGATGCCTGGGCAATTCCTGCATTTACGCCTGCACCATGTCCGCCATTCTCCTGGTGAATCACCTGTACAATCTCTGGATAATTTTGGGCGTAATTATCCGCGATTTCTCCGGTTCGGTCTGTGGAACCATCATCTACAATAATAATTTCCACCTGTTCATCTGCTGTCAATAATGTATCAATACACCGTTCCATATAATCCTCTGAGTTATAACAAGGCACAGTAAATGTAATCGCTTTCATACTCTTTCTCTCCTGTTGTTTTTTCGGATAGGATGGAAAATCACTTTTCTCAATTGTTCTCTATCCTATTTAAATTAAACGAAATTTTTCTTGATTTTTCTTCATAAAAATTCTTAATATTTCATTAATACTAATTTTTTTAACCTGCCATGAAACTACAGGTATAGTACTCCAGTTCCATACGACAACAGATTAACTCATTTTTCTTAAATTTGCCTTTTCTTTACCTTACAATTATCTTACATTTCCGTAAGATTAGAGCTCATAGCATCTGAGACATTACAATAGTTATAGCAAAACTTTGGTTGATTGAAAAGATTTCATAGAATATTATCAAAAATATATAGAATTACAGAAGAATCGAAAAGAATCTTGTAATATAGGGATAAAAACATAAAATGATGGTATACTTTTCTGCTTTTATGGCATTATACTTGGATTTATCAGCATTTCTATGGGGCTGCTTCCTATATTTTACAAAGCTGTTTAAGAAAATAATCACTAAAATAACAGCCTCAAAATAATAAAAATAAAGATTAATTTATCATAAAACAAATATTCATCAATTTCTTTCTCATGTCTCAGCAAAAATTTTATCTCAATCAGAAATAAAATTTTCACTGAGAGATTTGTCTTAATCAATCACCACCATGTTTGAGACTTAATTAAAATTATACTATTCTGCATGAACTTTAGTAGTTTTTGTACTGTATTATTGATATTTCAGCAAACCAACTAAAAATCTTACAAAAAAATTCGATTTTATTTTTATAAAATAATATACGATCCACTCAAAATGGTATTGTTATACTTCATGGAAAATGTTGTTGGTAAATTTTTGAAATAATACTCAAACATCATAGTAATACAAATTAATTTAATCCTTAATTATCATATAACTCTGTCTCCATCTTTTCTTCCAGATTATGATACAATTCCACAGGAACAAAAGCTTTAATATAAATACCATTTTCCCGATATTCTTCTTCCAGAAGCTCTCCATATTTGCGTATAGTAGAAATCTGTCCTCCTTGCTCATAAGAAAAAATTCCTTCCAGGAACTGTTTATCCTCCCTGAGAATCCTCTCTAATACAGACTTTAATTCGTTCAGTCCCTCTCCCAAAACCGCCGAAATCTTTATTACTTTATCCGCTTGAAAATCCCTAAAAATCTCTTTGTCATCAACTTTATCCTGTTTATTAAATATAGTTATAATTTTCTTTCCAGAAACGCCTAAATTCTGTAATGTTTCATATACAATAAACATTTGCTTTTGCCATTGAGGATTCGAAGCGTCCACCACATGAATAATCAGATCAGCATATTTGGCTTCCTCTAAGGTACTGCGAAACGCCTCAATTAAATGATGGGGCAGTTTGCGTATAAAACCTACGGTATCCGTAAGCAAAAGTTCCTGTCCGCTATCCAGTTTTAAATTTCTGGTCGTTGGATCCAATGTTGCAAACAGCTTATCCTCCTCCAACACATTGGCATTTGTAAGACGATTCAACAATGTGGATTTACCCGCATTGGTATATCCCACAATCGCTGCCACTTTCACACGGTTACGACTGCGCTGCCCCCTGGTTACTTCCCTGTGCTGCCGAACTTCTGACAACTCTCTCTTTAACTGAGAAAGCCTTGTTTTAATCAGACGGCGATCCATTTCCAGTTTCTTTTCTCCTGGCCCCCTGGTTCCAATTCCACCTCCCAGACGCGACAGCGAGATTCCTAATCCTGTCAAACGGCTCAACCGATATCGAAGCTGTGCCAATTCTACCTGTATTTTTCCCTCACTGGTTGAGGCTCTGGCTGCAAAGATATCTAAAATAATCAGCGTGCGATCCATAACTTTGCAATCCAATTCTCGTTCCATGTTGCGAAGTTGTGCCGGAGATAATTCATCATCACAGACAATTCCTGTCGCCTCCAACTCAACCAACATCTGACGAATCTCTTGTAATTTTCCAGTTCCCACATAAGTACCTGGATGTATTGCCTCTCGATTTTGTATCGTGATCCCGACCACCTCTGCGCCAGCAGTCTGTACCAATTCTCCCAACTCTATCAAAGAATCCTCGGTATCGTCTCCCTCCTGAACACTGACGCCAACAAGTATTACTTTTTCCTCAATTTCTTCTATTCTAAAAGGTTCTGCCATACGATCTCTCCTTCCATCTTCTACATTTGACAATTTGTTCTGCAACTGTTTTTTGAACACCTCTACCGCAAAATATTTAGTGGAAACAATACGAGCATACCATATTATCTGTGAAACTGCTATGTTTTTATAATTGAAATATGATAATAATTATCTTATACTAATAGAGGAGTTCTCACAAAACAATAATCTATTGAGTATGTACATTTGGACATCATAATTGTAAAATGTCGAAGCTCAAATCCAATTTATTTAGAAAGGGAGATTTTTTTATGAAAATTGCAGTCACATACGAGAATGGACAGATCTTTCAACATTTTGGACACACCAGCCAATTTAAAGTTTATCAAGTGGAGGACGGCTCTATTGTCTCCTCTGAAATTGTAGATACCAATGGTCAAGGTCACGGTGCACTTGCCGGATTTTTGTTTCATGGCGGTGTAGATGTGTTAATCTGTGGTGGAATTGGCGGCGGTGCTCGAAATGCATTGGCAAACGCTGGTATTAAGCTCTATCCAGGCGCTTCTGGAGATGCCGATGAACAAGTAAACGCTTTTTTAAAGGGACAACTTGCATATGATCCCGATACCACATGCAGCCATCACTCCCAGGAAGAAGGACATAACTGCGGAGATCACAATTGTGGAAATCATAGCTGCCATTAACTTTTTTATTTTTAAAATAACGTGCATTTCTTTCCAACAGAAATGCACGTTATCCTATTCTTAAATTATTATTTAATTTTTAATTTTTCACAAAAGACTATTATTTCAATAGTACCGAACACAATTAAAAATCAATCTATCGTAAGCACAAATTATATTTGCCTTTACTTGTGCCGGCTGCATACCGCGAAGCAGACATATTTTTTATGCGGCCGTATGTATCAATTATTTAAAACAATAATACTTCTTACGATAAACTTGCAATAAATTTATCAAAAGCTTTCTGCCCTTCTTCATTTCTCTTATATACGCCAGCATGTTCTAACACTTTGCTAAATACCAGAGCAATTTCATTTTGAAGGATATCCATCACATTTTCACGGCTGATATTCTCATACTTAGGCAAAAATTCCTCCACCCAATCTGCATGTTTTTCAATACTCTGATCCGCTCTGATATCTCTATGTTCCACAATTGCCTCTGCTAACGTTTCCATCTCCTGTTTCAGACGTGCCGGAAGCACTGCCAGACCCATTACCTCGATCAGACCAATATTTTCTTTTTTGATATGGTGAAGTTCTGCATGTGGATGATATACCCCCAACGGATGCTCTTCTGTTGTAATATTATTGCGCAATACCAAATCAAGCTCAAAGAACTCTCCACGCTTTCTGGCAATCGGAGTAATTGTATTATGAGGCTCTCCATCCGTCTCTGCAAAAATAAATGCATCCTCATCTGTATATGCCCTCCATGCTGTCAGAATTTGATCAGCAAGCGCAATTAAACGGTCACTGTCTGATGCAGAAATCCGAATCACTGACATCGGCCATTTTACAATACCCGCTTTGACATCCTCAAAGCCTGCCACTGTAAATTCCCGCTCAACAGGAGCCTTTGCCATAGAAAATTCATAGCTTCCACCCTGGAAATGATCATGGCTGAGAATAGAACCTCCCACAATCGGCAAATCTGCATTGGAACCTACAATATAATGTGGGAACTGCTTCACAAAGTCAAACAGCTTACAGAATGTACCATGCTCAATTTTCATTGGAATATGCTGAGAATTGAATACAATACAATGTTCGTTATAATATACATATGGCGAATACTGGAATCCCCAGCGGCTGTCCTGAATTGTCACTGGAATAATGCGATGATTTTGTCTTGCCGGATGATTAACACGCCCTGCATATCCTTCATTTTCCACGCAGAGCAAACATTTCGGATAGCCACTCTGCTTTGCATTTTTAGCTGCTGCAATCGCCTTTGGATCCTTCTCAGGCTTAGAAAGATTGATTGTGATATCCATTTCACCATATGGAGTCTGAGCCTTCCATTTTACATCCTTTGCAATCCGATAGCGGCGAATATAGTCACTGTCCTGACTGAGCTTATAATAATAATCTGTGGCTGCCTTCGCTCCTTCTTTTTCATAGATAGCCCAAAATTTTACAATCACTTCACTTGGCCGCGGCATCAATTTTGACATCAATTTTGTATCAAATAAATCCCGATACACGACACCATTTTCTTCCAGAACCCTGTGTTCATAAGCGTAATCCAAAAGTTCTCTCAACACTGGCTCCAGCTCAACATTCTGATAAGTTTCTTGAGGTTCTTCATATTCCTCAATCTGTAACACTTCTAATAACTGATTGGTGGTAAAAATCACATCATCCTCTGAAATCAGCTCTCTCTCCACCCCATAACACACTAATTTTTTGATTGCTTCGTTTACCATAAAAACCTCCCTACATTACCTTGATTCCGCCGAATGGTCTCACCTTCAACACATGGCAAGCACCTTTTCCATATACACTATCCAACATTTCCCGATAGTTTTCTACAAAATCATCTGACACAAACGCCTGGATTGTACCTGCAAATCCACCGCCATGCACACGGCTGACACCATTCCCTGTAAGGATGCTGTCGCTAACTGCAAGACCAATGGAAACGCTCTGATTCTGCACATCCTTATTGGTATAAATATTCTGCAGGAATTTAAAAGAAGAATCCCCAGATTTCTGAACTGTCTTTAAAAATCCCTGGAAGTCCCCGCCTCTTAAAGCATTTACTTCCTGCTCGACACGCTTTTCCTCTTCAAAGAAATGTAGTGCACGCAATACTGGACGATCACCGCATGCTGCTCGAATCTTAGAAATGGCCTTGTAAAATTCCTGTGGGTCAATCTCTCTTAAAAATTCCTTTCCAAAAAACTCTGCCACTTTTTTCATTTCCTGAGGAATCAATGCATAATCATCTGTCAAATCAGCATGAGAACCCTTTGTATCGGTGATACATAAACTATGATGATACGAACTGAAATCTACATCCACTTTCTCAACCAATGGTTTGGCCGGATCTTCAAAATCAATATGTATCAGGCCACCCACAGAACATGCCATCTGATCCATCAAACCACACGGTTTTCCAAAAAAGCAATTTTCTGCATATTGTGCTACCTGTGCAATTTCCACAGGACTGATCTGCATCTCATTGTAGAGACCAGAAAGAATGGTTCCAACTAACACTTCAAATGCTGCTGAGCTGGACATCCCTGCCCCGTTCAATACATCACTAGTCACATATGCCTGGAATCCGCCCACCTTATGGCCGTTTTTCTTAAGTCCATATACCATACCACGAATCAAACCTGCGGAAGTCCCTTTTTCGTTCTCCCTCATCTCTAAATCTTTTAAATCTACGGTAATCATCGGATAGCCGTCCGACAACAGTTTAATCACATTTTCCTCTGATCTGCTTACCACTGCAATGGCGTCAAGATTGATCGATGCTGCTAACACTTGACCATGTTGATGATCGGTATGATTTCCTCCAACCTCGCTTCTGCCAGGAGCACTATAAATTTCCACTTCCTGTTCCCCATATAAATTCTCATACTCCTGAATTGCTTTCTGATAACGTTTTTTCTGATAATCTGTCACCCCAGTGTCCACATAGACTTCTTTCAGACGCTCCTCAAAGCTTTTTGTGTTCAGTTCTTCTGCCAATACGTTTGTGTTCTTCATATTCGCCCCGCCTTTACTTATCTTATTTTGAACGGGCAAAGCCTTTTGGTTATTTCGTTCATCAAATATTGAAAAACCAGCCGTCGGTGTAAACGTTCCATCCAGTTTTTCATTTTCTCTGCCCTATAGATATATTATATATGCTCTTTAGTAAACAGTCAATATTTTTAGTAAATGCATTTAGTAAATATTTATAATAAAAATTTCAGTTAGTAAAATAACTCAACTATTTGTACAAAATAGTTTTTAAAGAATACAGACCAACGCTGGAGACCAATGGCAGCCACTGAAATAAAACTGTTGCAAATTTATGAATTTGGTTCACTGATATATTAATTTAGTAAATTTACTAAATTTTTGAGTTTCCCCATTTTTTAATTCATAGTATCAAAAGGTTTCCATCATAAAATGATGGAAACACTTTGCACATAAAAGCGCTAGGAAAAGCTAGCTTTTCAGACGCTTTTTGTGCAAGATGTCTATGCTGCCAAAGGCAGCAAGACCTTTTGGTGCTAAAATATCAGTGATTATAAAAAATGGGGAAACTTAAAACTAAATTTTATTCCCTTTTCCTTCCACATTTGCTATACTGTAACTGATGAAATCCACAATTGTTCAAATTACAGGATATTTCACACAATACACTCAAAAAGAGTGTTAAATCTACATGTGGAGGTATTTATGGCAACCATTAAAGATATCGCAGTGTCAGCAGGAGTTTCCTCTGCCACTGTTTCAAGAATTTTAAATAATGACAATACATTAAATGTTTCACCAGACACACGACAGAAAGTGTTAGACTCAGCACACGCCCTAAATTACAAAAAGAAATCACGTGCTTCCAATAAATCTGTATACACCTTAGGCATTGTTCAATGGTTTTCCCCGCAACAGGAAATGGAAGATAATTATTATCTCTTAATCCGACAAGGCATTGAGGACTTTTGTATGCAGCACTGTATCCATGTAGTACGGACCTATAAGGCCGATGTAAATTACATGGATGCTTTAAAAAATGTAGATGCCTTGATTTGTGTCGGAAAATTTAGTAAAAGTGAGATTAAACATTTTCGAGAAATTACTAACAGCATTATTTTCTTGGATATGCCTATCGATGATAGCAATATCTCTACTATCACTCTAGATTTTGAACATGCTATGAAGACAGCAATGGACTACCTGACCTCCTTAGGACATCAAAAAATTGGATTCTTGGGCGGCAAAGAATATCTTGCAGATCAGAATCTATTTCCAGATATGCGCAAAACACTCTTTACAAAATATTGCCAAAAGCATAATATCATTCATGAACCCTATATATTGGAGGAAGCGTTTACCATCGAATCTGGCTGTTTTATGATGAATCAACTTCTCGATTCAAAAGATCTGCCCACAGCTATTGTTGCCTCCAGCGATCCTATTGCGATTGGCGCCCTGCGTGCTCTAAATAACCGCGGCATTCGTGTTCCAGATGATATCTCTCTGATGGGATTTGATGATACTAGCCTTTCATCTTTTACCACTCCACCACTGACTACCATCCACGCGCCCGCATACGATATGGGCAGCTTTGGCGCTAACATTGTATTCAATATATTGAGGCTGCAGCCCGCTACTGCTATGAAAATTAAACTGCCATGCCAATTGATGGAACGACAATCCTGCCGTAAAATTCAGTAATTTATAAATAAGAAAAAGGCTACTGCATTAAGAAATAACAAGATATAGTCTCGCTCAAAAGGTTTACATTGCAGAGCAATGTAAACAATGTGTACAAAAATCATCTTGGGAAGCTAGATTCCCAGAGTGATATTCGTTCAAAAGGTCTTGCCGTTTTAGCGGCAAGACCTTTTGAACGAATAAAATCTTAATGCGACAGCGTCTTCTTTCCCCACCACATAATAATTCTTATTCACAATCATTACACATCATTATACCAGTTTATTCATCTTCTCCGTCATATTGTTGACCACCTGATCTACCATCTCTGTCTGTGCCGAAATTTCTTGGCTACTTGCTGCAAGTGCAGAAGTTGCAGTATTGATTCTGTCAATACTCTCTAAAAATTCCAACGTCTCCTGATCTAATTTGGCAATCGCTGGAAGCAAAACTTCACTCTGCTCTTTCCCAGCAGCAACGGCCTCCTTAGTCTGTTCTGACAATTCTCTTACACGATTGGCTATCACAGCAAATCCTTTGCCTGCTTCACCGCTCCGGGCTGCTTCTATCCCAGCATTTAAAGCAAGCATACCTGTTTGATTGGAAATTTTTATGATATCTTCATTCATAATATCATAACCCTGTACAGCTTCTGAAACCTGATTCATAGAATCTCTTAGCATCTCTGTAAAGGACGACATTCCACTTACTGCCTGGGCTATTCTAGTAGCATCCTCCGCTGAGACCTGATTTCCTTCTGCCAAATCTCCCATAGCGCTTCTAATCTCCTTAAAATCCTCCATAATTTCTTCATAGAGAGTTGTTTTGATACGCTGTTCCTCCTGAAGTTGTTCATTGAGAATTTTCATCTCTTGCTGTTCTTTCTGTATTATATCTTTCTCATAATGCATACAGTTTTCCTTGCGATTCATTCCCAACGCTACTGCCTGAGCCATTCTTTCACAGCTATCATACCCACAGGCGCCACAATCAATCTTCTGTTTTTCTAAGGTATTTTTGTGCATATCCTCAAATGCAGACATAATCTGCTCTTTACTAGCCACAATTGACTTTTTATTTCCCTGATATTTACATATAAAGTCGTCCAGCGCCAAACCTGCAAATTGAGCGTTGAAATTGTCCAGCCGCTTTTGATAGTCAATATTCTTTGCCCAAGGACTCTTTTTGTCCCTCTTTCTATCCCCCAGTTTTCGTTTTGCTTTTTCTCTCTGTGCCTGAATCTCAAACAGAACATCATCATTTTCTATAAATTCGGGTTCTACACCAGTTCCATGCAGACATCCATTCGAACAATTGAGTGCATCCACCATAAAAGGCAATGGTTTGCCATCTTTCACACGTTTTGCATAAGTCTCCAAAAAATGATATGCATGCTTTTCCCCTTCAATCTGGCGAACCATAACATCTTTCCCCAGAAAATGCTCTACATTTTCTTTTAGTCCGCCTGGCTGCGGATAGACGCTTCCTAAACCATATTCCAATTCATCTACTGCTTCCGCAGATGATAAATTTTTGCCTTTCATCTTCTTCATTAGATGGTTAAATGTTACATTATACGATACATACTGTTGATTCTCTTTGCGGATGATCTCAGATTTTTTGGCAATACAAGGACCAAGAAATGCCAATTTATCTGTAATCTTCATGTATTTTTTTGCATAGATCGCAGCACACATCATTGGACTGTGGATTGGAACCAGTTTGGGAATCAACTCTGGAATAAATTTTTCAATATAATCCACAATAGCCGGACAAGGCTGTGAAATTCCCCCCTGAAAATTATGTTTTGTAATATAATTTATGTATCCCCAAGTAGTAATATCTGCGCCAAAGCTGACACTGATAATATGTTTTACGCCAAGACTTTTTAAATATCCCAACACTTTGCCATATTCTCTAGGATAATTTGCAATAAAGGCAGGCGCAACCAAAAGACTGATGGATTCTCCTTTGCTTAGATCATCCAAAAACTGTTCTGTATCATCTCGATAACTTCTTGCATGATGGTGACAGGCATCAATACATGCTCCACACTGCACACACGCTTCGCCATCTACATAAATCACATCATTGTCATCCAATTTTAATGAATAATTTGCCTCAAATACCGGACAGACTGAAATACAATGATTACATCCTATACACTCATCATTTGTATAGACCAGTCCCGAATTTAATTGATTCAATCCCATATATCCACTTCCTCATTATTTGTATTCTCTGCTTTTCCCAATCACGCCAAAGGAATTACACCATATGTTTTCACTTAATTTTATCACTTTTTTAACAAGAAATCCACTATATTTTTTTATTTATTGTGTAATTTTGCTATTTTTTGCTCTGATTTTGCTCCTATTATTAGCTTAATTTTCCAATACATTTTATAAAAAATTTCTTCTATCTCTACAAATTATAAAAATATGAAATATATTTATCACATTTTTGAACTCCCGGTTGCAATCTATTTTTTTCCATAAAGTAATTATCCATGTATCAATCTCATAGAACACTTACTGTGTTTTTACATACTCTAACAAAAAGGACTTAAGCATTATTTTATGAGAATATATATTGTCCGCCCAGGAGATACTGTGGATGCTATTGCTATCTCCCAATCTGTATCTGCTCAATCCATTATCTATGATAATCAACTATCTTATCCTTTTCCTTTAGTTGTGGGGCAAGCACTTTTGTTGGAGGATGCCAGTTCTGATCTTAATACCCCTGAGCAGATATCCTCTGAAAATGCATATAGCGCTTATGTAGGTGGTTATGCTTACCCATTTATCAGTCACTGGGTATTAGAGCAGACACTTCCCTATTTGTCTGATCTGTTTATCTTTTCCTATGGATTTACCCCAGAAGGCCAATTAGTCCCTCCACTTTTGGATGATACTTTTATGATTACAATGGCAAAATCTTTTGATGTATCGCCCATTTTGACCTTGACCCCTTTCGGTCCTACAGGACAATTCAGCAATTATTTGATCTCTCAGGTGGTAAACAATGAAACAGCAAAGCAAACACTGATCGAAAATCTTGTCTCTCAAATTCAAAATCAAGGCTTTGAAGGAGTAGATATTGACTTTGAATATATTCTTCCAGAAGATAAACTTCCCTTTGTTAATTTCGTTCGTGATATACGAACAGCCATAAATGCATTGGGATATCCCGTCTCTGTTGCCCTTGCGCCCAAAATATCTGACTCTCAAATAGGACTCTTATATGAAGGAAAGGATTATGGTTTATTGGGAGAAGCAGCAGATTATGTTCTACTGATGACATATGAATGGGGATACACGTATTTCCATATATGTGATATCTATTTACATCATGACAGTAATGTGTGGGCTGTTATTTCGTATCGAAACACAGTGATGTTACAGACAAGCCCAGGTTATTTTTAAAATACCTCCCCCTTGCATCCATTCTGACAACCTGTTATAATATAAATGCTGGCAGTACTCCCCTTTCTGCCAGCACACCCTTAGAAAAAGGCTGTGGATTTCCGCAGCCTTTTAAGATTATGAGCTTATTTGGACTGATGTCTCTCCTTAGTAGCACCAAACTTTATCTTTTGGGCCAAATCCTTCAAGATTTCTTCTGCTTCCTCCTTACAGACACATTGATCATCACAAATTATAATTTCTGTCTCTCCCATCATAAACTGATCTGCTATATGTTTCATTCTATCCCTCCATCTCTTTCTTACTGTTTTTACGCAAAAATTTGACTTTATAATTATCCAAGATCTATCTATTTTTATATCTATTGCGCATTGATATTTAAAATGAATCATACATTTCAATAAGTAAATGAAAGATATTTATAGAAGGAGCTATTATGAAAAAAATACTCAATCCATCAGGTACTTATTTCGTTTACTTAAGAAAAAGCCGCGCTGACCGTGAGGCAGAAGCACATGGAGAAGGAGAAACCTTGTTGCGCCATAAACAAATGTTAGAAGAACTTGCTGATAAACTTGGCATCACTATCTCAAAGTTTTACCAAGAAATTGTATCTGGGGAAACGATTCAGGACAGACCAATTCTTCAGATGCTGCTGCAGGATATCAGTAATGGAGATTGTGACGGTGTACTGGTGATGGAAATAGAGCGTCTAGCACGAGGAGATACCAGCGATCAAGGCACTATCGCAAAATATTTCAAATTATCTGATACACTCATCATTACGCCGCTGAAAATATATGATCCTTGTGATGAATACGATGAAGAATATTTTGAATTTGGCTTGTTTATGAGCCGTAGAGAATACAAAACTATCAATCGCAGAATACAACAAGGACGAATCGCATCGATAAGAGAAGGAAAATGGATTGCCAGTACCGCCCCATACGGCTATCAGAGAATAAAAATTATCAATGACAAGGGATATACGCTGCAAATTATACCAGAACAAGCAGAAATTATCCGTCTGATATTTCAACTATATCTTTATGGAGAACAACAGACAGATGGAGCCTTCAAACGGTTAGGACGTCAAGCGATCTGCAAGAAACTTGACGATATGGGAATAATGCCGGCTACTTCCAATAAATGGTCTCCAAGCACTATAAAAGATATACTTCAAAATCCTGTTTATATTGGTAAAGTCTGTTGGGGAAAAACGATTGAAAAAAAAGTTATGATTCAAGGAAAGACAAAAAAAGTCCGTATGAAAAATTCTAATTTTCAGATGTATCATGGTTTACATACTCCCATAATTGAGGAAGATATTTTCTATAAAGTTCAAAAGCTCGCAGAAAACAACCATGCCTCGCCTGTCGCAAATAACAAAACTCTCAAAAATCCACTATCAGGTATTATTCGTTGCGCACAATGCGGTTCACTGCTTGCCAGAGCTGCTAACAATAAAAACAATGACTGTGTTCTGCGTTGTCCAAGTTATAACTGCAATAATATATCAGCGCCTCTTGCTCTGATAGAAAAAAAATTATTGGAAGCATTAGAACAATGGTTAGAAGGTTATATTTTAAGCTTTCCTAAAGAAGAGAACAATTTTCCTGAACTTCAAACAATGCAACATGCCTTACAACACTGTCAAAAAAAACTTCGCTTATTGTATAAGCAGAAAGAACGTGCTTATGATCTATTAGAACAAGGTGTCTATACATCCAATATTTTTCAAAACCGATTACATGCGATTTCAGAAAAAATTAAAACTGCTAAGACAACTATTCTAACTCTTGAGCGTTCTTTAGAAGAAAAACAACAAAATGCCTCCATATGCAATAACATTCTTCCAATTACTGCAAACATTTTAGAACTATATCAAAACATAGACAGTATTTCTCTTAAAAATGAAATTCTAAAGAGTATTTTGGAACATGTCGAATATCAAAAAAGGGTAAGAAACCTTAAATCTAAAGGCAATTACGCTAACTTTACATTAACTATATATCCAAAACTACCAAAATATAAATCAGAAACTTAGGAAATGATATTGTAACCATTCAGTATGCCATATAGAAATTATAAGATATCTTATGTGGGGATACACGTATGGTCCCCCTATGGCAGTAGCACCAATCAATAAAGTCCGTGAGGTAGTAGAGTATGCCTTAACAAAAATTCCTTCTGAAAAAATCCATCTTGGTATTCCAAATTATGGTTATGACTGGACCTTGCCTTTTGTAAAAGGTAGCTCAAAGGCAACTACGATTGGAAATATTGAAGCGATTCAGATAGCTATCACACATGGAGCCTCTATCCAGTTTGATGAAATTGCGCAATCTCCCTATTTCACATATTTTTTTGAGGGATTAGAACATGAAGTATGGTTTGAAGATGTGCGCAGTCTTTCTGCAAAATTTGAATTAGTCAAAGAATACCAGCTTCGTGGTATGAGCTATTGGCAAATCATGCAGCTTTTTCGAGCAAACTGGCTGCTTTTAGATGATACTTTTGAAATTCGCTAGATTTGGCTATTTCTGTAGACAAAATTTCGCTTTGCGAAATTTCCCATCTGAAAGACTTTTTATGTTATAAAAATTTCTTATTAAAAACAGAGAATCCTGCTTTGCAGGATTCTCCTCTAAATATAACATGCCGCAGACCGGAATCGAACCGGTACGGGTATCACTACCCACGGGATTTTAAGTCCCGGGCGTCTGCCAGTTCCGCCACTGCGGCAAAAATGGGACCTACAGGGCTCGAACCTGTGACCCTCTGCTTGTAAGGCAGATGCTCTCCCAGCTGAGCTAAGATCCCATATTAACGACCCAGAAGGGACTCGAACCCTCGACCTCCGCCGTGACAGGGCGGCGCTCTAACCAACTGAGCCACTAGGCCAAATTTATCATAGTTAATGAGTGGACCTTCGGGGACTCGAACCCAGGACCGACCGGTTATGAGCCGGTTGCTCTAACCAACTGAGCTAAAGGTCCAAGTTGATTTTTCAACACAAGCCGATGATCGGACTCGAACCGATAACCTGCTGATTACAAATCAGCTGCTCTGCCAATTGAGCCACATCGGCATATTATTAACTATGTCAATGACTCCTACGGGAATCGAACCCGTGTTACCGCCGTGAAAGGGCGATGTCTTAACCGCTTGACCAAGGAGCCTTGTATGTCAGCACCTCAGCATGATATCCTCAAACCCAAAGGCCAACGATATAAAAAACTCCCCGAGTTGGGCTCGAACCAACAACCCCGCGGTTAACAGCCGCGTGCTCTACCATTGAGCTATCGAGGATTATATACAATACCCTAAAAAATTCACACAGAAGAACCGAAAAGTGAGGTCAAGCCCTCGACCGATTAGTAACAGTCAGCTCCATACATTGCTGTACTTCCACCTCTGCCCTATCTACCTTGTACTCTCCAAGGGGTCTTACTTCCTAAGAATGGGACATCTCATCTTGAGGGGGGCTTCACGCTTAGATGCCTTCAGCGTTTATCCCTTCCGGGCTTGGCTACCCTGCCGTGGCATTGGCATGCCAACAGGTACACCAGCGG
>CAJTIR010000050.1 GCA_910576385.1 Lachnospiraceae bacterium
CAATCTTTGAATACATAGAGGGCTGGTATAACCGTAAAAGAATACACAGTGCTATTGGTTATATGACACCACAACAAAAGGAGGATGAAGAACTTAAAACAGCAGCATAACCTTTCAACTTTTTTTGTCTAAAGTATTGACATAGATCCAAATTATCAATACGCAACAAGCAAAACCGTTATGTCTTTTAATTATGCTGCCATTTATGGCTTTATCATTTTGGATATACTATAATGTGAATGGTTTTGATTTAGATTGTCTTTCGTGGGGATTTGTTGTAGCATTACTTTTGCTTATTTTATGTCTGTCCATTTTGCATGAGTTAATACATGGAATTACTTGGAGCCTTTTTGCAAAAAACCATTTTCACTCCATTGATTTTGGAATTATTTGGAGTAGTTTTTCTCCATACTGCACTTGTTCAAATCCACTGAAAAAATGGCAATATCTCTTGGGAGTTGCTATGCCTACATTAGTTTTAGGAGGCGGAGTTGCAGTAGTTGCTGTAATGGTAAATCAATTACTGCTGTTTTTTCTAGCAGAATACATGATTCTATCGGGTGGTGGAGATTTTCTAATTATACTGAAAAGTATGTTATATCACACTGATAAACAAGAAAGTGTGTATTGCGACCATCCTTACGAATGTGGTTTTGTAGTTTTTGAGAAATAAGAACTAATACTACAAATTTCTGCTTGTAGAATAGAAGTCAAAAGAAAATTGAATAACAGCCGCTACATA
This sequence comes from Lachnospiraceae bacterium, assembly GCA_910576385.1. Taxonomy (GTDB): domain Bacteria; phylum Bacillota; class Clostridia; order Lachnospirales; family Lachnospiraceae; genus Petralouisia. The sequence goes on from CAJTIR010000050.1 coordinate 743, forward strand.
GAATGGCACACCAAGACAGGAAATCAAGAAAAGGTTTCCTGTTTTTTTGCGCCCATTTTTGGCATTTTCAAAAATTGTCGGTATTATGCCGTGCAAAGGGGGATTGAAAGAAATTCCCTCTCCCGTTTGGCAAATCCGCAGGCTGTCCGTGGAGGACGGGCAAAAAGAAATTTTCACAAATTCTCGCCTATTTTGGCTTGTGCGGTTTTGTAAGGAATAGAGAGATATTTCCACAAATCACCGTCATTTTTGCTTTGCGTGGTGTTGTAGGCAGTAGGGGGAAATATCGCCACTGCTTTGGCAAAATCTCCACTTGTGGCACTAAAGGTATTGAGAGAGAAATTTTCGCCGGAACGCAACAAACCAGCCGCCAATAGCCAGATAGTAAGCGAACAGACCACAGAGCGCAGTTTCTTAGAGCAAGATTCTAGCACAGTACCAAATTTCGCCTACCAGCTCATTTTGTCCTATGGGAATCTTGTTGGGGTTGTCACCCCAAGCCCGCCTTTTGCGGCTTGCGCCGCTTGAAAAAATCCACCCACGAAAGGATGTCACAGCCATGAAAAGATACAACACGCCATACCGCCGCCGGGTAATCAAGACACGCTTGACCGAGGAAGAATACGCTGGGTTTTCCGAGCGTGTCACCTTCTGCAAAATGAGCCAAGCCGAGTTTATCCGGCAAGCCCTTACCAAGTCAAGAATACAGCCTGTTATTACCGTTTCCCTGGTCAATGATGAACTGCTGTCTGCCGTTGGGAAGCTAACTGACGAGTACGGGAAAATCGGCGGCAACTTGAATCAGATTGCCCGCTGTCTGAACGAATACGGCGCACCTTATAATACCCTCTCCAATGAGGTACGAGCCGCCACAGCGGAGCTTGCCGCCTTGAAGTTTGAAGTCTTGCAGAAAGTAGGTGAAGCCGCCCACAACATTCAAACATATCAGCTTTAAAAATGCCGACTATGGAGCTGCCGAGCAGTACCTAACCTTTGAGCATGACGAGTTTACCATGAAGCCCACGCTTGATAAAAATGGGCAGATTGTTCCGAGGACAGGCTATCTCATTTCCTCTCTGAATTGTGACGGGGAGGATTTCGCCATAGCGTGTATGCGCTCCAATCTAAAATACGGCAAGAACCAAAGAAAAGAGGACGTAAAGAGCCACCATTACATTATCAGTTTTGACCCCCGTGACGCACAAGACAACGGCTTGACCGTAGACCGGGCGCAGGAGTTGGGCGAGCAGTTCTGTAAAGAGCATTTCCCTGGACACCAAGCCCTTGTATGCACCCACCCGGACGGACATAACCACAGCGGCAACATTTATGTGCATATCGTAATCAATTCCCTACGGATTGCGGAAGTGCCGCTGCTTCCCTACATGGAAAGACCAGCGGACACAAGGGAGGGCTGCAAGCACTGCTGTACGGACGCAGCTATGGAGTATTTCAAAGCGGAAGTCATGGAAATGTGCCACCGGGAAAACCTCTATCAGATTGATTTACTGAACGGGAGCAAGAACCGCATTACCGAGCGTGAGTATTGGGCGAAGCGGAAAGGACAATCCGCACTGGATAAAGAGAACGCTTCCCTTGCCGCCGCAGGAGAGCCGCCCAAACCCACCAAATTTGAAACCGACAAGGAGAAGCTGCGGCGCACGATCCGCACCGCTCTGTCCTCTGCTATCTCTTTTGAGGACTTTTCCGGGAAACTGTTACAGCAGGGCGTGACCGTCAAGGAGAGCCGGGGGAGGTTGTCGTATCTCACGCCGGACAGGACGAAGCCAATCACCGCCCGAAAGTTGGGTGATGATTTTGACCGTGCCGCCGTACTGGAAGCTATCCAATAAAGCAAAAACGGCATCCCTTATGGATGCCGAAAAAAATAACTTGGCTTTACGTCTATTTGACTTCTATTCTGTAAGTCCATTATACCACACGACGGGGCTGGCTGTACAGTCTTTTCCGCTTCTTTATAGAAGATAATATTTTTACTTTTATATCAAGGCTTATCGTTCAAGTTGATGGTGGAAATTTTATTTTTTCTGTAGTAAACTATTTTCATCAAAATCTGTATACTAAGGTGGTGTAATGAATGAAAATTGTACAGGCTACAAATGACAATTTGACAGAGCTAATGTCTTTTTACAGTGTAATGTGTGATGTCCTTGGTGAAAAAAGTTTCCTTCCAAACGGGGATAAAGGTGGTTTTCCCTCGCAAGCAATGGTAGAGGAATCTATCAAAGGCAGATGTCAATTTATCGGCATAGAAGATAATAAAATCGTTGCAGCATATATTCTAAACCATGATTGCGACAGTGCATATAATACAGTTCACTGGCAAATCAACGCCGCAAAAAATGAAGTAGTCATTATGCACGCACTTCGTGTTCTGCCGGATTATGGCGGGCGTGGATATTCAAAGCAGCTTGTCGAACATGCAATCCAGACAGCAAGAAGCAGAGGTTGGAAGGCAATACGGTTAGACTGTCTGAAAGGGAATGATATACCTGTCAAAATGTATCAGTCATACGGTTTTAAATATGTGGATACTGTGGATATTACTTATGTCGATATAGGTATTCCCATGCCATTTCATCTTTATGAGCTTGTTTTGGGATAAACAGTTTAAGCGCAATCAGCAGTCATTCCCGGTTTATGTGGTAAAAGGCGGCTTTTGTCCGGCTGCGCTTTCGGCTTCCAGCACTTTCATCATCTTGTCGGCGGTTGGCGGTAGTGTCCATGCCGAAATCGTCAAGGATAAGCAGGGGGAAACTGCAAAGACGGGCTATGTACTCGTTTCTGTCCTTGTAGCTGGCTGCAAGGTCATTGAGGATAAGGGCAAAGTTCGTCATGCACACGGAAATCTCACATACTGGAACATAAGATACCGCTGGGCTTCTCCATAGTCGGCGTTTTTACTCGCTATGTGTTTCAGTATTGCCATGAAAACACCTTCCGGGTATACCTTTATGCCATTCGGCAACAGAGTGGAAATCGCCTGCCATTTTTAAAACTTCATATTTCAGTTCATAAATTATTGAAACATTCTGTTCGATTGCATTACGCATTGCCTGTGAATGGATGCCGCCGCTATTGAAATGCCTTGCAATCTGGTTTAAGTTGCTGCCGATCTTTCCAAACTCTGCAACCAGCTTTTTCAGTTCCGGCAGGTCTGCCACAATCTCATATTTTGCGATTACTTTTTGCTTCATAACCTGTTTCCATACATACTCTGCCAGTGGGAGGTTTGCAGCTTTTACGCTTTCAGATATGATTTCATATTCTGTGTCTGTGAGCCGGAGCATGATCTGATGTTTATGCCGCAGTTCTTTGTCTTTCTTTGGTCTTGCCATTCCATAATTCACTCAGGCGAAACTTGCCCTTTGAGTTTGAAAAAAGCTCTTTATAATAAAAGCCGATTATTGGGAAGAAATGCCACCATAATTAAAATATCTATTAAATAAATATTGACACTGGAAAAGTTATGAGTTAATATAGGTTCATATTTTAAAGAAAAGGTAGATATGCTATATGTTGGTGGTATCTGTAATGACAAAGAACAACTAAATTTAATAAAGAGGGTAAGCACTAGGGATAGTGTTTTATTTGTGGTACCCTTTTCAGCATTATTGAATGCTGGTTGTTTCTGCCTTACAGAATACTGCATATACTGGGAATTATTGTCTTGTTTTGATGAATGAGAAAAAGGGAAAGTATGACTGTAGAGGTCATGCTTTTTTTGTTTTAGACCAACTATGAAATGGAGTGCAAGTTTTAAGACATTGCGGGTATCCTTTCATGGAAAGCCTTGTTTTACTACGTCAATTTGAGACATATGGATTCGTGGTTTCAGTCTATTTATGATAGGCAGAAACCACGTTTTTTGTGTCTTGAACTAAAATATATTTCATTTGGAGGTTTTAAACATGAAGATGATACGGACAGAAAATATAACGAAAAAGTATAAAAGGTATAAGAAGCAGGAGGGAGTGATAGGAAGTATTAAGGGTCTGTTCCATAGAGAATATGAAGAAAAAATTGCGGTAGATGCCTTTAACATGGATGTGGATGAGGGTGAGTTTATAGGATTGATTGGACCGAATGGAGCGGGTAAAACTACCTTAGTGAAGATGCTGACTGGTATTATTGCGCCAACAGGTGGCGAAATTCAGGTCATGGGATTTTATCCTAATAAGCTGGAGAAGGCATTTAAGCATCAATATGCGGTAGTTATGGGGCAGAAGAGTCAGTTGTTTTTTGAGCTGACAGCGGAGGATACGCTGAGACTGTTTAAAGAAATATATCGTATTCCAGAAGACGAGTATAGGAAAAATAAGAACTTTTTTGTGGAGCTGTTTCAGGTGCAGGAGCTTATGGATGTACAGGTAAGGACATTATCATTAGGAGAAAGGATGAAAATGGAATTGATTGTTGCATTGCTTCATAATCCCAAAATACTGTTTTTAGATGAGCCGACAATTGGACTGGATGCTGTGGCAAGTAAACAGATTCGGACTTTCTTGAAAAATATAAATGAATCGAGAGGGACGACCATCCTGCTAACTTCACATTATATGGAGGATATTAAGGCATTATGCAAACGCTCTATTGTAGTAAATTACGGCAGAAAAATATATGACGGCGATACGGAGATGTTATTTGAACAATACCAGAAGAGCAAGAAAATGACTATATACTTTGAGCATAGCGTAGAGCCTGATGTCCCGGAACATTGCAGGATATTAGAAAAAACAAATGACAAACTGGTGCTTGAAATACCAAAACAAAATACAGAAAAAGTTCTGAAATCGTATATAGGTCATTATCCGATCCGGGATATTGGAATTGAGGAAGAAGAAATAGGCTCTGTAGTAGAGCGTATCTATAAGGGGGATGTAAAACGTGAAGAAATATTTGGAAATTGCTAGGGCATATATGAAAGCGCAGTTAATCTGGAGAGCAGATGTATTTGTTGATGTGATTCTGTCAGTGGCTAAGATATTGTTTGCATGGATCTTATGGAGTATTTTGTTTGAAGGAAAAGAGCAGATAGCAGGATTGAAATTTCACACCATGATTTCTTACTATATCATAAGTTCCTATCTATTCCAGATGGAAAAGTCTGCTGAAATCAGCCAGCAGATGTCGGGAATGTTGAGAAACGGCACTTTTTCAAAATATATGGTGATACCGGTACAGACACAGGGCTATTTTGTGGCGATGGAGGTCGGGAAGCTTGCATTTTCTTCAGGCATTGGCTTTTTAGCAACTGTTCTGTGGTTTTGTTTGTTCAGGATTTCCATTGTACATACAGTCAATTTGAAGATATTGCTATGCGGAATTATCATGGTTGCTTTAGGTCTGCTGTTTATGGCTCAGCTCAATTATTTCCTTGGGATTTTAACTTTAAAATTTGAGGAGATCAGTACCTTTCTCATGATAAAGGATAATTTATCAGCAGTTGTGACAGGAGCGGTGATTCCCCTTGCACTTTTGCCGGAATGGATGATAGCCAGCATGAGATTTCTGCCGTTCTATTATGTTACATATCTCCCAAGTATGCTGTTTATAGGAAAATGTGAGGATGAAGCAGTGACAGGCTTATTTGTTTTAAGTATATGGTGCATTTTCTTTATTGTTTTAAATCAAGTAACTTATGAACATTATCGAATTAAATTTGATGGAGCAGGAATATGAAAGATAATTTTAAATTTTTGACAGAATTAATGAAATTAAGGCTATCCCATATCATGACATTCCAGTTGGGATTCTTTGGACCGTTTTTTATTGACACCAGTTATTTTTTGGTTCAGCTTTTTGCCTTTGAGGCAATTTACGGGCATGTGGATAAAATTCGTGGATGGGGGCATGGAGAAATCCTTGTTTTTGTAGGAACATTTTCCCTGATCAATGCCCTTAATATGATAATTTACTTTTTTGGAGTGATTTCCATACCTGAAAAAATACAAACAGGTGAACTGGATTTGTATCTGACCAAACCGGTAAATCCGCTATTGCGGATTACTTTTGAAAAAATAAATCCAGGTTCCATACCGCTATTGGCTTTCAGTGCATGTATTATTGCGTATGGAGTGAAAGAAATAGACATGGGTTTTTCATGGTCTAATATTATTGAATATCTGTTTCTGGTTTTTATGATGACGATACTGTACTACGATATGGAACTCTTGATACGATGCTTTGCTTTTTTTGTTTTCTCTGTAAACAATTTAACGAAAATTGAGGGGACAGCGATTGAATTGTGTTTGAAAATACCAGGGATTGCTTTTTATGGAATTTATAAGTTTATTTTTTATTGTGTATTGCCATATGGAATCATTGCAACGTTGCCGACACAGGCATTTATAGGGGCACTGTCAGTAAAGGGTCTGTTTTTTGGAGTAGCAATTGTGTGTATTTTTACTTTTTTTGCATTATCATTTTGGTCATATGGAGTACACAGATATGAAAGTGCAAGCAGTTAATTATTTTTTGTAATAGGAGGGTTAAAATGGTTCAAACAGATAAAGTATTGGAATTTGATAAGATTAAAGAGAAGTGGATTGAACTGGCGCTTACAGAGTGGGCAAAAGAAAAGATTAAGGACACCATTCCCAGCATGTCAGAGAATGAATTGATAGCAAGGCAAAGGGAGACAAGTGAAGCCAGAGAACTATTGGAGAAAAGCGGTAATCCGCCGTTGGTTTCTTTAAGTGGGATTAGAGAATGCATCCAAACGGCTGCTAAAGGAGACTGTTTATCTATTTCACAGCTTGAAGATATGGAAAAATCCCTTGTTGCTGTAATGCGGTTAAAGAATTATCTAAGCCGTTGTAAACAATTGGAAATATCGCTGGCATATTATGATGAGAATCTGGATTGTCTGGATAATCTAAAAGAAACCATTAGTATGCAGATTAGAAATGGCAGGATAGATGATAATGCTTCAAAAGATTTAAAATCCTTTCGGGATGAAATTGAACGGAATGAAAGATGCATACGGGAGAAAGTAGATGCAGTTATACGGGCGAATAAGGAAAGCCTGTCTGATAATTTCAGTACTCTGAGAAATGGGCATATTTGTATTCCTGTTAAAAAAGAATATAAATATAAAATAAAAGGTAATGTGATTGATAAATCCTCAACGGGAGGTACATTATTTATAGAACCAAGTTCTGTGGGGAAATATTATGAGACATTGCAGCTTCTACGAATACATGAAGAAAATGAAGAATATAGGATACTCTATTCTCTTTCTGCGATGGTGGCCGATTATGAGGAGATTTTGGAACAAAATATCAGTATGATAGAAAAACTAGATTTTATTTTTTCAAAAGGAAAACTGAGTTTAGAATATGATGGAGCAGAATCAAAGATTAATACGGAACGATATATCCGAATAGAAGATGGCTGACATCCCCTTATGGCTCCGTCAGAGTGCGTGCCGCTGCAATTTGAGATAGGGAAGAGTTTTGATGGCGTAGTTATTACAGGGCCTAATACGGGAGGTAAAACAGTTACAATTAAGACAGTTGCATTAAATTGTATGATGGCATAATGCGGTTTACACGTGGCATGTAAAAAGCGGAAATTTGTATGAACAGTAATTTTCTGTGTGATATAGGTGATGGACAAAATATATCAGAGAATCTTTCTACATTTTCAGCACATATTGTGAATGTATTAGAAATATTAAAAAAAGTTGATAGAGACAGCAAATCAATGTTACATATAATGGAAAAACTCTGACAAATGGCAAAGATTATCGTCTTGTATACCAAAATAATGTCAATGTTGGAACTGCAAGTGTAGAATTGGAGGGACTTGGAAAGGATATGGACTGTGCGGTCTGTGACTTTAAGATCGCATGTGCAGATCTTGCACAATGTACAGTTACGCTTAGTGAAGACCGTTTCGAGTATGACGGAAAAGCCAAGCAGCCAAAGGTAACAGTGGCGGGCAAGAATAAGCTGACAGAGGGCAGGGATTATACCATATCCTGGCAGAATAATATAAAGCCTGGGAAAGCAAAAGCAGTACTTACCGGAAAGGGTAATTTTAGAGGAACAATAACAAGAGAATTTACAATTAAGAAAGCCATTTAGCAATTGAGTTATACCAAGTTTTATAAGAAAATATGGGGAGATCAAGCATTTTCCTTACATGTAAGATCTACAAAAGGGTACAGTAAATTAAGTTTTAGGATATCCGTGTAAAAAAACTGGCAAAGCAGAAGAAAAAAGTGAACTGGAAAAAAGATTCAAAGGCCACAGGCTATCAGATACAATACAGCACAGATTCCAAGTTCAAAAAAGTGTCAAGGAAAAATGGATCAAGAAAAATAAGACAAACACAGCGATAATTGGAAAGCTGAAAAAAGGCAGGAATTATTATGTAAGAGTACGCGCCTATAAAAACGTCAAGGGAAGTTCTGGTGCAGTGTATGGTTCCTGGAGTGCGAAAAAGAGCAGTGGAAAGATGAGATAAAATAGAGAAAATGTAGTATGTTACTTTGAACAACGAGGCATTAACTATGCATAAATATTTTGAATGTTTATGTGTGTTAGTGCCTTTTTTGTATAGAAAAATAAATATTGTGTAATCCTATTCTTATTTCTTAAATTGATTTACACGTGTGTTTTGTATGATGAAAGGGAGTGGCCGCCCTAACGCACATACTCCAAATAGTTCAATATAGAAAAAGGAGAAGAGAGATGAAAGACAAAATTTTTGGTGTATTGCAGCGCGTGGGAAGATCGTTTATGCTTCCCATTGCAATCTTGCCTGTAGCGGGGCTTTTACTGGGAATCGGTGGTTCATTCTCTAATGAAACCATGTTGAGCACTTATGGGCTTCTGGATGTTATGGGGCCAGGAACTGTATTTAATATGATTTTCCAGATTATGAGCGAAGCTGGAGACATTGTATTTGCTAATTTGCCCATTATATTTGCGATGGGCGTTGCCATCGGTATGGCCAAGAAAGAAAAAGATGTGGCGGCTTTATCGGCAGTGGTAGCCTTTTTCATTATGCATGCATCAATTGGCGCCCTGATTAATATCAATGGCGGAACTGAGAATATGCTTCAGGGCGCTACGGCTTCCGTGTGCGGGATCACATCGCTGCAAATGGGTGTATTTGGCGGTATATTGGTGGGGCTTGGAGTTGCAGCGCTCCACAATAAATTTTATAAAATTGAGCTGCCACAGGTATTGTCTTTTTTTGGAGGTACAAGGTTTGTTCCCATAATCAGTGCATTAGTGTATACGGCAGTGGGTATTTTAATGTTTTTTGTCTGGCCGGTGATCCAGCAAGGTATTTATGGCGTTGGCGAGATTGTTCTAAAATCTGGCTATGCTGGAACATGGGTTTATGGTCTGATGGAGCGTCTGTTGATTCCGTTTGGACTGCACCATGTATTTTATCTTCCCTTCTGGCAGACAGGTGTGGGTGGAACAATGGAAGTGGCAGGACAGGTAATCGAAGGCGCTCAGAATATTTTCTTTGCACAGTTGTCAGATCCAAGTGTGGAACATTTTGCAGTATCTGCAACAAGATTTATGTCAGGAAAGTTTCCATTGATGATTTTTGGTCTGCCAGGAGCAGCGTTGGCAATGTATAAAACGGCTAAGCCGGAGAAAAAAAGGGCGGTTTCAGGACTCTTGCTCTCTGCAGCGCTTACCTCTATGCTGACTGGGATTACTGAGCCTTTGGAATTTACATTCCTGTTCGTGGCGCCACTCCTCTATGGGATCCATTGTGTATTTGCAGGTCTTGCTTATATGCTGATGCATGTATGCAATGTAGGGGTAGGTATGACATTTTCCGGCGGCGTGATTGACTTATTTTTATTTGGAATCCTTCAGGGAAATGCAAAGACAGACTGGATCTGGGTCGTTATTGTGGGAGTGTTTTATTTTATAGTTTACTACTTCCTGTTTCGTTTCCTGATTAAGAAAATGGATTTGAAAACACCAGGACGTGACGACAGTGAAGAAGTAAAATTATATCACAGAAGCGATGTGGAAGCTAAAAAGAATGGGGTCTCAGCAAGTAGTGATGCAAGTTCAGAAGATGCGCTCTCCAAGACCATCTGTCATGGACTTGGCGGCAAAAAAAATATTTCAGATGTGGATTGCTGTGCCACAAGGCTTCGCTGTACGGTATACAAGGCAGACTTGGTAAATGACAGTATGTTAAAATCCACAGGAGCATCGGGTGTGGTTCACAAAGGAAATGGCGTGCAGGTTATCTATGGGCCAAGAGTGACGGTGATCAAATCTAATTTGGAAGATTATTTAGAGACTGCGCCAAACGAGGAGTATCACTCTGGAGAGGCAGCACTGATAGAAACGGATGAACCGACAGAGACAACGCAAGGAAAAGTGACAAAAACCGTGGTTATCTCTAGTCCTGTAACTGGTAGGGCAGCAGATTTATCTGAAGCGCCAGACGAGGCATTTGCCGGCAGGATGATGGGAGATGGTGCAGTGGTGACACCAGAGGATTGTATTGTAAAAGCGCCAGAAGATGGAGAAGTCTGTTTTGTATTTGATACTAAACATGCAGTAGGATTTCTAACTGATACTGGTTTAAGCCTTCTGATTCATATGGGAATTGATACGGTTTCCTTACATGGACAGGGATTTGAAGTATTTGTAGAAGATGGTCAGAAGGTCAAAAAGGGTGAGCCAATGCTGAAATTGGATTTGGATTATTTGAGAGCCAATGCACTTTCTTTAGTATCTCCAGTATTGTGTACGGAATTAGAAGACAATCAGAAAATCAGGTTATTAAAGGAAGGCAGAGTAGAGGCAGGAGAAGCACTGTTTGCAGTGGACTTCTACGAGTAAATAGAAAATTTAAGCGGGGAAAAGTATGTGCAGAGTAAAGAAAGTACAGAATCATAATACAGTTATCACAATTCATTCAGAGGATAATCAGGAATATTTGATGATGGGAAAAGAAATTGGGTTTGGCAAAAAGATTACTGAGAGGGTTGAGGCAGAGCCAGACACTTCCGTTTATTCCCTTTAAAAGTCTACAGACAGGGAGAATGCCAGTGAATTGGTCAAATCCATTTCACTGGTATGTCTGGAGATTACAGGTCAGATATTGGCTATAGCAGAAAAAATGTAATTGTATTAGAAAAAATTTTAAGAATAAAATAAGAACAATATGTAAAGAATAAAAGTAACAATCATTGAGAACCGAATACAAATATTTTAGGAAAAGGAGAAATCATTATGAAAACATTTCATTACACAGTCACAGACGAAGTAGGAATCCATGCAAGACCAGCAGGAGCGCTTGTAAAAGAGGCAAAGAAATATGAATCTGCAATCCGAGTGGTAAAGGGCGGCAAGAAAGCAGATGCCAAAAAATTGATGGTATTGATGGGACTTGGCGTTAAGTGCGGCGAAGAAGTCACCGTAGAAGCAGAAGGACCAGATGAGGATGCAGCAATCACAGAATTAGAAACATTTTTTAAAGAAAATTTATAAGATGCAGAGGTGGTGGGATGGATACATATACCGGGAAATCAATCTTTAAAAAGATTGCCATAGGAAAAATATTATTCTATCAGAAGGGTGAGCAGACCATCAAGCGCACACATATTGAAGAGGTTGATGCGGAACTCAAACGGTATGAAAAGGCGCGTGCTGCCGCCATAGAACAGTTGGATGCTTTACATGAAAAAGCCCTCAAGGAAGTAGGAGAGGCAAATGCCGCAGTCTTTGAGGTACATGCAATGATGCTCGAGGACGACGATTATGTAGATTCCATTGTAAATATTATTGAGAGCCAGCAGGTAAATGCAGAGTTTGCAGCTGCCACTACTGGAGATAATTTCTCTAAAATGTTTGCGAACATGGATGATGATTATTTTAAGGCTAGGGCAGCAGATGTCAAGGATATTTCTGAGAGGCTGATTAATATCCTTTCTGGAAAAGAGGGAGACCAGGTCATTGGTGATCAGCCGGTGATTGTGGTAGCAGATGATCTGGCGCCCAGTGAAACGGTGCAGATGGACAAGAAAAAATTGCTTGGGTTTGTCACCAAATATGGTTCCGCCAATTCGCATACAGCAATTCTGGCCAGAACGATGAATATTCCAGCACTGATTGGAGTGGATATTCAAGAAGAATGGAACGGGAAGCTGGCGGTTGTAGATGGTTATGAGGGAATTTTATATCTTGAACCAGATGGAGAGACTTTGGCTAGGCTGCAAAAGCGTCAGCAGGAAGATCTGGAGACAGAAAAACTGCTGCAGCAGATGAAAGGGAAAGAGGATGTTACGTTAGACGGCAGGCATATCCGTCTCTATGCCAATATCGGCGGAGTGAAAGATGTCGCCGATGTGCTGGCAAATGATGCAGCAGGCATTGGACTTTTTCGCAGCGAATTTCTATATCTGGAAGCAAATGATTATCCTGATGAAGAAACACAGTTTCGCGCTTATAAGACAGTAGCGGAAAACATGGCAGGCAGGAAAGTGATCGTTCGTACCTTGGATATTGGTGCGGATAAGCAGGCAGATTATTTTAAGCTGGACAAAGAAGAGAATCCAGCTATGGGTTATCGAGCCATTCGTATTTGTCTGGAACGCACTGATATTTTCAAAACACAGCTTCGCGCTCTCCTGCGGGCAAGCGCATTTGGAAATATTACCATTATGTACCCAATGATTATTTCTGTGGATGAAGTCAGAAAAATCAAGAGAATTTTTGAGGAAGTGAAGCAGGAGCTGAAAGAACAAGAGATTCCCTTTGGAGATGTGGAACAGGGCATTATGATTGAGACGCCAGCGGCTGTGCTGATCAGTGATATGCTGGCACAGGAGGTTGATTTCTTTAGTATCGGTACCAACGATCTGACCCAGTATACCCTGGCTATTGACCGGCAGAATATGAAATTGGATCATTTCTATGATTCTCATCATCCAGCAGTGCTGCGCATGATACAGATGATCATAGAGAATGGCCATAAACATGGATGCTGGGTTGGAATCTGTGGAGAGTTGGGAGCAGATATGACATTGACCAAGACATTTCTGGAGATGGGACTGGATGAGTTGTCTGTTTCTCCGGCCTTTGTACTGCCAATTCGCAAAATAATTCGAGAATTGTCTATAGGATAGGAAATAAATAGTTGACAGGATCACATTGATGTGCTAAACTGCATATAGTAAAAAATAAAAGTTAAAATCTATGAGCAAAAGTAGTACCATAGAATAGACCTTACAGAGAGTTATCGGTTGGTGGAAGATAACAGGAAAGTTTTGTGGGAATGGATTTGTGAGATGCAAAGCGAAATGAAAATCATTGCAGATATCTAGTTTTTTGAAACTGGTATTGACAGTGAGAAGTAATAGTAGCGGATGCCGTGTCCCCACGTTACAGGGGTAAGATATCATGTGTATCGGATTGAGATGATAGAATTAGTGGCGGATATTCCTGATTTGGGATATCCGTTTTTTGTCTTAATAGGAAATTTCATCGGATTTTCTATTAAAATAAAAAACAATGGTCACAGGGTCTTTTTTCACTTTAAAGCGCCCTGCCGCAGCGATTACAACAAAAGAATCATTGATTTTATCATGAAACAGGGTGGCACCACGGCTAAGATCGTCCCTGGTAAAAGTTGAACAGACTTTTACCAGGGACTTTTTTATCTTATAGGAAAGAACTTGTCACGCTAAAGCGTGAAAGTTTCTTCCTAATAAGATAAAAATAATATGCGCACTCGCACAAGAGGTAAATATTGTTTCGCAATTGTGCTCGGCGCGTCAAAGTGTGCAAGCCAATCCCCCATGAATGGGGGTAAAGGGATTAAAGTGGGCTTGCCCACTTTGTTCTATAAAACTTCCAGGAGCGATTGAGAAAGGAGACAGATATGAAACGGATTTTTAGAGTATATAAACGTACAGTCAGCATTGTCAATGAGACGGCCATCGGTATGTATCAAAATTTAGTCGGCAAGAAAAAGGGTTTTTTGCTGGAGAGTTATGATAAAAATTATGACCGCTATACTCTTTTTGGAGCAGAGCCAGAAGAAATGATCACTTCGCGAGGAAATGCCCTGGTCATTCAGCGCCAAGGAGAAGAAGAGGTGCGCCAGGGCAGCCCGCTCAAGCGGTTGAAAGAATATTTTAGTGAGTTTGAAATTCGCAAAGATGCAGATGGACTGAATTTTAGCGGCGGATTCGTAGGAAATCTAGGATATGATTTTGTGCGCTATACAGAAGAACTGCCAGATCAAAATCCAGATGAGATTGGCATAGAAACCATTCAAATGATGCTGATGAAAAAATTTATTGTCGTGGATCATGTGGCGGAAACTCTGACAGCCGTTGTGCTAGAGCAAGACAGTGAGCAGGGCAGGCAAAGAGCCTTGCAGGAAGCGGAATACTTAATTCAGAAAGCCAGAAATCATGGGGAAGGAAAGGGAGAGGAGAAGAAATTTGTCCATGATGGCAGAATTATAAAGAAGTCCGACAATCTCGAGGAATATAGCCAGAAGGTAGAAAAGATTAAGGAATATATTCGCGAAGGACATATTTTTCAGACCGTGCTTTCTCAGAGATGGACAATAGAGACAGGGCAGGACGGATTTGAGTTGTATCAAGAGCTGCGTGAGTTAAACCCTTCTCCCTATCTATATTATTTTAATTTTGGGGATTTTGAAGTGATTGGCAGTTCGCCGGAAATGATCGTAAAACAGCAGGGCAGCAGAGTGTTTACCTGCCCAATTGCAGGAACCAGGAAGCGTGGCAGGGATGAAGCACAAGATCAGGCATTGAAACAGGAATTGTTAAATGATGAAAAAGAACGTGCAGAACATGTGATGTTGGTAGATTTGGCAAGGAATGATATGGGAAGAATTTCAGAGTTTGGCACAGTCAAGGTTACACAGTTTATGGAAGTACAGAATTATTCACACGTGATGCATATCACATCAATGGTGGAAGGACGAAAAAAAGGAACATTTCACCCTCTGGATTTGGCCGCTTCTTTCCTGCCGGCAGGGACTTTAAGCGGTGCGCCAAAGATACGGGCAATGGAAATTATTGATGAACTGGAAGGAAGCCGTCGAGGGCTGTATGGAGGGGCGACAGGGTATCTGGATTTTGGCGGAGATATGGATTTCTGTATCACGATCAGAACTATGATAAAAAAAGGAAATCGAGTTTATCTGCAGGCAGGAGCCGGAATTGTGGCCGATTCCAAACCAGAACTAGAGTATCAGGAATGCTGCAATAAAGTGATGGCTTTAGCCAAAACCTTGGTGGAAGAAGAAAATTTGTGAAGGAGGGAGAAAGAATGGTACTTTTGGTCGATAATTATGATTCTTTTACTTATAACTTGTATCAGTATATTGGTATTTTTACAGAGAATATTCAGGTAGTGAGAAATGACAAGATAAGCGTTGAAGAAATACGGGCGCTGCAACCAGAGCGGATTGTGCTTTCACCAGGACCGAAAAATCCCAAAGAAGCTGGAATCTGTGTGGATGTAGTCAATGAATTTTTGACAGAAATTCCGATTTTAGGTATTTGCCTTGGACATCAATGTATAGGGGAAGCCTTGGGAGGAATCATCGGTTATGCCAAAAATCTGTTTCATGGAAAGCAGTCTGTAATAGAACACACTGGGGAGAGCATATTTACAGGCATAGATTCTCCGATTAAAATCGCCCGTTACCATTCCCTGGCAGTGCAGGAGTCTGGTTTGCCACAGTGCTTAAAAGTTTTGGCAAGAACAGAAGATGGCGAGATTATGGCCATGCGCCATAAGGACTATCCAGTGGCAGGGCTGCAGTTTCATCCAGAATCCATCTATACAGAGCATGGCAAACGGATGATAGATAATTTTGTAAATGGCATCGTCTGAAAGGGGGCAATATGATATTAGATAAGATTGTAGAGGATAAAAAATTACGGCTCAGAGAACACAAGGCAAAGGTTAGTGAAGCACAAATGCGGCAACTTGCAGAGGAAACGGTGCGAAAGGATGCACCATCATTTTATCAGGCGTTGGCAAAGCCAGGAATTTCCATAATCGGCGAATTTAAGAAGGCTTCTCCCAGTCTTGGGAAGATCACAAGTAAGATCAGCCTTACAGAGCGCATGGAGGAATACAATGCTTCTGTAGATGCGGTGTCCTGTCTGACCGAGGAAGATCATTTCTGTGGCAGTACTGCATATTTGCAGGAGATTCGAGAGATTTCTCCACTGCCAATTCTGCGCAAGGATTTTATGATTGATGCGTATCAGTTTTATGAGGCGAAAGTGATTGGTGCAGATGCCATTCTCTTAATTGCGGCGATTTTAGATGATGCGCAGTGCAAGGATTTTTATCAGTTGACAAAGGAGCTGGGGCTGGATGCCCTGGTGGAAGTACATGACGAGCGGGAACTGGAACGTGCCTTGAGGGTAGATGCCAGGATCATTGGCGTTAATAACCGCGATTTAAGGGATTTTACCATACGGCTCGACACCACAAAACGCCTGTCAAAACAAGTGCCCAAAGATAAAATATTTGTGGCAGAGAGCGGAATTGTCCATGATGAGGATATAAAATTCTTAAAAGCATGTGGTGTGGATGCATGTTTGATTGGCAGAGCCTTTATGGAGGCGCCAAATCCCAGAGAGCTGGCAGAGCGCTGGAAATCTTTAGGATAAGGCATGTTTGGAAAGGGGGCAGAAGATGGAAAAGAACGATAGAGTAATTCCGCAGATTAAAATCTGCGGACTGACCAGAACAAAGGAAGCAGCATATCTCAATCAGATTCATGCCCAATATGCCGGTTTTGTATTTTGGGAAAATAGTAAAAGATATGTGGATATTGCCCAAGCAGAAGAAATCTGCCGCTGCCTTGACAAAAATATCATGCGTGTTGCAGTGACAGTCAGTCCTGCTATCAAGCTGCTTGGGCAGATTGAACTGGCAGGGTTTGATATTTTACAAGTGCATGGAGAATTAAAAGAGGAAATTTTAGAAAAGAGCAGGATTTCAATTTGGCAGGCATGTAACTTAAAAGAAACAGCAGATATTAAGAAATTTCTCTGGCATGAAAAGATTACTGGTTATGTGATAGATGCAGGAACAGCCGGAAGCGGCAGGACTTTTGATTGGGCAGCCAGCAGGCAGATCCTAGAGAAAGCGCGAACAACTTTAATGGCAGGAAAGACATGGATCCTTGCCGGAGGACTTAATTCACAAAATGTGCAGGAGGCAATACAGATATTTTCTCCAGATGTGGTGGATGTCAGTTCTGGCGTGGAGAGCGATTGCGGCAAAGAAAAAGCATTGATATTAGAATTTGCAGGAAAGGTGAGAGAAAATGAAAAAGAACAATGAGAGATATTTTGGAGAATTTGGCGGTCAATTTGTATCAGAATCTCTAATGAATGTATTGGAAGAATTAGATCAGGTCTATGAGGAAGCCATACATGATGAAGAGTTCTTAAAACAATATGATTATTATATGAAACAGTATGTAGGACGGGAAAACCCGTTATACTTTGCCGAGAATCTCAGTCGGGCCTACGGCACAAAAATTTATCTGAAACGGGAGGATTTAAATCATACAGGAGCACATAAAATCAACAATGTGATTGGACAGATCATGTTAGCTAAACGGATGGGAAAGAAAAAGGTGATTGCGGAGACAGGAGCCGGACAGCATGGGGTGGCCACGGCGACAGGGGCGGCGCTGTTTGGCATGGAATGTACCGTCTATATGGGGGAGGAGGATATGGCGCGTCAGGAGCTGAATGTGTTTCGTATGGAGATGCTCGGCGCTAAAGTTGAGTGTGTGAAATCAGGAAGCTGTACCCTCAAAGATGCCACAAACGAGGCAATTCGTACCTGGGCCAAAACAGCGGAAGATACCTTCTATGTGATTGGTTCAGCGGTAGGCCCTTACCCTTATCCCAAGATTGTCAAAGAGTTTCAGAGCATTATCAGCCGTGAGAGCAAGCGGCAGATTTTAGAGGCCGAGGGCAGACTGCCAGATGTGGTGATGGCATGTGTGGGCGGCGGTTCCAATTCGATTGGTATGTTTGCGGATTTTATCGAGGAGACTTCTGTAAAATTGATCGGCGTGGAGGCGGCTGGATTGGGGATTGAGACTGGAAAACATGCCAGCGCTATGGCTTTAGGTAAGCCTGGTACCCTTCATGGAATGCGTTCCTATCTATTGCAGGATGGGGACGGAAATATTCAGATTGCCCATTCCATCTCTGCTGGTTTGGATTATCCTGGAGTGGGACCAGAACATGCCTATCTAAAGGACAGCGGCAGCGCAGAGTATGTCTCAATCACAGATCAGGAAGCAATGGAGGCGCTGCAGGATCTTTGCAGAATGGAGGGCATTATTCCTGCAATCGAGAGCGCCCATGCGATTGCCTATGCGAAGAAACAGGCCAAGAAGATGCAAGTGGAAGATATCATGATTGTATGTCTCTCAGGCAGAGGGGATAAGGATGTGCACACAGTGGCCGATTATATGGCGGGCAAAGGGTATCTAAATTAAAGTGAAAGAGCAATATATAGAAGATGTGAAACGAATAGAAAATAGTTGATAGATTGTGGAGGAAAAGACGATGGAGAATCGAATTGAACAGAAAATGCGGTCTTTAAAAGAGCAGGGAAAAAAAGCATTTATCACATATATGACAGCAGGTTTGCCCGATATGGCAGGCTGCAAGGCTTTGATTGAGGCGCAGGAAAGAGCAGGGATTGATGTGCTGGAGCTTGGGATTCCATTTTCCGATCCAATTGCAGATGGGCCAGTGATTCAGAATGCTTCTTACAAATCCATTCAGCTTGGCACCAATCTCAAAAAAGTCTTTGCGCTGCTGAAGGAAGTGCGTGCCCAAGGCGTGGAATTGCCGATTATTTTTATGTTGTACTATAATACAGTGCTGCATTTTGGTTTAGAAATGTTTGTGGAAGAATGTATCAATAGTGGTGTGGATGGTCTGGTCATTCCAGATTTACCACTAGAAGAACAGGCAGATTTAAAAGAAGCTTTGCAGCGTGAGAATGCCCCGCTTTTGATTCAGTTGGTGTCTCCGGTGTCTGCAGACCGTGTGCCGAAGATTTTAGAGGGAGCAAGAGGATTTGTATACTGTGTGTCTGGTATGGGTGTCACTGGACAAAGTGGAAATTTCCATAAGAAAATTTTACATTACCTCTCAGAAGTAAAAAAGATAGCAAAGATTCCGGTAATGATGGGCTTTGGCATTGAACAGGCAGAGGATGTGGCGCCGATGAAGGATGTGATTGACGGAGCGATTGTCGGTTCTCATTTTATTAAGTTATTGGAGGCAAAGGAGTATCAGCCACAGGAAGCAGAAAAATATTGCCGTACATTTAAAAAGGAATTGAATGATTTGTAAGTGTTTGATGAGAAAAGCACAAGAAATGATTTGTTGGTGTTTTATTATGGCTATGTCGTAGATGGATGAAATTAATATAGAAAGGAAATGGTGAGCTATGCAGACAGCGATTCAAAAAGTAGTAGATAGACAGAATTTGACAGAAGAAGAGGCTAAGAGAGTGATGAATCTGATGTTGAGCGGAGCGGCAACACAGGCACAGCTCGGCGCTTTTTTGACAGCGCTGCGCATGAAAGGGGAGACGTTGGAGGAATTAACCGGATTTGCAGCAGTATTAAAGGAAAAAGCCGAGCATATCGCGCCACAAACGTCTAATTATGTGGATTTGGTAGGCACCGGCGGGGATCGTACTTTTACCTTTAACGTCTCCACCACCTCGGCATTTGTGGCAGCAGGAGCGGGGCTTCCCATTGCAAAACATGGCAACCGTTCCATTTCTAGCAAGAGCGGCGCTGGAGACGTCTTGGAAGCGTTGGGCGTCAATATCACAGCCGATCCACAGGTGGTGACTAGATGTGTGGAGGAAGCAGGACTTGGTTTTATGTTTGCGCCCAGTTTTAACAAATCTATGAAATATGTAGGTCAGGCGCGCAAAGAGATGGGAATTCGTTCCGTGTTTAATATATTAGGCCCCCTAGCCAATCCTTCCGACGCCAAATGCATGGTGGTAGGAGTTTACGATCCAGCTTTGACAGAGTTGATTGCTAAGGCCGTCAATAATCTAGGCGTAGAGCGCGGCTTTGTGGTAAGCGGTGAGGATTGTATGGATGAATTTACCTTGACAGGCAAGACCATTGTCTCTGAGATTAACAATGGCGAGGTGTCTACTTATCAGGTGACGCCCGAACAGTTCGGCCTGCACTATGCTTCTCTTGAGGAACTTCAGGGGGGTGACGGCGTAGAGAATGCCAGGATTACAACAGGAATCCTCAAAGGAGAAGTTCAGGGAGGAAAACGTGAGATTGTACTCTTAAATGCTGGCGCCACGCTGTATGCTGGAGGATTGTCAGACAGCATTGCAGACGGCATTCAATTAGCGGCGGAATCCATTGATTCTGGCAGGGCCTATGGGGTGTTGGAAAAGTTAGTGGAGATGTCGAATCAGTAATTAGGAAAAAAGCAGAAACATATTTGCCAAGATCTATTTTCAGTGGATTTTTCACATAGGGGGAACAGATCAAAAAATCCCATAACGACAGAGTTTCGTTATGGGATTTGTGGCTATTTTAGTTTAAACTTGACATATGGATTTGTCACGTCAGGATAAAATACATTTACGTTGAGCCGATAGCTTCCCGCTGTCAATTTTGAAATGTCATAATAAGTTTCCAGATGTATGGCTTTACGGATGCTTGTTTGTGGTGGAATAGTGAACATCGGACATGGAAATACTATGCCTATCTTCATCGGAACCTCATGCCATTGCCCATTGCTGTATTTTTCTATTTGGATTGCATTGCCGTAGGCAGCCGGGGAGCCATTTTTTGGATGATAGGATGCGGCACACATTTTATAGCGGATCATCAGTGATTGTTTCGTCTGTGTTACTTTTTCCAGTACATTTTTAGATTTTTTTCCGTTTTCAATTTTGACTAGTTTGCGGTTAGAACTTTTCCAAGTGACTTTAGAAGATGCCCGATCCAAACTAATACAGTATTCTTCGTTGGTGTTCATGGTGACTTTAGTATCTGAAATTGTTGGTTTTGCCTTTGATTTTGCAAATGATGTAGTGTCTGTAATTGTGATGCACAATACCAAAGATATTAAAATTGTGATAATTCGTCTTAAAATAGTTCTTATTTTCATAATAATTCTCCTTTTCCTATCTTCATTTTGGTGCAGTGTTCATCAAATTGGCCTATTTTTATAACATTTTTTTGAGATACTCTCCGATATCATCTAATGTGGCTTTTTTACCGCTATAATGAATATTATAAATTTTTGTATCGTAAAGTACGCCAGTTTTTGTCTTTAAAAAAAGATGGGATTCTGCTGTTGTTTCATCAAAGTAATAATCTGACACATCTATATAAGCGAAGAATGTTCCCTTTTTGCGAATTCCGGTTTGGGAATCTGCAATATAAGGCATCATAATTGCCTCACTTCCTTTTACAATTTTCCCTAAAATGCTGCTCTCAAAATAAGAGGAAGCCTTTGTATCAGGCAATAAAATCTTGCATATACTTCCTTTTTGCGGGTTGCCTTTTCTATCTGGCCGGTATACTTCTTTTACTTTCAGAGAGACTACCGAAAAGTAAATATCTAATTCTTTGCCAGAAACATGCAAATGCCGAATCTTTTTTACTGTTCCACAGATGATGGCTGTATTGCCCGCCAAAATTCTTTTTACAGAAGGAATTTCTTCGGGACTGATTGGTTCTGATGGCGGCGAGGATGTTTCCGATGGAGGTTTTCTTTCTGGGATTTCTTTGACAGTTTCAATTTTTATGCCATAGGAATAATTCAGTGATATGTTGTCTGTATTGTTGTCTTTTGCTATTTGAGTGTCAGATGAGGACAACATGTCTGCATTTCCAGAATTGGGCGTGGCATCAAGTACGCTTTCCTGGTCAGAAGAATCATTTATATCTGGCAGACTACCAGAATCTGGCTGGTAACTGTCATCTAGTAGATGAGAACTGTTGTTTATTTCTGGTTCATTTTGTGTATCTTCTGTTAAGTTACTGTCTGTGTTATTTTGCTTATCTGCCTTGGGCAGACGCTGTGTATTTTGGGAGCGATCTATATCTAAGGAGGCGGTGATTCCTTGGAAAGATCCATTCACCAAAGATGCACCTATGTTCCCAAAATCGTACTGCCAATATGCGATTCCAAGGATAAAAACAACCAACAGGTAGGTATAGAAGACAATAGATATATATTTTTTTTCATACCAAAACCAGAAAATTTTATTTCTGTAAGATATTTGATTTTCTGATTTAGTCTGTTCTCTTTGCTGGCAGCGTTCCAATAGTCTCTCGTCCACATATCCGACAGCGTCCAGCAAATCTTTGCCGGTCATATGAAATATCCCTCCTTTCGCAGAAATTTTTTTGATTTTTTTCGCAGCCGTGAAAGAATAACCAGCACATTGCTGTCCCGTGTTCCATAACGTTTCGCAATCTCAGTAGTATTTTCCAGGAAAAAATACCGGCGCAGAAAGATATCACAGTCGCGTTCGGGGAGGGGGTGAAGAAAACGGTTTACATCCTTTTGCAATTGTTTTGCAAAACAGGCGGATTCCACATCTTCTGTTGAAGAAACACATTCATTTAACTCTTCCATTGCAATTGTCACCATATCTTTGCCGCGTTTTTTTGCATTTTGCATTTGATAGCGGTTGAGCGCTAGGTTTCTTATTATTTTTGCAAAAAACGGCTTTAATGCGTTTGGTTTTTGTGGTGGATTCGATGATTGCATGTTCGTCACGTTCCCAATACAGGCCGACAATCTGTGCATCTTCCAAAATTCCACCTCCCTACCTGCATGACCTGCATGAAACTTAAGAATCCCTTCACTTTAATAGACAGGAAAAATGGTAAATTCTATCACAAAAATATAAAAAAGTTACAAAACTTAAATCATTCCTACTGATCTTGCCAATTATAGCAAATCTGAAGCTTTATGCATAGTTTTAAGAAGTGGGGAGGGAGGATATACTGCTGGCGTTTCACGAATTTTTATTCGTTGATAGACTTCCTTGTTTTTTGCCCTTTTTTGCTTCATAATATTCGTATGAATGCGATAAAAATCTTAACTGGTTAATTATGAAATGGTCAATGATATTTTTGAGATAAGGGGTATAAAAATGATAAAAATTGGGATTTGTGACGATGAAAAAATCGTAATAAGGGTATTAAAAAAAATAATACAGAAGTGTATGGAGGAGATGGAAGTTGAAAATAAAATTATAACTTTTGATTCTGGAAAAGGATTATTGAAGGCTATCAAGGAGTTAGATATCTTGTTTTTGGATATTAATATGCCGCAATTAGATGGGATTGAGGTCGGGAAAAAAATTTGTGAGCAGGGAATTGGATGTAAAATAATAATTGCAAGTTGTATGGTGGAACGATTTAAAGAGACTTTTAAGATAAATGCGTTTCATTTTGTTACAAAACCATTTAAAGAGGAAGAGATAAAAGAATCGTTGGGGGCAGCTTTAAAAACAAGAATAGGATTACAAAAAAATTGAGCTTTATAGAGACAGAAATTTATATGAATTTTTCCAGAAAGAAATTTTATATATGAAAGCTGTAAATAGTGCAGTAGAGTTTGTTTTGAGAAATGGAATTTTTCGGAGAGAGACATCGCTTTCAGAGTTAGATAATATCTTAGATGAAAAACTATTTTACAGGATTAATAGACAATATATTGTAAATATTGGGGAGGTAGAACAATATAAGAATGGAAAGATACAAATTTGTGGAATAGAGATGGAGGTATCTATACGAAAGAGAAAAAAATTTCAGAAAATATATACATTGTTTGATATAGATTATTAATGGGGTGAGCAGATGTTTATACTTAAATTACTTGATTTTTGCTTAGAAATAACTAAATTTTTGTTGGTTGGAAGTGTTTTTTTAGGAATAAAAATACGGAAAATTTGGGTTGCAGGGATTGCTCTATGTATATGGCAATCCTTAAGGTAGAAAATGTAAGTGGAGATTGTCTTTCCCAAGGAATGACATGGTTTGTAATTATAATCTCACTATTTCTAATTGATGGTGAATTAAAGAAAAAGTTTATATGTATTTTGAAAAATTGTTTTTTATCGGCTTATTTAGATGTTATGGCCGGTGTGTTGTTGGAAATATTAGTAAAAAGAGATTTAGGAATAATAGATACCATTATTATTAATGTGATGCTTATTTTTTTTGTTACTATCATATATTTTACACCACTTTACAACTTTTATAAATGATAGGCATTTTGCTGGACAAGGCATTTCAAGACTTTCATAAGAACCGATGATTTTATCATACTTTTGCTCTTTTTCACCAAAGTGGCAAAAAATAGTTCCTTCCTTATCCGCTCGCTGAGCACAA
>CAJTIR010000051.1 GCA_910576385.1 Lachnospiraceae bacterium
CATACTGAAACCCCAGTTTAAATAAGAGTTCATCATTTCTCGAAGAATAATATAAAATATAGTCCTCTAGTTTTCGATAATCTTTAAACTCCAGCTTTTCCAACAGCCAGTCTATTTCCAAATTATTTTTCATCAACGTTTTATTACATTCTGTAGTATTTCTATAACTCTCATAAATGTCCTAAATTTTACTGCCTGTTTCTCCCATTTCAAATAAAAAATCTTCTCCTGGTTTATGTTTCTCTATTTTAATCAAGAATCGGCTATCGTCAGATGTTGCTATCCCAAATATGCTATAATTCTTTTTTATCCGTTCTACTTCTGCAATCGGCAACCCTGCTTTTCCAATGGCTTCTATAAGCATGGCTGCAACCTTTTCAATATCCATAATGCCACCCTTTCCCTTTTAATCCTTGTTTTAGAAAAATCTCTACAGCATTTTATCACTTAGATTTAACTTTCATTTTTCTTTTGCCAGCTTCTCTACTCATTTGTTATTCCAAATAACTTTAAAATTGAGTAGGCATCCAACATTCCAGCCATATATTCATTAATATTTCTGTCAAAATTCACTTCTGAATTTTTCGCAATCAGTGTGTCAACCACTTCGCGTTGCTTTTCCGCAAATTCTGTCTTTTCATAGGCATTATACGCTGCTCGTTCTTCTTCCGATCTTCTTTGATATTCTCTATCTAAGTCCAATAGCTGGTTTAAAGTCCTATTCTTAATGCTATCCATTGCCAGTTTTAAGCCGTCCTTAATATCGCTCTCGACAGAATCGTACCTTGCCAATCCCCTCAGGTTATTACCCATAAATCTTATATATCCATTGATTCCAGTCATATATCATACCTCTTTCTCCCATTGATTTTATTTATCCAGTATCATTCTCTCACAAAAAAACAGCCTTAACAAAGGCTGTTCTTTCAACGCATCTCTAAAATACTACTCACAATTTTTTCTATGGCTGTTTTTTCTTTTGCAGATAACTTTTCCCATGTATTGAGAACCTTTCGTTGTTCTTCCGACAAATCTGGAAATTGCTCATCCACTGCAAAAAATTGAGCTATAGTAATACCAAATCCTTTACACACTTTCTCCAACGTAGTGATTTTTGGAACATTTCCTTCATTCAACAGTGTTGATATAGAGGATTGTGTCATCTCTGCCCTTTTCGCCAATTCATATTGGCTCATATTCTTTTTTGCACACAATTCTTTAATACGTTCAGCCACATAATATCCAATCAAAAACCAACACACCCCTTAACTGAAATCATACAATGATAATAACCTTTTAAGGGGAAATATATTAGTTCTTTAAAGCAGATATATTATTATATAAAATATCGTAGTATCGAGATAAAAAAAAGAAAAGCTCTTTGCTTTATAGTTTTTTCATCTGTAAATATTTATGAATAAAATATATTTTATTATTATCTCCTTTCATTTTGTACGCTATAAAGGTAAATGCTACATTAAATTTACTATTGAAAGATATGTTACACTTTTTCTGTTCCCATCATAAATCTCATATTGTGCATAGGCATGTGCCTTCGCTTGTTTTGCGGAAATAATCCTTTAATATTGCAGAAGCCCAGTTCCGAAAACGCATTCCCACATTGGAACGGACACGATAGCCGATGGCAAGAATCATTATAAATTTATAATGCTTTTTCTTCCGTTTAATCTGTCTTTCTCCCTCTGTTTGAACTTGTAAGAATTCCTTACAAGTTGACAGTTCATCCAACTTACCATCAGCATAAATATTTCGTATATGCATGGTGATGTTCTGGGGAGTCGTATTATATAGTGTGGCAATAGCTGACTGATTCATCCAGATATTACTATTTTGAAAAAATACATCAATTTTGGTATCGCCTTTTTCTGTCTAGTAGATAAGGAAATTTCCCAGATCCATCATTTCATCTGATGATGCAGCAGCAAACTATGCTAGCTGCAGCAACAATACATTTAATATCTTTTTATGTACCAAAAAAATCTATGTTTTCTGCTTCCACTTTGAATACAATCTCTCTTGGCTATCGTATCGTTGAAAAAGCCGTTAAACAATATTTTACATTCTCAATTTTTCTCCGCTAAAACTTCTTTCAATAACTCTATAGCATTTTCATCACTTGGATTATTTGTCCCCAGTTCACCGCGAAAAGCACGGACTAAAATAGCTTTTTTCATGGTGTCAATTTGGGCAAGGACAGATTCGGCGGCTTGTTTGGCTTGGTGCTCTTTAATCATTAGCCTATTCAATATATTAAGGATCTCTTTTTGCTCAGCCATTATGGGCATATCTAAACATAATGTACGAATATCATTCAATCCCAACCCCACTTTAGTGGCACCACGTTGTTTTTTACGAAATTGCTTAAACCCAACATCAGAAACAAGATACCAAGCTATAAATTCAGCACTTTCTAGTTCAGCAGGTCTTGCTAACGCTACATGTTGATTGATATACCCTTCAAAATCAATATCTCTTACTAGTCCAATCATACCTACATCAGCAGTTATGGAAATTAAAATATCATTCTTCTTAATTAAACTTCTTTGTCCTTCTGCTTTATCTGGTAAATCCACATATTGAATACTTGACATATCAAGTTCAATCGTACTATGTTGTAAATTCCCCATTCTTACAAAAACAGCTCCTGATTGTGAATAATATTGTGCCCAGCCACGAGAACCACTTGTAACATATTCAAAAAGTTTTTTAGATGTAACAGTTTCCCAACTATCCAACCCAACACCATGTTCTTTTCTCCATTGCTCTGTCAGCTCTCCAGTAAAAGCCTTATGTAAAATAGCAGACTTACGCAATTCAAAACCATCTATGACAACTTGCGCTTTTTCCTTTGCTTCATCCAGCTTAGCAAATAGACTTTCAATGCGTGTAACAATGCGTTGTTGTTCAATGATAGGGGGCAACATAAATGTTTTATCAAGTATTTCAGAACGAGAAATTCCAGGAATCAACCCATTACCAGCTTCTTGTAATACATCACAAATATTTTGCAAAAAATAATAAACATATCTTAAAATTAATTGCTCAGGTAAACGAATTGCCATAATTTGACGACTAATATTTATACTTTCTTCCTGTTGTATATAAAGTTTTCCGATTGTTCCTTTTACACTAAGAAGAATATCATTTTTTCTTGAAATCACTTGTGGAACTTTAATCCAACGTTCAATAATAAACTTGTTATTATTTATATTACTAGCACCTAGAATGTATGGTATTCCCAATCCTCTGTCATTACACTCTGATAATGCTACATCTCGACCCGAAATTAACTCAATGCAATATCCAAATTTAACCCAACACCAATTCTCTGGTATCACATATGGCTGTTCTTCCTCTGGCACCAATGCCTGTTCCAGCTTTTCCTCCAACGTCAGCGCCTTTGCTGCCTTTTTCCCTCTCGCCATATCACACCTCCGTGCTTTCTAAGATCTTTAATTCCTGCACCACACTCTTTAATAGATCAACTGCCTCCTCAAGCTGTGCAATGGCCTCTTGACCGCTTTCTATTGGATCTGGTAAATCCTCATAATCTAAAACCGATTCGTCGCGAATCAATCCCAAGTCAAGACTATTGCCCTTTTCTGCAATCTGCTCACGAGTAAATACATGAAAGCGTTCATCCTCCAGCGCATGACGGTCAGCAGCTTCATATGCTGCTTCAAAATCTGCAAAATGTTCTGCTTTCAATGGATTTGTCTTGCCAAAAGAAGGCATATTAGTACGCAAATCATAAAACCAGACTTCCTTAGTGCTGCCTTTATCTGCCTTTTCACGAGTAAAAAATAACACATTAGTCTTCACCCCCTGCGCATAGAAAATACCAGTCGGCAGACGCAGAACAGTATGCAAATTGCATTTATCCATCAGGTCAACACGAATCTTTTCTCCTTCTCCATCCGCAAAGAGCACATTATCTGGCAGAACCACCGCTGCCCGCGCTTTTCCGTCAGCTTTTAGGCTGCGGTAGATATGCTGCAGGAAATTAAGCTGTTTATTGCTGGTCGGAAACGTAAAGTCATCACGGGTGACACGTTCCCCACCTTTCTTAGTGCCAAATGGCGGGTTTGTCAAAACCACATCATAATCTTTCATACTCTTACCAATATTAGAAAGCGTATCTCCTAGTGTGATTTCGCCTTCCATATCATGCAGCATGGCATTCATCAAAGCCAGCCTATGTGTATCGTGAACCAGCTCCACACCAGTAAATGCCTGCTCTCGCTCAAATTTTGCCATATCTGCATCAAGATCAAAGAAATCATCTGTTCGCTCTGCAACATACTGATGAGCGGCAATCATAAAACCAAACGTTCCACAAGCTGGGTCATGACAGCGTTCGCCAGCCTGTGGTTTCACCAGTCTTGTCATAACATCAATCAACACTCGGGGCGTAAAGTACTGTCCAGCACCAGATTTTTTCTCATTGGCATTCTTCTCCAACAACCCCTCATATAAGTTTCCAAGCCCTTCTTCCCGCGCGGAATACCAGTCCAATCCATCAATCGTTGTAATAATTTTTTCCAGATTTTTGGGCTCATCAATATTGGTGGCCGCACCCTGGTAGATTTCCCTCACACGGCCTGTACCATTCTCACCTAGATCATTCAATAATTCTTTGTAAAATTTCTTTAACTCAATGCCGCTTTTCGTAGTCAGTTCCTCCCAGCGATACTCTTGTGGAATCTGTTTTTCTGCACCAGTCTCTTTCGCCATTTTTAAAAATAGAATATAGGTCAATTCTGTCACATATTGGTGATATGTAATGCCATCATCCCTAAGGACATTGCAGAGATTCCAGAGTTTTGACACGATTTCTTGTGTGGTCATGCTGTTTTTCCTCCATCGTCATACAAATACTCATTCAATTCCAAAATAATACTCTCTAATTTATTTCCAAATACTTTATTGATCTTACCAAATCCTCCTTGTGCCTTAAAGCGGCCATCTTCCTCAAAAACAGTCACATTCAGAACAGATTCTTCCATCAAATATTTTTCCATTCTGGCAATCCAATTTAATTCCTGTTTGGAAAAATTATGCGCATGTTTCAGTTTATCCACTGCCTGTCTGATTTTTGCCTCATGAGAAATCAATGCTGAACCAATCGCATACCTGCGAATTAGGCTGATCATATCTGCTGCAATTTCCTCATTGGTCATTTCAGAGACCGCAGTATTGAGCTGCTGAACGGTAAATCACTCTCTGTCTAAAGTGAGGCGCAATGATATCAGACCTTCACGGGTCAGCTCTTTTGGTCTGCTGCAGATAATGTTCAAGGCAGCAATCTGATTTAGATTGGTTTTAATATAAGCGGCAAAAGCGTCCAGATAATCCTCCGGTTTATTGCCTTTACCATAACCTCTGTTGTGTTCTAAAAGTTCGTCTTCCTCCTCAGAAATCACCACGAAACGTCCTGCAGCTGCCTTTGTCTGCTGCAGCATTTGAAACAGATCAGCATATGCCAGTAGACGTTTCCTTGCTTCTTTCGTCTTACTGCGCTGAATATCATCAATAAATTGTGTTGGATCCTGTCCTCCTGTCATATTGATAAAATGCTCTTTGGTCTTATCATCCATATTTCGCTTCTTGCGCTGTAATTTTGCAATAATTTGATTGATTTGGTTTTGTACCTGTTTTTCATCTTCCAATACTTCCAGTCCCTCCAACAACTGCGGAAATGTCGTGCTTGGATTTACTACCACAGGCTTCATCGTATTGACTGGTTCCAAGGAATCATATACCCCAACCGGATCATAGATTTCAAAATGTGTCTTATGAATTTTAGGGCAAAGCCTGGTTGCCCGTCCCATCATCTGTTCAAACAAAATACGGGACTTCACACGCCGCATAAATACCAATGTTGTAATTTCCGGTATATCAATCCCAGTGGTCAACAAGTCAACCGTCACGACAATGCTGGGAAAGCGTTCATTTTTAAAGCGTTTGATCACTTCCTGAACTTTTTTCTTGTTACCGCCGCCCACAGAACCAGTAATTTTCATGATGGCGTCATTGTCCACCCCTCTTTTGGCATAAATCTCTTTTAATATTTTTACAATCATATCCGCATGTTGATCGTCAACGGCAAAAATCAATGTTTTTCCCTGAATGTCTGGGCTTTCAGGGTCAATATCTGCGGCAATCTCCGTCAATACTGTTCTGTTAAAAGACTCTGTAATCACTTGGCGGTTAAATTCTTCAATATTAAAATCCAGTTCATCATTGACAAGCTCAGAATTGGTGATTTCTCCGGTCACAGGGTCATAGAGTAAAACCGTATCACCCTTTTTGTAATGGATGCCCTCTTTGCTAAGTTTCGTAGTCAGTTCATGGGGCGCGTCATGGTCAACCAAATATCCCTCAATCACAGCCTCACGGTAAGTATATTTATATACAGGCTGTCCAAAAATTTGGGTGGTCTGCAAGGCCGGCGTCGCTGTCAATGCAATTTTTACCGCCTCAAAATATTCCACAACCGAGCGATATTTGCTCTGATAATCAATTTGGTCCCGATAGAGAATTTCATCTTCTCCCATTTCTTTATCCAAAATGTATCCTCGGTGCGCTTCATCAATAATCACCAGATCAAAATCTGTAACCGCTGGCATAGCTTCCTCGGTATTGTAGAGAATGCGTTTTACCATACTTTGCACAGTGGCCACCTGAATGCGGGTTTCACGGTCAATTTCCTTCTCTTCCAGTCCTTTTATATTATAAATATCATTCAGGGTCATTAACTCCTCTAATTTTACTTCTTTAAATACATCAAAAGCTTGTTCCCCCAATGAATTTCTATCCACAAGGAACAAAATTCTGCGGAAACGCCCTGTTTTTAGAAAACGATAGATCATTCCCAATATAGTACGGGTTTTCCCTGTACCTGTGGCCATAGCCAGCAAAATATTCTGTTGGCCATTGACAATCGCCTTCTCAGCAGCCTCAATTGCTTTTAACTGATATCCCCGAAGATTGAGGCCGTCCTTGTCACGCAGCAAATCATAAGACATGTTCTGCAATGCCTGATTACATCCTGCAATATCTTTTTCGAGCAATTCTAACATACCTGATGGACGCATCCAGCCTTTTAATGCCTTGGGGCTGTTATCTGGTTGTCTCAAGTCAAGAAACCAAATACCGCTTTTGGTGTCATACTGTTCTAAATATGGCCTTCCATTGGTGGCAAATGTAAATGGAACTTTATAATTTCCCCATCTGCCAATCTGGAAATCGGCATCCACATTTCTGATATTTCTGGAATAATCCTTACACTGATAATCAATCACAGAAGGGATATCTTTATGGATGGCCTTGGCTTCAATTGTTGCCACCATCTGTGTACCAATAAACAGCGCATAATCAACATACCCCTTCCTGCCAACCGTAGAACCTGTAGGCCATTCAGCGATCGCAATATTATGTCCTTTTGTGGGACGAGTACCTTGGGAATAACGCAGCTTTTCGGTATCAGCTTCCCAACCGACCTTACGCAATTGTTCATCAATCAAATAACGCGTTTCTGCCTCCGATTTTATTCTTTGGCTTGCTGCTTTCCCCGCCTGTTTCTTTCTATCATTCTTTGCCACAATGGGCGCCAGCTCTGCTGTTTTCGATGCTTCTTCAATTAGTTTGGTTTCCTTTGCCTGTTCCTTCTCCTTGTCTGCTTGAACAAATTCTTGATGTTCTGTGGGCATCAGAAATGGTTGATTCTGATAATTCCAATCACCGTATGTCTGCATAAACCATTCACAAAGACTGTATGCCATTTGTATTAATGCCTTTCCATCTTCTATGGAAGCATAATTTTCATGGACAGCTTTATTTCTAATTTTTCGCAAAATATGGAGAATATCCGCCAAATCATGGGCAATCATGCCTTCCCGCAGTAATGTATCAATCCTGGCCACCGCCGTGTTATCTCTGGGAAATGGAATTTTGTCATAGGTAAAAATCAGATTGACCATCGTTTCCCCAATCATGCCTAACTTCATTAAACAAGAATTGGAATCATTGTACAAATATTTTTCTGCCAATACCCCAAAATTCGCAAGAACCGGAAAAGTATTATTTAAAAATGCAAAATTTGATTTCAAACTGCTCCCCCTTTATCCATTATTCTGATATGTTGTGAGCTACTATTTGTCAGATATTTCAACTGTTTAAACTTCATTACTTTGAAAAATTATAATTCACTCTTACAATAATGTCAATCATTCGACAATTCTGATTTCCATAGAAACAGAGCTGACGACCTGTGGTTTACTCCCCAAGCTGATCAGCTCTGCATTTGATCTTTTATAATCGTAACGATATTTTTTATGTTGATATCTCCATCTATCCTTAGCCCTATTTCACTATACTTTATGACAGGCCGCATAGCATGATGGGGCGCCCCTGGGTATGATAAATAAGACATACCATTCATTTATATAACAATCCTCCCTGTTTCTAACTTCAATTTTTAACTATTAAAATTAGAAAATGCCATTCCACATTCTAAAGCGATTGCCATATATTTATCACCATAGCTGATTCCATAATCTGTTAAATCTCTGATTTCCCACTGCTCTGCATCTAAGCTGTCTGCCCCATAGAAAAACTGAATCAATGGTATCCCTCTAAATGCTGCCACAGCTAAAGAGGCCGAACACTCCATCTCAACGGCAATACAGCCTTGTTTTTTTCGCTCTGTAATCACTGCCTGCGTCTCCCTGTATATCGCATCTGTGGTCCAAACTTTCCCCACGACATATGGAATCTGGTGTCTTTCTAAACATTGTACTGTCAGATCAATCAAAGCATGATCTGCACTTATTTCCTCACTGCTTGAAATATAATGGTAACTTGTGCCCTCATCCCTGACGGCTGAAGAGGGAATGATTATTTTATCGCCTACACGAGATTGATCTAATATCCCACAGCAGCCAAATTGTACGATCTTTTTTGCTCCTAAAGCTATAACTTCTTCCAGACCAGCTGCACAGGCAGGCGCCCCTACCCGAGACAAGAATAATCCCATCTTTTTATTTCCATATTCAATTTCATATACAGGTATTGCCCCATTTGCAGAATACAGATTTGCAATTATTTTCGCGGCGTTATCCTTGGTAAAATCTTTTATGATACCTTCTGAAAATGTAGTGATACATACCTCTGGAAAACCAGCAATTTTCTCAGTAGTATCACAAGGATTGATAAACGCATCTCGATCTTTACAAAAATGATGAAAGATTGTTGCCATCACACTCACTCCTTTATTTTTGTTGTACTAGTATTTTTTTAATTTGACGAATGATTCTTAACGGTATCTCTTCATCCATAGGCATCAATTTGCTGTACATTCTCACCCCTTGATAGGAAAAAACGATTAAATCATAAACTGCATCTATATCCACATCTTGAAATTCCCCTCTGTCAATGCCATACTTTATCAACTTTTTCCATGTATTTGCGGAAATTAAATACTGTTCATATAATGTATTGTTTTGGCTTGCAATGTCATGGATGCTAAAATATTCATAGATTGCTATGCTCAATGATGACTGGCTGTCAAGCATTTCTTTTTGATAGACTTCTAAAATCTCATCCAAGATTGTTATGGCAGATTGATTTTGATTTATTTTCCTGTCAAATTCATGGTCCTGCCGGCTCATCATATCATTGATCATCTCTTGAAATATTTGACGTGTACTTTCGTAATGACAATATAGACCTCCGCGGCTAATGTTCGCCGCCTCACAGATATCTTTCATTGTCACCTGTTTAAAACCCTTTTGGGCAAATAAAGAATATGCACATTCTTTGATATGCTTTCTCGTTTCTTGTCCTCTTTTATTCATATTTAATTCCTTTTCCGACATATATGTCCAAAAACATTATACGACATATGTGTCGCAAAGTCAATATATTTTTCGAAACACAAACAAATGATAAGCTGTACTTATTCCTTCAACACAGTAACTGAAAATAAAATGACCGCCCAATATTACACAACTGGACGGTCATTCTTCACAACTCTCAATACCTCATAATTAGAGATATGAATATCAACTACTACTTAAATAATATCTCAACATTTATTTCTTAATCTTGCCGCTTAATTTTACTTTGCTCCAGGTACCGTTCAAAGTATCTTTGCCAGATTTCTTATAACTGCGCACTCTTACATAATACTTCTTACCTGTTTTCAGCTTAGTGAATGTATAAGAAGTCTTTGATAATTTCTTAGATTTCAGGTTTTTCTTAAATTTCTTATCTGTGCTTATTTGAACTTGATATCCTGACGCCCTCTTATCCTTTGGCCATTTTATGGTTAACTTTTTGCCCTTTACTGTCTTTACTGCCTTTATGGACTGCTTCTTAGGATTTACCTTGACTGTCACCTTCTTAGTTGCATTCCCTGCCTTGATGGTTATAGTGGCAACTCCTGTATCTTTGATTGTTACTTTTCCAGTATTCTTATCCACAGCGGCAATCTTTGTCTTGGAGCTTGTAAAGGTCATCTTCGTCTGGGATGATGCATTGATTTTGAATGGTTTTGCACCATATGCAACTTCATATACAGTTTTCCTACATGTAATAGATGCCGCTGGCTCCTGTGGTTTCGTAATTGTAAAGCTGGCTGTCTTGCTGCCAGTATAATTTCCCTTGCCTGTGATAGTTACTGTCGCTGTTCCTACTTTGATATTGTTACTATAAGAAATTGTATAGTCTGTATTTAAAACCAATGTTTTACCATCCAGCTTTACGATTACAGATGGCGTCTTGGGCTTTCCATCATAAATATAGCTTGTTTGGGTCAATGTCACGGTCGCTTTAGAAATATCAGCAACGTTTCCTGGATTATCCTCGTTTCCTGGATTGTCTCCCCCTGGGTTATCTCCTCCTGGATTGTCTCCTCCTGGGTTATCTCCTCCCGGATTGTCTCCTCCTGGGTTATCTCCTCCCGGATTGTCTCCTCCTGGGTTATCTCCTCCTGGATTGTCTCCCCCTGGGTTATCTCCTCCCGGATTGTCTCCCCCTGGGTTATCTCCTCCTGGATTGTCTCCCCCTGGGTTATCTCCTCCCGGATTGTCTCCTCCCGGATTGTCTCCTCCTGGGTTATCTCCTCCTGGGTTATCTCCTCCCGGATTGTCTCCCCCTGGGTTATCTCCTCCCGGATTGTCTCCCCCTGGGTTATCTCCTCCTGGATTGTCTCCCCCTGGGTTATCTCCTCCCGGATTGTCTCCCCCTGGGTTATCTCCTCCTGGATTGTCTCCCCCTGGGTTATCTCCTCCCGGATCAGGACTGGTGGGAGGAGTATAGTTATAATGCATCTTCGCCTTTGACAATACCGCTATCACATCTGCTGATTTACCGATGCTGTTCCATTGCGCTTCAGTGCCAGTAAAGTATATATCAGACAGACGACAAGATGAGAATGCAGCCATCCCTATTGCCGTGACACTGTCTGGAATTATAACTGTAGTGAAGGAAGTGCAGGAAGCAAATGCTGACGGTTCTATGCTCTCCGCGCCTTTGGGAATTTCCACTCCGGCAAGCGTCAGACAATTCTGAAACATTCTCTCACTAATGCGGTCTATACTTTTGGGCAGTGTTACTTTCATCAGATAGTAACATCCTGCAAACATATCGTCGCCCATCTTTACCTGTTTGCTTCCAGGCGCAAATGTGGCGATTGTCAATTTCTGGCATTGAATAAATGCAGCGGCTCCCACCTCTCCAATACTTGCAGGCAACTCTATGGTAGTGAGACTTTCGCAAGAGCGGAAAGCATTTTGGCTGATGGTCTCCAACCCTTCTGAAAAAGTCACTGCACTAAGATTCTTACATTCTCGGAAAGCACTGTCTCCAATGGTTTTCACATTTGATGGAATAGTCACAGAAATGATCGAAGAACCACGGAAAGCGCTATTGCCAATTGTCGTCACACTGGGAGAAATCACTACCCCAAGAACCCCGCAGTTCCAAAAAGCGCAGGAACCAATATTGGTAACGCCATCCCCAATCACAACCTTGCGGATCTTATCACTGTTTTCAATCCACGGCTGATCCCCCGTACCGCCGAAATCCGGCATAGCTCCCGTACCAGAGATAGATAGTGTACCAGCCTTGGTCAGATTCCATTTTAGGCCTCCGTCAAGAGTTCCATTTGCAATTGATACATTAGCCTCTGGATCATCTGGCGGAATATAATTTTCTGGATAGCGGGTGATGTAATGGCTGGTGGTTCTCATCACCTCTTCCTTCGAAATTGTTCTTCCCCAATGAACTTTACCTTTGTGGTCTCCAGTGCTGATATTTCCCTCAGCCACAACCACACCTACTTCGTCGACCTCAAGCACAATCACAGTATGGGCGTCACCATTTACCCGCAGGATATCCCCGACTTTTATATCCTCATATTGAAACGCACCCTCTCCATACATTCTGGCTGGCAGACTGCCAAATGCCTCATCACTAAGTATAAAAGAAAAGGCGACACAGCCTACAGCGACAATATTTGCCCCACCAAGGGGACCGCCCTTCCAACGATAATATCCCTTTGAGTCTGAATAAGGTTCATCGTTGGTCCAAGTCGTACCCTCCTTATACTCTTCCCTGTCCTTCAGCGCAATCATGGCCTCATAAGCTTCCGCTGGAGATGGGCACTCTGCTTCACGTGTGACCGGTCCAGATAGGGATTCTTCCACAAGAACATCCTCTTGCAGCAAAGGGGCATCCTGCCATGCGTATGCCACTGACTGGGAAGAAAAACATACGGACACTGCCAACGCAATTGTTACAATTCGTTTTTTCAATTTTATTACCTCCTCTTTATAATTTTAGCCATGTGCAAAACGCTGCATATTCTTTATTTATGCCGGTTTGAGAGGCATGGCTTACCTCTTGATCACTACTAAATTTATAGTAACAACCAACTCCTGACCGTATCATTCAGTTGCCAAAATCAATTCACTTAAAAGGAGCCGTTTGCTATCTACCGTCAAGGAATTAAAATCTTTCCTGGTTCAAAAATATTGCATAATTTACAGTACTCTGATACCTCCTCATCTTCGTAAGTTTTGAACTTTTGTCAGTTTTGCTCTGCCATAAAATAGCATTTTGAAGTTCTAAGCAAACTAACAGGCAAATCTCAATATCTATCCATGTATTTTTATTGTATAATTTGACAAAAAAATTTACTTGACAATACTCTTCTCTTATAAATATATTGTTATTTTTCTGCTTTGTCAATAGCAAGGATTTTGGATTTTCGTTTATTGACAATGCTCTGTGTCACTCCTATTCGCAATCCAACTTCCCTCTTGGAAAGTTCTTCAAAAAAGATTGCTTGTATCAACTTGTACAGGCAGGGACTTTTTCAACTGGCTTCCTGCCATTCCCCGATATGTTATGTATAGATTAACTCTGCATTGTATGAGCAGATAGATTACTACCTGAAAAAGGACATTAAAATCTCTAAACTTTAAAACA
Organism: Lachnospiraceae bacterium; assembly: GCA_910576385.1. GTDB lineage: Bacteria > Bacillota > Clostridia > Lachnospirales > Lachnospiraceae > Petralouisia. Next base: position 13,516 of record CAJTIR010000051.1, read on the forward strand.
GGTCTGGAGAGTGTCTGTTAAGTCTTTCGGGCATAGCAATATCGCCCACCAAGGGCGGCGGCATCTGGACTATCTGAAACAGTACCGCAAAGTTACATATACCAATCTTCTCACAAGTGGTAAACTGAATGCCTACCTTGTTGACAGCGACTGGCAGACACAGGAACGCTCCCACAGGCTCATAGAGGGCATGAAACAGGCACAGGGCATAACAGAACGCCTAAAGGAAGAAAATTCCTTAGAATGGGTACAACGCCTTAATAACATAAGGGCTTGTGCGAGGGAGATTGTGAACGAGGAAATTATATATGCTTAAGCAGCAAGGCAGCAGAGAGAAATCTCTGCTGTTTTTTTCGGGAGAGTTTTGTGAATATAACTGAAAACTATTTATGAATATAAGGCGAAGCAGATTGACATAATCATGACAACGGAATATAATTAAACCGGTGGTTTAATTATTGAAAGGAGATATACAGAATGGCACGCAGAAAAAAAGAACCCAAAAGCGTACATAGAGAAAATATTGCCGCTGCCGCTTCGGCATTGTTTATGGAGAAAGGGATTACGGCAACTTCCATGAATGATATAGCAAAAGCGGCGGGATATAGCAAAGCAACATTATATGTGTACTTTGAGAACAAAGAGGAAATTATCGGTTTTTTAGTGTTAGACAGCATGAAAAGGCTTTACAGTTATATAACTTCTGCATTGGAGCAGCAGGAGGAAACAAAGGCAAGGTATGATATGATTTGCCGGGGGTTAGTCCTATACCAAGAAGAATTTCCTTTTTATTTTAGAATGGTGTTAGATAAAATTAACATTGATTTTGAAAGCCAAGATTATTTGCCCGAAGAAAAGGAAACCTATCAAGTCGGAGAGGAAATAAATGAAAAAATAAAGGATTTTTTAGTAAGCGGCATGAAAAAAGGCGATTTGCGTGATGACATAAAAATTATGCCTGCTATCTTTCAGTTTTGGGGTATGTTGTCAGGACTTATCCAGTTGGCGGCAAATAAAGAAGAATACATTGAAAAAACAATAAACTTATCTAAAATTCAGTTTTTAGAGTATGGTTTTGATATGTTATACCATTCGATTGAAAAGGAGTGAGTGAAATGACCACGAATAAGAAATTAGTGCTTGCAATTTTAGGCAGCCCTCATAGAAACGGAAAGACGGCATCTATGATGGATATTGCAATCCGCAGAGCAGAGGAGAAAGGCTATATGGTGACTAAAATAAATCTGTATGAAAAAAATCTCTCATTCTGCATAGGGTGCCGTAACTGTATAGACACGAAAGTCTGTCCGCAAAAAGATGATATACAGGAAATCGCCAGCCTTTTGCGTGAATGTAAAATAGTCTTTCTTGCGGCTCCTGTTTATTGGGCGAATGTCCCTGCCCCTGTTAAAAACTTATTTGACCGATTATTAGGAACAGCTATGGAAGAAACAAGTACTTTCCCCAAACCACGTCTGAAAGGGAAAAAATATATGGTTTTGACTTCCTGCAACACTCCTTTCCCATTTTCATGGATATTTGGACAAAGCAGGGGGGCAATACGGAATATGGACGAATTTTTTAAGACTGCAGGCATGAAACCAATAGGCAAAGTGGTTTATGCAGGTGCATCTTCTAAAAAGGAGCTTCCAAAGCACATAGTCAGAAAGATTGAGAGGTGTTTGAAATGAGAATATCTAAAAAGAAAATAATTTCAGTTATCATTTTACTTTTTTTACTTATTTGTCTAATTTGTGGAGCGGTTTACTTAAAGAACGTTGCTGATTATAAACGAGCCATAGGGGAAACTACATTTGATGAAATAGATATTGCTGATGTTTCCGATGGAATTTATATCGGAGAATATGATGTGAATTTTATATATGCCAAAGTGGAAGTAACTGTAGAAGATGGGGAAATTGTAAGTATTAATATTTTGGAGCATAGGCATGAACGTGGAAAAGCCGCAGAAAAAGTTATAGAGAAAATAATTGAGGAACAGAAAATAGATGTTGATGCAGTCTCTGGCGCAACGAATTCAAGCACTGTCATAAAAAAGGCTGTTGAAAATGCGCTCAAAGGAGGACTGTAAGATATGAACGAAAAAACGAAATGGATACGCTGCCCTGTTTGCGGGAATAAGACCCGTGACAGAATTAGAGAAGATACAGTTTTAAAAAACTATCCCCTCTACTGCCCAAAGTGCAAGCAGGAAACATTGATTAAAGTAAAGAATTTGCAGATAACAACCATCACAGAGCCAGACACTTTAGATGCAGAGCCGATGAATTTGTGAGAAATCACAGTTGTTGGTTCTGCTTTGTTTTATATAGATTTTAATGCAAATCCCTTTTATGGTAGATAACGAATCTTGACATTTATTTTTCAATACTGCATAATACAATACTGTATTATGCAGTATTGAAAGGAGAAAATATATGTCAACTATTGATTTAATAATTTTAGGCTCACTCTATCAAAGCCCCAAAAGTGCATACGAATTACAAAAACAAATTGAGGACAGGCATTTAGCCAGATGGGTAAAAATAGGTTCTTTTACAGTATATAAAAAAGTTATCCAATATGAAAAAAAAGGATTTGTCCTTAGTGAAACAAAGAAGAATGGAAATATGCCCGAAAAAACAGTATATACACTCACATCAAGTGGGAAAACAAAGTTTCTTGAATTGATGTCTGAATTTTCAGCAGGTGAAACCAGAATATTTTTAGATTTCAACGCCGTTATTGTAAATATGTCATTACTTGATGATACAGATTTCAAAGAATGTATGAACAATATAAAGAACAGCATTTGTAAAACCAAAAAACAAATACAAGAACAAATGTCAATGCAAAAGGAAATGACTTTATTAGGACAAATGATATTGGAACAACAATATATGCTTTTAGAAACATTAGAAAAATGGGAAAAGATTTTTGAACAGAAAATTAACGGGGAGGATGAAAAACATGATTAGCTTTATCTTATTAAACCTTATTATCTACATACCATTTCATTTATTTGAGGAAGCAGTTGGAGATTTCCCTAAATGGATGTATGAACATAAATGGCTGCCCTATCATATGACACATGGACATTGGATGGCAAATAATATTTTTATCTATTATCCTATGCTGCTGTTGGCAGTATTCATTTATATATTCAACAAAAATATGATTTGTTTTGGTGTGGCTATATTGATATGGGGACTTATCAATTTTGGAGACCATTTCTTTTACACAATCAAGGATAAAAAGGTTTCTCATGGACTAATAACAGGCTTTTTATTTCTGATTAATTCTGTATGGGGACTAAGATTTTATATGTTATCAGATGATTATTCAACGCTTCATCTGATTATTGGGATATGTATCGGTGGTCTCCTCTTTGGTCTGCCTATCGGCTTATGTGTTGCTGCATATAAATTCTTTGATAAATTTATTAAGTAAAATATATTGAAAGCGAGTTGAAAATTGGAATGATGGAAATGAAAAAAATAAGTAACTGGTTGTTATGTCTCATTTGTGGAAATAAGACCCGTGACAAAATTAGAGAGGATACAGTTTTGAAAAACTATCCTCTCTACTGTCCGAAATGCAAACAGGAAACATTAATTGTAGTAAAGGATTTACAATTAACAGTCATCAAAGAGCCAGACGCACAGCCGCTGAGCTGATGAGTGGAGGGTAAGACGGTTTACTGGAACAGCATTGGAATGGCATACCGAAAACCGCCCGCCACCCCCTGCCACTGGTCAGCAGCCAGCGTGGTACGCATCCTCTCCCGACAGGAATATATCGGGGACACCGTCAATTTCCGCACCATGTATAAATCATTTAAAAGCAAGAAGCGGCTGGAACTTTCGCAGGAGGAATGGCAGATATTTAAAAACACCCATCCCGCAATCATTGACGAAGAAACCTTCCTGCTCGTGCAGGAGCTTCGGGAACACCGCCGCAGACCGACAAGGAGCGGGATTATCAGCATGTTTTCTGGTCTGCTCTATTGCGCCGACTGCGGGGAGAAACTCTATTACAGCACGGTGAATAATTACAAGAGGGAACAGGCTTATTTCTTCTGTTCTTCCTACCGCAAAAACTCTGATGTATGCTCTGCCCACTATATCCGAGAAAAAGTAGTGGCAAAGGCAGTATTGGACAGTATGCAGCGTGTGTTCTGGTACGTTCAGTGTTTTGAAAAAGATTTTGCCAGAAATCAGATGGCGGCTTTCGGAGAGGAAAAGAGGAAAGAATTATCCGAAAAGCGCAGGGATCTTGCACAGTCAAAAAAGCGGGTGAAAGAGATTGACAGCCTTATCCAGAAGATTTATGAGGACAATGTAAGCGGGAAAATCTCTGATGGGCGCTTCGCCACCATGTCAATGGCATTTGAGGATGAGCAGAAACAGTTAAAAGAATCCATCCCCAATATGGAACAGTACCTTGAAACCGAAACAGACAAGAGTGACAGCCTTCAGCGTTTTATCGACAGAGTAAAATGCGTCACACAGCTTACGGAATTAACCCCCGAAACCGTACACGAGTTTATTGAGAAGATTGTCGTGTCCAAGCCAGAATATTTTGACGGTCAGCGTTACCAGAGTTTAGATATTTACTACAACAGCGTCGGCATTGTCAGAGAGCCGATGCCCGAAGAAATGGAAGAACTGTTCCAAGAGCATATGCGGAACAGAACAGCCAGCCAGAGCAGTAAAACAGCGTAGCCGCAAGGCTACACTGTCTACATAGCAGCATATCACAATATTTCGGTCTTTAGGGAAACTTCCTTACGAAACACCATTCAAATCGTCGTTTTTTTAATTTGGTGGAGATGAGTTTGTTATGTAAAAAACAAATTATGATTGCTCACACGTTCATTGGCTCTGCATCTAAAGTGTCTGGCTCTTTGATGACTGGTACTTGTATATTTTTTGGCTTAATCAAAACTTTTTGCTTGCACTTCCGATAGTAGGAGGGAGCTGCTAAAGCCTTTTAACATTAATTTTTCTTTGCTCAATATTTTTTTCGTATTGACGAATAATAGAGTCATTTAATTCTTGGCTGGGTTTTTGTTTTATTCTAAGCGCTTTTCTCAATAACAGTTCTATCTCGTTTTTATTGTTATTGCCTTTTGAATGATTCTTCATGAGTTTTCATCTCCCTTTATCTTGTTAAAAATTCCCTCTGCCATTCTCTGTGCCAAGATTTCCTGATAGTCGTCACTTAACAGCTTTTGACTCTCAGAATAATTTGAAAGAAATCCCATTTCCACCAAAACAGCAGGTATTTGAGTATTTCGCAAAACATAATAGTTTTCGGTTTTTGCATCCCTCGTTTTTATGTCATTGCTTAGCGAAACTGCATGGATTATGCTTTCTGCATATGCTTTGCTTTCCGTTGCGTCTGGACTATTGTAATAACATTCCAAACCTGCTATCTGCGCATCATCTTCATAATAGTTGCAATGAAGGCTGATAAAAAAATCTGCATTGGAGCCGTTTGCAGCAGAAGTCCGCTGTGCAAGGCTCATCTTCTCATCGGAGTTTCTGGTCAGAATAACTTCAATATTGTTATCCTCCAGAATCGTTTTTAACTTCAATGCAACCGAAAGGTTAATATCCTTTTCTATAATCTTTCCACTGACAGTCCCACCGTCACTTCCGCCATGTCCTGCATCTATGATGACGCAAAACTTTGAAACGCAGTCAGCTGTTGAAGTAATAGGAGCAGTGCCATTGCCAGCGTTCGTATCTGTATCTGTATTGGTATATATATCTGTGCATATATCTGTTTTTTCATCTTCCTTTGTAAACTTTTCGTATATGTAAAGACAGCCGCAAACCATAAGTATTATCATTGTTACTGGTATCAGTATAACGACTGCCCTGAGCAGATAAGCTATCACAAGCTGTTTGACCTTTTTTCTCTTTCTGTGTTGTTTTTTATCCATTACCGCATTTGTTCCCCATTCCTTTTTCCAAAATATATTGTTTCATAGGAAAGTCAAAAACTGGTCAAGAATTAGGCGTTATTCAACGACTTTTTGATAAAACGATGTTCTCCCCGCTTTCTTTTGCTAATATATAAATGCTGCCAGCATCACAAGTAACCGACATTGCGGGCGTATCGCTAATCAATCTTTTGTTGTTCCCATCCTTGTTGCAGGAATATACACGATTTCCGTCTGTTCTGGATATATAATAAATCGACTGCTCATCCATGCAGAAATCATACGCAACTACTTTTTCATAAGTAAAAGTTTCGCCGCTTAGAACATGATACCTTGTTAAAACCGATTGCTCGTTTTTGTAAAAAATGTTTTCTCCATCGAATGAGATATTTCCACTTGTAGGGATGTCAAATTTTGTAATGCCTTTCGTGAAACGGTTTACTTCTGTTATACCATCATTGCCAATGAAAAATATGCTGTCATTATTTATGAAAAAATCATGATGGAACTCTAAAAACTTCCATTTATCACCCGTCTCATAATCAATGCCAAAGAGGGAACGACCAGAATTTGTAATCTGTTCAAAAACGATTTTTTCCTCAAAGGTATCTAAATTAAGTTCTACTACCGACACTTTTGTTATACTGCTGTTATAGTTTCCGATACGGTTCACATAGCTTTCCGTAACCGATGTCGTATAATAGAGATATGGTGAACATACACAAAACGCACATACCTTTTCTTCATCAGAAAACGCCCCAAACATAGGTGAGCGTACTAAATGAAGCATTTCTCCCGTGGAAGCATTTTTAAGATAATAGTCAAAAGTTTCTGCGTCCTGTGTTATTTCATAGCCCATACAATCATATTCCGCCGATGAATTATAAATAAAATTCTGGCTTTTTCTGTTATCTGAACATCCTGTCATTGTCAATACGAAACTAAGTATGATAGCAAGAGTCGGTACATTTCGCATTTTCCTTGTTTTCATTTGCCATTTGTTAGAATTGCTCCGTAAAATCCACGCGGCAGCCAAAATACATAAGAATACGGATACTGAAAACAAAATCAGCAGTGTAATAGTATGAATCTCTGCAAAAACAATTTTCTCATCACCTGTAAAAGCATCGCTTGAAACAATATCTCCTGCAAAAAAGTCTGTTCCGAGCAGAAATGGCAAAGGCAACGGCAGACGGTAAATAATTGTTTTGGATAGACCTACATAGGGAATAATGACCGATACTGCACCTGCAAGCAGGGTCACCGCATATTTTTTCGCCAAAACAGAAATAAACATAAGAAGTATTGCTAAAAACACGCTGCCAAAAAGACGGAGCAATCCTATATAAACATATCCCTCGAATAAAGTTATGCTTTTGTTGCTGCCTGCAAAGTAACTAAGGCTTTGGATGGGATAATTTCCATTAGGCAGTCCATATTTGAGGCTGTAAAATCCGTATTCAATGAGCGATATGCTTACGCACATCAAGAGGACGCCCGAAATAACAATGAGCAGCTTATGCAAAGAACTTTTCCTCCCCTCTTTTGAGGTCAAAATCAAAGCGTCCATCTGGCAGCTATACTCGGAACAGAATACGGGCGTAACAATCAGCAAAATGCCAAGGAACAGGACAAAATTAAGCGTACCTCCGCCAAGAAGCCCCGTCCATCCGTTTGTTTGAAGAAAATAACGGTTTTTGGCATTTTCGCAGATGTAGAGATATTGCTGATATATGACCTCAAATCCATTTTGATGTTCCAGAACATTTTCGATTTCTTGGCTCTCTCTTTTATATTCACTTTCACTGATTTTGCCATCATAGTAGCTTTCCAAAAGATAGCTTTTCTTCCCCTTGGCTTCTGCAATTCTCTCTGCCTCCTGTTCCAGATAGAGAGAGGATTCATCGCTGCAGTATCCATTTACCTTTTCAAGATACCATTCATATTCACTTTTGTACTGTTCCATTGCACTATTATAAGGATTGTCTGATGCAACGAGCCAAATGGTGCCAAGTAATAGAACAAGGACGATATAGCAAAGCCCTTTTTGGTGGATCATTATCTTTTTTATTTCGTACATGAATCCAGACATTTTATCCTCCTGTCCCGGCAATGACAATTCTTCTTAGAAAGTATAACCATTACCGTTATTACAGCTATTCCCACTATTACGGCAAAAATAATAGCTGCCAAAAAACTTTGTATTGGATAGCCCGCAAAACCGATAAATTCAGTCTTACCGAACAGAATGCGGTTAGTGAGCAGCGAGTATGGGTTTATTATCTTTAGCCAAATATTGCTTGAATAACTCTGTGACGCACCTGTAATAATCAAACATAAGGCTGCTCCAAAGTCAGCCACAAATGGGATAAGAGCGTTACGCCAAAACATAGAAATCAATAGGAATACCATACTCATAGTCCATATGCCGATTGCTTTTGTAATTGCGGATAGAACTACATATTGCCACAAATTGCAGTTTACCGCAGCCGTACTGAAATTGCTGATGGCATACAAAGGAAGATTATATCCCTCCATTGTTCCAAATGAAAAGGAAAAACCAAGATAATCCAGTACGGAAAACCATATTACAACACTTATTACAAATAAAGTAACTGCAACAATTTTAGCTAATACGGTTTTTTTACTGCCATTAGGGTTCGTCAGTAACAGCATATCCATCTGCGTTTCCTTTTCATAGACGAAAGTGCTGATAATCCCATATAAACAAAGTAACAAAACCAATATATTTGAAAAATCATAGTTCAAATAATAGTTATACATTTCCTGATAGGCAAAAGCTGGTATATTCCGTCCAGAATAAAGATTGTAAATTACACTGTTTTTACGCACTTCAAAGTTAAGTCCTTGTTCCTTGTAAAATGCAGCATTTTCTTTTGCCTTTTTTGCCGCTTCCGAAGCATAAGTCCGATAATTATAGAAATATTCCATAGGCTGTACATAGTATTTTTCTAAGATGTTTTCGTCACTATATATATTTCCCGTCATCGTATTCGGATCATCTGTGTTTGTGCTTGCCGTCATATCAGCCGTAGCATCTGCTAACGGCTGATATAAGTCAAGAAGATTATTGATTTTATCGGTAGTTATCTCTCCACAATATTTTTCATAGAGCTGCCAATACACGCTGTTCCAACTGCGGCTGTCATTCCCGTCTGCCAAGTAGGAATAGGAATGAAATTCATTATTTATTTTGAACAGGTTTATTACGCTGAACAGAATAAGTACAACAAGTATTGACCGCTTGCAAAACAATTTGTAAAATTCATATCTGATTAAGCGTGTCATTTTTTCTCTCCAAAATAGTATAGAAATACATCTTCCAAGTTAGGGGAATCTTTTACTGCGTTTGTTGCGGGCGAACTATCGCTTACAATCCTTACTGAAAAATTTTCGCCCTGCTGCTTCATATTACTGACATAATATTCGTTGCTAAGGCAGGCAGCCTCTTTGGCGTTTGTTGTCACTTCCCACACTTTACCATAGATACTCTGTTCTAATACGTCGGTAGTTCCTTGCGTAATCAAAGTGCCTTCTTTGAGAATAATAATCTCTTTTGCAATACACTCGACATCAGAAACGATATGGGTAGCCAGCAAAATCGTCCGTCCCTGTGCAAACTGTGAAATCAAATTGCGAAAGCGGATGCGTTCACTTGGGTCAAGTCCTGCTGTAGGCTCGTCTAAAATAAGGATTTTAGGGTCGCCTAACATTGCCTGGACAATGCCGACTCTCTGCCGCATACCACCAGAAAGTGCGCCAATCTTTTTATCTTTCGCATCTAAAAGGTTGACAATGCCCAGAAGCTCAAAAGCCCGTTCTTTTCCTTGTTCCGCAGGGATTCCTTTTAACGCACACATATATAACAGGAAATCCATTACCGTAAAATCCCGATAGAAGATAGGGTATTGCGGCATATATCCGATTTTTGATAAAAAGTCTTTGCCCATTTTTTTTGCATCTTGACCGTCTATCAAAACAGTTCCATTATCGCTGCCCAAAATGCCGACAAATATATTTATCAGCGTTGTTTTTCCTGCACCGTTAGCCCCTAAAAGTCCATAGACACCCTCCGAGAGTTCAGTGGTAAAATTCTTTAAGGCATATTTACCTTTATACTGTTTTGAAATATTCTGAAATGATACTTTCATAGATAATTACCCCTTAAAGCCAAATGTTGTTATCAAGGTGCTTACTTCACTAATACCTCGCCCAAGCACAACGATACAGGTGCCTGATTCATCCAAAATTAAAATCTGCGGGACACGCTGGAAATAAGTACTGTTGTTATCCTTGACTGTTTCAGTATGGATAACCTTTCCCGATGCTGTATCATAAATATTTATTGTTACGCTGGCTTCTCCCAAAATGGAAGTAGCAACATATTTACCTTGCTCAGAGCAGAAAACCCCGTCTTTTCCTTCGCTGCTGCCTGAGAATGTAATCTTTTTTTCTGTGCTAGATGCAGTATCAAGCATTAGCAGCGTTCCATTATTTTTGTTAAAGCTCTGGGGCATGACAAGTAAGTTCCCGCCCTTTTGTACTTCTTCAACATCCACTTCATAATCGGCTTTTTGGGTGATACTAAGATTTGCATTGTCTGTAGATACTGTTCCATAAACAGAGACTCCATCCCCGCCATTAGAGCTTATTCCCATGCCTACATAAGTTAAAGTTTTATCTCCTGTAAATGTAAGACTATCTATCGTTACAATCTCCATATTATTTGCCCTGCCATTTTCGGAATAGTTCAGAATGGCATGTACCTTTTGGGAAGAAGTATCATAGAGATAAAGTCCTTGTAATCCGCCGAAAGCGATTTGTTTTCCGTCCTGTGAAATGGCGACACTCGCCATTTGGAGGACAGAATCATCATTTAGCAGCCCACGAAAGGAAATTGTATTCTTAACAACAAAATCCTTATTTAATAGGTATCCTTTTATTCCATTACTGCTTTGTGCCGTTGCAAATGAGTCCGTGCTGCCGCCGCTATTTTCTTCACCGACAATGAAATACCCGTCCGAATAAGGCTGCACACATAACTCATTCAAAAAAATATCCGCACTTGCTATAGTCTCGCTTTTCCCAGTATCATAAAGATAGAGCTTATCTGCTGCAACAATAATCCGATTGCCATCAGCGTAATAACAGCCGCTGACCTTTCCAGAGAAAGCCGAGCCATTCACTGTGCCAGCATCCATAGTATTTTTATCTGTATCACTATTCTGTGGGTTGGACTTATTTTTGTCGCTGCTTTCGCTTCCTGTTTTTTCCGATGTGTTATCTTCTTCGGATTGTGGCGCATCTATGGAGCTTCCGTTTTCAGAACTATTCACATTTTCCTGACTGTTACCACAAGCTGACAGATTAAGAGCAAAAGCAAGTATAAGCATAATGCACATGAATTTCGTTTTCATTTTTATATCCATTCCTTTCGCGCTGCTCAAGGCACAAAACGTCATGAAAAACGTTGGCTTGTTGCAGCTTTCTTTTTATAATAGTTTCCATAGGGATATTCAGTACACTACAAATCACGGGGAGGTGAGTGGGCTGTCCGAATTATCGGATGACCGTATTTTTATATGTGTAGAATGCTTTTTCAAGCACAAATAAGTGTGCCTCGAGCACGTAACCTTATCTTTGTTAA
>CAJTIR010000052.1 GCA_910576385.1 Lachnospiraceae bacterium
CGCCGCCGTCCCTGTCCTCGTCCCCCACGGATAAGCGGGAGTAAAGGGCTGTGATTTTGCTGTAATCATTCATGTGCATACCCTCCTGCGTCAATATAGGTGTTGCTTACAGTTAAGATTATGCACCTCACCTTGCAGAACCGTACTCCATGCCATGCCGGAACTTCTTGGCGTTCTTGGCTTTGAAATACACTATAAGGCGGAGCGCAATGCCGCAGCCTGCCCCTATCAGCAAATCCTTTGGGTGAAAACTCGGTAACGGATTGGAAAATAAATCCTCCATCCCCGCCATGACCGCCATCATCTTTGCGGAAGCGTCCTGCCCCGGCGATACCCGCCACAGCCACGCTATTTTGTCACAGAAATACCCGGCAAGCGCATAGGGGAGGTTCATAAGGATAAGTTTCTTTTTGTCAATATTCCCCGTCTTTGCCTTTAGCTTTTCGGGGATTGATTTTAAGTCTTTGGCAATGCCCTCTACGATTTTACTCATAATGACTGCCCCCTGTCCTTTAAGTGTTCCCTTGCCCTCTCCCGGTTCTTGCCCTTGCCTAACTGCTCCCGGAACTCCGCCAGCTTCTCCTTTACAGAGATGCGGTTATGCTTTTTCTCATTAACTTTTACAAACTCCTTAAATGCCTGCGTTATTACGTCGGCATCTTTGCCCTTGAATAATACGATGTGCTTCGGCGGCTTTTCCGTCTTATCCTTCTTCACAGCGAACTGCACGTTATACTTCTTTGCCACTCTCTCAAAGGACTTGATGTTGTTATCCGTCACCTCAATGCTCGAAGCGCCCATACCCTGACCGACCAGCTCTTTCACTGATATTTTCCCATGCGGTATCTGCTTTCCCTGTTTCCGGTGTTCCAGATACATCTTCATAGCCTTTTTCAGCACGTCGGCAGTCAGCCGGGAAGATTTAAACACAAGGGCAATGGTTTTCTGTGTCACTTCCTCCTGCATGGTTTTCCTCCTTCTTTTTTTATTGCTGTACGCCCGTCAGGGTGGGACGTACAGCCTGTGGATTAAATATTTCATAAACTCTCCTTCCCACTTCTGGACAAAAAGTCCAAAAGCTGTTTTTTATCCTATAAGCACCCGGAACGGATACAGGATTCGTATTCTTCCAGTCCTGCGCCTGCATCCTCCCCATATGACAGCTTTATGTCACAGAAGTCATGCAGTGTGCCAGATAACAGAAAATCCTTATAAAATCTTGCAAAATCGCCGCAAAACTTTTCTATGATGCGTGTAAAATCATCACTCTCACGATATTCATAATAAATCTGTTTCCCGCCAGTGCTGCCAAGCATATCCGTAAGCTGGTAACTAAGCTCCCCGGTCTGCTTGACGGAAATCTGCATCAGGTTATAGTCATTCCGCAGCTTGAAATAGGAACTGTGGAACTTTGACGATATTGTGATATTGGGATTCTCCCCCAACTCCGCACAGACCGCCGCCAGCCTTTTCAATAGCTCCGCTGTTGCTTTTTTCTGGAACTCTCTTTTTTTCATTACATCCTCCATTCTGCTTCTGGACAAAAAGTCCAAAAGTTATTGAAACGCAAAAAGGGCAGTTACAAACCGCTGTTTACGGTCTATAACTGCCCTCACGCTGTTTCTGATATTTAATTATCTGTACCGGATCACCGGACACTGCTTTGTCTTTTTCCCTACTTTCCTCCGTTCCAGAGCGAAAACCATATCCCCGGTACGCTCAAAATATCCTATATCCTTTTTCCAGCTCATGCCGCATTTACAATGCTGCAAGCCGATAAACTGCGGTTTCATCTTCCTTCCGCAGTTCGGGCATACCTTTTTGCTCCTGCCCTTCTGCTTTACTTTCGGCTTGTCGGCATCCTGCTTCTTTTCCTTCTTTTCGGGAAGCCCATTCTCCGCTATCCTTGTTTCATAACGTGGCAATCGGTAAAGATACAGGCTGCATATTTCATCAAAGGAAGCCTTTTCCGCTATCCCCTTTACCCTCTGGTAAATCTGTCCCGCAATTTTTTCACAGTCCTCTCCTTCCGGCATCCTGCCATGCTCCCTGTAATAATCACAGGTCTTTTGGAACATACTGTCTGCTATTCCTGCTTTCTGTTTCTGCTTTAAGTCCTTATATGTCCTGTCCGCCCTCCGCTTCCTGTTTCCCAAACGCACCACTCCTTTATCCTGATACGGTCTATTTTAACAGAAAACGCCCCGGAATTGTAAAAAATATCTGCCGCCTTAACCGAAAGCGTCTTTGCACAGGGCTACAAAATATTTCTTTTTCTCCAGTATTTCCTCCTGCCTGTCTTTGGAAAGCGACCTGAATATCTCGTCATAGTCAAGCTCCGCAAGCGGCGTACCCAAAACAGGCGTTAAGACCTCATGTTCATACCATATCCGCCAGAGTTCCTCAAACAGTTCCTCACTGTCTGAAAATGCCATTGCCGAATCAAAGCCTTCTCCCTCACTGAACCATTGCAGACGGACAAATCCGAACCTCCCGGCATCCGCCACCATCACATCGGTCAACTCATACAGTTCCACAAACGCATCCGCCACTTTCCGGCATTTTGCCCGCTGTTCTTCCGTAATATATTTTTCCGCCATAGCGCACCTCCTAACTCACTTCTGGACAAAAAGTCCAAAAGCTATTGATTCTATTTTAAACAGTAGATTGTGCAAAGGTCAGCGCATAACACGCCTTCCCCATATTTTACAGTGTCAAACAAAAGGCACTGGAACAGCACGTCACGCACACCCGCAAGGCTGACAATGCCCTGTTCTTTTTCTGAAAAGCCTGTGCCGGGAATATCCATGCCTGCCGATGCCGCCCGCCTTGCCGAGATACAGTGCGTATAAAGTCCGAGGATATATTTATCCGACATGGGGAAAACAAAGGTTTCCTGCCCGTAATATGTCACCCTGTATTTCTCCTGTTCCCCGTCCGGCAGCTTAAAGAAACACTGCACTGTTTCCAGATAAGTATGCCCGTCAAAATCCGGCTTTATTTTCTTTCTGTAATGACTGATTGCGGAAAAAATGCAGTTCCGGTCAAATATGGAATAAGTTCGCTGAAAATCCGGCTTCCTGCCCCTGATGTTCATATAAACATTGCTCCCCGTCCCATTTACGGCAAATTTCCCATAATCGCCTGTCCGCAGCAGATAGGACAATACCTCCAGCAGCTTTTCTTTTGACGCAATCTCCTGATAGGGGGAATCGCCAAACTCTATCCCCACAAACTTTAACGGGCAGCTCCCCTTTGCGATCTCCCGTTCCATTGCCCGGTCAATATCCCGCATGGATTCCATTTATCCATCTCCTTCCGCTTTGGACTGGAACAGTCCTTTTTCTTCCCAACCGCCGCCATACATATCATGCTGAACTAACTGCTGGTAATAATGGTTCATGGTATTGGGGGCATTATAGAGGGCAGTCACCATGTATGCCCTGATGTTGGCTATTTTTGTTGTGGTTTCCTTCATACACCCAATGACATACTCCAAATGGGAACTGTCCAGCTTTAAAAACTTAGACTTTACAAGCTCATAAGGGTAATCCTCCCCATTCACCTTTACCGTCCTGCGCTTTACACACACAATCTCGCATATCACCTCATACAGTTCCTCATACAGACCTTTTTCACTCCAATCGCCATATTTCATGTGATGCTCATACTCAATATTTTTCTTAATGATTTCCATGTAGGCGCTGGCTTCATCCATCACATCAATCATACCATTGTCCGGCTTGCCTGGTTCCTGTTTTTCTGCTTTACTATCTGATTGATTGATAGGATTGGTATAACTCAGATCAGTATAATTAGTATTGTTATAATTAGGGTTCGATTCCCGAACTTCCGCAAGTTCGGTTTCCGAATTTCTTGAAGTTTGGTTTCCGAACTCCTGCAAGTTCGGTTTCCGAATCTCTTGAAGTTCGATTTCCGAACTTCTTGAAGTTTGATTATCGAACCTCTTGAAGTTCGGTTTCCGAACTTCTGCGGAATTGTCAGCATTATCAGGGTTTTCCAGCTCTCCGCCCGGTTCTTTCCCGGTATCCAGTGTCGCAAAATTCTTCACATAGATGATGTCCGGCTTGCCCAGTCCCCTCCTTTTCTTCTCAATCAGACCGATTCCCTTTTTGCTGTCAAGCTCCGCAATCACTTTGGCACATTTCTCCCTTGCGCATCCCAAATCCTCCATTATGTTATCCAGGGTGTAATGGATATAC
Organism: Lachnospiraceae bacterium; assembly: GCA_910576385.1. Lineage (GTDB taxonomy): Bacteria > Bacillota > Clostridia > Lachnospirales > Lachnospiraceae > Petralouisia. The sequence goes on from CAJTIR010000052.1 coordinate 4,224, forward strand.
ACCCTGTTTTCCTCGTCAAGCCAGCCATTCTTGATTGACAATGCCAGCCTGTCAAGCATCAGACCATAAAGGAGCTTTGCATCGCTGGACAACTCTTTAAACCTTGCGTCTTTTATCAGCAGCCTCGGAACCCGGTAAAAAGAAAACTGTTCCGCTTCGATGCCATAATAATAGTCAAATTTTATTGTGCCATCCACGCTGATGCACCTCCCCTCTATTGTCTTTTCTTCCATTCATCCAATAGCTGAATGATGATGCCCTCTATTTCCTCACTGCTGCAGTCCTCCGCAAAATATTCGCTGATCTTGTCCGCTTTCAGTGTTACCTTCCGTTCCTTTGGCTTTTCCTCCGTCAGTATCAGGCGCACCATTGCAAGGGTAAGCTCCCCGGTCTTGCCATACTCTTTTATTTTTGCCGACTGCACCATGCTGACGTTACAGCCTTTTTCCTCTATGACTGCCTGCACCCACTGCTGCGCTTCCTCCGCCAGAAAGGAAATGTCAACGCCCTGTGAGAAACCGAGCTTTTTACCGTCCACCATAGCAAGGAGTTCATCAGTCAAACGGGAAAGCCAGATATACCGCTGTACCTTTTTAGCGTTTTCCCCGGCAGCTTCCCCGACCTCATCCAGTGTGTTTCTGCCTGACTTCTTCCCCTGATGCTTCATGGCTTCATATTTCATCTTGTAGGCTCTCGCCTTCTCACTCGGTAAAATATCTTCCCTCTGGATATTGGAATCCACCATGATTATCGTAGCTTCATCATCGGTGTAGTTGCGGACAACCACAGGCATCTCCGTCTTTCCGGCAAGCTCCGAGCCACGTTTGCGGCGGTGTCCGGCTATGATTTCATAGCCTCCACCCGCCCTCGGTCTTGCAATCCCCGGCACAAGCACCCCATACTGGCGGATACTCTCGGTTGTTTCCTCCATCTTCTCATCGTCCTCCACCCGGAACGGGTGGTCTTTGAACGTGTAAAGCTCTGCCAGTGGCGCATTGATAATCTGCTCTATCCCATTTTCCTGTGCGGTATTTCCACCGAACAAATCATCAAAACTTTCCAGAGCAACCTTTGATGCGCTTCTTGGTTTTGCGTTACTGCCCATCTGCAAGCACCTCCTTTGTCAGAGAATCGTAAGCTGACGCCACTTTCCCTTTTGGATCATGCTTGTAGATGCTGACGCCCTCCGCTGAAATCTCCGCCGCCCGGACGGAAATGGGAATGACATTGGCAAATATCCTCACCCGGCTTCCATAGGCTTCCTTCAGCATGGCGCTGATGTCCTTTGCGTAGTTCGTCCGGCTGTCCACCATTGTAAGCAGAATCCCTTCAATCTCCAGCTTCGGGTTAATCTGCCGCTTTACCTTTCCCACCGTCTTAATAAGCTGCTGCAAGCCTTTGACGGGCAGGTATGCCGCCTGTACGGGTATCAGGATACTGTCGGCGCAGGCAAAGGCGTTTATGGTAATCATGCCGAGAGAAGGCATACAATCAATTAAAATATAATCGTAACTCTCCCGGACAATCTCTATGTATGACCGGAGTACCGTTTCCCGGCTCATCACATTCACAAGGGAAACCTCCAGACCGGAAAGCTCAATGTTCCCCGGCATTAAGTCTATCCCTTCCTCATGGTGGAGGATACCTTCCCCCGGCTCTACTTCCCCGTCATTGATTAAGTTCCCCATAATGGTTGCAAGCGTGATTTCCAGACTGTCCGGCTCTGTAAAGCCTAAACTTGCGGTCAGACTGCCCTGTGCGTCCGCATCAATCAGAAGCACTTTCTTTCCCTGTTTTGCCAGCCCGATTCCTAAATTGCTTGTGGTGGTGGTCTTGCCCACACCGCCTTTCTGGTTTGCGATTGCGATTATTTTACACATGATAATTCTCCTTTGCTTCTACTAATTTTCTTTTACGTTGCTTTTCCTGACTTCCACATAAGTCCTGTAATATTTCTTTGTCCCTTTATTTGGGAACATATCGGAAAACTCCGTCACTTCGATTTTCGGGTTACGCTGTAAAATCTTCCCGAACCACTTAATATCGTTCTTTGTTCCCATAAGCCTGACTTTTAACATCAATCCCGTCCTCCAAGCATGGCGTACAACTTGTGGTTATATGTTACATATTCCGGATAACGAATTTGTACCGCCTGCCAAAAATAAGGCGCATAGGCACAGCAGAACAGTTCTTCCACTGTGTACCGTCTGCACTCGTCCACCTGTCCCTCCGCATCATTATAGTCAAAGACACTTGGCGTACCATTGCAGTAAAGGTTAAACGCCATCCTGACTACTTTTAAGCTCCCGCTGGTCTGCCAGCCTTCGTGCAGGCACTCCGTTTTTACACAGCCTGTCTTAAAGTTATAAATGCTGTTGATATTTCTTCTTGTGTCATCGCTGATACCAAGACAATATACAAGCGCTTTGTGGTACACGTCCTGATACCTGACCTCTTTCAATTTTTCATAGTAGAATTTTTCATGTGCATCACTGATAAAAATAATCGCTTTCTCTGCTCCTAACGCTGTACTACTCATGTTCATTTCCTCCATTTCTTATTTTGTTTTTTGACCATAACAAAAGAACACTTCCCTAAAATTTTCTTTTAGAAAAATGTCCTTATCGTACAAAATATTAACTTGAACTGACACGAGTTTAATTTAAAATCATTTATTTTAACCCGTTAAGAGAGTTTATTTTGTCGTACTCTTGTCGTACCATACTGTCTTTAAGTCCGCAAACCCTTGATTTTACTGGTCTTTTCCGCCGAGCGTTTTCATCGTCGGGAAAAGTTTCCCAACTAATTTACATGCCGTCATAACGATTCAAATCCTTTCATTTCTTTACTTTCCCATTCTTCACAGTGCTTCGTATCACATCAGGGAAAAAAGAAAATCGTTGTCAAATTGTTGTCTTCGCAGAAAGTTTGTTGTCAGCTTACTCACACTGAGAACCCTTCCTAAAAGATGTCCAATTTGGATAAGTTTTCAAAAGATTCCTTTTTCTTTTGATCTGTAGCTTCGGCATAGATATCCATCGTAGTTTCGATATTCCGATGGCCCATAATTGCCTGAATTACTTTTAAGTTTGTTTCATGTTCGCAGAGTCTTGTACAAAAGGTATGCCTCAAGTGATGACAGGAGAAATCTGGAAGAATAATTGGCTCTCTCCGCTCGCGCTTGGCATTGATGACCTCTTCCGCATTGTACCCGATGATAATCCGTTTGATAGTACGATTCACCGCCTGCGGATTTAAAACAGAACCAAAACGATTGATAAATACAAAACCCGTCATTCCATCGATCTCGGTTTCATTGAATCCCGTTTCTTCCTGCTCCTCATGCTCCATGTGGAAGGCGTCACATACAATATCAAGCATCGGAATCGTTCTGATACCTGCATCTGTCTTTGGCTTCGATATTCGCAGAACAGACTTTCTTGATTTTCCAACCGGGTAATAAACCAGACTGTGATTGATGCTAAGAATCTGATTATCAAAATCAAGATCTTCCCAGCGGAGACCAAGTGCTTCTCCAATTCGGCATCCAGTTCCAAGTAAAACCGTAAACAACGGCCACCAATGATAATACACCGGATGATTGGATATATACTCCAGAAATACTCTCTGTTGCTCAATCGTTAAAGCATGTCTCACACCTCTTGACTTATCCGCCTTCTTGCTAACTTCCTTCATAATTCCGTCTGACGGATTTTTCCGAATAATTTCATCTCGAACCGCCAATTGGAACGTCGGATGCAGCAAGGTGTGAATCGAATCCAGTGTCCCTAACGATAACTCTTCCTCTTTAAGTAAATAGCAATAAAACTGGAGTACATCTGAATACTTAATGTCTGCGATTTTTTTCTTTCCGAATGTATGTCTGACAAAACGATCATACATATAATCGTAATTACTACGGGTGGTCGCCCGCAAATCATACTTCGTAGAGATATACCGATCATAGGTATCATTTATGGATGCTTTCCCTGCAACATACAGATCCAGTCCATCCAATTGATCCTTCATCAGCTGCTTTTCTTTTTCTCGAAGCGTTGCCAAATCCTGCGCATATATGGACCTACGCCTGCCCAACGGATCAGTATAGGTGTACATATACCGCTTATCTGATGCCCTCTGTACTTCTCCTTTCCTGAGTGCTCTTCCCCGCTCATCTTTTCGTGTCTTTGCCATGTCTGTAACCTCCTTCATAAAATGAAGAAGGGACTCACAGCACTTACTTTCGCTTGGACAAATACTCTTCCAAACTTCGCAGGGCAACCTCTGTCATTGTAATCTTGTGTTCAGCAGCATACCTGGTCAACTCAGCATGGGTTTTTTCTGATAATCGAACCGTAATGGACTTACGCTTTGCATTGTCCTCCTTTGGTCTACCCATTTTTGTCATACCGCTACCTCCACATGTCTTCATTATACTTATCGTAAGACAGAAAGTCAATTCCCCAAGTGCTTAAAGTCCCTCTATATAAAAAAGCCATAATGTCTCACCTACTTTAATACTCTCGGAATGACTCCAAAAATTTTTCAAAAATTTCGCAATTCACTAAAGCAATGCCATCAATCTTATAAACAGCTTTTGCTTCCTTTGCGAGTTCTTGAAACTTTGTCAGCCCAAGGCTGTACTTCTCTGCTCCTTCTTTGTAGCGCACAAACTTTTTTGCATACTGCTTTGTTTGCTCTACGTCTTTCCTTTTATAGCCCATAATCAGCCTCCTTACTATTAAAATCAAAATAAATGCCCCCTTCTCCGCCTGTGGCTGTCAGGTCCATAGAAATTTCATCTCCCCGCCTGCATTATGGTCGGGCTGCGAATTACAGAAGTATCATTATCCCCGGCCGGATCATTGCGTTATATGGGTGCCGCCCATATATCAGTGCTCCTGGTTTTGCTCGCCACACAAACGGATAGCCGCTTCTCGGTTCGGGAACGTAGAGTTGGAAGCTATGAAATTGTCAAGGTACCATGGCATGGGGATGCCTTTACCTATAAAAAGCCTCATCATCTCTCAAATCTCGAACAGAATTCAAAAAAAAATGAAAACGGTCTCAGAAAAATCTGAGACCGCCTTCGTCTAAAAGACAAACTTTGAAATATTGAGCGCAATATGTATCAAAATATACTGTCTTAAATCTTCATCTATTTGCCCGTCAACCTTACTGTGCTTATCAATTAATGGTGCATACAGTAGAAATAGTTGCTCTAACGCCTCATGACTGCCGGAAACTGCCGCCTGAAGCATCTTTTCAAATTCCATGTGATTCATAGTTTATCACCGTCCTTTGTCAATGCTATGCGCAGCTTCTTCAATGCCTGATAGCGCTGGTCGTAAACATGCTGCGGAGAACAGTTCAATATCCGTGCAATTTCCTCCGGTTTTCTCTCTTCCACAAACAGCATTGTCAGTATCTCCTGCCGCTTTATCGGCAATTTTGCAAATGCCTCTGCCAACCGTTCCTCTTCAAAGTCAAAAGCGGATTTTGGATTCGCATAATATGCAGCTTTTTCAGAAACAGCTAAAGCGCTCTCTGGCAATTCCTCAATTGAAACTATATTTACCTTGGGTTTTTCCCGTTCCAAATATTTGAGTCTGGCGCGGTAAACTGTTGTTTCCAGCCATGCTGTGAATCTGGCCCGTAGCTCGTCATGTTCAGACTTTTGCTGATGGTTCATATTTGTACCTCCTTACGGGGCACACCACCAGGGCAAAAGTCAAGACACGCCGTAGTGGCGTGCCTTAATTTTCAACTTGTTACCTTTTTACAGTTGTCAATGGCTTAATCCATATGGGATCACCTCCTTATTTTCAGATAACAAAAAACGACCATACTACATTTTCATGTAGCATAGCCGTTCTATAAAGCGTAAACTTTTTCTGTTTTGTTATATGCTCATCATTCATCCGTATGACTGAACTTTTCAATGGTATTTAAAAATTCAGCCAGACCTTCGCAAGCGTATACACGCTGCTTTACCGGATACTTCTCGATGCGCTCTGCAATCTCTCGCAAATAGACCTTCTCAGGTTCTGTATAATACTCCCTGAGCAATTGATCTACCGTTACAGAAAGAGCATTTGCAATACGTACAATCATATCCAGGCTTGGAATTCCTCTCGCATTTTCAATCTGGCCGATATGACTGTTACCACAATCACAAAGCTCCGCCAAATCTTCCTGGCGCATTCCGCGCATTTGTCGGTACTTCCTAATATTCTTACCTAAAATAACATAGTCCATGGTTCTACATTCTCCTTACATTTTTATTTTATACAATCTGGCAATGGAATTGAAGAACTCAACATTCCAATACACGCACTATAAGTGGAATACAAACTTTTTCACATGGACTTTTCTATTATTAAGTGTGTTAAATAACCATCATTATCCTATCGGATGCACTGTAGTTTTATGAAAACACATCCAGATTATCCAACATCTGTGCAATGTCTGCCTCCAGAGTATCTGTCCCATTTCCCTCTGAAAATGCGATTAAGGATTCGTCCTGATGAACTGTTGCAAGTCTCTCCTCAACAATGCGCCGTATGATTTCTTCAATTCCATCCCGATTATAGCCAGACGTCAGCTTGACCTCTATTTTACAATGTGTATCCTGCAAATCCGGGTTAGAATTAAGATAATCGTTAAGGGCTGCAACAACAACTGCACTTTTTTTGTTTCCCAGCCTTTCAAGCAACTCTCCAGCCTTTACTTGTTCCTCTGAATCTGCGCCAAATTGAAGCGAAAAGCGATATTTTCCATCCTTTTTCATTATACATCCCTCCGTCCCTTATCCAAGCGGACGAAGTGAAAGCGTTTTCCTGCCCAGCATTTCATACCCCAGTGCGTTCGCATTCGGAGATTCAACAAAGTCTGCCTTTGCTACCAAAGGCGAGCTCATCAGGAAATGTTTTAAAAGAATACTTCCCCCGCCGATAAAAACTGCAGGATTGGAACGCAGATCCACTTGCAATTCTCTAAGCTGATTCAGAATATCCTGTGCATGTAACTTCGTTACTTCACAAATTGTCTCTTTGACATCCTCCGGCAGAATGGTATTCTCGGACTGGAGAACTGCACTAATATGCTCATCTTCGATACGCATATCATGAAGTGCACCAACTTTTCGTATGATTTCGTTGTTCATAGTAATAATGCCAGTTTCCAGACTTCGGCAAAACTGCAGATCTGGTTTTCCATTCTTCAAGAGCAGCACATCTGTGGTATAGCCGCCAATGTCAACGACAAACATACGAACAGTATGGACAACCAAACTACTCTGGGGAATAACAGCGGCATATGCCTGCGGGAACACCATGACACGGTCTATCTTAATACTGTATGGCTTATCACCATAAACAAATTTGATAATTCCATCTCTTTTGAAATAACGAGCGAATTTATCTTTTAAAACCCCAAAATGCTCCGGCGGCAGACCAACAGCCAGCTGAATCTGCTCTACCGGCGTATATTGCCCTCTGTTCTCCAGTTCTTTGGCGATTGCGAATAATGTCAGGATGAAATAACGGTCATCCTGTGTTTTGTCTCTCATATAACTTAGGCGGCGTCCGCTCAGGGTCCAGTATTTTCCTCCATACTCCAGAATCTCATCCGTCATAGGCGGCTTAACCGTATGCTCTGAAAGCCCTGAAATAAAAGAGTGGTTTGTGGTCTTTATGGCGTAATTGCCATGGTCGATTGCGATTAACATATGTATACCTCCTGCAAAGTTCATTCTTATACTTATCATTACACGATTTGCTATGCGTATTTACAACTTTTATACGCATTTGATTAAAAAAAGCACACGAAAAAGGGTGAAGCATTTTGCTCCACCCCAGTTCTTAACGTTTCTTTTGAAAACAATATTCCCAGATGTAGTCATCCAGCCCTTTATAGCGTGGATCCCACAGGTAAGTACCAAACCGGAATCCCATATTGCCAAGAAGACTGAGAAGATTGTTGTAACCGTTTTGTACATGGTAGTTGGTCGCAAAATCCATATCAAAAGCAGTCTTAATCTCTGCAACCCCTTCTGCACGTAAATCGCTAAGGGTTGTTTCAAGCTGTGTCAGAGAATTAACACCAGGAACCGCCAGCACTGTCAGACCAGTCAGTGCATGAATCACGTCAGCTTTCATAGGACCTTCTGTCAGCACCAGCATAGGCCTAACCGGGCCTGCAAGATGTGTCCATCCTTCTGCAGGGCAACCATCCGGCCGCTCTGTACTGGATACCCAGCGAAATTTTCTCTTTTTCACCTTATCTCTGCGTATCTGAAGCCCTTGAATTCTTCCTTTCTGGTCTCTCATTGGAATTAAGATACCGCGTTCTTCATGGATGAAAGTCCATGTACCGCTTTCATTCCTGTAAAAACCAGGAACCCCAGCTAAGTACATCCCTTCGGACTGAAGTTTGCCGGCAATCGCTGTCATACCGACCACAGGTGTTGTCCTGTATCCAAGCCGAATAATGTCATCCTCCATCAACCCTCTGCCAAGCAGGTTCTCTTTATGGTCTGCCGCCAGCGTCAGCTTATCGAGCAGCGCACTGTATGTGGCATGACGGGTATCAACATCCGTTATTGGGCATTCAGGCTTTGCCTGCGGCTGTATCCTCTTTTTGGGTTTAGGCCGGTTATCAGGCATTCCCAGTTTCTCCACCAGAGCTTTTCGCACTTTGTCACGCGGAACCCCGGTATATAAGGAGTACAGATCAAATATACCACCAGATATTCCGCACCGCGGGCAGCGATACACTTCTTTTTTCAAATTGATGTTCAAATGCTTTTTCCGTGGGCTTTCATCACAGCATGGGCACTGCACATAATAGGAGCTTCTTCCAGACGGCGGCATCGGGATTCCCAGCAACGAAACAACATCGCTCATATGAAATATTTCCATGCTGCCTCCTTTCCTTTTTCAAACTTGCGGGGAACAGCACGCTGTCCCCTGCCTCTTCTCATTGCTGTTTTCCTTATAACCCACAGTTTTCCTTAAACGATGCAACCCCTGAAGGATCGTATTCCGCCAGCTTTTCCAGATCGAATGCCACCGCCGCATATCTGCCATATCCGGATTTCACGGTGTAAGGCAGCACTTTTCCCAGTTTGTTCTCCCTGATAAACCTTAACAGGTCTTTGCTGATATCTCCGTTAATGAATGCTTCGTTATCCTCCAGATCATAGGCTGGTAGGTTGACCGTCATATCTGCAAAGGGTTCCGGACCATCTTCTCCGTAATTGATCATACCGATGTGCAGCCGCCCGCCATAAGCATATTGGTTGACATGCAACGAGACCATTTCATCTCCAAACTCCCATTTGAAACGAAGCTTTTTCGTTTTTTCACACATTTTTTGTCCTCCTTTTCGTCTTGTTCCTAGCCAGGGGATGACCGCGTTAATCCCCTGGTCTTTAGCGCCTGTTATGCAATTGTCTGTTGAAGGGAAAATTCACAAATCAGCTTCGCGGCAGCTTTAATTTCCTCGCCGCCAGTGAATTTCGTTGCTACCCATTTAATTGCACCAGGATCCAGCGATAATACCTCGCCAAGCGTTTTCCCGCTGAATTTTGAGATTGGGCAAGGCACATTCATTGCCTGTGCCAGCTTTTCTTCTGGAGTCAGTTCCTTTTGCACCGGTTCATTTACAGTGTATTCCTCTTGTGCCGGTTCCGGTTTTGGTTCTGACACCTCGTGTTTTTCTGCTGATTCTGTTTGAGGTTGAGCGGCGGAGATTCCCAGCTCATCCACAGCTGAAGGCTCAAAATCTTCACCTGCCATAGAAAACTGAAGTCCAAAACCTGCATTTCGGAGAGCAATTCCGACAGCAGCTGTCTGGGCCCATTCCCGTGGTGAAACCGAAGGTTTCTCCTCACAATATCCTCTGGATGCCGTCGCTTCTGCCAGATAACAGTCCGTTGCATCCTTATAGTTTGGATACACGCGGGCAGTTGCCACAAAGCAATCCTTTGCAGAATTCACCTGTACCGCAATGCGTCCTTCCGGATATTTCAGACGGAACCACGCCATCTGAATCATGACCGGGAGGCGCTTGCGCACCTCTCCGGTTCCCAGATCTGTATAATCCACAGCAAACGGCGTAGGATCAAATCCATCCACCTGATGAATAGTTTCGATTTTGGCGAGCATTGCTGCCTTCTCATTCGAGTTATTCTGACTCATTATTGTAGCCTCCTTATAAATTGATATATGTGTTCCGATACTGCATCCAAACCGGCAGAATCGTATGAACATATTGACTGATACTTGTTTTGTACTGCTCCTGTGTCCCTGCCTTAAAGCTGGAAAACCGCTTTCTGCCGTCCTGTACAACATGCTCAAAAGAACTGAGTGCTGTTTCACGACGCTTCTGGCCTTCTGCATCGGCTTTTAATCCGAATCGTCTTTCATTTAAGGTAAAACGTACATACGCATCTACCATTTGAAAGTGATAGCCCATGACCTTTGTATCCATTGTGATTGGCGCGGACTTACAAAAAGACTGAAATGTTTCCAAGACGCAAATGCGGTAATTCAGTTCCTGCATAATCAGCAAATCTTCCGGCGGAAGACTGTTCTCGGCAATCTGGGACCTGATAGTATTCTGTTTCTCAAGATATTGATCTAATATTGTAGCCATAGCTGCTCCTTTCTTCAAGCGCCTGCAGCCGCTTAGCGAGGCAGGTGCCGCGTTTTTCTGTGTCAATTCTTTTGATTGAAATACAAAGCGCCCTTTTTTCCCCGACAATGGTTACACGCTCTTTTCCTCGTGTAATTGCCGTATAGATAAGAGGCCTTGTCAGCATGATGGAATGGGCGCACTGCAGATTGATGATGACGGACTGGTACTCCGATCCCTGTGATTTATGGATAGTAGAGGCATAACCTAAATCCAACATATCCAATTCACTGGCATCGTACTCTTTCATGCGCCCGTCACCAAAGTCCACATGAATTGTAGTATCATCGCCAATGCGAATAATTTTTCTGACATACCCAACATCACCGTTATTGACATCATCATGGTTTTTGATCTGCATGACCTTGTCCCCACACCGAAATTTCCGGTTTCCGAAAACAACTTCCGGTTTCTGCGTATCCGGCGGGTTCACCTTCTCACGCAAGCGCTCATTCAGTGCATTGACTCCGGTTTCCGTCTTCTGCCGGTATGGCGTAAGCAGTGCCACATTATCGACCCCGTATTTCTCAGTTTCCTGCAGATAAAGATCGACAATGAGTTCAGCAGAATCAGACAGCCTGGGAGAATTGATAAACTGAAAGTCATTCCCATACTCCAGACCCACATTCCCATGGCGGATTAACTTCGCATTTGTCGCAATGCGGCTTCCCGCATTCTGGCGAAATACCTTGTCCAACCGCACAACTGGAATACATCCGCTGGCAATCATCTCACTGAGCACTGCGCCAGGTCCCACTGAAGGCAGCTGATCTGCATCGCCAATCAGCACCATCTGGGCGCCAAACTTCACTGCATCAAACAGATATTCAGCCAGATAAACATCCAGCATGGAAATCTCATCTACCACAATCAGATCTGCAGTAAGCGCTTCGGGTTCATCATAGTCTCCGTCCTCATCCGCCATCAGCCCAAGGGCTTTATGAACAGTTGAGGCCGAAACACCAGTTGCCTGCTCCATCCTCCTTGCTGCCCTACCCGTAGGGGCACAACAGCAGATTTCATTTTGGGGATTGTTTTTTTGATAAATATCTAAAATGGCACGTTGTATCAAAGTCTTTCCTGTTCCAGGTCCACCAGTGATAATGGAAAGTCCCTGCGTCAGAGCCATCTTTACCGCTTCGCGCTGCTCCAGTGCAAACTTCATTTTCAGCTTCTGCTCCTCTGCATCTATGGCGGCATCCAAATCCCCATAGCTGTGCATCTTCCGGTACTTCATTTGCTGATGAATGTCGGAGGCAAGCTGTTCTTCCACATGTGCGGTCTTTGCCCTATACACATTGCCCTGGTACGACACCAACTGTCCGCCGAAAACCAGCCTGGCGGCACGGTTCGCCACCATTTCTGCTGTTAACGCAGGCGTATCCAGAATTTTTAGGCAGGCTTTCACAAACTCATGTTTCTCCATGCAGAGATGACCTTTGCTTTCCGCATCCGCCAGCGTATACAGAAGTCCTTCATCCACACGCTCTGTCGATAGCTGGTCAAACCCCATGCTCATAGCGATATGGTCTGCCGTCTTGAATCCAATCCCGGCCATGTCGCAGAGCTGATAGGGATGATTTTTTACAATATCCATCGTCTTTTCCCCATACTCTTTGTACAGGCGTACCGCTCGGTTCGGCGTAATGCCATGCGGTGACAGAAACGCCACCACATCCCGGGCGCCACGATTGACCAGATAAGAATCATAGATTTTTTTCAGTTTTATCTCACTGATACCCGGTATGGCAAGAAGCCTTTCCGGTTCTTTATCCAGTACCTCCAGTGACTGCTGGCCAAAAACTGCGTAAATTTTCTCCGCTATCTTGGGACCAATCCCTTTAATCTGCCCGGAAGAAAGATAGGCAATGATGCCTTCCTTCGTCGGTATTACCACTTCGTTGTAACTCTCCACTTCAAACTGGACGCCAAATTTGGGATTTTTACTCCAATGCCCAAGCATGTCGTAGCGCAGATTGCTTGATGTAGGTAAGCAATATCCCACTGCTTTCACCTGCGTAACCGTGTTCCCTGTGCTATCTTTGATCTTTTCACATGGATGGTAGAGTGCAATCATATAACTGCTGGCATCAACAGCCGTAATACTTTGTGGATATATGAGCCTATCAAATTCACATAGCAAAATTTTTACTCCTTTCTCTAAGTCGTGTTATAGATACAAAAAACTCCCGAATCGTATCCAAAGATACAACGGGAGTTTTTTGTGAAGCTGCAGCCAGTTGGTCTTTCATCGGAACATCGCTGCGTTTTCAAGATATGACAAAGGAGCAGAGATACCCATCAGAAAATTCTCCCTGTCCAGGCGAACTTTCCGCTTATCGCAGCCACGCTTTGTCAGTTCTTTCTGTACTTCCAGATATATACCCTCATCAAAAGCAATCATTGGCATTTTCAGGCGGATTGCATGGGCAATTTCCCCACGCATCCCGCTGCTGATCCGGTTACCGCATATCAACAGAATATCGCTGTCTTTCAGCAGTTCCAGGCCGAACTGAAGGGCGAGTGCTCTATCAGACGGAATATTGTCGCAAAGAATCATCGGGATGTACGCATGTGGCGCACTTGCGTTCATGCACATCCTTTTCATGGCATAGAACATATACGCCCTTGCCGCCTGCATATTCTGTGCAATCCCTTCATTCGTGTCTGCACTGAGCGGCGAGCAGATATAGGCCCTCTTTTTGCACCTGTCATATGGGAGAAACTGATAAACCAGCTCCTGTTCCCAACCTTCATGATAAATGTTTTCCATTATGATCACCTTCCTAAATTGGCTGGACCGACACCTTTACCTTACGGCTTTCCGACGCTTTCAAAACATCGGTATATATTGCCGGGTACTTTTCTTTCAAGGCTTTGGAATCGGGCCTGCGGGTTGTTTTTGTCACGAAATCAATCAGAAGCTTATCACTGGTCGTCTCCAAGATGCCATGCTCATGCTCCTTCATGACTTCGGCAATTCGCACACTATGTGCTTCAATCTCCTTTTCATATGTTTTGATTTCTCTGTTGCATTCAGAGATTTTCCCTTGAAGCATTGCAATTCTGCGCAAGGGCGATTCATACTTGTGTGAAAACTCTATTGTTGGAAGTCCCGCCTGACTTGCACCATAAATCCTTGCCAGTGACTCCAAAGCAAGCTTTGGTGCAACATCCGCCATTGTCGGAGGTTTATCATTCTCAAGGCTCCAAATCCATTCGTCCAGGCGTTCAAAAATCATATCCTCCTTCGCCTTATCACGAATAATCTCAGGCATTGCCAGATCATTGTCCGGATTATTTCCCCAAACGGCAGAAAAAGCGCCAATGTTCACATCCGCTACTGCAAGATAAAACCTCAGCTGCAGTTCATAGTAGAGCGGAATCGCTCCATCTGCCCACTCATCCGCTTTGTGATAAGTACAGCTTTTACACTCCAAAATTCCCGGTTCGTTATCGGACGCCCGTGTAAAGCGCCGGTCGAAATTGGCAAGAGCGTAAGGATGATCTGCGTGCTGATACAGATTCGTGTCTTCTGTAACGGCATTGCCTGTCTTTGCACCATACCAATAGGCAGCAACCGGCTCTAAAAGATGTCCCATCTGCAATTGATTGGCATTGGCTTTTTTTGCAGGCTTTATTTGCCCTTTTTTGATTTTCCACAGCTCCAGCGGAGTCGTCCATGGTGATACACCAAAAATAGCTGCAACATCGCTTCCGCCCACAGTATAGGGAATATCCCCTTTGGGGCCGTGCATACGGCATTCCAGCCATCTGTCATTCGTCATACCTACGGTATCACAAAGAATAATCGGCTTTGCCATCAGTAACTCACCGCCTTTGCAAGGTCATAATCACTCCACCTGAATGAAAGCGCACGAGCCATATTTTCTTCTATAACCAGCATCTTACTTTCCGGCGTGTTCTCAGTCCTCAAAATAAACGGGATCTCCTGCATGGCAAGAAACACGTCATGGGCTGTCGCCGGGCCGCCTCCGTATGCCATCTCGTACATGGCGATAGCTTCGACTGCAGCCTTTTTTGGCAGACTCAGTTTTTTACATACCCTGGTCATTGCGTTTACCGGATAATCCAAATGGATCTCCAACAGTTTCTGCAGTTTGGCAATGCTATCCCCGAATTGGGCAAACAGCTGATCCAACGCTGTATCAAAGTCGGAAACCTTGGACTGATGCCTGTGGTCAACTGCGATGCAGCCCCCGATATGGATAGAACGCTTTCCGCTCACCAGCAGGGCTGAGACCTTTGCCGAAGCCACTCCAGTATCCGAACTCATAAAACGGACACCCGGAGTCAGTTTGGAAGCCATAGCCGTTTTTCCTTGGGAATCCAGCAGCTTTGTATACGCTCCTAGCAAATCCTCTTTTTGATCTGACATCGTCCATGCTGCGCTTACCATCGCATGGTCACAGTAGCCGGACTCAAACTCGTTTCCTGAAAAACGGGCATCCAGCTTTGTCTTCAGCGCAGTGAGCAACTCATCAATCGGTAGCACTGAATAATCAACAGCATCCCCGGAATGAACCGCCGCAACTTTTTCATCACGAATCAGCAAAAGTGCATCCGCTGAATAAAGACGCAGGCAGGCGTTTAACACCTCCGCCAGCACTTCACGGCTCAGTTTAGGGAGCGCCGTACCACCTATTTTTGCCCTGTCCAAAAGGCTTTTGTAGGCTGTCATGCGCATGGGGAAGAGTTCCCCATCAACACGCATGGCCAGACCGAGATTGTTTGCTGTGTCATCCACAGCGTCCTGTGTGGTTCCTGACGCAAATGCCGGCAGATCAGTGCTCAGAGCAGAGCCTTTGCCCAGCGGCTGAATTTCAAGGTCACTGACCCTGGCTTTCACCCAGCGGCTGTTCTTGGACTGCTCCTTGTGATAATCCAGCATAAGTGGATAGGAACTGAATGTGGTGTAGAAACCATCCTGACATTGTTTTTGCATATTTCATGCTCCTTTCTTTTCTGGCGGGATTGCCGCCTTGATATATAACAAAAGCCAGCAATCCCGAAAGACTGCTGGCTTATGCCCAAATGAATTGGCCGGAAAACAAAAAAAGTGCCATCTGCAAAATTGCAAATGACACTTTGATAAACTCTGTTAAACTGTGTTTAGCCGTAGCCAAACTTGATACTGATGTAAATATTATAACAGATTTATTTGCAATAGTCAATCCACCAGGAGAAAAGAGCATTCATACCGCAAATGTTTATTCCTCCGAGTGCTTATTTCTGTAAGTTCGGTTAATCTGAAACATACACATAAAAACAACGCCAAACACGCTGCCGCCTATAAAACTAAGGATACCTATCAACCATCCCATACTATATACCTCCTTTGTGATATAAAAAAGAGATGCTGATAATCAACATCTCCGGGTTACAATATTCTTTTTATTTCAAACACTTTATGATTTGATAAATCAGAATTTGCTTTTTTATAATTTTTCTATTTCTTTCAATGTTTTTTGGATGTCCTTATAAACTAATGATTGCATACTGTCATCATAAATACCTATATTAGCTTTATGAAGTGCAGAAACAATGTCGTTTTTCAATTCTGGTTTATCCTTTGCAATAATCGGCAACAGCTTAATACATTGTCTTGCTGTAATAGGTTTAACATCTGTTATATGCTTTAAATAATTATCAATGATTTCATCAATTTTATAATCTTTATCCCATCTTGCATTATAGGCAATCAGTGTAAGCCCTCTTGTGCGGATATAAGAATTATCACTGTCAAGCATATCGCTTAATCTATCCATATAAAGATAAACACAATCTGTTTCAATACTTTCTTTTTGCAATTCCTGTAATGCTTTGTATGCAACATTATTATTTTTATCAAACAATAATTCAAATGTTTCTGCTATATTAAGTGACACAATATCCTCCTTCACAAACTCCGATTTCTACTATAAGTGCTTCAAAAAAAATCTAATCTTTTCTTACTTGATATCACAAATCAAGAATCTTTGCGATTTCGTCCACTGTATCGAGAACTTCATTGAATTTCAAATCTCCAATGTATTTGTTGTCCGCAGCATAGTTATCCCACAGAAGATATAACTGCGGCTCTTCACGGATATCCTTCAAAATATCTCTCCAGTCCCTGATATCATCAATCGAATCTCTTTTTTCCGCAGTATGAATAACTGCTGCCCTCAGAACATCCATCTGAACCACATCTTTACGGCTGCGGTAAAGAGTATGTAAATCATAAAAATCCCTTGCCCTTGTAGTTCCAATGTTTCTGCGGATAATCGTTTCATATTTTTCCGCAAGTACTGTCTCAAGCGTATATGCCATGACCGGAACCGTTTTCTCCTCAAACACAAACGGGAAATCATATCGAATGGCTGCAGGCGTAATAATATCTCCGGTAGTAATGTCTATCTTCATTGGACTGTCAATCTTCCCGTATTTTGCACGCAGATGAACCCGGAAATTATTGTACGCATCATCCTCGCGGATCGGTTCAATTTTCTGAAATTCAAAAGAAATTCCGTCTCCCACATCCATTGCGATAATCTCTTTGACTGCAGAAACGATCTCGTCCTCTTCCATCTGAATACCACGCACCGTTGTGTCCATATCCATAGTAGTACGTTCACCAATACCGATCATTGATGATATCAAAAGTCCGCCCTTCAAAATAAAATTGTCCCGAAAGGATGAGGCTGCCAAACGATCAATGATTCTTTCAAATAAAAACATCTGCAGCACTTCCTGTGCACGAAGATTTTTCTTCGCTGCCATGCTACGAATGGCTCCTTTTAGTTGTTCTGGTGTCTTCATTATAAAACCTCCATATATGTTCTTATCTTATCTTCAATTCCAAATATCTTGCCATATTTCAGCAGTTTTCGATTATTTGGATTTGTCTTAAAATAGTCCTTAATTGCCTGCGTAAAAAGCTGCAGCTCTATTTGATCCTTATCCCGGATCACATCGCAAATACAGCGCTCCCTGTCATACAGCTTTACCATCCCGCCTTGAGGGGATTTTGTTTCTGTTATTCCAAGATCGTAAACTTCCGTCTGCACATAATGGCAACGCAAATTCGGATTATCACGCCTTAACCTGCTGATGTTCGTTCCGCGAGGCAGCGTTATATCCAAGATGTTCGGCGTCTTGTCCGACATCCCCCAAAAGAACAGTGCGGTGCCATAGGAATATATTATCTTTGCGCTTTGTGCCTGAAGAAGCGCAAACTCATCAGTAAATTCATCGGTCAAAGTATATAACCCTTTTCGCACCGGATCTAATTTTCCCATATCAACATACTTTTTCAACATCGGTCTGCTGATTCCAGCCGCCTCAATATCAGAAGTCTTAACAAACCCATTACTTTTTTCTGCTATTGTTTGAATTTTAGTCCAAATCGTGTCCGTATCAATGCACCTCCTTGGCTCTATTTACATTCGCACTCCATATTATACACTATTGAAGTGCGAATGTAAATAGAACTCCCGGAGATTAGTATGTCCAAATTGAAAACAATTATGCAAAAAGAGATGCCGCCGAAACGACATCCCCAAGAAAAAATCAGAATCTACTCGTACTTTACTGTCTTAAACCCTCCGATTGAGGTGAACAGTTCGATAAAAGTTTCGTTAATATTCGCCATATAAAGATTCTCATACAGGAACCTTATTACTTCTGGATTTGATATTTCCATGACAGTACGCTCTTGTTTATTAATAAGAAAATATTGCTTGGTCTCACCATTGATAAAAAATTGTTGCTGAGTGCCCTCCCAGCGATCCAGCATATAATTGAACGAATTTATATCAGCATTTTTGCCCCAATCATATACCCAACATTCTTCACCATTTCTGATAATTTTTCTGTACGTGTCCGGATTATAATAAACAGACATATTTCGCCTCCTGCTCATAAGTATATTTGTATTATAGCAAAAAAGCCATCCTTCTTCTACATATAGTTAAAGCAACTGAGGGATGCCTACAAAAGACATCCCCCAGACGCAGATACTATGCTGCGCTTCTGTTCAACGACCACATTCCCCTGCCATCATGAAAGAAGTATGTAGGATTGATCTGAAGCGTTTGGCGGATTTTTTCTTTCCACCACTTATTTGCCTGTGCTTTTTTGTGCGGCTCTATTTTCTCATAGAGAAACGTGAGCGTCACCGGCTCGCTGCACTGTTCCAAAACGGCAGCAACCACATCACGCCATGTCGCCCCCGGCATATCCCGGATATCGACCTCCGCTTTTTTTGCCATGATAATCGGAACTAGAAGCGGTGAATCCTTTCGGACAATCATCACATATTCATGAAGAATCGGGATGAATTTTCCGCTATACTGGATCTGGTCTGAAAAGCAGTTATGCTGGGCCTTGATGATGATATTCTCCAAAGACCCCGGTTTGACGATTTCAGAAAGCATACTGTAAAGCACGCCTCTTTTCTTAATGTCTCCCATTAAAACCGCCATCCTGCCACCTTTTTCAAGGGCAGAAAACTGCTTCATCATGGCATAATTCATTTTATCAACAAAGCTTTCCCAGTCCGGTATGCGCGACAGATCATACTGTCTCGGGTCATAGCCGTAGTTCTTTTGAACATCTGAGGCTTTATACATGACATCCGAAAACGTGACGATATCCCAATATGGAGGATGCCAGAAGATGAACTCCGGGCGCTCCGGGATCTCGCAGTTCATGATGTCAAAGCCGCTGTGCAGGTCATAGAGATGACTGCCAACGCCCAGCTTGTCCGCCGCCGCTTTGGTCGTCCCGCTGCCGCACATGTAGTCACAGATTTCTCCCGGGCGAAAGAACCCTAAAAGATCCTCAATCAGTCTGGGAGAGCAGTTCCCCCGATAACGGTTGTCGCCGCCTTCGCCACGCTCCGGATAGGAAACGATGCTGGTCAGCGGCCTTGTATCGCTTTTATAAGGCATAACGCCACCTCCTAACCTCCATTCTCAACAGACTGGTAATCTATTTCTATCGCCTCATCTGTCAAAATGGAAACATATTTTCGGAAAAGCCCTGCGACGGCCTCCTCCGTCATGAGCTGTCTGTGTTTTCCCATGTTCCAGGGATAGTCCGGCACATAGAGCAGATAATCCGTGCCGTCATGGCTGTCGCACGCCACAAGGTCAATGTCCTCTGCCTCAAGGATCACTTCTTTTAAGATGGTTGCTAGGCCAAGCATATAGTCCTGGTCGAACTCCAGATAATCCTCGTAGGCCGGCTCCGATATCTCACTCTCATCCAGCCATTCCTGTATTTTCTTTTGGTACTCCGGCGCCAGGGAAATCAGCTTCTGCAGGCGTTCCACAGACTCATCCGTAATATCGGAAACGCAGATTCCATAGCCGTAAGTATGCCATTCTGAGTAACTCATACTGCACCTCCTAACGGCACATCATCATGCCAGTTGTTTTTTGCACTACGAAACAACTCCACGAGTTGCCTCACAGTCATGTCAATATCGGAAACATTTTCGGTAGCCTCAAACCCATCTGCACTTAATTCAAACCAGCACTGGTCCACCTCCTCGTCAAACCTGTCAAAGCGTTTTTCAGGAAGCCCCACCTGCCGGGGAATGAAATATTCCCCACAGTCTAGACAGGATATGACTTCTGCGATTTGCGCTTCGCTTATCTCACCAATAACCACACAGGAATTTGGCATCTTGTAGTTGTCGGCATCCCGATAGAGATAGTTGAGCTTTGTATTCATAGATCTTTATATCCATTCCTTTCGCGCTGCTCAAGGCACAAAACGTCATGAAAAACGTTGGCTTGTTGCAGCTTTCTTTTTATAATAGTTTCCATAGGGATATTCAGTACACTACAAATCACGGGGAGGTGAGTGGGCTGTCCGAATTATCGGATGACCGTATTTTTATATGTGTAGAATGCTTTTTCAAGCACAAATAAGTGTGCCTCGAGCACGTAACCTTATCTTTGTTAAAACAACT
>CAJTIR010000053.1 GCA_910576385.1 Lachnospiraceae bacterium
GATACGAGGTTCCTCCGGCATTGTACAGATCCACGATCTGCTGTTTAAATTCCAGAGTGTAAGATTTTTGGTTTTTCGCCATGCCCTTCATCTCCTTTGCTCTTTCACTTGATAGTATAGATTGTTCAACTTTTCCTGTCCACTCTTATATACTAACACCAAACCCCTCACGAATGGCGCTTTCCTCCATTGAGGAAATCCACAAGCGTTTGATCGGCTTGTCACAGCCTGCCATTTCATACACCAGACGGAAGATAAGCTCGCCCTCCCGTCCGGCGTCAGTGGCACAGATCGCAGCCGACACATCTTCCCTGTGCATCAACTGGCAAAGCACGTCATACTGCGCTTTCGTGTCCGGCTTGACCTCATACTGCCATTTTCCCGGCTTTACAGGTAAACTCTCATACGTCCATTTCTTCCACTGTTCCCCGTAGCTTTCCGGCTGTGCCAGCTCCACCAGATGCCCCACACACCAGCTCACAACATAACCGTTCCCTTCCATATATCCGTCACTGACCTTTGTTGCGCCGATTACTTCTGAAATACTTCTCGCAACGCTCGGTTTTTCCGCTATCACTAACTGCATTTATTCGTCCTCCCCTTCTTTATCCTCAAAAAAATCATCCTCACTGTCCTCATTTTCCCCGTCATCTTCGTATTCTTCTTCCTCGTCATCCTCATCATCGTCCTCGTCAAGAAAGTCCTCTTTCTTTTTCCGGGCTACCTTGAAATAGTAACCGCCGCCAATGGCAGCAACCGCCACAATCCCAAGAATGGCATAAGTTGCCATCGGGTTCTCCCCTGTTTTCTCCGGCTCCGGTTCGGGTTCTTCGGTATTTTCTTCCTCCCCGTCCTCTGCGGGTTCTTCCGCAGTTTCTTCTTCCTTCTCCGTTTCCCCGTTATTATTGGGAAGTGCGCCCTCTGTCACAGGGATTGCAGATTCCAGCGCAGCGGAATTTTTCGGTAAGGTTTCGCTGTTGTCCGCCGTCACATTCAACAGGTCATTTTCCGTAACTTCCGTCAGGAAATATACCATTTCTTCCTCCCCGTCCCGGTCAATGATAAGGTAGAACACTTTTTCCGATGCGGTCTGGATTGTGTAAAATTCCTTCCCCGTTTCGCTCTTTTCCTTCTCCCCGGATTCTTCCTTTCCCTCCGATGCCGCCGCTTCCGCCATCGCCTGTTTTTTCTGCTGCGCAAGGCTGTTCTCCGATACAGTGTTCCCGTCACTGTCCGTCTTAGTATGCTCCGTCACCTGTGCGGTTGCAGAGGAAGGCTTGGTTGCCTGTGCGTTTACCGGGAGCTGCTCTGCCGGGTTCTTCTCGTTTCCGTCCTCTTTTTCCGGATCGGTGTAATAAGGGTTGGCTGTTTTGTAAACCTCTGACATATTCCCGGCATTGTCCATAGCGGAAATGGTAAAATACTGATAGCCTGCGTCAAACTGTTGCAGACGGATATTTAAGACGCCGTTTGTCAGCTCCGTAAATTCATACCCGTTCACATATACCGCTTTGATGCCAGAATCCGTATCATGCGCCTGTATGGAGAGCAGACCATCGCTGACCGCAGCATTTAAGGTAGGCTTCGTAAAATCAAAACACTTGATATAGCGGTTTTTTTCATAGGTCTTGCCCCTCTGGTCTGTCACAAGCACATAAACAGTGGTATTCTCCGAAATCTCCACATACATATCCTCTGTGATGTCCGTCCAGCTCCCGTTTTGTGCGACTTTCGCCTGCACCGCCTTTATGGTAAAGTTGCCGGAATGTGCCACATCTTCTATGGAGATATGTACCTTCGTTGTGTCATTGTGCCACCCGGACGGAGTGGAGATTGTGATTTTTACATTCGGGTTCACATATTCACATAAACTGTAATCCCCCTTGCAGACTTCACAGTCTTTATCAGCGGAATACTGTGTGCATTTTTCTTCACAGGTACACTCCGGCTCCGGTACTTCATTCCCGGATACCGTCCCGCTTTCTGTTTCTTCCTCATTACTGCCGGACTCTGTTTCCGTTTCTCCTGTTTCATCTTTCCCGGTTTCAGCGCTTCCCTCTGTTTCCGCTTCGGTACTGCCTTCCGCAGATGCTCCGCCGCTTTCCTCCGTAAGCGCACCTTCCGCATAGGCATCTACCGTATTCCCGCTGTTCGCCATAAACGCCCCTATGGGCATACAGAACAGCAATGCCGATAACAGCAGCGACACCGCCGCCCTAACTGATAACTTTTTCTTCATTTCCTGCCATCTCCTTTGCGTTTTCTTTTTCTTCCAATAACTTCAAAATCTCGTCCTCGCTGAATTTGATAAGTAATTGCAGCTTCTCGGACGAGATTTTATGCTTTTCGATAATATCCATTTTTTCGGCTCTTTCCGCCATGCGCTTCTGTTCTTCCAAGTCCTTCTGCTTCGCCTGCAAAGTTTCAAGCTGCGCCCGCACTTTGGTAAGCTCCTTCTCAATGCGTTCCTTTGTCATAATTCCTCACTTCCTGTTGTTTTTTCTGTTTTTCCCACCCGGTGGGATCAAAATCATTAAAATCTAACACTGCCCTGAAAAGCCATTTGTTATTTACCCATCTTTGCAGTTTCCTCGTAATGGGTGGTGCAGTGGGCTTTTCATATACCATTACATAAGGGTCAAATCCCATATCCCGCAGAGTATATATCCTATACAAGTCCTGTTCGTGACTGCTGTTATAGTTTGTCAGCACATACACTCTCCTTTTCCGATAATCCTTCACAGTTGTAAGTTCTGAAAATCTTTTGAAATATCCTGTCAGGTCATCTTCCGGATTATCCCAAGCAAAGTGCAGCATTTTTGTTTTTACTTTGTTCAGCATCTCCACTTTCTCCGGAGTAATCAGGCGCACATCAAGTCCCTGCGTAAAATCCACCATTGCGCCGCTTTGTGCAAGCTGCTGTAATAACCGTTCCCAATCCGGGCAGGCTAACAGGTTCGCATCAAGCAGCTTTATTTCTTTTTCCCCATGCCAGAACTCTGCAAGGTCAGCAACCGCAACCGTCCTGCGCCCCTCTTTTTCCCCTACAATGCAGAAACCGCATCCACGAGGACACCCTCTTGACAGAAAACCATATGCAGTTCTTTCAAATTTCGGGTATAATGCGTAGTCCGGATATGTATGTTCCACTTCCTCTGGCAGTCGGTTATTAAGTCCATACCCAGTGCCGCCCCTTATAATGCAGTCAGCATGAATTGTACCGGAGTAATCCTTAGAATAGCTGTCCGTAAACACCCGGCTCATATATACAAGGTCATAATGTTTTCGCCCATCATGCCATTCCAATGTATCGCCCCTTGCTTTATGGTAAGCAGACAGCTTCATAAGGCACAAGTTTGGGAAGTTGTGGCTGTCCACATCAATCAATCCGATTTTGATAGTATCACGCTCCCTTCTATTTATGAAATTGCTCTATCATAAGTTTGTGTTGTTATTGAAGGCGACCAAATGCGTAGAAGTGGCTCTGCCAGTAGGACGAGTTGATGCTTGCGTAACTGATCGGATCGCCGCAGTGTATCATTGTCCCGTTGCCGCAGTAAATCCCCACATGGCTCACCGCCCCGGCAGAATTGTAAGTCCCGGTAAAAAAGATGATGTCCCCCGCTTTTGCGTCCGATGCGGAAACCGGAGTACACTGGTCATAAATCCCCTGTGCGGTTGTTCGTGGAAGGTTATGCACCCCGCTGTTGGTAAATACCCAGCAGACAAAGCCGGAACAGTCAAAACTTGTGGAAGGGCTTGAACCGCCCCACACATACGGGAATCCTAAATACTTTGCGGCTTCTTCCATAAGCGCCTGCACCGATGCGTCATCATAGGCATCCGGCGGTATGGCGTTCCCCGGAAGTCCGCCCGGCGTTTCCCCGTACAGCGTTCCTTCGCCCACGTCAAAATAAAATAACGGGTTATAATACTCCCCGCCATATAAACACTCGATATGCAAATGGCTTCCTGTGCTGCTCCCGGTGTTCCCCGTTGTGCCGATGACCGCCCCTTTTTCCACTGTCTGCCCCACACTCACGCTGAGCGTATCCATGTGGGCATACTTGGTTGTGTAACCGTCTATCTCAATCACTACATAATTCCCGTAATGGCTGTCATATGCCGCCGCTGTCACCGTACCGTCATGCGCCGCATAAACGGTTGTGCCTGTCGGCACTGCTATATCCACGCCCCTGTGAAATTCCTCATTCCCTGTACTTGGGTTCTTCCGGTATCCGTAATAGCTTGACACATAATAATACCAGTAAAGATCAAGCGGCGAAGCAAACTCCTGAAGCAGACCGCCTGTTTCCCGGTACATGGCAAAAATCTCCGCCTGCTCCGTATCCATTTTCCCGGAAACAAGGCTTTCTAACGGTATGGCTGTAAGCGTCACTCTGAGGATACTGACCTCGTATTCTTCTTCCTCCTCATACTCATATTCTTCCTCGGTTTCTTCTCCTGTGACCGGATCAGTGACCGTCCTCGTGCCTGTCTTTGTGACCGTCCTTGTCCTCGTTTCCGTATCTGGTGTAAGCGTCAGCGTGTACATTTCATCAAATAAAGCCTGTATCTCGCTTTCCACTTCACTTGCGGTAAACTCCGTATGAATAGCGGAAAGGTAACTGATAAGGGTAAACGGGTTATGCCCGATTGCCCCAAGATTATAGGAATATTCATCATACCCCGGATAATCCGTTTCCACCCGGTCAATCTCATTCTGCAAGTCAAGCTCCAGACGGGTAAGCTGTAAGTCGGCGGCGTCAATCTCCTTCGGCTTGCTTAAATAGCTTGCCGCTAATATGGTGGACTGTGTATCCGCAAACATCGCCCCACAGGACGATACGGAAACCATAATCATCATAAGGAGCAGAGCCATGATGCCCACTGTCACAAGAAGTCCTGCGTTTTTCCTCGCAAACTCCTGTAATTTCCTTGCCACAGTGACCGCACCGTTTTTTGTCTTTTCAAACGCCTGCTCCGCTGTTTTTCCTACCGCCGCTTTCTTCCTCGCCTTGATGTACTCCCGCTTGATGCGCTGTTTCTGTAACCGCTTCCGCAATGTCTTTTTCTGCATCTGCGGGTTTTCCTCCAGAAACTTCTGGTACTGGAAATTGACTTCCTTTTTAAACTGCTTCTTTTCCAGCTTTGCTATCTTTGCCCGCTGTTTCTGCTCTTTTCCTTTTATCTGCCTTTTGACAAAAGAAAATAATTCCTCTCCTTTCTGTTCCGATTTGTGTGCGCCCTCCACCGCTGAATTTTCTTTCTCCGTTTCAGCAATTTTCCCATGCACAAAATTTTTGCTCTCGTTCTGCATCCGGCGCATGGTGGTCTTAGGTATGCCTTCCTGCTTGAAAGGCTTCTCCTTATCCAGAGGGACAGCTACATATTTTCCCTTCCCGGTTTTCTCATCAAACACTCTCTGCAAGGTGTATTCCCTTGTCTTTGGCAGCTTTGCCCTTGCTTTCTGTACTTTCTTCCCGGCTTTCTCTGCCTGCCGCTGTTTCTTTTGCAGCTTTTTACTTCCGGTAAATTCAGAGCCTCCTTCCCCCTGAAAAGTATTTCTGGTATTCCCCGTAAAAGTTTCCTCCGTAAAGGTCTTATTTTCCGGTTTATCATTTGTGCCGCCTTTTACCCGGTGTTCCTTCTGCATCCGCTTTTTATGGTATTTTCCCTTTTTCTGCGACTGCCTGTAAGTGTCCCTCCGGTGGTAATCTTCCGTATCCGGCTGTTTTTCCCTGTTTCCTCCGTCTGGCTGAAATTCTCCTGCCCGGTAAAGGCATTGCTTTCTTTCACAAAATCAGATTTTTCTTCCTGACCCGGTTTTACATCGGACTTTTGGACTTTTTGTCCAGAAGTGGTCTGGTACATCTGCTTTCTTGCATGAGCCTTTGAAGCATGGTTCGATTTACGCTGTCCGGCATCACTGCTCCGGGAATCCATGCTTTTATTCCCTGTAAATGTGCTGCCCTTTCCCGGCTGGCTCTTTTCGGACTTCTGGACTTTTTGTCCAAAAGTTTCCTGATGCGCCTGCATACTCTTTTCTGTCTGCTTTTTCCTGCCTGCGCTCCGCCCCGCCCTCCCGGTGCCAGAATCCCTCGGCTGATAGGCAGCGCTGCCGCCGCCCGTAAAAGCATTTCCGGCTCCCTTCTGGAACTCTGTATTTGCTTCTTTACGGTAGACGGTATTCTGTTTTTTCTTTCCTTTCTTTTCTGCCATTAACTGTCCTCATCTTCCTTTTTCACTGATTCCTCCGGTTTTGTATTCATAATCGCATAGGTCTTTGTATCTGCCGGGTACTTATCCACGAATGGGATAACCACGTTGTCAAAGAGTATCAGACCGCTTCCCGGTTCAGAATTGGTGACGTGCATGAGCTGCTTTTCTGATAGTCCCAACTTGTCCGCCAAAATATGCTGGTCTTTGGCGTTCTGGTTCAGCAGATATACAAAATCGCTGTTCCCCAAGATGCCCTCGATTTCCTCTGATTTCAGAAAATCGCCCACATTCTGCGTCAGCCCGGTTGGGATTCCGCCCCATTTCCGAAACCTTTTCCAAATCTCTACGGAATATATGGCAGTCTGTTTTTCTTTCAAAAGCAAATGGAACTCGTCACAGTAGTACCTTGTGGCAACTTTCCGTTCCCGGTTCTGTGACACCCTGTTCCATACCGCATCCTGCACGATCAACATTCCAATCTCTTTTAACTGGTTACCCAAGTCACGAATGTCAAAGCACATAATCCGGTTATGGGAATCCACGTTAGTACGGTGGTTGAAATAGTTCTGCGAACCATGCACATACAAGACAAGGCTGTTGGCAATCCGTACCGCTTTCTGCTTCGCTTCCCTCTGCATCTCCGGCGCAACGTCCCTCGGCTCATACTTTAACAGCGCATTATACAAATCTTCCAGTATGGGCATATTCTCCGGCTTCGGGTGTTTGAAATACCCGTCATAGATATGCTTGATACAGGTGTCAATGATGCCCTTCTCGTCATTTTCCAGACCGTCCTTCCCTCCGGCTATCAGGTCACACAGGGTAATCAGGAAATCACTCTTTAATTTGAGAGCTTCTTTATCCCCTCTATGGGAGAGCTGAATGTCCATCGGGTTTAAGAAGTCCTTTGAATTGGTGGCAAGCCTTACCACCTGCCCATGAAGCGCCTGCACCAATGGAAAATACTCGCCCTCTGGATCACAGACAATAATATCGTCCTTTGTGATAAGGAAACAGGATAAAATCTCACGCTTTGCGCTGAACGATTTACCACTGCCGGGTGTGCCTAAAATCACGCCATTTGGTGTGCGCAGCCTTTTCCGGTCTGCCATAATCATGTTGTTGGAAAGTGCGTTCAGACCGTAGTAAATGGCGGGTGCGGGCATGAAAAGCTCCTGTGTGCAGAAAGGCACAAGCACAGCGGCGCTTTTTGTGGTGAGGTTCCTTTCAATCCCCACCTCATTACAGCCAATCGGCGCACTCGCCATTAACCCCTGTTCCTGTAAATACTGCAAGCATCTGAGGTTGCAGTTTGCCTGCTGGATAATGCCGGACACCCTCTGCGTCAGGTTTTCCAGTTCCCGCTTCGTCCGCCCGTAACAGGTAATGAGGAAGGTCATCTTGATAAGTTTCTGGTTGCTTGTGTTCAAATCGTCTAAAAGCTCCAGCGTGTCCTTCTCATAAGTCACGATGTCCGTAGGCAGAATATCCATATCGTAGCCGCTTCTCACAGCTTTCTTCTGTTCCTCTATCTTCATTTTCTGAATGTCGGTGAGCGCACGTTTTATCATCTTGATTGCTTCCACCGGATCAATGGTCTGCATATGCATGGTAAGGGTAAGGTTGTCATCAATATCCAGCAGCTTTTTAATCATCTCGTCCGTAAACTTCGGCGCAATCATATCAAGGTAAGACACGCTCCCATAGATGCTGCCGGACTTAAAGCGGCTCGGATAGCGGAAGTCAAACCCCGGCGGGGCGATATAGTCCTTGACCGACTTCCCGGATTCTGACAGCTCCTTAAATGAAAAACGGAAAGGCTCCATTGTACCCTGATTGAAATACTCATGCAGGATACGCAGCCTTTCCTTCCCGTCAAGACCTCTGGCGTTTGTGCCGATATTGTTTAAATTGCGTACCACGTCCTTCTCGATATTGCTTAACTTGCTCTTTGCTTCCCTGTACCCGGCGCTTTCCACGCCGAAAATCAGGTACTTGGACTTGATGATTCCGTTGTTGCCTTTTGCCGACTGGTGCTTTAGCATATGCGTATACTCGTCACGAATATCGTCAAAATCATCCGCCTGCAGAGGAATGTCAAACTGCTCCGCAAGAGCCTGCTCGCTGACCTGCCTGTTAAATAAGAACAACTGGAACTTTATGGACGGATCGAAGTAGTTAATCAGTTCGCTGTATTCTTCCAGAATATCCGCCTGATCCTCCACCTCCAGCAAGTCATAGTTGATGTCAAAAAACTCCACCATTTTCGTGTAATAACTGTCCGCCACCTGACAGATGCCGTCCCGGTACATTTTTTTGAATGTAATGGTTTTCTGTGCGGTGTCCGGCTTCGCCTGCTCTTTGCTGTTCCCGGCAAGCACACGCCGAAGCTCCGCAAGGCGTTTCTTTTCCGATAAGGTCAGTCCCGCCTTTTCCGGCATCTGTCTATTTTTTCCCGGCTTCTGCTTTTCCGCTTCTGCCTTTTGCTTTTTCTTCAAGGAAACATACCTCCCTCCTGATTTTTTCCCGTTCCTCCAACTGCTTGTAGAGGTTTTCCGATTTATACGGTCTGATTCCCGGCGTGAGTACCTTCTGCCGGAACATGAAGTATAAAATCTTCTCTGCCGGGAAACCGTCTTTTTCATACATTGCCAAAAAGAAGAATGGCAGCATTGCGCCCACCATGATAAGCGCCGCCCCCTGTGTACCCAATACCCCTTTGGTAAGGAAATATAAAGGCACTCCCACAAGTGCAGCCCCCGAAAAGCAGATAATCTGCCTTTTGGTGAGGTTCAACGCCACTTTTGTCTTGATTCCACTCAGGTCTTTTTGCACTGGTACGGATATTGCCATAGTCTGCTCCTTTCGTGGGAAATGCCCGCCAAGCACAGTATTTTTGTACTCAATGGGCATTGAAAATTGATTTCGATAATGAGCCTGTCTTGAATAAGCTGAAACAGAGGATTACGGTATATGCCGCAACCGACCACAATGCGCTGTGCAGGTTGCCTGCCACTGCCACGCTTGCCACAAGCACAGCATAGATCGCCACGCACACCATGATGAAGAACCCCTGAAAGGCAAGTGCGACAAGCCCTTTTAAATAATTCGTCCCGATTGTACCCCATTCCCGGTTGGTGACTGTCGCTGCCGGGATTGGGGCAACTGACACATAAAGGTATATTTCAATCATGCGCCCGTATAGAATGACGGTGATGAGGACGGACATGATTTTCATACATAAGCTGATGACCATAGTTTCCAGACCAAGACCGATAAGCTCCCCTATCCCCATTGTATCAATCTGGTTGTTGAACATGGTGGTAAGGGTAGCCTGTACGTCAAGGCTTGTGGAGCCGGATATGGAAGATGCCGCTTGCGTCACCACATGGCTTCCCACATCAAACACCGCCATGACTATATCAAAGGTCTTGGAAAGCAGCATGACAGCGATACAAGCCTTAAATAAAAAACGGAAGAACAGGCTTGTATCAAAGTCATGCATATTGTTTTTGTCGATTACCATTGTTATCAGCTCATAGATCAGCACAAAACTGATTATCATGCCTGCTATGGGGACTACCACGTTTTCCGAAAGCGTCCGTATCATGCTGAATATTCCGGCGTTCCAAGTGCTTGGCGTCTTGCTGACCTCCCCCGCAATCGTGCCGACCTTATCATTGACATCTGTAAATACCCGATAAAGTCGGTTTTTACAGCTAAATTGTTTTTAACTGGATTTTTTATTGAATTGTTTCCCCATTCCCGCTGTCGGTCAGATTTCCGATGAAACGGTAATGGATTTCGATAGACTGAACTTTCTCACCATTTACCCGGCGTTTGTCGCCCACTAAAATCTTTGTGATAAGTTCATTGATGATACAAGAATTTAATTCTTTCAGGTCACTGTACTGCTGGATCAGGCTTATCCATTTCTCCGCATTCTGCTCTGTAGCGTCATGCTCTGCCGACTGCTCCTGCAATGCGGAAAGCTGTTTTTTGAGTTCTTCCTGCTCCCTCTGGTACTTCGGCATAAGGTTGTCTATGCTTGCCCCCGCAAGCCTGCCGAGTGCGTAATCCTCATATAGCTTGCTTATGACTTTCTCGATTTCCCCAAGCCTTTTCTCAATGGTTCGCCTTTTCCCCTCAACCAAACCATAATCCACGGTACTGTTAATCTGTTGCTGTTCCATAACCCTGCCAAGGACTGCCTGCTCGTCTGCAAGTGCCATTGTCGCCCATTCCCTGATGTCCTTCAGAACGATGTCATACAAGTCCTGCTCCTTGATGCGGTGCGGCGTGCATCCGTCCGGCCCGTTCGCCTTGTAGTTCTGGCATGAGCCGAAATACGTCTTTTCAGGATTGTTTTTGCTTGTCCGTTCAGGAAAGAATGAAATGCGCCTGCCGCAGTCCGGGCAGTAGGCAATGCCGGAAAAGATACTCGGCTCCCTTTTTGCCTTGCACATCCGCCTGCGCTTCCCGTTGACTTCCTGCACACGCTCCCACAGTTCCAGGTCAACAATCGGCTCAAAAATGTCCTTTACCACCACCCACTCGTCTTTGGGCTTCACATAGTTCTTGCCGACCTTGAACAGCTTTGACTGTTTCTGCGCCACAAGGCTCCCGATGTAGACCTCGTGCGAGAGTATCCATTTTATCGTGGTTTCGTTCCACATATAGTTGGAGATATGCCCCTCGCCCTGAAAACCCGCCCACGTCCGTTCGCCCCTTACATGGTGCCAGTATGCGGGTATCGGTATGCGCTCCCTTTTCAGCACGTTGCCGATTGCCTTGTAGCCTTTCCCCTGCACGGCAAGCTCATACATACGCCGTACAATCGGCGCTGTTTCCGCATCCGGTATCAGCTTGTGGCTGTCCTCCGGCGATTTCCGGTAGCCGAACGGCGGCACGGTGCTGTGGTAGACGCCCGCCCTTGCCTTCGTGGTCATGGTGCTGCGGATTTTCTTTGAGATGTCACGTGCGTAAAAATCGTTAAACAGGTTCTTGAACGGAGCCATCTCATTGTACCCCATAGAGGTGTCAATCCCGTCACTGATTGCAATGTAGCGTACCTTTTTACCGGGGAAATACACTTCGGTATAGTACCCTGTCTGCAAATAGTCACGCCCAAGGCGTGAGAGGTCTTTTGTGATGACCGTGTTGATTTTCCCGCTTTCAATATCCTCAATCATGCGCTTAAAATCCGGTCTTTCAAAATTCGTACCGCTCCAACCGTCGTCAACGTAGGTTTCCACGACCTCTATCCCGTGGTATTGTGCGTACTGCGTGAGCATCTGCTTCTGGCTCGTTATGGAATTGCTTTCCCTGTCCGTGATGCCGTCATCAACGGACAATCGGGTATATAACCCGCCTTTTGGTGCTGTTTTGTATGTAGTCCTACCCATTCGCTTCTCCCTTCCCGGAAAAAGCTGGTGAACTGCAAAGTGGTTCTCCGGTTTCTATTATATCGGAATCCCCCGATGCCTGCAAGCACTTTTCCTCTTTGTCGGAATTTAATATTGCCCTCACAAACGCATCCTGCGGCGTTCTCCTGCTGTCAAATACCCTTGTCACTATCAGTTTTGTTTTATTCAAATATATTCCCTCCACATTTTAATCTAATGTCAGACGTTTTCCGTGTCCTGCCCTGAAAAATAAAAGCCCGGCAAGGTGTAAAATTACTCTGCCGGATAACAGACGCTTTGAAAGGACGTAATATAGACGCTTCCAAAATGCGCCCGAACCCTTGTATTTCCTGTCTTTATACGCTAAGACACTTCTTTTTCTATTTTAAATTTAAAAGTATTTATATATATAACAGGGAATCCCCCATAGCCGTATGTATATATATAAAAAGGATTTGGCGATTTACACGTCTAAGCGTCCGTTGCGTCTTAATGCCTTTCCCCTGTACGCACTTTTACATGGATACCCTTGAACCCCCTTGCGGTCTTTCCGTTTCCGAGTGCGATATTATTGGTATAGGTCAGTTTGTATTTATCCTCATTCTGCCGTAAAAAGTTGGAGAAACTGCGCTCCCCCAAAGGCTTCTCAAGGTTGTCCTCGCACCACTGGCTGTATGCGCCGTAAAGCTGCTTTGACGTGGCGTGTGTGCCTTTCTCAAGCCTGATATAACCCTCCGACTGCATGAATACAATGATGTTGTTCCCGTCCTGCATGGCTTTTGTAAGGTTGTCCTCCGCCCTCTGGCTTATGGTGAAACGGTATCCGTTATCAATCAGGCGGTGCAGCCCTTCAAGACACCATAAGAAGATGCCTTCTGCTTCAGCAATCAGCTTCTCGCCGAGGAACGGATCGTCTTCCCTGTCCGGTCTGCGTTCCTTGACTGTAAGGACAATCTGCCGCCGGAAAAAGCCGTAGGAACGGTCATACAGCGAACCGAGGTTGCCATTCCCGAAGCAGATGAACCTCACGCATAGATACCCCTGCTCGCTCTGCCTGCCCTTGCGCTCCAAATCCGTTTTATCCTCTAATGTGACTATGGACTTGATGTTGTTCGTCTGCGGCAGCGCCTCCAGCTTCATGTCATCATCAAGCATCAGCAGTTTCCATTCAAGGTCTGCTCTTGCGAAGCGGTCAACCTCCACCTTCTGTATGCTGCCCGTGTTCATGCTGTCACCGAGCAACGCCCTCAGCACCCTGCCGATGCGTGACTTGCCCTCCCCGCCTTTTCCTATGACTATCATCATTTTCTGCCCCTTTGTTGTGGGCTGCAACACATATCCCATAAATTCCTGCAACGTGATGATGTCCTCCGGCTCCAATAGCTGTCCTACAAAGGAAAGCCAGCGTGACGGCTCAGGCGCATCCGGCACATACCGCACCGGGAGCCTGTTCATGCAGAACTCTTTCTGTGCGGAGAAATCCCCCGACAGGAAATAAGTTCCGTTCGCCACATGGATACGGTCTGTCTGGTAGGGTATCGGCGGCGAGTAGCACCTGATCCGCAGCGCATCCAGGAGCGTTGTCGCCTTTTTTGCGATGCCTGATGTGACATAAGGCGCAATCTTGTAGTATATCTCCGCTTTAATCTGCTCCGCATCCCCGACTGCCCCGTTTACGTCAAAAAAAGTGCCGTGTATGCATTTCATAGGGTGCCCTGCGAGGAAATCCTCACAGAAAAGCACGTCATTGACCTTGCTCCCGTCAAACCATGTTTCCGGCTGTGATGCCTGTTCCATTTTCTCCATTGTCTTTTCCAGCGCCGCCCTCTGCTCCGGCGGCACACTGTTCCAGTCTTCTTTCAATTTTCAACACTTCCTCTCCATAATCCGCTACTAACTGCACACGCTCCGATAGCGGAGCGTACAATAACACATCAAGCAGATACTCAATATAGTCTTTCTTTTCCAACGCTTCACAGAATAACGGGTTCCATTCCCCATCCGGCTCCTGCGGCGCATACTGTTCTTTCCACTGCCTTAAACAGCACAGGTAATCGGAAATCACACGGAAGCACCTCTTTTCCGCCCTCTCAAACCTCTGCTCCGGTGATAATCTCCGCTTACGTTTTGGCGGCGGCTTCCTGCCCCTGTTATCCTCAAAACTGATACCGAAATCCGACGCAATCCGCAACGCCGCTTCCTTCTTCCCAAGCCCGTAAAACTTTGCCACAAAATCAATGGCATCTCCCTTTTCCCCGCACCCGAAACAGTAATAGCGGCTGTCAATCTTCATGCTCGGATTTTTGTCCTTGTGGAACGGGCAGACCGCCATGCCGTTACGGTTTATCTTTACCCCGCAATGCTCCGCCGCCTGCCTTGCGGTAAAACCATTCTCCCTCACCGCTTCAAATACATTCATAAAACCTCCATGCACGCAAAAAAGGCAGCTACAAACCTGTCAAATAGGTTCATAACTGCCTTAACGCTGTCTAAATCAATCATCAGTGGACAATGCCCACAATCATTCTCATTTAACCAAAAATCTAAAAACTGTCTACATAAGTATGGCTGCACCCTTTCCGCCAGTTCCCGATCAGTGCGTAGTATAACGGGATAAGGTGGCTGTTGTCCTCCGCTGCCTTCACGCCGACATACCCGTTATATGCGCTGAATGTTTCAAAACAGAGCGCAACATCATCAAGCTGCTCCGAGCCGACTATATCTTCCGACAGATAGACCATGCCGCTTTTTGTCACCCTTATCTGGTTGTTGTGCCTGTCATTCCCGCAGGCAATCAGCATACGGAACTGCTCAAGGGTAATTGTCCTGATGTCATACGCTTTTATCCTCTGCCCGTTCAAAATAATAGATTTTCCCCGTTGTATGGAGAATATTTCCTCTTGTATCATCCGCCAATAAAAATCCCCGTTTTTAAAAATTTTATATCCCGCAAGTAGCTTCTGGGAGAGAAGCCCACATTGGAATCGCACCATCATCTCTGTGACCGTTTTACGGAAGTATCATTATCAGGAAACAGTGTCATGGCGCAAGGTTCCCACTCCTTGTTTACTGTAAAACATTTGTCGCTCCCGCCTGTTCTGGTGCAGGCGATTATGGCGTGTTCCCGTATAGCTCGGCTGTTTCATACGTCCTGCAGGATTGTCCATATTCAGTTGTCAGTAATTGATGTTTTTCAAAATTTCATCAAGAATAAAACATATCATTTTCTGGTTAAATTTCCAGCTTGTCCGCCCCGTACTTATGGATAATCCGAAACAGGATTTCCTTCTCTTTCCCCTCTGCTTTCCCGTATAGCCTGCACAGTGTTCCAAGCTCTGTTTCTGTGAGGGTATTGGTATAGGGCTTGTAGCTATCCGTGATAAAAACTCCACCGTTACAACCCTGTTTTGTATAAATCGGGTAATCAAAAGTCAATGCGAAAATATCATGGTGTATCGTGCGTATTGTAACGCCTAATTCCCACGCAAGCTCCCTTGCTGTTATATGCCCTTTAACGGACAAAATGCTGATGATTTCCATTCTCCGGTGTGCCGTATCCATGCTGTATCTCCTCTCACTTTCCGGCTTGAAAACTGCCCGTTTTTTATGTATTCCTTTCACAGTACGGTCCGAATTCATGTATGATTGACAGTACGGTTTCCCTGTCCTTCCCCGCACATCCCACAGCGAGTTTTTCCAGGCATTCCAGTTGTTCATAGGAGAGTGAGTTCTGGTATTTTCCTGCCCCGTCCATGAGGAAATAGCCGCCGTTATATCCCTGCTTTGCAATCACGGGAAGCTCCTCGCCAATAACTTCAAAATCCCTGCGTATGGCGTTCTTCCCGACACTGTACATAGCCATGAGCTTTGGCACGGTCAGCCTTTTCCCCGACAGCAGCATACGCTCGATTTCCCGCCGCCGCTGGAATGCGTGGTCTAACATTTTTTCACCCCCTTTCTCCGCTGTTTGTGATGTTAATTGTAGATAAAGGAAGTTCCCGTATATGGGTACGTTCCTCAAAAAATTTTCTGCCTTTTCTTACAGTCAGCTAAAACCAGAAACTTTCTCTTTGAAGTAATAGCAAGCACTGCCTGTGTTCCCTCACAGGCTCCGATTTTCCCAAATCCCCTCGGAGCGGGAATCTGGAAAATCTGCTTGTAGGGGGAAGTTTCCCCCTGGCCCCTCTGCGCTCAAAAATCATAAAATCTCCTGCCTGGATTTCTGATTTTTTTCACTGTTTTTTTGCACGAACAACCCCCGCAGCAGGATTGAAGATTGTGTAAAATCTTTTCAAAAATCCAGCCGCAGAAAGGAGATAAAAAATGGCAAACAGGGAACGCAAAAATGAACTGAAAATATACCTGAGTGATAAGGAACAATACATACTGGAGCAGAAAGTAAAAATCTCCGGCATGAAAAGCAAGTCCACTTTTCTCCGCCGCCTGATTTTGTACGGCTTTGTCTATGACATTGACTATTCAGACCTGCGGGAATACAACTACACGCTCGGAAAAATCAGCGGCAATCTGAACCAGATCGCTAAGCGAATGAACGCAACAGGCAACGTCTATAAAGCCGATGTCGAGGAAGCAAAAAGGCTGATGAAGCAGGTGTGGGATACACAGAAAGCCATGCTCTCAAAACAGCCCTCCATGAAGCAGTAAACCCAAGTGGAATCCCCCTTCCAAAAACGGAATAGTTCCAGTCAGATTTTTCACGCAAATATGCAATAGATAAACCGTAACAAAAGCCAAAATCAGACAAATTTCGCACCATTAAAAAAGGTGTACCGCAGTGGAGTTTCTTTCTTCCTTGCGATACACCTTGATGTGTGCAATATGCCGATAATTTTGATGAATGTCCTTATCCTGGCCTTAAGTATTTTTCGCTTTATTCTCATCGTTCTACATCTCCTTGTCTTTAAACTATCGTTTCATTTTTCTCCTATCACTCCAACAAAAGTTACAGCAAAAACAGCAGCCCAGGTTTCCAAAGCTGCTGCATCAATGCACCCAAATATGTCTGCTATACAACGGCTTTTTTCTTTTGCCGTTGTACGGCAGATTTACAATACGGATATTTTACACAATTAATAAATACTCTTTTTGTTTTTACGGCTTAATCCGTTCAAAATTAAAACTGCAAGAACCATACAAACTATCAGAATAACTAAGCTGGCTGCTTTGTTTCCGATTGTTGTTTCATAATATCCTGAAAGCTGGAACACCGCAGTAATCGGGTAAACAGTTTTCAGAGTTTCAGACATACTTGCAAACAGACCGGCAAAGGAATAGATTTCAGTAAATACCAAAGCAAGCCAATACCCTTTTTTTATACGGGCTACTAATGCCACAATCGGTGAAATAGCAAGAAATACGCCAATACCATTTACAAAATAGGTAAAAAGGAAGCCCCATACTGTCTGAATAGATAATGTTCCGAAATGCATTATAGCTTCAACCGCAAAAGTAATTACAAACAGCAGAAGATAAATCAAAATACTGAAAACCATTGCAACGATCATTTTAACAACAGTCAGTTTCGCTTCATCTACTGGCACAAGCCGCAGTGATTTCAGAGTATCTTCCTGTTCCTCCCGGCAGATCATATAGCTGCCTAACAATGCAATGACAGCCGGAAGCACAAAAAAGGTTGCCAAAGACTGTGCGGCTGTCATAAACCAGCCAGCCCCATCTATATATCGTGAACCCTTAAATACAAACTGCCCCTCTGCAAAGACGATAACAGCAATCATAACCACTGCAAAGACAGCAATCCAAACGATTTTAGAATGACGAAGTTTTCGGCGTTCAGCCCAAAGTAATTGTTTCATACTATCCACCTCACTTTCTTTTTCCTAAAGCCAATATAGCCAACACCACTGAACCCGCACACCATATTGCAATACATATAAATGCAGCCGGAATGTTAAGAGTTTGTGTCAAAACTACACCGGGAATATCACGCATGACAATGGCGGTCATACTGGATAAAGGGTGTAGATACATATTAACCATAAGCAGAATAAAACCAAGAAACGTATAAACCAGAGTTAAACATACTGGAAATATATAACTTTTTCCAGCAGCCGCAACCGCTAAAAGCGGCAATATGGCGAAAGAGGTTAATATAGCAATTTCCATACATTTTTTTAGCAAGTAACAAAAACTGCTCCATTCAAATGTTATATAACCGGGAAGTGTACCAAAAATCACGGACAATCCGGCTGTGAGCAGCATAAAACAAATAGAATAAGACAGCACAACAATAAATTTGCTAAAAAAATATTTTGTCTTGCTAATCGGTACAATCCACAACTGTTTAAGCATATCATTTTGGTGTTCATCATACATAAGCATAGTGGAAAATACCCCCAATACGACAGGAAGTATAACCCAAGGCGTGTAGCTGAAAGCAGTCCATTTATAAAATTGTATTGTATCTATGCCTGTCTCCCTAATACCTCTAAAATAAAAGATTGCAAGAAATGGCATGAGAAGAGCTGCCAACAGCATTAACAGGATAAACTTTCTACGGCGCAGTTTTAGAAATTCTGTTTGTATCAATTTAAGCAATGCCTTCTCCCCCTGTAATTTTTTTGAAATAGTCCTCCAATGTATCATTACATAATTGAGAACTGATAACTGCCACATCCTGCACCACAAGAGCCTTATTGACAGCCGCCATATCCAATAACGTATTATAAATCCGCAGGGAGTGGTCGTCCTGTACGGAATAATCTGTAACTCCGAATTGCCTTTCCAAAACAAGAGAGGTTTTCGGAATATCAGAAACTTGCAGAAGTATATATTTACTGTTTTTTCTTTTCAGTGTTTCCATGCTGTTTTCTTCCAGTAAAACACCGTGATCAATAATGCCAATATCATCAGCCAATAATGCAATCTCGGATAGTATATGACTGGAAATGAGGATTGTTTTCCCACGCTCGGTACTCAAGTCTTTAATAAAATCTCTTACTTCTGCAATGCCGATAGGGTCAAGACCATTCGTAGGTTCATCTAAAATCAACAGCTCCGGGTCATGCAAAATAGCATTTGCAATACCAAGACGCTGTTTCATTCCAAGAGAATATTTGCTGAATAGCTTTTTGTCCCGATAAGGGAGACCGACAATATCCAAAGCATTTTTTACAGCATTTGGGGCAGCAGTACCCCGTAGTCTTGCAAATATTTCCAAATTTTCCGTACCCGTCAAATTAGGATAGAACCCCGGCGTTTCAATAATAGCCCCAATCCGTGGATATACCCGTTTTTCCCGTCCTTTGATATTTTGTCCGAACACCTCTACTTCTCCGGAAGTAATAGGGGTTAATCCTAAAATCATTTTCATTATTGTAGTTTTGCCAGCTCCATTACGTCCTAATAGTCCGTATATCCGTCCTTTTTCTACATGAACATTAACCGCATTGACCGCAGTTTGCTCACCATAATTTTTTGTTAATCGCTTTGTTTCAATCACATAGTCGCTCATAATATTTCCTCACTTTCTTAATTATCGTAGTTTTTCCAAATTACATAGTTATACAAGTTCCCGCTTGCTGAATAGTTGGTAAAAACTCTTCAAAATGTTTTCTTCTGTAAAACAATTACAGAAACGATTGTCGAAATAATGCCTATAGCCAGTAAAGAAACAGAACAAATCATCGGTGATGCTGTTATTACAGCATTTCCTGTCCAACTGTTTACCATTTCAATAGCGGCAGGTGAAATGTGGGGATAAATTCCCATAACACTCGCCAAGGGGTGCAGTCCCATGAGCTGGGACGGGGCAAGCACAACAGGCACAAGATAAAGTAATACAGCCCCAATCGGTAAAATGTACCCTTTTGATAGCGTTGCTAAAAATATGATTGGGAGCATGGCAACCGGGATCAGCGCACCGCCAGCCAAAAACAATAGCCCCGCCTGTAGTATTGTTTCCGTATTCAAATCAGTAAAGCCGCCAGCAATTAAGCCGCCAACGATACAGATAACAAAGGTAAACAGGCATAGCCCCAATGACATAAGGATTACAACCGCTATCTTTGAAAAATAAAGCTGTGCTTTGGAAACCGGAATAATCAAAAGTCCTTTTAATGTATCGTTTTTCTGTTCATCAAAGAACAATGTGGTGGCAAACATCCCCAACACAATAGGCAGAAACAGGCTTGTAAGGTTCTTAAATGCCAAAGTGTATAAGTCACCAAAGCTATCCATGAGAGGACTGCTTCTTGATATGCTGCAGGCACGCTCAACCGCAAATACTCCCAAAATAGCAGTAAGAATAAAAATACCCCAAACTGTCTTATTCCGTTTCCATTTCAGTATCTCAGTAAAGATAATTGTCATTGCCTTTTCCTCCTTTCCAATCCCTAATTATATAGCATTAACCTTGCCAAAACCTTGCCGTAACCTTGCTTTTTTCATGTTTTCCTCCAATAAATATACAAAAAGCCCTGTGCTGTTACAGAGCTTTTGGAAATAGTATCGTAAATGTTGCACCCATTCCGGGATTGCTGTCTGCTTTAATTTTCCCATTGTGAGCATTTACAAGTTCTGTCGTAATAGATAGCCCCAAGCCATTGCCCCTGGCAGAACGTGAACTGTCACATTGATACATTCTCTCAAAAATATGCGGAATATCAGAGGAGGAAATACCTTTTCCATTATCTGAAATGATAATTTCTACTTGCTGTTCATTCTCCAATAATTTCAAAGTCAATTTATTGCCGCCACTGTGCATAAGCACATTTTGAAACAGATTATTAAGAATGCGGGTATAGGAATGAGGGTCAATACGTAAAAAATATTCATCTTCAGGAATATCAAAATCATATTCAAAATGGTTGCGTTCCAAGGTTGGAACCCACTCTGCGACAATATTGCGGGTCAATTCGTTAAAATCACATAACTCAAAATGAAAAACCTGTTCTTTAGCGTCTAGTTTTACCCACTCAAATAGTGCTTCCACAAAATGTTTTAAGTGACACGCTTTTTCTACTGCAATATGGATATAGGCTTCTTTTTCTTTCCCAGCCACAAGACCATTTTCAACGGCATCCAAGTAGCCAAACAATGAAGCTAATGGTGTCTTTACATCATGGGAAAGGCTTGTCATAAGTCGCTTGTATGCCTGCTCCGATTGTTTTTGTTGGATAAGCTGTGACTGGTTCTTGACTGCAATTTCATTGATTGCATAGCAAATACGCTTTGTCATATCGCTTTTTCTCGCCAAAACCCGTCGGTTCGGATTACCAGACTTTATATCTTCAAGGGCTTCTTCAATAATAGATAATTGTCCTCTTACACGCCTAAGTTTCGTAATAAAAAATAGAACAGCCAAAAGCGCTGTACAGAGAGCAATTAATAAAAATGAATTTAAGCTCATGTTATGCCTCCCTGTTAAATCGGTAACCAACGCCCCGGACAGTCAGAATATAAAAAGGGTGTTCCGGGTCTGGTTCGATTTTCTTCCGTAATTTGCTGATAAACGACATGATATTGCTATCATCAAAAGCATACTCTTCCTCCCACACATGGGTATAAATCTGCTTTTTTGTAAACACTTTTCCTTTATTGGCCGCAAGGAAAGAAAGCAGATCAAATTCTTTTCCTGTAAGTTCCACTTGTATGTCATTAACCAAAACAAGACGGTTAATGTTATCTATCGTCATTCCTTGAAATACCATACAATCCGTTTCTGTGCCGGAAACAGGATTGAGCAATGTAAAACGCCGGATAAGAGAATTTACACGTGCCATAAGCTCGTTAATGCTAAATGGCTTTGTCAGATAATCGTCTGCCCCCATCCTTAAGCCGGAAACCTTATCTTCCTCACCGCTTTTTGCGGTAAGCATAAGAACGGGAACATTGCTTGTATGCCGTACTTGTTGCAACACTTGAAAACCGTCTAAATCGGGCATCATAATATCAAGAATAATAAGTGAACAGGTATCTTTGATTTCCTCCAATACATGCAGTCCTTCTATCCCGCCGCCTGCGACAATCGCAGTAAGGTTTTCCTGCTCTACGCATTTTTTCATAAGTGCGCAAAGTTCTTTATCATCATCTATAATTAAAACTTTATTCATGCTTTTTCTTCCTTTCTGCTTTTAATCGGGCATCCGTTGGCTTTTCAGCGTCCTTTGGTATCAGCCACAAGCGGCTGAACTTTGCCACACCCGGTATGCGGTTTTCCTCACATAGCTTTTGCACCCGTCTTTCTAAAATGCCCCATTTCTTTGCCGCTTCTGGGGCAGAAATATACTCTAACATCTTCATTCACCCTTCCTTTAATCTCTGCCATATAATTATATGCGGTCAGGCGAATCATTTCAAGTATTTAAGACCTGCATCATGGAAATGTGCATAACTGGCTATGAAACTATGGAAAACCCCATTCACAGCCTGTGGAAAAGCAAAAGCAGCTTTCCCACATCCTGCAAACAGGGTTTCCCACAGTTCCATAAACACAGCCAGTTATACGACATTCCCACAATGCCTGCGCCTACGGAATCCATCTCTCTATCTATTTCTTTGTTAGAAACATCTTTTTACAGACCTATTCCCGCCATTCTTGCGAAAACAGCTTTTCGCCCGATAAGTTCCGACTGTTTTTCTTTTGTCAGGCTCTCAAACACACCCTTATACCCTTTTTCCAGCAATGGAGTACCTTTTGCGATAAGATACAGCTTCATATCAAGCCA
Organism: Lachnospiraceae bacterium; assembly: GCA_910576385.1. Taxonomy (GTDB): domain Bacteria; phylum Bacillota; class Clostridia; order Lachnospirales; family Lachnospiraceae; genus Petralouisia. The sequence continues at coordinate 22,334 of CAJTIR010000053.1, forward strand.
TTCCTGCCATAATGCTTCAAACAATGCCTTGCCGTCCGTAAAAGTTGCATCTTCCTCAAAGCCATGCGGCGGCGTATAATATTTGAGCATCACAAAACCATATCTGCCTACATCAAGCACTACAATATCCGCCATTTCGTACAGCTCTGCAAACGCATCAGCCACCTTTTGACATTTTGCACGTTCTTCATCTGTGATATAAATCTTCTTTTCCATATTGCTTTACCTCGTTTCTTATAAAATTTTACCATATTCATTTTATAAGAACCACCTGCATACCAGCTTTTATTCCTCTTGTTTTGGCAAAACCCACTTTACTAACAATTCACTTCGGAAAACATGGTATCAAGGTTATTAAGCACCCACCCTTGCAGCATCTCCTTTATGAAATCAGTGATTTTGTCTATGATGCCGCCCATTTATCTTATGAAAACAGGCTGGAGAGCTGTGGAATCACCGTCTGCGCCACAATGATAATGCCCCCTCCACTCATAAGCTGCTTGATTCCCTGTGATTTTGCACCCGGATTATCATTTCCATATCCCTCAAGAAGATTGATGACGCCCCATACTCCAACGCCTGCTCCGATTGCTGTTACGACTGTCTTTAATCCTGTTACCGCTGTTGTAAAAAATGCCATGTTTCTACCTCTTTCTTTCTCAAAAATAATTTTTGTCTGGTTTCCGAAAGAGTTTTTCGTGTAAAATGCCCTGCCTTATGGTAAGATAAAGACAGGGCAATCCTTTAGGAAGAACCCTGCGGGCATCCGGCATATTCAGTTTGGCGATTGGCTATGCCGGACGCTTTGTTTTGTCCTTTCCCAAGTACATTCAAAACTCCGTTTCCGTAACTTTTGGACTTTTTGTCCAGAAGTCCTGTTGCTGGTTTACAAGTTCCCTATTCAGTTTTTTCCATATTCAGTTGTCATGCTTCAATCACGCCCGCATCCTCCACCTCATCAATGGTGTCATTGTCCCTGACTCTTGCTTTACACAGGTTTTTCACATATTTTTCGATGTCTAAGGCGTTCTTGTCATCAAAATCGGACAGAAGCCGGTACTGCTTGTGCTTTGTGATGTCAAACTTATTGGAGAAGAATGGTCTAACCCCTCTAAGCTGCATGATACATTTTCCACCATCCATAACCGAAATCTCATCCATCGACATCAATTCTTTTCCGGTCTTTTGATAATTTAAACCGTAGGACTGCGACGTACCCCTTGTGTCAGAGGTATTGTAAAGGTCATGAGGTAAGCGCCTCGTGGACGCTCCCTCCCGAACCGTGCGGGCACCTCTCGATGCACACGGCTCTCCATA
>CAJTIR010000054.1 GCA_910576385.1 Lachnospiraceae bacterium
TCACCGTGGACTTGATCCCCAGTTCCTGCATGTATTTTAATACGGTTGTATTGCTCAAACTGATTTTTGCCCGCAGCAAATAAACCCTCATCATCCGGTATCCCGGATTTCCAGAGTATTCATGGTATATTTGGAGCATTTTATTTTTAATCTGCTCTTTGTGTTCTCTGTATCCTGCTTTTTTGTCTTTTCTGTAATTATAATAGGCATTTGGGCAGATGCCCATCCGGTGCAGAAGCCAGCGGATGCCGAACTCCTGCTTATGCCCGTCAATAAACAGATACTGTTCTAATCGATTTCCTTTGCGAAGAATGCGGCCGCTTTTTTTAAGAATGCAATTTCCTTTTTCTTTTCCTCCAGTTCTCTGCGGAGTTTGCGGTTTTCCTCATAAAGATTCTTTGTGTCATTTAAATCTGGGTCTGTTTCGCATTCTTCACGGAATGCCCGCACCCATTTACGGACAGTTCCATCTCCTAACTGGTATTCTTCGTTTAAGCTTTTTATCGTACGTCCTTCTTCTAAATACATCTGTACGATTTTCTTTTTGAATTCCGGCTCATAAACCTTCGTCTTTGGCATGTGTAACACCTTCCTTTTCACTTATTAAATATATCACTTATTTCCTGTTTGGTGTTACAACTTTATTATACCAGCTCAGGCTATGATCTCATAGCCGCCTCCCTCCCTCGGCCTTACAATTCCGGGAACAAGCACACCATACTTGCCGATACTCTCCGTGGTTTCCTCCATCTTTTCATCATCAAGGACACGGAACGGGTGTCCTCTGAATGTATGTAAATCCGCCAGCTTCGCATGGATAATCTGCTCCCCCGACGTGTTTTCTGCGCCGCCAAATAAATCATCAAAGCTGTTCAGCCTGACTTTTGATGCGCTCCCTGCCTTACTGCCCATTGCCAAGCACCTCCTTCGTCAAGGACTGGTACGCCCCGGCAACCTTGCCTTTCGGGTCATGCTCATAAATACTGACACCCTCTGCGGACGTCTCCGCCGCCCTCACCGACATCGGTATGCTGTTCTCGAATATCCGCACCCTGCTTCCGTAGGTTTCGATAAGCAGCGCCGTAATATCCCTTGCATAATTGGTGCGGTTATCTACCATCGTCAGCAGAATGCCTTCAATCTCCAGTTTCGGGTTAATCTGCCGCTTTACCTTGCCTATGGTCTTGATAAGCTGTTCCAAGCCTTTCACGGGCAGGTATGCCGCCTGAACCGGAATGAGTATGCTGTCGGCACAGGCAAAGGCATTTATGGTAATCATCCCCAAAGAGGGCATACAGTCGATTAAAATGTAATCGTACCCGTCCTTTAACCTCTCCACATAGGAGCGCAGCATAATCTCCCGGCTCATCACATTCACAAGGGAAACCTCCAGACCGGACAGCTCAATGTTCCCCGGCATCAGGTCAATGCCTTCCTCATGCTTCAAGATACCGTAATCCGGCTCCATTTCTTCATCGTTGATAACCTTTTCCAATACGTTCGCAAGGGTGACATCCAGCTTGTCCGGCTCCGTGAAGCCTAAACTTGCGGTCAGACTCCCCTGTGCGTCCGCATCTATTACCAGGACTCCTTTTCCCTGCTTTGCCAGCCCGATCCCTAAGCTGCTCGTTGTGGTGGTTTTTCCCACTCCGCCTTTCTGGTTTGCTATTGCTATCACTTTACACATGGTTTTATTCCTCCGTTTAGTTAGATTTTTCTTTGATGTTGGCTTTCTGCACTTCCACATAAGCCCGGTAATACCTGTTTGTACCCTTGTTCCGATACAGCTCGGAAACTTCCGTCACAGCCACTTTGGGCTGTCTTTGCAGGAGCTTCTCGAACCACTTAATATCATTCTTCGTTCCCATCAGTCGAATTTTCAGCACGTTTCCTCTCCATTTCTGCAAGGATTTCCTCAATAGACCTCTGCTTTTGGCAGTATTCCGGGTAACGGAGTTTAATGCCCTGCCAGAAGTACAGTGCGTAGCCGCAGCAGAAAATATCGCTTACGGAATACTCCCTGCACTCGCCAATCTGCTCGTCCTTGCGCTTATAGTCATCAACGCTCGGCGTTCCGTCCGTGTAAAGGTTAAAGGCAAGCCTTACCACCTTTACGCTGCCGCTGGTCTGCCAGCCCTGATGCAGACACTCTGTTTTGACACACCCGGACTTCATATCGTAAATCTGGCTGAAATGGTTCCTCGTGTCCTCAGAAATACCGAGAATGTAAATCAAAGCCTTGTGATAGCAGTCCTGATACCTCGCCTGTTCCAGTTTTTCATAATAGAATCTCTCATGTTCCTCGTTTGCAAAAACCATGTGTGTGTTGTTGGCGCTCTGCGCCCCTGCTCTTAACGCTGTGTTGTTCATACCTGAACCTCCTTCATTAAAGATATTGAATAAAAAAAGGGAACAAACCCAGAAATAGGGTCTATTCCCAAACATCAAACAAGGGAAAGCACTTTGCTTTCCCTTGCAGAACTTATATATAGACTTTTACCACAATATCTTTAAATCTGTTAGCCTTTGTGTACTCTGGACGTTCAGCCATAAATGCCCTTACATCCTCTCTCGACACCGTTAAGGTACAGAAGTAAATATAGGGTTGTCTAATTCCTCTAGTTGTTAATAGCCGCCTGTGCTGCAGCCAATCTTGCAATTGGCACACGGAATGGAGAACAGGAAACATAATCCAAACCAATCTTATGGCAGAATTCTACGGAAGAAGGATCTCCGCCATGCTCGCCACAGATACCGATATGAAGACTTGGATTTACTGGTTTTCCTAACTTAATTGCGGTATCCATTAATTTACCAACGCCAGTCTGGTCAAGTTTTGCAAATGGATCGTTCTCAAAGATCTTTGCATCATAATATGCTTCCAGGAACTTACCTGCATCATCACGGGAGAATCCAAAAGTCATCTGTGTCAAGTCATTTGTACCGAAGCAGAAGAAGTCAGCTTCTTTTGCGATCTCATCTGCAGTCAGAGCAGCTCTTGGGATCTCGATCATAGTACCTACTTCATACTCTAATTCAACACCTGCTGCAGCGATCTCTGCATCAGCAGTCTCTACTACAACCTTCTTCACATACTTTAACTCTTTGATATCGCCAATCAATGGAATCATAATTTCTGGTTTTAAATTCCAATCAGCATGTGCTTTCTTAACATTGATTGCTGCACGAATTACAGCGCTTGTCTGCATCTTTGCAATTTCTGGATAAGTAACTGCAAGACGGCATCCACGATGTCCCATCATCGGGTTAAATTCATGTAAAGAATCAATCAAAGCTTTGATATCTTCAACAGATTTGCCCTGAGCATCTGCAAGTTTCTTGATATCATCTTCCTCAGTAGGAACAAACTCATGCAGTGGCGGATCTAAGAAACGAATGGTAACTGGGTTGCCTTCCAGAGCCTCATACAATTTCTCAAAATCTCCCTGCTGATAAGGAAGAATCTTATCCAATGCAGCTTCTCTCTCTTCAACTGTGTCAGCACAGATCATCTCACGGAATGCTGCAATTCTATCTTCTTCAAAGAACATATGCTCAGTACGGCAAAGACCGATACCTTCTGCACCCAGCTCACGAGCCTTTTTAGCATCTGCAGGAGTATCTGCATTAGTACGAACCTTCAGAGTCCTGTACTTGTCAGCCCATGCCATAATTCTTCCAAACTCACCAGCAATAGTTGCATCCACGGTTGGAATTAAACCATCATAGATATTACCTGTAGTTCCATCAATAGAGATTGGATCTCCTTCATGGTATTCCTTGCCAGCTAAGGTAAATTTCTTATTCTCTTCATCCATAGCAATATCTCCGCAGCCAGATACACAGCAAGTACCCATACCACGTGCAACAACGGCTGCATGGCTGGTCATACCACCACGAACAGTCAAGATACCCTGAGCTGCCTTCATACCTGTAATATCCTCTGGAGAGGTCTCAAGACGAACCAATACAACTTTCTCGCCTTTTTCAGCCCAAGCAACTGCATCATCTGCTGTAAATACAACTTTACCGCAAGCAGCTCCAGGAGAAGCGCCAAGTCCTTTTCCTGCTGGAGTAGCAGCTTTCAATGCTGCTGCATCGAACTGTGGATGTAATAAGGTATCAAGATTACGCGGATCAATCATAGCTACTGCCTCTTCCTCTGTTCTCATACCTTCATCTACCAAATCACAAGCAATCTTAAGAGCTGCCTGAGCAGTCCTCTTACCATTACGTGTCTGCAGCATATAGAGTTTCTCATTCTCAACGGTAAATTCCATATCCTGCATATCTCTGTAGTGATTCTCCAGAGTTGCACAAACTTCTGTAAACTGTTTGAATGCATCTGGGAATTTCTCTTCCATCTGAGCAATCGGCATTGGTGTACGAACACCTGCAACTACGTCCTCGCCCTGTGCGTTGGTAAGGAATTCTCCCATCAGCTTCTTCTCGCCAGTAGCTGGATCACGCGTAAATGCAACACCTGTACCGCAGTCATCACCCATATTACCAAATGCCATACTCTGTACATTTACAGCAGTACCCCAAGAATATGGAATATCATTGTCACGGCGATATACATTTGCACGAGGGTTGTCCCAAGAACGGAATACCGCTTTTACTGCTCCCATCAACTGTTCCTTAGGATCATCTGGGAAATCCTCACCAATCTTCTCTTTATATTCAGCCTTAAATTGAGAAGCAAGCTCTTTTAAGTCGTCTGCGGTAAGCTCAACGTCCTGAGTAACACCTCTGTCTGCTTTCATCTTATCGATCAGCTCTTCAAAATACTTCTTACCAACTTCCATAACTACGTCAGAATACATCTGAATAAATCTTCTGTAGCAGTCCCAAGCCCAACGGGGATTGTTAGATTTCTCAGCAATGACATTTACAACAGTCTCATTCAGTCCCAAATTCAGAATAGTATCCATCATACCAGGCATGGAAGCTCTCGCACCAGAACGAACAGATACCAGAAGCGGATTCTCAGTATCACCAAATTTCTTTCCTGTGATCTCTTCCATTTTACCAATATACTCATTGATCTGTCCCTGAATCTCTTCATTGATCTGGCGTCCATCCTCATAATACTGAGTACAAGCCTCTGTTGTAATTGTGAAACCCTGCGGAACTGGAAGACCTAAGCTGGTCATTTCAGCAAGGTTTGCTCCTTTTCCTCCAAGAAGCTCACGCATGTTTGCATTTCCCTCTTTGAAGAGATAAACCCATTTGTTTGCCATTTGAAAATTCCTCCTAATATAGTTAGTAATTATTATGTGATTGATCCGTGTCCTGACAATCACTTATCCATATACAGGAACTACTTTCCAAGCGCTTTTTGTCTAAATCAAGAAAAGAGCCTGTCCGTGGATAAGTGATTGACCCCTCAACTGCGGATTTTCACAAATGAACCCTGTGTATGTACCTTACCTGCAAAAGCACACACAATTATTGTAACATACTTTTGTCGATTGGCAACAATTTTTTCATAAATTCTACCTAATTTTTTCCAAACAAAATGCACCAAAATGCTGTTTCGGGCATTCTGGCGCATAGATTTTACTAAAATCTTATCATTTTTCTAACAATTCGAACCTGTGTCTCTATCATCCATTTCAATCCACACTCGGTCTCTGAAAAATTCATATATCTATCTGAGAGGTCCCATCTGCCCATTATACTGTGTTTCCAACACAACACTACTTAGAACTAAAACTAATTCCTATTGTCTGCATTCCCCCCTATGGCATATATATGCAACATTCGCTCAACGTCATTCTCTGCGCCTCTCTAATTTTGCACTAATCTTTCACAGATTATATATTTTATCCCCATGAGAAATGTCCCCACAAGGCACTTAGGAAAGCAGCCATGCTTGCATGGATATTTGACGAATGCCGCGAGGGTAAGCGCCGTTTGGGTGCAAATACCCCGCCCCTTGGGGCGAACTTGCTAAAAACAAGCTAAGACATACCCCGTCAGTTTGCTGCGGATATTTGACTTGCAAAAAAGCCTGTTTTGCAGGATTCTTTGCCTGCGGCGGGTTGCTTTCGCGGCATAAAAGCAACTTTCGAGTGCCCTAGGCAAAAAAATTTTCTGCCAATGTAAAAGTTCCTACCTTTTCCACGCTCCCAGTCATGTAAATGGTATCAGTCTGATCAATCTCTACCGTCAAATCTCCCCCCTGCATATGAACGACCACTTTTTCATCTACAAGTCCCATACGCTTTGCCGCTGCCGCCGCAGCACAAGCTCCCGTACCGGAAGCAAGGGTATAGCCAGTTCCACGTTCATAAATCTCTATCACGAGATTTTTGCGATCCACCACCTTACAAATTTGCATATTGATTCGATTTGGAAAATAAGAGGCCTGCTCTACATAAGGCCCCAAATCTTTTGCTTTCTGTGGCGTCACTTCTTCCATCATAATGACACAATTGGGATTCCCCACAGACAGACACGTTGTATTATAGATATTGTCCTGAAAGCGCAGATGGGCATTGACAATTTCCCCATCCAAGCCAGTCAAGGGCATTTCAGCGCCTGCATACCCAGGCTTTCCCATATTGACCCGCATTAGACTTCCATCTTGTTGCAAAAACTCAACCTCCACCTCGCCTGCCAACATATCCAAAGTAAATTTGTTATCCTTAACATACCCTTCATCCAACAGATATTTGGCGAAAATGCGAACGCCATTGCCACTTCGTTCTGCCTCAGAGCCGTCTGAATTAAAAATCCTCACTCTGATTCTCCCATCCTCCCAGACAGGACCATACAATAGCCCGTCCGCACCTACTCCAAAATTTCTCCTACATAACATTTCAATATTTCTGGTCTGCAGAGCCAGCTCATTTTTGTTGGGGTCCAATACCAGATAATCATTCCCTAGACCGTGGTATTTCTTCAGTGTGACCTGATTCATTCCACCTATCCCTCCATCCATTCAAAACACCATTGGCTTTCTGTTATCCTATGCAGTATTCCTGCCATATATGTTAAAGCAAGTCGTACTATTCTAAATACCAGCAGCGTTTCGATGGCGGGTACTGGCTGTCTTGAGTATCTACAAATAATAAAAGAATGGTCCTTCCAGCGCGCCAACCTAATAATAATTAGATAAATCTGCCTGTTTGCTGTGTCAAATTTTCCTTATTGCCGAATATAAATTCCCTGCTGCTCAATAAAATCTTCCAGTTCATCCTGTGCATCCTGTGACCAAGTTTCACTGAGAGGATATTGCTCTTTTCTCTCCTGTATCTGTGTTCCTTCTTTTTCATCTGTCTTACTCATAGCTTATATCCCCCTCATCTTCTGGAAGCAGCACTTCCATATCTGGCAAATCTGACTGAATGCCTGATGCCGCAGCCGCAGTATCTGTCTGCGCAATTCCTTCTTCTGACTGGGAGCCATGTGTTTCATTATTTTTTGATACTTCAAGATCCAACGTCTGATTTTTTTTGCTGTTATCCACACTGTGAGCATCAATGATCTCTTTGAGCTGCCTGCTCTTCTCACTTAAAATCGCCTCTACTCTCTCCTGGGTTACATCATTCATAGGATGTTTCCCTGTTGCATCCATACCTGTTTCAAGCTGCCGTTCTAGCATTTGCTGCTCTGCAAGCAGTCTCTGAATCTGCATTGCCTGCTTATTATCTTCCTCTTCCTTTAATCTTTTGACCATCTCTTCCGCAACTTCACGGTTTTCCTGACGTTTTTCTTCCTGTTCTCTGCGTTCCAGCTCTTCCTTGCTGATATATACAATATTCCTGCGTTTTACAATACTCTTCGCAATTTTTTCTCTTTCGTTTCTCTTATCAATAGCATCCTTCATACTAATCTCCTAATCCCTGGTGACTGATCTATCTGTCAGTTCACTAGCGTTAAATTCTTTTCTATATGGAAGAGTATACCACGAAAATTCCATGAATAAAAGTAGTAAATTACGTGCATTCTTTTAATACACTAAACTTTCCGGAGGTAACATCATGGCTGCATACAAAGTAGAAATCTGCGGAGTCAACACATCAAAGCTCCCTGTGCTCAAAGAAGAGGAGAAAAATGACCTCTTTTCCCGAATTAAAGCAGGGGATATGGAAGCGCGAGAAACCTATATCAAAGGGAATCTCCGTCTTGTCTTAAGCGTTATCAAACGTTTTTCCAACAGCAATGAAAATGTGGACGATCTGTTCCAAATTGGCTGTATTGGACTGATTAAATCTATTGATAACTTTAACCCGGAAATCGGTGTCAAATTCTCCACCTATGCCGTGCCAATGATCATTGGAGAAATTCGGCGTTATCTGAGGGATAACAATTCTATTCGTGTCAGTCGTTCCCTGAGAGATACCGCGTACAAGGCCATTCATGCCAGAGAAGTACTGTCAAAAGAATTGTCCAGAGAACCAACAATTGAAGATATTGCAGAAAAAATTGAGATCCCTAAAGAAGACATTGTGTTTGCGCTTGACGCCATTCAATGTCCAGTAAGCCTGTATGATCCTGTCTACACAGATGGTGGAGACACTCTCTATGTTATGGACCAGATCAGTGATAAAAAGAATAAAGAAGAAACCTGGGTAGAGGAACTCTCCTTAAGCGATGCCATGAAACGGTTAAATGAACGTGAAAACTATATCATCAAACTCCGTTTCTTTGAGGGTAAAACCCAGATGGAGGTCGCCGAAGAAATTCACATCTCCCAGGCTCAGGTCAGCAGATTAGAAAAATCTGCCTTAAAAAATATGAAAAATTATCTCTCTATTGGTCCCACTTATCACAGAGGGAATTGATCTGATCTGCAAACTTGCCTAACTCCTTGTTGGGACGCCCCTCAGATTTTCGGATCACAGTAAGGAGACGCTCTCCAGCCGCCACAAGCCTTGCAAATACATTGGAAACCACACGGGAATCCTTCTTTTTCTTTACTGCGCGTTCTCGGCTGCCCTTGGCAATACAGGTATTGGCCTTCAGATCATAGATATCCCCACTATAAGGCGCTGAAGTCTGAATACCTGTCTCTTTTGCCACTAAATCTGCAAAGATATCACAGACACTATCCTGACCATGAACAACGAAAACCCGTTTCGGCGAATGTCCAAAAGCTTTGACCCAGTTCAATAGATGCTCCTGATCGGCATGACCGCTGATACCAGCAAGATTAGCAATGCGCGCATGTACTTCGATGGTCTCTCCAAACAGCCGAACCTCTTTGGCGCCGCCCAGCAAATGATTGCCCAGCGTACCTGGCACCTGATAGCCCACAAAAAGAACCGTCGAATCCTTTCTCCATAAATTATGTTTTAAATGATGGCGGATTCTTCCAGCTTCACACATACCAGAGGCAGAGATAATGACAATCGGCTTTTGAACAAAATTGATCATCTTAGACTCATCACTGGTAACAGCAATCTTCAAACCAGGAAAACTAATAGGATTGACGCCCTTTTCAATCAATTGCAGCGCTCTCTCCCGAAAACACTCTCTGACATTTTTATGGAAAATATTAGTAGCCTCCACTGCCAAGGGACTATCGATATAAACCTCAAAGTCCGCAAATTCTGGCAACATATTTTCCGTCTTGATCTTTCTCAGAAAAAACAACATTTCCTGCGTTCTTCCCACTGAAAATGCAGGAATCACCACATTTCCCCCTCTGGTAAAAGTCTCATGACAGACCTTTGCCAGTTCTGTGGCGTAATCAGGCGGGTGCTTGCGCATCCGGTCTCCATAAGTAGACTCCATCACCACATAATCTGCTTCTTTTATGTACTGTGGATCACGAATCAAAGGCCTATCGCCAGGTCCAATATCTCCAGAAAATACCAGTTTCACCTGATCTTCTCTCTCGGTAGCCCACACCTCAATACTAGAAGAACCCAGTAGATGCCCAGCATCAATAAAACGAATCGTCACCTCAGGACAGAGCGTAATCTTCTCCTCATACTCACAGGGAACAAAATGTGTGAGTACCCCTTCTGCATCCTCCATATTGTACATAGGCTCCACTAACGGTTTTCCTGCGCGGCGGGCCTTGCGATTCTTCCACTCAGCCTCAAACATTTGAATATGCGCCGAATCTTTCAGCATAATGTTACAAAGCTCTGTCGTCGCCTTGGTCGCATATATGCTTCCCCGAAATCCGTGACTGTACAACAAGGGCAGAAGCCCTGAATGGTCAATATGCGCATGTGTTACCAATACAAAATCAATCTGCGTTGCATTCACTGGTATCTCCTGATTGACATATAAATCAGCGCCCTGTTCCATCCCACAATCAATCAAAAGGTTAATGTCACCGATTCTTAGATAGTGACAGCTTCCTGTAACTTCATGAGCCGCCCCTAAAAACTCAAGTTTCATCGCCCCGCCTCCTTCTCCATGTTCCGTTTTTCTTACATGCTCTTAAAAATCAAATTTATCCCTAAAATATGCCTCCAAATCCTCGATCTTGATACGCTCCTGTTCCATAGTATCACGGTCACGTACAGTCACTGAGGCATCATTTTCAGAATCAAAATCGTATGTAACACAGAACGGTGTTCCGATTTCATCCTGTCTGCGGTAACGTTTCCCAATATTTCCCCTGTCATCAAACTCACAATTATATTTCTTAGACAACTGTGCAAAAATCTTTTCCGCACCTTCATTTAATTTCTTAGAGAGTGGCAGCACACCAATTTTCACTGGAGCAAGCGCCGGATGGAAATGAAGCACCGTCCTCATGTCCGGTTTTTCTTCGGTGCCCAGATTCTCCTCATCATAGGCAGCACACAGAAAAGCAAGCACTACACGGTCCGCTCCCAAAGACGGCTCAATCACATATGGAATATATTTTTCCTTCTTCTCATCATCAAAATAGCCCATATCCTGACCAGAAGTATTCTGATGCTGTGTAAGATCGTAGTCAGTACGATCGGCAATTCCCCACAATTCTCCCCAGCCAAATGGGAATAAAAACTCAAAATCTGTGGTGGCTTTGCTGTAAAATGCCAACTCCGCCGGATCGTGGTCACGCAGACGCAGTTCCTCCTCTTTCATACCCAAAGAGAGAAGCCAATCACGGCAAAACCCTCTCCAATATTGAAACCACTCCAAATCAGTACCTGGCTCGCAGAAAAATTCCAGTTCCATCTGTTCAAATTCTCTCGTACGGAATGTAAAATTACCTGGCGTAATCTCATTGCGGAAAGACTTTCCAATCTGTGCAATGCCAAAAGGAATTTTCTTGCGGGAAGTTCTCTGTACATTTTTAAAATTGACAAAGATACCCTGTGCCGTCTCTGGTCTCAAGTACACCGTATTTTTGGCGTCCTCAGTAACCCCCTGAAATGTTTTAAACATCAGGTTAAATTGGCGGATATCTGTAAAATTATGCTTTCCACATGTTGGACAAGGAATCTGATTATCCTCAATAAACTGATGCATCTCTTCCTGACCCCAGCCATCCACAGAAGATTCCAGCTTCATGCCTTTTTCCTCTGCAAAATCCTCAATAATCTTATCTGCGCGGAAACGCTCATGACACTCTTTACAATCCATCAGCGGATCAGAAAACCCTCCCAGATGTCCAGAAGCGACCCAAGTCTGTGGATTCATTAAAATTGCACAATCCACTCCCACATTATAGGGATTTTCCATCACAAATTTCTGCCACCATGCTTTTTTGACATTATTTTTTAATTCTACTCCAAGATTGCCATAATCCCAAGTATTGGCAAGTCCGCCGTAAATCTCTGAACCTGGATATACAAATCCTCTTGCCTTTGCCAAAGCCACGATTTTTTCCATTGTCTTTTCCATAATGCTACCTCTCTCATTTTATTCCCAACTTATAGTGAGATATTTCACTTATAAACAACATAAACCAGAGACAATTCTTCTCCATCCCCGGCATCTTCTGGGAGCTGAATCGCTACGGTATCTTTTGACTTTAATGTGGTATAATATGACGACATATACAAAATAGTGCCGTCAACCTTTACGTCCACCTTTTCGCTGAGAACCACCACCTTGTAATCTGTGTCAACGATCGTCTTATTATCAACAGCTCCAGCAGCTTTGCCATCCTTTATCTCAGTAAACCCTGAATTAAAGTCAAATCCTGCTGCCAATGCCTGCGGAACTGTTCCTGAAAACAATGTCACCTCATTAAATGCCTGATAGTCCTCACAACTTGCATATTTCATATAAAGTTTTGCAACTTTCTCTTCTACGGAGAACTCATCAATTTTCACACTGTCTTTTCCATGTTCTTTCTGATAAGTCTCCACTTTTTCCTCAGCAAATGCTTTCAGCTCTTCCTGGTCATAATAATCCTTGTCAAAATCCGCAATAGCTGCACCGATCACGCTACCTTTCTTCTGTACGTAAACAGTATCACGGTCTGCTTTCAAAGATTTTCCGCATGCGCTGAATAATCCAGCCATCAACAGACAAACCAGACTGATGGAAATTATTTTTTTCATAAGCAACCTCCTCCAAAGTCTTATCGTGAATCTAAAATATTATAACCTTTTCCATAATCTATTGCAACTATTTCATGGGGCGAACTTTAATGCAAATCCTTCATTTCCTCTAATACCTGAAGTGCATGAAATTTTTGGTCTATATAATATCCCATATAACTGTCTAGAATCTGTTCCAAATTCTTTAACACTTCCTCAGAGACCGCAAAGGTATACAATTTTTCAATCGTTGCCGTAATAATATACTGAAGTGTATAGAGCGTGGACTGATCTACATGCAACACATGAGCTGTTTTCCCACATTGCCCGCAGAGAGTTCCTCCGCTATTGACATGAAAATACATCAAATGATCTTCACTTTTACATTTCATACAGGAAAATACATTTGGATATTCTCCATTTACCACCATTGTCTTTAATTCAAAAATACGCCGTACCAGCCGATTATCAAGACTTTTTTTCTCCAATGCCCTAAGAGACTGATACAAAAGTTTTAGCATATGTATTTCTTCGATATTTTCTCTTGTATAATAATCAGCTATTTCCATAAAATAAAACCCATAACAGGCGCCTTCCATGTCCAGGGCAAGTTCACGAAAATAATTTGAAATCTCCGCTTTTACCACGGAATAAGAACTTCGTCCCTCATAAGCTTGAAATTTTCCAAAAGAAAAAGGATTGCTTGCCGCCATCAGCGGATTGTTTGGACGCCTGGCCCCACGTGCAAAAGCGGCAATCTTTCCTCTCTCCTTGGTCAAAAGTGTTATTCTTTTGTCATATTCCCCCACCGGGATTGCCGACAACACCATACCCGTCAGCTCTATGGCCTGTCCCATAACTGTTCACACTCCTGCCTGTGCTGTTCCTGCCCGCCAGCATGGAGTTTGTGGCATCTCCATAGATCCCTTCTGCCTCCTGATGGCTCTTATAGCTTAAGTAATCCCTAACACTTCCTGTACTTGCAAATTTCATCCATTCCTGCTCAATCATGCGGATTCCCCCTGTTCTTCTGTCTCTTTGCTGCATTAGCTTTATACAGCTTAACACAGTGTTATCCTTATTAGGGTTTCCCTTCCACATGCACTTATACTGGCAAAAATATGGCAGAAATGTTTCTCACTTCCATATCTTCCTTGGGAGATATTAATCTAATATTCCTTGTCCTCCTGATAACCGAAATTCTTCAAAAGGAACTCACTGTCGCGCCAGTCTTTCTTTACCTTCACCCAGAGCTTTAAGTGAACCTGACACTCCAAAAGACGTTCGATTTCAAAACGGGCGTTGGTGCCAATCTTTTTGAGCATATTGCCGCCCTTGCCGATAATAATCCCTTTATGGGAATCACGTTCACAGATAATGGTAGCCTCTATATCTGTAATTCCTCCTTTTTCACGTTCTTTCATGCGATCAATCACAACAGCTATTCCATGAGGAATTTCCTCCTGCAGCGCGTGGAGTGATTTTTCACGGATAATCTCAGCCACAATCTGACGTTCTGGTTGGTCTGTCACTGTATCTGCATCAAAAAACATTGGACCATAGGGCAGATATTTAAATATCAGCTCTGGTAAAATTTCTGTATTTTCCCCTCTCAATGCTGAGAGGGGTACAATCTCCGCAAAATTATATTCTTTGCGGTAAGTGTCAATATAGCCCAAAACCTGCTCTTTTTTCACGGTGTCTGTCTTATTGATAATTAAAATAACAGGCGTCTTTACCTTTTTTAATTTCTCTAATATATGCCGCTCTCCCGCGCCAATGAAATTACTGGGTTCCACCAGCCAAAGTACGACGTCCACTTCATTCAGCGTGCGCTCCGCCGCATTAACCATATATTCGCCCAGCTTATTCTTGGCCTTGTGAATGCCGGGTGTATCTAAAAATACAATCTGCCCACGCGCTTCATCTGTATACACCGTCTGAATCCGGTTTCTGGTAGTCTGAGGTTTTTTAGAAGTAATCGCAATTTTCTGGCCAATCAAACGATTCATCAATGTGGACTTGCCCACATTGGGCCTGCCAATTAAGGTCACAAAACCAGATTTAAAATTTGCTTCCATATTTTCTTTTACCCTTTCTCCTTTGGCTCTTAATAGAGATTTTTTAGCTCCGAGAACAGGTTTTTCTCTTCGGTAAGTTTCTCTTCATTTCCAATTACACAGAGGGCATTCTCTTTTAGAATAGATCGAACAATGCCAGACAGCTTTCGAATATCCTCCTGATTGGCATGCAAAATCTCCTCTCGCTCCTTTTGCAGCATTTCTTCAGTTAATCCAGTGAGATATGCCGTGGCGCTGCGTCCAATTTTACTTCCTGGCGTCAAGGGGGCGTCTATACTACTGAAAGTACCAATAATATATTTTGCCATTTCCTTTTCTTCCGCTGTAAATTGTTCCAGATACTCTGGAATCCCCTCATATACCTCATTCGTCCTGCCCAGATTGGGATCACGATAGGAAGTAAAATAAGCGTCCCCTTTTCTGGTAAAACCGCTCATACAGCCATATGCGCCGCCCTTGACACGGATGTTGATCCACAAATAATCATAGCTAAGAAGCACCTTTAAGATCCGCAGTGTTCCGGTATATGCAAAGCCTTCTTGTTTAAAATTTCCAGCTCTAGAAACATACTGTACTTGAGAGGCATCCAAAAAGCCCTCATTTTTCTTTTCCAATGGCAAGGACTTTTTCTCCTGCATTTTATTTTGAGTGTGCAGGATATCTTTCAATCCTTTTACCTCCTGTTCCACTTGTTCCATTCCCTGAGGCTCTGCGCCAATACTGAGCATTAAATTCTCTTTACAGAAAATCAGTTTCATAAGTTCTTCCAGTGTTTGGCTTAAAGCATCTTTCTTTTCCTCAAAATGCTCTTCCAGATCTTTTACAAGCTGATAGAATTCAATGCCCTGGGTCATATCTGTATATTTTGCACTCTCCGAAAAATAGGACATCGCGCGCATAGAAGAGACGGTATGGCCAGCGGAACTCATGCTCATCTGCAGCCTGGATTTTAACTGTGCCAAAATCTCATACATACGTTCCTGTTTTCGGAAATTACTACTGCACAAAATTTCCCGAATAATCTCCATTGCCTTTGCAATCTCATGGTAAAGAACCTTCACCTTAACCTCATATTTTAGTGAAATGTGTTCTTCCTCCACATGAGGGTAAATGCCAATATTGCTGAAAATTCCCCCTGTATGCAGGTTAATTTCATTGGCCAGCTCTGAGAAACTGTATGAAGCAGTATCTACATAACCCAAAACAGCATTTAAAACGCCAAGATAAGGGATCAGATCTATGGGAAGCGCTGTCACATCAAACATCAGACTGAAATAGGCAATCCCATTCGTATCTACATCATGGCACAAAAGCAGCGTATCTTCTGCATATTTCTCACGAATATAGAGCTTTTCTCCCTCTTTCTTAATATCATTTCTAGTCAAAGTGGGAATCTTGTCCAGATCTTCTGGCGCAGAAGGTTCTTCCTGGTATTTTTTTAATTGATGTGTAAAATCAACCACTTCCTGCTGCTGCGCAACACTGAGAGATTCCTTATATTCCTGAAGCTTCTTTGCCAAAGTCTCCTCTTTTCTGGTGTTCAGTCCATATTCCGGCCTGGCAATCACCACTGCTGCATGAGGATTATCCAGCAAATATTTTTGAACTAATTCTTCAAAATATCCTTTCTCCACCTGTTGCTTTAAATATTCAATAATCTCCAGTTCCTCAAGATGCAAAAACGGCTGGCCGTCATCATAAAGCCAACTATCGAGGCACTTAATGCCAAACATTAACCCCTTCGGGTAAGAACCATAATCAGCCTCCCGATAGCGAAATTCAAAACTATTAATCCCTGCAAGCAGAGATTTCTTATTGATACCCTGCCTGACTTGCTCCTCCAAAACCTTGCGGATAATTGACAAAAACTCGTCTTTACGTTCCAGATTGCTGTTTTTGGCTACAATAGACAACATTGGCTGTAAGGTATAACTGTCAAAAGAGGCCATGATATCCTTTCCAATTTTGGCATCCAAAAGCGCCTGTTTTAAAGGCGCGCCTGGCGCACTGAGTAATGCATAATCCAAAATATCAAAGGCTACATATAAAGTTTTATCTAAAATCGTTCCTGTACTCACATTATAAGAGAGATAGGTATTATCATCAAGCGGCTCTCCGCTGGCGATATGATAAGGAATTTCCACTTCACGCATTTTATCAAAGGGTTTCTGTTCCTTAACTTGAGATTCAACCTTAATCTCCTCAAATTTGCTGAGGTATTCCTGATCGATCCAGTTTAATTTCTCTTCCATATCCATATCGCCATAGAGGTAAATATAAGAATTGCTGGGATGATAATATTTCTGATGAAAAGCTAAAAACTGCTCATAAGACAGCTCTGGAATCACCTCGGGATCTCCACCCGATTCATAGGTATAAGAAGTGTCTGGATAGAGAGCGCTCAAAATTTGTCTGCTTAAAACTTCATCTGGTGATGAAAAAGCGCCTTTCATCTCATTGTAAACCACTCCATTGACTGTGAGCGGCGACTGCAAATCCTCCATCTCATAATGCCAGCCCTCCTGAGAGAAAATCTCTTTCCGCTGATAGATATTTGGATAAAATACAGCATCCAAATAGACTTCCATTAAGTTCTGAAAATCTTTGCCATTGCAGCTTGCCACTGGATAAATTGTCTTATCTGGATAAGTCATGGCATTTAAAAATGTATTCAGTGAACTTTTTACCAACTCCACAAAGGGATCCTTGGCCGGAAATTTCTTGGAACCGCACAGCACAGAATGCTCCAAAATATGTGCTGCACCGGTACTGTCCAGTGACGGAGTACGAAAGCCAATATAAAAAACCTTGTTCTCATCTTCATTGGAAATCAGGCTGATTCTGGCTCCGCTCTTTTTATGCCGCAGCAGACAGCCTGTAGATTTGATATCATCCAATTTCTTTTCTTGCAGCACTTCATATGCTGTACAATTACTTAAATCCATAATGTCATTTCCTTTCGATTATACCTTTTGATACACCGAATGGCAAAACGGAATGCCTCGGGTATATTCAAAAACGCCATCTGCGTTTTTACTGCTGAGATAAATTTATTTTACTTACTATTTATGATAGAAATATAAATCTTCTCTTGAGATAAAAAGAATCCTGCATAGCAGGATTCTCCGCCTGTATTTCTTTCTATTTAAGAATGATTCTGGCAATCTTCCATGATCTACAGATTAGCATATTTTACCATCAATGTCAAACGCATGTAAGAACGCCGCTTGTAGAAGTGGAAATCTTATCCGATGAAATGTAACTCATTCCTTCTTCAAAGAAACTGTCAATTGATTGTATGGAATATCTATTTGATTCTCATCAAACACTTCCTTGATCTGTTCTGTTAGTTTCCACCTTACAGGCCAGTAACTTGAAGAGGAAACCCAAAGCCTTACGCCCAGACGAACACTGCTGTCCTCCAAGGAATCCACAAATACCGCTGTCTCTTCCTCCTTAAGACGAGCACACTCCTTTGCCACCATCTCAGTCAACAGAGCCTTCGCTTTTTTGAGGTCAGATTCATAAGATATCCCCACATACAAGTCAATGCGGCGTTTATCCTCCTGCGTGACATTCGTGAGACTGGAATTAGCAAGTATGCCATTGGGAATCACAACTGTGCGATTGTCTGTGGTGACAAGTTTTGTATAAAAAATCATGATTTCAGCTACAGTTCCCTCATTCTTATGAGTATCTTCAATAATATAGTCCCCAACTTTAAAAGGTTTAAACAATAAAATCAACACACCGCCCGCAAAATTTGAAAGACTCCCCTGTAAGGCAAGTCCAAGAGCCAGACCAGCAGAGCCAAGTACGGCCACCACAGACGTGGTTTCCACGCCAAGCTCATTGACGACTGCCACTACCAATATAAAATACATTGCGATTTTGGCAAAGGAATCTAAAAATTGGCATATCCCCTGATCTACGCTGGAACGCTCCAAGGCTCTCCGTAAAATTTTCCTTACCCATTTAATCAATCTTGTCCCAATGAAATAAATCAAAAGGGCGATTACTACCCGTACCGCAAAATCAAGCAATATGGGAACAAAGTCTTCTAAATAACCTTTTAAAACTTCTGGTTTTGCCATCTTCTGCAGCTCCTCAAGCTCCGCTAAATTATCCGCCGCCACTTTCGTACTTTTGCCCGTAAGGATATTAGCCTTAAACATCATTGCCATGATCCAATACATCTTTTCTCTCCTTTTCAATAATCATTTTTCCTGTAGATTGTTTTATTGACACAAGATTCCAAATTTAATATAATTATAGTATAGTTTATACAATAAAAGCAAATGGTATTTTAATGCTGCTGTTTGTCTTTCATGCAAATATCAGTATTATCACAACCGATTGCAGAATGGAGGTATATAGTATGAAAAAAGTACCGCTTATCAATGTTGTTGATGTCATCTGTCATTCCTTTCGCCATCTGGATCCAAGGCTAATCAATCATGGAGAACGTGTTGCATATATCCTTATGAAAATGCTGGACGATACCAAGCGATACACCAATCAGGAAAAGCAGGACATTTTCATGCTTGGACTGCTCCATGACATTGGCGCGTATAAGGAAAAGGAACTTGATTCCATACTGAGCTTTGACCTCAACGATTCTATGGAACATTCCGTATTCGGCTACCTTCTGTTTAAGACCTTTTCGCCGCTGCCGGAATATGCCGACATTATTTTATACCACCATCACTGTAATGCACAGTATTACCCTGTCCCCATCAGCAACTATCATCGTGACATTGCGAAACTGATTTATCTGGCAGACCGAATTGATATCTTCTGCGTTTTGAACAACGCCAAAGATTTGGATTCTTTCCTGTCAAAATGTTGCGGAACTATCTTTTTGCCCTCAGATATCCGCTGGTTTCAGGAAACGGAAAAGAAACACCGTTTACTGGAAAAGATTGATTCGCTCAAATATCAGGAGGAATTAAGAACCTACACAAGAAATCATTTTTCCCTCACAGAATCGCAGATACATAATTATCTTATGACCTTTATTTTCTCTGTAGATTTTCGCAATGAATACACTGCGCTACATACCAACTATGCGGTCCAGCTTAGCGAACATATCTCAGACACGCTGCGCCTTGATGTCAATTCGCGCAGCATTATACAGCTTGCGGCTCTCTTGCACAATATTGGAAAAATTTCCTTGCCCTCCCGCTTATCTTGTGCCAAAGATTATGACCAATATTTGACAGATTTATACCGTAATTCCACGCTCAATGTGACAAGGGAAATCCTTGAGGAAGCAATTGATCCACAGATTATCCATATTATTGATGATTCATTCCTTCTCTTAGAATGTTGGTCAAACAATACACCTGTGACATTTAAGCCCGCCCCTGCCACAGAAATTGTGGCTTTGTCCTATCTGATGAGCAATACATTGACTCAGGAATTGAATGTCTCGCGTTTCTATCATCCAAAACTGCTCTCCTTCCTGCGGCAAAAATATCAGACCTGCAAGATGGACAACTCCATTTTACTGACCCTGGAGAGACATTTTGATAAAATCATTGAGAAAACACAAAATTCCTGTTCTTCCATATATAACATTTATCAACAAATGATGGATGAGGAACATTCTTTGAATATGATTTTGCTGCACTATAATAACAAATATTAGACAAATACTGTTGCTCAACAATCCTCTCTGAGCCAAAACCTATGGACTGCCCAGAGAGGGTTGCAAATATGGCTGCTTTCCTAAGCGTCCTGCGGGTACATTGCTCGCAGGAATAAATAGTTACTTTACATTGTAAATTTATTCATAAGTTCAATATTAATGGGTGACAATTCTATTTGTTGCTTGCTCTTCATTTTCTCATGTCGTCCATGAGCAATCAGCGTCGTCAAAATTAAATTCTTCTATAGGCAATGATCTTCATCCCTGCCGCTCTTTTCTCAAAAAGCCTCATCGTACCTGGAGCTATCATTTCCTGAAAAGATGTAGCTAGCGCTATCTTTTCCAACAAAAGTTGTACCATTTGTACTCTATGTATAGGCTTCTTTTCCCTTACCATATTAAAAACCCTCCTTAATGATAATTTATTTTATTATAAGGAGGTCTTATTAAACATTATTTACAGAATCTCGAAAATTTACTGATCTGCAATACCTTTTTGCATAAAATATGGACATTTTAACACTTCTGCATTCCATATCTTTACTGGAACTCCATCTTTATATGGGTATGCTTTACAGGAATGTGCTATTGCATTATTCTTATTTTCACATTGTCTGCATATGCTATTAATTTTAACCAGATACTTATCTACTATCATCTTATTTCTCCATGAAAATATTGTTAATACCACATAATAATATCTTTCTGTAAAAAATCTCCATTTTGCTGATATTTCGCTATCTGTTTCAAGGCATGTGCAGCATAACTTGTCATATAATAATGTTCTATTTTGCACACTTAGAACATGGCCCTTTTCCCAATTTAGCTGCATTATTCAAATAATAAAATACTCTCTGCTAAAACAGGCTCTTTAGATTGTCCACATCCCATCAGCCATATTGTAAGAAGAACATTTAACAAAATGGCAAATATTTTTCTTTTCATTTTTATATACTCCCTCTTCTTGTATTCTATTTAAAATGCTACTCACAACAGAAATAATACTACAAAAACAATAACTTCACAATTTTCTTAAGGAATTTTGATAATATTTCGGTTCTTTTAAAATTCTGATTTTGTTCAGTTATGAAAATTTAGAAACTGGAATTGTTAATCGTTAATATCTATTCCTATATAAAAATCTTGCTTTTTGTGTGTACTTTTGAATAAATTCGGTTTTCGCGTTTGTATATCCATCTCTGTCATGCTCATATTTTTTCCATAACTTTAATTTCATTTTCTCATATTCGCTTGCAACATCGGGGTGCTCAATAAGATAATCTCTAAAATACAATTCACTGTTATCTTTGATGTATCTTAAATGTAAGTGAAATACCTTTTCGGCAAATCCATTTTCTGTATATCCCTTGTTAAAAGAAATGTTGTTAGCATTTTGAGCCATACAGATATAACCACTATTTTCAAGCAAATCCCTATAATTTGATAATATAGATTCCTTCGGAACTTCCACAAGAATATCAATAATTGGTTTTGCCAAAATAGAGCCAATCGCTGTACTCCCTATATGACTTATTCTTACAACTTTTGGTATTGTCTTTTTTAAAAATATCTCTTCCTCTGAATACCATTCTTTCCAAGAAGTTTGATATTCTGTCAAAAAGATAGGAAATAGCTGCCATAACTCTTTCAAACTCATTTCTGATAATTTCTTACCCATTACGCCTCCGTTGCAACGTCTACTACATTCTTATTTTGAAAACATTTATTTCCCAACTACTGTCAGCAAGTCTTTCTATCAGATCCTTACTTTATAATTACTTTTTTCGTTTCTCAAATTTTTCCCTTGTATATTCATAGGCTTCTTGAATATATCGTTTTAGTCCCTCAAAAGTCTGTTCAGAGGAATTCAACGCACATATCCAGGCCATCCATGCATAAACTGGATGGGGCAGTATTTCATTTAACACTATTGATAAACAGTTATTATTTTATTACTGAGGGACAGGCATCACATTAAGCTGCTGTCCCCCATCTTTTGTCAATTTTTCTTTTATCTAGCTAAAAATCAAACACCATAATACTTTTGAATGGCGTATGCAACGTATTCAGAGCACCCAATTCCAAACTGAATATCAGTTGCTTCTGCCAATTTTGGAAATTTCAGATATTCATTTGCCAAATCCAAAAGTACATTCCTTGCATTCTCAAGGCAGAACATTTTCTTATAATTCTCAGCGAGACGTTCAACCGCTTCTTTCGCTGCATTTTCATTTCCGGTTTCTTTCGCTGCCATAAATTGCTTGTAAATTTCAGCGTTTTCATTTTGCTCCTGCTTCAATTCCTCAGTATTTCCTGTTGACAGCATGATGGCTTCCATTGCTTTTTCTTTACCGCCATACCATTTATATACATCCGCAAGTGCCTGTTCATTGGAAAATCCTGACGCAAGATGTTCACGATATTTTTCTATGCTGCCATATTTTTGTATCTGTTCTTCTAGTGTTTCTTTTGGCATACATTCTAATGTATGGTCTAAAATTTTCTGCACTTCTTGATCATTAAATGCTTCAAAGCTCATCGTATTGACTCCTTTCATTACATCAGTTATTAGCTCAATAATCCCATTTAATCGGTTTCGCTTTTGCTCTAGCACGGTCTTTTGAGCTAATAAAACCTGTTCTTTATCGTAATTAGGATTATCCATAATTTTTTTAATATCTTCCAATGGAATTTCTAATTCCTTAAAGAACATAATTTCCTGTAACCTTTCCAATGCTCTGTTGTCATATAAGCGATATCCTGCGTCTGTTAATTCTGCTGGTTTTAACAATCCTATCTCATCATAATATCTCAGCGTCCTTATACTTACCCCAGTTATCTCTGATACGCCCTTTACAGTCTTCACCACTTCCTCCTTTCTCTCTACATTATAACTTCTCGGAATCTTCAGCCTTGATTTTATAAGGCTTTCAGACCCCTATCTCAAAAAAATCACCCACTTTTTTTGCAAAAACACTTGACAAATTGCTCAAAATTTGCGGCGAAGCCGATTGATTATATTTTATTTCAATCGACTGGAGGCGATTTCTTTGTTACCTACAAATCCCGGCGGCCATGCCGCCTATCAGGATACTTTCGTATCCCAGTTCCTTAAATTTTACCCTGATCCCTTTGTGCTTCCCAAAAGTACTTGGGATTATATTGTGCAGTTCTGGTATCTCGATCTTTCCTACACTGATTCTGTCATGCAGGAATGTTACTCTGTTTTTGGCCCGGAACCAAGGCTCCCTTCCTCCATGCTTCGTTCCTACCTGCTTGCTTTGAATCTAAAAGTGACTTCTATCACTGTTTGGTGCCGCATGCTCAAGGAA
>CAJTIR010000055.1 GCA_910576385.1 Lachnospiraceae bacterium
CTGGTATTCTTCGTTTAAGCTTTTTATCGTACGTCCTTCTTCTAAATACATCTGTACGATTTTCTTTTTGAATTCCGGCTCATAAACCTTCGTCTTTGGCATGTGTAACACCTTCCTTTTCACTTATTAAATATATCACTTATTTCCTGTTTGGTGTTACAACTTTATTATACCAGCTCATTCCGAGGAGCTTTTAAACGACAGCGTCTTTGATTTACAGTCCTATATCTCCCGCGAGTTTGCCCGCCGCATCGGGGCGAAGGAAGAGGAGGCATTCTTCACGGGGGACGGCAAGGGCAAGCCGTTAGGCGTGCTTGCGGCCACGGGCGGTGCGGAAACGGGCGTGACCGCCGCGTCCGCAACGGCAGTGACGGCGGATGAGCTGATGGATTTATATTACTCGCTGAAATCCCCGTACCGCAAGAAATCCGTGTGGGTGCTGAATGATTCCACCATCAAGGCCATCCGCAAGCTGAAAGACAATAACGGGCAGTATTTATGGCAGCCTTCCCTGACCGCCGGGGCGCCGGACATGATCCTGGGCCGTCCCATCAAGACTTCTGCCTATATGCCGGCCATGGCAGCAGGCGCAAAGACTATCGCCTTCGGTGATTTCAGCTACTATTGGATTGCCGACCGGCAGGGGCGCAGCTTCAAGCGCCTGAACGAGCTGTTCGCAGCCACCGGGCAGGTGGGCTTCCTCGCTTCGCAGCGCGTGGACGGGAAGATGATCCTTGCAGAAGCGGTGAAGGTGCTGGAGCAGAAAGGGGCTTCGGCTTAAAAATTTCCAGAAGGAGGTGGCGGCATGGCGGTGACGCTGGAAGAAATGAAGAACTACCTCCGTGTGGATTATGACGATGAAGATGCCCTGATTGAAAGTATGGTCAGGGCATCGGAAAAAATCTGCATGGATGTGGCGAGGATGGATTCTGTGGATGAATTTTATGCTGTGGAAAATGCAAAAATGGCTGTCCTGTATGCCGCGGCTTACCTCTACGAACACCGGGAGGAGGCTGACCATCACGCCATGATGCTGACGCTCCGTGCGCTCCTTTCCGGCAGCCGGAAGGAGGCGTTCTGATGGAAGTTTCCCTTTTGAATGTGAAGATAACTTTTCAGAAGAATGCCGTGGCGGTGGACGGCATCGGCAACCATAAGAACACATGGGCGGATTATTATTCCTGCCATGCCACGGCAGGCGGCGAGGCAGGGAAACAGACCAGTGAAACGGCTGTGGCAGGGACCGTGGCGGATGAATCGGATGTTTCGTTTACGGTCCGCTGGTGCAAAAAAGCTGCGGCGGTTGATTCCACAGGATTCCGTGTGGTATTTGACGGCGGGATTTATGACATCGTTGCCGTTGACCATATGAATTATAAAAAGAAATGCATCAAGTTCAAGTGCAGGAAAGCGAGGCGGTGAGGATGGCGAACGGCGTATCTATCGACCGGATGGCGGAGGAGATCATGAAGGGGCTGGCAGAATATGCAGACCTTGCCACGGAGGATGTGAAAAAAGCGGTGAAGAAAGCCGGGACAGCGGTGCGGAAGGACATTGAAGCCAACGCGCCCAAGGACACCGGGAAGTATGCAAAGTCATGGGCGGTGAAGACCACGAAGGAAACGTCCAATTCGCTAGAGGTGACAGTGCATTCCAGGAACCGCTACCAACTGACGCACCTTCTGGAACACGGCCACGCCAAGCGGGGCGGCGGGCGCGTCCCGGCAAAGCCGCATATCGCGGCGGCGGAGCAGGCCGGCATAGAGCAGCTTGAAAAGGAAATACAGAAAGCATTGGAGGGATAGGTTTTGAAAACATTGATTGCTCTTTTAAAGGAAACCGGCATCCCCTTCGCCTATGACCATTTTGCGGAGGGCGAGTCGCCGGAGCCGCCGTTTGTATGCTACCTCCTGCCGCAGAGCGGCAACTTCGCCGCTGACGGCATGGTGTACTTCAAGGCAAGCGGCGTGAAGATAGAACTGTACACCGACACCAAAGACCTGTTGGTGGAAAAGAAGCTGGAGGATGCGCTGGATAGGCGGCGCATCTTCTACAACAAATCGGAGGTCTGGATTGACAGCGAGAAGCTGTACGAGGTCCTCTACCAGTTTGACATGGAGGTGGTTTACGATGCCGAAGAAGAATAAGGTAAAATTCAACATCTGCAACGTGCATTATGCGCTGCTGACGCTGGGTGTGGACGGGGCGGTGTCCTTTGGCACGCCCGTTGCGATGCCCGGCGCCGTTTCCCTTTCCCTGGACCCCAACGGCGAGCCGAGCAATTTCTACGCTGACGGGTACGCCTATTACACGGTCAGCAACAACATGGGCTACGAGGGCGACCTGGAGCTTGCCATGGTGCCGGAGAGTTTCCGCACGGACGTGCTGAAGGAGTCGCTGGATGAGAACAAGGTGCTTTTAGAGAACGCCAACGCGGAGACGGAGAACTTCGCCCTGCTGTTCGAGTTTGACGGCGATGTGCGGAAAATCCGCCATGTGCTGTACAACTGCTCGGCGGCGCGCCCGACCATTGAGTCCCAGACCAACGAGGACGAGATCGAGGTGCAGACTGAGACGCTGTCCATCACGGCAGCACCTCTGGCGAGCGGCTATGTGAAGGCAAAGACCGGGGACAGCACCACGGACGAGGTCTACCAGAACTGGTACAAGAGCGTGTACCTGCCGGATGCGGCGTCAGGCGGCACTTCCGGCGGTGGTACAGAAAATGGCGGCACAACTGATACGGAAGGTGAGGGATAACCTATGAGCATGAAGCAGAATATCGAGATTGACGGGAAGCAGGTGCCTTTCAGGGCATCCGCAGCCATCCCGCGCATTTACCGGATGAAATTCCACCGGGACATCTATAAGGATTTAAGGAGCCTTGAGAAGTCCATCGGTGACGGGGACGAGGAGAGTTCCAATCTGGATTTATTTTCACTGGAGATGTTTGAGAACATTGCCTATGTGATGGCAAAACACGCAGACCCCGGCATCCCGGACAGCCCGGAGGAATGGCTGGATGAATTCAACACCTTTTCCATCTATCAGGTGCTTCCGAAGCTGATACAGCTATGGGGGCTGAACGTGCAGACGGATGTCCAGTCTAAAAAAAACTTCGCCCGACTGACCGGGAAATGACCACGCCGCTGTTCCTGCTCCGGTGTGTGCAGCTTGGGCTTTCCATCCGGGATTTGGATTTACTCACCATCGGGATGGTCAACGATATGTTCGCGGAGAGCAGGAATGACGAATACAAGGGCTATAAGGAAATCGCCACCCAGGAGGATTTCGACCGCTTTTAGGCGGCGTCCCCCTGGGTATATTTTTGCAGTTTAACAGGAAGGGGTGTCCGCCGTGGCGAACAGAATCAAGGGTATCACTGTTGAGATCGGCGGGGATACCACCAAGCTACAGACTGCCTTAAAAGGCGTGAACGGGGAGATCAGGAACACGCAGTCCGCACTCAGGGACGTGGAAAAACTGCTGAAATTAGACCCCGGCAACACGGAGCTGCTGGCGCAGAAGCACCGGCTTTTAGGCGAGGCAGTGGCGGGGACGAAGGAAAAGCTGGAAACCTTAAAGACCGCTGCGGAGCAGGCAAACACGGCCCTTGCCAACGGGGAGATTTCGCAGGACCAGTACGATGCCCTCCAGAGGGAGATCATCGAAACGGAAAATAACCTGCGTGACCTGGAGCGGCAGGCAGGGCAGTCATCTGTGGCATTGCAGAAAATCTCTGCCACGGGGGAAAAGCTGAAGACCGTCGGGGACAACATTTCCTCCGCCGGGCAGAAGCTGCTCCCCGTCACGGCAGGCGTGACCGCCCTCGGCACGGCGGCGGTCAGCACGGCGGCAAACTTTGAATCATCCATGTCGCAGGTGCAGGCGACCATGGGAATCACGAAGGACGCCATGTCCACGGTCAACGGGGAGAGCGTCAACACAATGGATACGCTTTCCGCACTGGCAAAGAAGATGGGAAGCGAGACGGCATTCTCCGCTTCGGAATGTGCGGAGGCTTTGAACTACCTTGCCCTCGCCGGATACGACACGCAGCAGATGTGCGACACGCTCCCCACAGTCCTAAACCTTGCGGCGGCCGGCGGCATTGACCTTGCAGCGGCATCGGACATGGTGACGGATGCCATGTCCGCCCTGGGCATGGGCGTGGATGAGGCGGGGACGATGGTCGACCAGATGGCAAAGACCGCCTCCACCACCAATACCTCCGTGGCACAGCTTGGAGAAGGAATCCTTACCATCGGTGCGACCGCAAAGACCGTGAAGGGCGGCACGGCGGAGCTGAATACGGCCCTCGGCATCCTTGCCAACAACGGCATCAAGGGCGCAGAGGGCGGCACACATTTAAGGAATGTCATCCTCTCCCTGCAGAACCCGACCGACAAGGCGGCCGCCTGCATGGAGCAGCTTGGGCTGGATGTTTACGATTCCGAGGGGAATATGCGCTCCCTCAATGACATCCTGGGCGACCTGAACACGAGCATGGATGGCATGACGGCGGCCGAGAAGAGCAACATCATCGGGCAGATTTTTAATAAGACTGATTTGGCTTCGGTGAACGCCCTGCTTGCAAACACAGGGACCACATGGGATGACCTGCAGCAGTCCATCACCGACAGCGGCGGCGCGGCACAGCAGATGGCGGACACACAGCTTGACAACCTGCAGGGGCAGCTCACCATTTTAAAGTCAGCCTTAGAGGGGCTGGCGATTTCTTTCGGGGAGCTTCTGCTGCCCGCGATAAAGACCATCGTCGGATGGGTGCAGAAATTCGTGGACTGGCTGAACGGCATGGACGAGGGGACGAAGAAGGTGGTGACCACCATCGCGCTCCTTGCGGCGGCTCTGGGGCCGGTGCTGATTGTCATTGGGAAAGTGGTGTCCGCAGTCGGCACGATCATGACGATTGTTCCGAAAGTGGCGGGAGTAATCAACACCGTCAAGACTGCTTTTGCCGCCTTAAACACCACCATGCTTGCGAATCCGATTTTCCTCATCATAGCGGCAATCACGGCACTGGTGGCGGCGTTCATCTATCTGTGGAATACGAATGAGGATTTCCGGCAGTTCTGGATCAACCTCTGGGAGAATGTGAAGGAGGTCGCCATCGCCGTATGGGAGGCAATCAAAAACTTCTTTTCGGCGGCATGGGAGGCTATATCTTCCACGGCGCAGGCGGTGTGGAATGGGATAAAAGATTTCTTTTCCGGGCTGTGGGAAGGGATAAAAACGATATTCAGCACAGTGGTGGAAGTGATTAAGACCATCATCACCACCTATTTCAATATTTACAAGACCATCATCACTACAGTTTTAAATGCGATAAAGACGGTATTCACGACCATATGGAATGGAATCAAGACCGTGGTCACCACGGTGGTGACGGCAATCCAGACCTTTATCACCACGGCATGGAACGCCATCAAAAATACAGTCACAACGGTGCTGAATGCGATAAAGACGGTCATCACCACGGTGTGGAACGGAATCAAGTCCGCAGTCACGACTGTGGTAAATGCCATAAAGAATGTGATTTCCACCGTCTGGAACGGGATAAAGAACACGGTCAGCACCGTGGTAAACGGCATTAAAAATACAGTTTCCACAGTGTTCAATAACATCAAGTCCTCCATCAGCGGCACGATGGGCAATATTGTATCCGTGATAAAGAATGGCTTTAACAATGCGATTTCCTTTATTACTTCCCTTCCGTCCAAAGCCCTGCAGTGGGGCAAGGACATGATCATGGGCATCGTGAACGGCATCAAAAGCTGTATCGGAGCCGTGGGCGATGCTGTGAGCAGCGTGGCGAATAAGATCAAGTCCTTCCTGCATTTCTCCGTGCCGGACGAAGGGCCGCTGACCGATTATGAGAGCTGGATGCCGGACTTCATGAAGGGGCTGGCAAAGGGCATCGAGGACAGCAAAAGCATGGTGGCAAGGGCGATGGATGGCGTGGCGGCAGACATGATTTTAAACCCTTCCGCAGCCGTGCAGGAGATTAACGTATCCGGGGACGGAACAGGAAGCTCCCCGCAGGGCGGCTCCATAAACGGCCCGCTGATCGAGGTGAAGGAAATGAACGTGAGGAGCGAAGAGGACATCCGCAAAATCTCACAGCAGCTTTACAGGCAGCTCCAGCAGGGGCGGCGGGCAAACGGCTATTCGTAGGAAAGGGGGGGCAGGCAGATGGGTTTTTCTTTTGACGGCGTCACATCAAAGAGCATGGGTATCGCAAGCCGCATGGCCATGGAGAACCGGGTGCCGGAACTGAAAAACCGCACCATTTCCATGGCGGGCAGGGATGGCCTCATTGACCTTGGTGCGTCCCTCTCGGAACGGGTGATAGAAATTTCCTGTTTCATCCCTCCCAAGCGGACAGCGGCGGAGCTTCTCCAGTGCAAGGATGAGATTGTAAGCTGGTTAAGCCCGGACAAAGGCGTGTGCGAGTTGAAGCTGGACACGGAGCCTGGGCGGGTGTATTACGCAAGGCTCCAGAACGGCGTAACCTTTGAACGGGTAGTGTGTCTGGCGTCGGCCTTCGACCTTGCCTTTTTCTGCCCTGACCCCTTCGGCTACGCTGCGGAGGATGAGTTTTTTACCATCACGGAGGCGGGGAGCCATACGGTGAGGCGGAGGCTTGGGAACCTATACTCCAACCCCGTGTACCAGCTGAAAGGCGTCCTGGCGTCCGGGGCGGGCAGGTACATCAGCATCACCACAAACGGGGCGGAGCTGAAAATAGCAAGCGCCACGCTTTCGGAAGGGGAAACGCTGGTAATCGATACGGCGAAAATGACGGCATGGGTGGAGGATGCGGAGGGGAACACGCTCCGCAACGCCCTGCCGTATATCGGCGAGCTGAACTTCCCCACACTGGAAGCTGGGCTGAACACGGTGGAGGTGGCGGCAGCAAACGCCACGTTTACGGAACTTGAAATACAGGCAAAGAGCCGGTGGAGGTGATTTTTTATGGGATTGCAGGCAGTCCTGAACGGACAGACGGATTTCACGGGGGAGTTCCCGGTGGAATATGCAAAGGACGGATTATGGCGCTTCAATGAGAATGCCCCGGATGCGGACACCATGCTCGCCGATTCCTCCGGGAAAGGCAGGAAGATGTTTGTTTCCGGCTGGTCGGGTACGAGCGCCGGCTTCCGTAACGGGCAGAAGGGGCGGCATTTCCGCATGAACATCACAAACCCCGCCTCGGAGAAAACCTATCTGAAGGTAACGAATGACGGCTCTATTTTCCAGAGCCTTGGGGAGCGGATCATTGTGGGCGGATGGATGAATCCCACCACCTATTCCGTGGGCAACACTTACACACCAATCTTCAATACCAGGCAGGGGCCGGGGCAGCCGATTTTCTACCTCTCCCTTATCCGTGGAAAGCCGAGGATCATGCTCTATAATTCCTCCGGCTCCCTGATACTGGATGAGTCGGTGGCGCCGCCTTTTGCTTTTGCGAATAACGGGTGGTACTTTATTGCCTGCGTGATAGAGCCGGACAATAAAAAGGCGCAGTATGTCGTAGGCGACCGGGAAAGAGGGGCGGTGTGGATTTCTGCCGCCCTGTCCTTTACGGGGGAGCTGAACCGCTCCTGCACGGCAGACCTTATCATGGGGATGCACGCCGGCTCCTACTGGTATGCGGGCGGCTTTGACGACTGGTTTTTAGACTGCGATTCGCAGCTTACGGCAGAGGCTTTGGCGGATTATTTCCGTGCCACAATTTTTGCCAATGGCGGCGATACTGCGGGGGCGGTGGATGCCCTGGCAGAGCCTGGGTATGTGACGCTCCGGAAAACCAATGGGGCATACCCGGAAAGCGGCGTGCTGTATACCCGTGCCGTGGAATACGGGCTGTCCGGTGCGGGCAAAGTGTCCGTTTCCAGTGAATGCGTCCCCGGCGTGACGGACATTCCCCTTGTGGAGACCTCCACGAGCAGCGACCTTATTAGCTGGAGCGATTGGGCGGCGGTGGGCGCAGACGGGAAGATGCCGTCCCCTGCCCGTGCCTACATCCGTTTCCGGGTGACGCTCACGACAGCAGACACGGCGAGGACGCCGAAGCTGGTAGACATTCAGATTTTTGACATACCGAAGTCCCCTTACGAGAAAATCGGCTATGCCCGCCCGGTTGTCCTGGACTCAAACGGCGCATGGGAGGCGGTGCTGGAAAACGCCTACGGCATCATCGTGACGGGCGAGGTCAACGGGGAGGATACGCTTTCCTTCTCCATCCCTTTTGCCGACGCCAAGCGGAAGCATATCGACAACGAGAAGAAAATCCAGATCGTGGATGACATATACATCATCCGCACGGTCACGGACAGCAAGGATGCCTCCGGCAACGCCGTGACGGAGGTGTACGCCGAGGCGGAGTTTTACAACCTTGCCTATTCCGTCCGGAAGGAGGAGAAAGCCTTTGATGCGGAGACGGCGGATGCGGCCATGGCCTACGCCCTTTCCGGCACGGAATGGAAGGTCGGGACGGTCACGGTCACAACGAAGCGCACATGGACCTCCACGGAGAAAAATGCGCTCTCCATCCTCCGCAACGTGGCGGATTTACATGGAGGGGATTTAGTCTTTGACTGCCCGAACCAGCTGGTGCATCTCCTGATTCTGAATGGGAAGGACAGCGGCGCGCTGTTCATGTACGGGAAGAACATGAAGGACATTGAGCGGACGGTGGACACCACGGGGCTTGTCACGAGGCTGTATGCCGTCGGCGCGGACGGCATGACCTTTGCCAGCATCAACGGCGGGAAGCCTTACGTGGAGGATTTCACTTATTCCAAGGAGGTGCGTGTATCCTCCCTGGACTGTTCCGCATTCACCAATCCCTACCAGATGCTTGAATTTACCCGCATAAGGCTTGCGGATTACTGCAGGCCGACCGTCTCCTATGTGCTGAACGCCATGGACTTATCTGTGCTGACAGGGTATGAGCATGAGGCGTGGGAGCTTGGGGATTATGTGCGGGTGGAGGATAAGGACCTGGGGCTTTCGGTCACCACGAGGATCGTGCGGAGGGAATATAACCTGCAGGAGCCGTGGAACACGGTGCTGGAGCTTTCCACGGTGCTTAAGAACCTGGGCAGCTCCACGAGCAAGTGGGACAATGCCGCCGATTCCTTAGAGGGCGTCAGCGTGGTATCCAGCGAGGACATCGCGGAGCTTGTGCCGTTCAACCTTCTGCGGAATTCCCGCGCCGATGACGGGCTTGCGTATTGGGTGTCCTCCGGCTTCGAGGCGGACGGGGAAAACGGGGCGAGCGGCACGGCATCCTTTAAGGCGGAGGGCGTGGCGGGGATGACCAAGAGCCTGTCGCAGACGGTGTACCCCGCCAGCCGGGACAGCTATACCATCTCGGCGCAGATCGCATCCGAGAATTTAAAGAAACTGAGCGGCAACTCGCAGGTCGGCATTGAGATTGTGCTGGAATATGAGGACGGCAGCACGGAATCAAGGTTTATTGATTTATATTGATGGGAGGGATTTGTGTGGCATATTTTTCACGGACGACAGCAAAGATTGTGCCGGAAAACTTCTCATCCGAAAGGCTGAAATCCGTCACCGTCCGCATCTGCATCACAAACTGCACGGGCGAGTTCTACATCACGGACATCCTCCTGCAGGGCGGGCCGGTGGCAATGGGATGGGTGGGGCATCCCTCGGAACTGAGGTGGACGCTGGATGGCTGAATTTGTAAGGCTTGCGGAAGTGGTCAATAAGAAAAAGGATATGCGCATCGTGAGCGTGACGGTAATCCCCACCATTTCCGACTGCTCCGGGCGCATCTGGTTTACCGACCTCCAGCTTCAGGAAGGCTCCGCGTTAAGCGGCTATGCTCCGCACACCGAAATCTGTCTGAAAAAATCGGGAAATGCTCCCGTATGGTTCAACGGCGTGGTGCGCTCGGAGGAGACGGTGGTTCTTTTCAACATGGGGAAAACATCCGCTCCATTAGACATCCACATCTATCCGAAGTCAGACATGGCGGCGGGGACGGTGCGGCTTGCCCAGGGCGTGGGCGGCCAGAGGGCGGTGTTCCCGGATGCCATGGAAGCGGAGGATGATATCGCGCTGCTTGCTGAAAGCAGGGAGTGTACACGGAACGGGGTTCCGGCAAAGAAGGAAGGCTTCTACCAGTACAGCGCCGCCTGGGATTCCAAGCATAAGGTAACGCTGGAGGGCGGGAAAACGGCGAGGCTGTTATTTACCATGCAAGAAATGGAGGAAGGGGGCGGGACATTCTGATGGACACACTCAAGGGAAAGCAGATCATGGTATGGACGTTCATGGGCAACACGAGGATGTACCAGGCGCTCCGGGACTACGGCGACCGCATCAGCCAGATCGGGCTGTTCTCCTTCAAGGTCAGGGCGACCGGGGAAATCTACGAGAGCGGCGTTTCCATTGCGGAAGGCTCCACCATGCGGACATATATCCGGAAGTGGCCGCATATCAAGTGGCTGCTGACCGTGGCGAACGACGGCACGAACAGCATCTTCAAGGCTCTGCGGGAAAACACGGGCGGGGCGCAGGATAAGTTCCTTTCGGAGCTTGTGCGGATCATGGAGAAATACCCGTGGTGCGACGGCGTGGACATCGACCTGGAAAAAGGGGACGATTATTCCACGGCGGTGAAGTCCACGGCTATGTTCCGCAACATTTACGATACCGTGAAATCCTATAACCCGGCAAAGCTGATGAATATCTGCCTGCCGGGGATGGACAGCATTAACGGTTCCGTGGGCGGGGAGAACTGGTGCGTCTACGGCGACCTCAACAATTACTGCGACACGGCCTCCATCATGAGCTACGGCATGGCATGGGCGGGCAGCGCGCCGGGGCCGGTTTCCCCGCGTTCCTGGCTGGAGGGCATCTATAATTACGCCGTAAAAGTGATGAATCCGGATAAAGTGTTTTTGGGGATGCCTGCCTACGGATGGAACTGGCGGATACACGATACGCCAAAGAACATGGGAGTCACCTACCGGGGGACTTCCAATACCTACTATGCGGCGCAGCTCTGGATGAAGGGCGGCTACAACTTCACGGACGACAAGCCGCCGCAGCCGTTCATCCCCATCGTGGCCTATTGGGACGACTACGACAAGGTGCCGTGGGCGCTTCCCCATGTGTACGACTACATGGAAGGACGGGATGCGGTTTCCCATGATTACCCGCTTCTTTCCGGCACATACAACCGCAGGCATTACCTTACCGCTTACGGCAAGGAGCAGAAGACGCAGTTTGAAAACATCATTGTTGACCGTAACGGCGGAAGCCCGGACAGCTATTCCGGCATCGTGTCCGTTTCGGAGGGGATGGTGACGATGGGGGATAACGGCTCCGTCACTTACAGATTTTCCGTATCCTCGGCGGGGACTTATGATGTGGTGGTGCGCCTGTGCTTCCCCTTCTGGGATAAGAACGGGATATACATTTCTATTGACGGGAGCAGGAAGCATTTCACGGAAAGCCGCCTGTGGTGGCCGTACTGGAGGACTACCTTCTGGTCGGTGCTGGCAGAGGGGATTTCCCTCTCCGCAGGGACACACACAATCACAGTTTCGGTGGATGTGAAGGGCGTGCAGTTTTACGGTTTCCGTGTCTGCCAGTCCTTCTCTGAAGAACCGAGTGCCGGCTCCGCCACCTACACGCTTGCGCCGCGGAAATTTAAAGATGTGGACGGGAACATGGCGCAGCCGGACAGGGGCTTCAAGCTGACGCTGGAGATGCTCCGCAGGAAGCCGGACTCGGCGCTCATCTGGTATGAGGACTTCCGTGACGAGAACCCCCTGCCGGAAACCTACTGGACGACGCTTTCCGGCAAGTGGCAGGTATGGCGGGAGGGCTATGAGAACCGGCCGTATTCACAGCTTGAGGGGAGTGGGCAGCTTGCATGGCAGTACAGCGGCTTCAAGGAACTGCACCTGCGGGCAAGGCTGGCGTTCCCGGCAGACGGCAGCGGCAAGGCGGGGGTGTTCTGCGGGGACGTGTTCTGCTGCTTAAATATCGATACACAGAGGGTGGAGCTTTACAAGGGTTCCACGCTCCTTGGCAGCTACAGCCAGGCCATTAGCCGGACACCGAATGCTGACCTCAGAGGGAATCCTGCCATGTACACGGTGGAGATGCGCATCCGGGGGAACCGGGTGCGGGTGTATTCCGGTGCATCTTACACGCTGCGGTTCACGGCATCCCTATCCGGATTCAGCGGCGGCTATGCAGGGTACCGTTCAGACAATAGGACGGTCTGCGAACTGATGAGGCTTGGGGACGCATGGACCTATGAGCCGTATGAGCGGTTCGATGTGCGGATGCCGGACGGCGGTTTTAAGTCCTTCGGCCGGATCAGCAGGAACAATGCCGCATGGGATGAGGAATTCCAGGTGTTCACGCTGACTGCCGATGTGGAGGAGGGCTCTACCCGCAGCGAGGACATTTCCATGGATTATGATTTTTTCCATTCGGATCTGATGGAACTGTCCTGCGGGAACAACTACACGGCGGAAGTCATACCGAAGGACATCAATATCTGGATTTCTCGCCTGTTCCTTGGGGATGCGGACGGCTTCTCCATCCTCTATTACCAGGACGTGGACTCCCTCGTTTATTGGGCGAACCAGGCGGCGTACCGCTGGAAGCTGCGGGGGATGTGTATGTGGTCGCTTGGGCAGGAGGACATGAGGCTGTGGGAATGGCTGCCGAAGCAGATATAAAATACACAATTTTCTCCACGGATGTTTGTGCAGCTTATGCTCCGGATTGACTTGATAAAATGTGCATTCAGAGCGAATATGTGTACTACCGAAAGGAAAAAAACAAAAAACGGAGGAAAACACAATGACAAGATTTGAACGGGAAATCAGCGGCAGCCTTGGGGAGTTCTGGAAGAAGAACGCAGAGGAGGAAGTAAGGAAAGCGGTGGCGCAGGCAGACACGCAGGCGACAGTCGAGGCGGACGGCGCAATCAAATGGACCGGCAACGGGCGGTACCTGATGGATGACTTCTGCGAAAAGCTGGAATACGCAGGCAACGCTTTTGACAGGGAGGCAACGGCAAGGAAACGGGATGCACAGAATGAAGAGAGCCTTGCACAGTACCGCAGGAACGACAGGGGGCTTTCCGGGGAGGCGCTTGCGGAGGCAAGGGCGGCATTCGGGGAAGGGGCAATGGTGGTAAATGTGCTGACCGGCAGGAAAACAAGGCTTTAAGACATAAAACAAAACTGAATAATACTGGAAACTGGCGGATGTCCACAGCGGGCAGCCGCTTTTTTCATACACAAAAATCTTTTAAAGGAGGGTTTCACTATGAAGGAATTCTGGAACACGATCCAACTCATTTTCACTGCCACCGGAGGGTGGCTCGGCTGGTTCTTAGGCGGCTGCGACGGCCTGCTGTATGCGCTGATTGCTTTTGTTGTGGTGGACTACATCACGGGCGTGATGTGTGCCGTGGCAGACAAGAAACTGTCCAGCGAAGTGGGATTTAAGGGCATCGCAAAGAAGGTGCTGATTTTCCTGCTTGTGGGGATCGCCAACATCCTTGATGTGCAGGTCATCGGGAGCGGCTCTGTCCTGCGGACGGCAATCATCTTTTTCTATATTTCCAACGAGGGCGTGAGCCTCTTGGAGAACGCCGGACACCTGGGGCTGCCCATCCCGGAAAAGCTGAAGGACATCCTGGCGCAGCTCCATGACAGGGCAGAAAGCGGAAAGGGGGACGAATGAGGATGAAACTTGTGGAAAGGATTTTGACAAGAAACCCCTGTTACACGGCGGGGAGGAAAATCACGGTCAAGGGGCTGATGCTCCATTCCGTGGGCTGTCCGCAGCCGAAGGCGTCCGTGTTCATCAATTCGTGGGACAGCCCGGCGCATGACACTTCCTGCGTCCATGGATTCATTGACGGGAACGACGGCACGGTGTACCAGACATTGCCATGGAACCATAGAGGATGGCATTGCGGAAGCGGGAATAAAGGGAGCGGGAACAATACCCATATCGGAGTAGAGATGTGCGAGCCTGCGTGTATCAAATACACGGCAGGCTCAAACTTTACCTGCTCCAACCTGGCAGAAGCACGGTCGGTGGCAAAGAGAACCTATGAGGCGGCGGTGGAGCTGTTCGCCATGCTCTGCAAGAAATACAGCCTGGACCCGCTGGCGGACGGTGTGGTCATCAGCCACAGGGAAGGCCACAGCCGGGGCATTGCCAGCAACCACGGCGACCCGGAGCATCTTTGGACGCAGCTTGGCATGGGATACACGATGGACGGATTCCGCAAAGCGGTCAAGGCGGCAATGGGCGGCGTGTCCTCCGGCGTCAGCGGCACGGACGGATACACGAAGATCATGGGGAATGCCGTAGCAACGGCGGAGCAGATGAAAGCATATCTGAAAGCGAAGAATCCGGGCGTGGCGCAGTCTGTTCTTGATATGGTTCCGCTGTATCTTTCGGAAGGAAAAGCGGAGGGAGTGCGTGGCGACATCGCCTTTGCGCAGTCCTGCCTTGAGACGGGGAATTTCACTTTTTCCGGCTCCGCGGTCACGCTTTCCCAGAACAATTTTTGCGGCATGGGCGTGATTTCAAACGGCATGAAAGGAAATTCCTTTGATACGCCGCAGCTCGGCATCCGGGCACAAATGCAGCACCTGAAAGCCTATGCCTCTACGGACGCACTGAAGAACGCCTGCATTGACCCGCGTTTCAAGTATGTCACGAGGGGCTGTGCGGAGTATGTGGAGTGGCTTGGGCAGAAAGAAAACCCGAATGGGAAAGGATGGGCGGTGGGGACCGGATACGGGGAGAAAATCCTCTCTATCCTGAAAGGTATCCTCGGAACGGCAGGCGGGGCATCTAAGCCTGCCCCGGTAGAATGCGAAGCATGGTACCGCATCCGGAAGTCGTGGGCGGACGCATCCTCGCAGAAAGGGGCGTTCAAGTCGCTGGAGAATGCGAAGAAATGTGCGGATGAGAATCCGGGGCATAGTGTGTTTGATGAATCGGGAGAGGCAGTGTACACCAAAGCGGCGGTATTCCAGCCGTATCTGGTGAGGGTATCCATCCCTGACCTGAACATTAGAAAAGGTCCCGGCACTGACCATGCAAAGACCGGGAAATATACGGGAATCGGCACCTTCACGATTGTGGAGGAAGCAGATGGTAAAGGTGCATCCAAGTGGGGGCTTTTGAAATCCTACCAGAGCAAGCGCAATGGATGGGTGTGTCTTGATTATTGTAAAAAAGTATAAATGATTTTATGGCCTGTGGGAATTTCTGTATATGTGATTTCCGCAGGCTTTTTGAGTTTTTGTGGGTAAATCTTAAGTCTAAATTTTATGATTCGTATGTTTTCAATAATATCCTTGATTTGTGAAAAACCCATGAATATTGGCACTATATTGGAATATATGCACTTAATTAAAGAGTAAAATTGCAAAAAAATGCAAAAATTAAGAATAACTATTGACTGCATGATATGGTAGTGGTATAATGTGCAATGTAGAAAGGTATGGTGCGATTATGTTTGTTTCATTTTCGGTGGGTAATACTGGACCATTCAAAGAGGTAACAGGAATTACGACTTTGGCAGAGAGTTTGAAAAAGGAGCTTTTGAAAGAAAATACATTTGAGGTTTCAGGGCAGAATTATAATAAGATTTCATATATTTATGGGGCAAATGGTTCTGGAAAGACAAATTATCTGGCAGCACTTACAAAAATGCAGAAGATGATAATAATGTCTACAGTGTTAGGTGCAAATAACAATAAATTGCTTGAAGTGCCTGCAATCAAAAAAGAATTGTCGTCTCCAATCGAAACTTTTAAGTTTGATATTGATTGTAAAAATGAGGAAACAGAATTTGAAATACAGGTAGTTCTTGAAGGTATTTTGTATACCTATTCATTTGCGGTACATGAAGGGAAGATTCAGAGAGAACTTTTGACAAAGAAGAACAAGAGGACAGAAATTCTTATTAAAAGAAGCTCCCCCAAATATGAAGATATAACATTGCGTTCCGGATTGGCTGCGTTTAAAAATATGGTGTCAGTAGTAAGGGATGATGCATTGTGCTTGGCGATGGCTGCAATGCTGAATAACTCGTTAGCTCAAATGATTTTGAATGAAATAATGAATTATCGCATAATCAATATGGCTTCTGTAGGAAATGCACCAGATTTTGATGAGGACAATACTAATGCAGAGGCAATAGAAAGATACCTTAAGTATTTAAAGATCGCTGATCCTACATTAACAAATTTGAAAGTGGATTTGGAATCAAAATTGGATAAGCATGTATTGAATGAGGACGATTTAGAAAATAAAGAGTTGGTTATAAAAAATATACATGTGAGCGTTCAATCTATGCATGCCACATATAAGAATCATGAACAGGTTGGAGAGATAGAACTTCCATTTTTGAAATATGAATCGAATGGAACCATTAGAATGCTAAGGGTTTTGCCAGCTATTTTTGAGGCTTTAGATGCAGGGAATACACTTTTTATTGATGAAATCGAAAATGGTTTGCATCCTAATTTGGTAAAACTTTTAGTTGGGTTATTTAATTCTGAAGATACTAATCCTTACCATGCACAGTTGATATGTACTACGCATGATACTTTATTACTAAATGAGGTGAGGAGAGATCAGGTTTGGTTTACTGATAAAAATCAATATGGTGAAACAAGAATATGTAGGTTAAGTGATTACCCAAATGTAAGAAGCAATGATAACATCGGTGTGAAATATTTACATGGAGTGTTCGGTGCTGTTCCAAACACTCAAGATTTAGAATAAAAAAGAACCAAAGGGCCAACTTTGGTTCTGGAGGTGGATATCCACCAAATGTAGTAACCATGGACGAAATGACCATGGCGCAATATAAAATAATCCGATTCCATAATACCATGGTTGCTACAGATTTTCAACAGAAATTTGATATAAGGAGGAAGAAATA
This sequence comes from Lachnospiraceae bacterium, assembly GCA_910576385.1. Classification (GTDB taxonomy): domain Bacteria; phylum Bacillota; class Clostridia; order Lachnospirales; family Lachnospiraceae; genus Petralouisia. Next base: position 17,012 of record CAJTIR010000055.1, read on the forward strand.
AATGGAAGATTTGTAGGACATGGTAGCTAACGCGCCATATATAATTAATAAAGTACTTTGGTCATTTCTCCTTTTTCATATAGATATTACTGAAAAAATGGAGGAAAAAAGTTGATTTTAAAAAAGAAAAGGATTAATAAGCTGTCTTGTTTAGATTTTGTTAATCAGGGCAAGAAAATTGTAGTGGCATTACGTGATGCGATGAGGTTTAAGGATACTTTGGTGAAATTAGGTTTCTCTGATGAGCTAAAAGAGGGAGAAAGAATATTACCATTGCCGATGAACCCATCAACAACAAGGAATGCAGAGAAATTTTATGTTATAGACAAAACGAAACCTAAAGAGACATATTCACAGACCTTATGGTGGACACGCCATGAATGGGCAGGAAGAGGAGAAACGAGAGAGGTTACAGATTATGTCAGCATTCCTCGTAAAAGATATCCTCGCACAGAATATGCTCCATATAGTGTAGAACTGATTTTAAAATATGATGATTATGGCCAGTTAATGGTGGTCACTGATCCGCTTATGTTTAGTAAAAGCGATGAGAAACTTATACTAAATACGATTAATATTTTCTTGATAAGTTTTCAAGAATGTGAAGTTCTTACTGATAACTTAGAAAAATTATTACCTGTCCAAGTTGTACGGTTAAATTGGGAGGTTTTACCTAAAGGTGAGTATCCTTGGAGCAAAATGCGAGAAAATCTTGAAAGAATGTCGGTGAGAAAAGGAAAGACAGCAAGACAGATGATGATGGATAAATGCGAATACATAAATTCGTTTCATCCAGATTTTAGAGCTTATGGTAAGTCTGGTTTCAGTGGATATGTTATTTTCGGTTTTCAGGATCGGAATCTGTATGTTCTTGAGAGTGTCTATCCTAACAATGCCACATATGTATTTGGAACTGACTGGGAAGAACTGTCGAAGTTATCAAAGGCTGAAATTTTGAATGATAATCTTCAGAATGCTAGATTGATTCATCATGACAATTGGCAAAAAGAAATTATTGAATTATTGGGGGCATAGTAATTATGGGAAAGAATCAGCATGTAACGCCACATAAAGATGGTGGATGGCAAGTTAAAGGTGAGAATAATTTACGGGCAACAGTTAGGACGAATACACAGGCGGAAGCTATTGAAAGAGCTAGGGAAATTGCCCGTAAGCAAGAATCGGAGCTTTTTATTCATGGAAAGAATGGAAAAATACGCGAAAGAGATTCATATGGTAATGATCCATATCCGCCGAAAGGGTAATGGCTATTAAAGGATTTACAGTAATTTAATATCTGTTTCAATGATATTAAGTTCATATTACCACTAATTAAAAAATAATGAGGATAGAGACAAGCCTGCAGAGCATATTTTGTTCTGTAGGCTGTTTTTTTTATTTTATACCCCCTCAAAACGGCCTCCAAATCTCCGTATAATGAGGAGGTGCTGACAGTGACAGGTGAACAGAAAGAAAAGATCATCCGTTTCCGCAGCATGGGGCGCGGCTATGCAGACATAGGGAAGGAGCTTGGCATCCCAAAGGATACCGTCAAGAGCTTCTGCCGCAGGAACAGCCTCACCTCTGCGGACATCCTGGTAACAGACGGTAAAGACAGATGCCGCGAATGCGGCGTGGAGATAAAGCAGCGACCGAAGATGAAAAAGCAGGTGTTCTGCTGTAAAGCCTGCCGGGAGAAATGGTGGACGGAACATCCGGAGCGGATCACGCAGAAAGCGGTCTATGGATTTACCTGTGCGAAGTGCGGGAAGCCGTTCACTGCCTATGGGAATAAGAAAAGAAAATACTGCTCCCATGAATGCTACATAGCCGGCCGGTTCGGAGGTGGCGGGAATGGGTGAGAAAGAATTCGAAGCGGAAAAACTGTATTACATTTCCATGTCCATCGCCAGATCCATGCTCCAGAAAGGCATCATCGACGAGGAAGTATTAGCCATAATTGATACAAAACTTCTGGAAAAATACCGCCCGATTTCGGGTACATTACTGGCCGGAAAACCCTTGCTATAAAGCCGGTTCAGAGTGATATATGGTAGCGGAAGGAAGTGATAAAATGGCTAAAATCAGCAGGATAGAGCCGAAAATACCGGCTCTGAAAAAGCGGCAGAAGGTGGCGGCTTACGCCCGTGTTTCCATGGAGACGGACCGCCTTGCCCATTCCCTCTCCGCACAGGTGAGCTACTACAACGAACTGATACAGGCGAACCCTGAATGGGAATTTGCCGGGGTGTACGCAGATTTTGGAATCAGCGGCACCGGGACGGCAAAGCGTGAGGAATTCAACCGCCTCATTGCGGACTGCGAGGCGGGGAAGATCAACATTGTCCTGACCAAGAGCATATCGAGGTTTGCGAGGAACACGGTTGACCTGCTCTCCACGGTCCGGCATCTGAAGGAGATTGGCGTGGAGGTGCGGTTTGAAAAGGAGAATATCCATTCCTTTTCCGGCGACGGGGAGCTGATGCTCTCCATCCTTGCGTCCTTTGCACAGGAGGAGGTGCGGTCGCTTTCGGAGAATTCCAAGTGGGGCATCCGCAAAACCTACCAGAACGGCACGGACGGCGTGAGGAACAAGAAAGTCCTCGGATACCGTTACGACGGTGAAAAATATGTGGTAAAAGAGGACGAGGCAGAAACCGTGAGGTTTATATTTGAACAGACCGCCGCAGGCGTGGCGGCATCGGATATCCTTGCAGAACTAAAAAAGCTAGGGGCAAAGTCCTGGCGGGGATATGATTTCACTTACAGCCATCTGAACACCATTTTGAAAAACGAGATTTACATCGGTGACAGGCGGCTGCAGAAATGCTATGTGGCAGACCCCATCAAGCATAACAAGGTGAAGAACCGGGGCGAGCTGCCGCAGTATTACATTTCTGACTGCCACGAACCGATTATTGACAGGGAGATTTTTGCAAAAGTTCAGGAAATCCTGAAAGAACGGGCAGAGGCTGTGCCGATCTACCCATTTACGGGGAAGATAAAGTGCGGGGTATGCGGGCATCCGTTTACGAGGAAAAAGGGCAGAGTCAGGGGAAAAACTTATATCCATTGGATATGCAGAGGCAAAAAGGAAGTGGGAATGACCTGCTCCAGCGTGAACTTTGGGGAAGAGGAACTGGAGGCGGTTTCGGCGCAGGTCCTTGGGGTGGACCGTTTTGACGGGGAAGCATTTGAAGAACAGGTCAGGGAGGTTACCGTCCTGAAAGACGGCAGCCTACAGTTCCGCTTTTCCGATGGCGGCACAAAGGTCTGGAAGAACCTGCGGCTGCACCAGGCATGGCACGAGGCAACGGTCACGGACTGCTTCCAGGGGAAAATCCGGTGCGCCATCTGCGGGAACACCTACCACAGGGTGAATTCCGGCGGGAGATGGGTGTACTGGTACTGCATCGGCAAGAAACGGAGCAATGTGGAATGCCACAATGTGAATTATGCAGATTTCAAACTGCGGCGCATTTCCGCAAGCATCCTCGGACTGGAGGAATTTGACGAAGCGGAATTTGAAAGGCAGATAGAAGAAATCGTGGCGCTGGAGGACGGCAGCCTGGAATATCACTTTCGGGAAGGGAGGACGCAGACATGGCAAAAAATGTGACAACGATACCGGCCACACGCAACCGCTTCACGGCGGACCCCATCAGCAGCCGGAAAAAGCGGAAGGTGGCAGGGTACGCCCGCGTCAGCACCGACATGGAAGACCAGCAGACCAGCTACGCCGCCCAATGCGATTATTATACATCCTACATACAGAGCCGGGAGGATTGGGAATTTGTCGGGCTGTATTCGGATGAAGGCATTAGTGCAACTTCCACACGGCACCGCGAGGGATTCAACAAAATGGTGGAAGATGCCCTGGACGGAAAAATTGACCTTATCATCACCAAGAGCGTTTCGAGGTTTGCGAGGAACACGGTGGACAGCCTTTCCACCATCCGCAGGCTGAAGGACAACGGCACGGAGTGTTATTTTGAAAAAGAAAACATCTGGACATTCGATTCCAAAGGCGAGCTGCTGATCACCATCATGTCCTCGCTGGCGCAGGAGGAAAGCCGGAGCATTTCGGAAAACTGCACCTGGGGCATGAGGAAGCGGTTCGCAGACGGCAAAGTCACGGTGCCGTTTGGAAGATTTCTCGGCTATGACCGGGGCGAGGACGGGAACCTTGTCGTCAACGAGGAACAGGCGAAAATCGTGCGGGAAATCTACGGGCTTTTCCTGCAGGGCAGGTCGCCATACCAAATAGCCAAAATCCTGACGGAAAAAGGCATCCCCACGCCGGGCGGCAAAAAGGTATGGGGCAAGGCGGTGGTGGAATCCATCCTCACAAACGAGAAGTACAAAGGCGATGCACTCCTGCAGAAGGTTTATACGGTGGATTTCCTCTCCAAAAAGAAAAAAGTGAACGAGGGCGAAGTGCCGCAGTATTATGTGGAGGGAAACCACGAAGCCATTATACCGCCCGCCGTTTTCGACAACGTGCAGGTGCTGATGCAGTCACGGGGAAAAGGGAACGGCCGGAATAGCTGCGTAAGCATTTTCTCAAGCAAAATCCGCTGCGGGGACTGCGGGAGCTGGTACGGCTCCAAGGTCTGGCATTCCAACAATAAATACCGCAGGGTGGTCTGGCAGTGCAACCATAAATTTGACGGCGGGGAGAAATGCACCACGCCCCATCTGGATGAGGAAACCATCAAGCAGCTTTTCATAAAAGTGTTGAATACCATAGGGAAAGAGAAAGACCTTATCATCGCAGGTTTTGAGGAAGTCAGGGACACGGCATTTGAAACCGGGGAGCTGGAGGCGGAGACACGGCAGCTTAACGGGGAGATGAACGTGGCGGCGGAACTGATACAGAAATGCATCGGGGAAAATGCCCGCATCGCACAGAACCAGGGAGAATACGCAAAACGCTACGATGCACTGGTAGGGCGGTTTGAAACGGCGAAAGCGCGGCTGGAGGAAGTGCAGGCAGCCATCACGGAGAAACAGGCACAGCGGAAAATGATGGAGAATTTCATGGAGGTGCTGCGGGGACTGCCAGATCAGGTGGATTACTTTGACGAGGGCGCATGGTATGCCATGGTGGATTTTGTGACGGTCTATGGCAAGGAGGATGTGCGGATTACCTTTAAAAACGGGATGGAAGTTCCGACAAAAATCGAATAGGAAATACAGATTGCACTTCACGGGAATGTGGAGTGTTTTCTTATTTTAAAGGCAGTTTTTCCATTTGAACCCCCTTGGGAGGCAAAATAAAAAAGTGTAGGGAAAATAAAATTGTATCAAAATGGGCTATTAGATAGAAATGTAAACCGCTTAATTGATACAAGGGGCATGAACAGAATATCGGGGAAACCGCTGAAAACAAGGGGTTCCGGCACATAGGGTGTTGCCGGAATCCCTTGTTTGATTTTGGGGCTGTGCCAGGGCAGCATG
>CAJTIR010000056.1 GCA_910576385.1 Lachnospiraceae bacterium
GTAAAAAAGAACAAATAGAAAAAGTCCTTTAGGACTTAGTACAGAATGATGTTGCGGCTGGCGAACCCTTCGATGAGTCTTTAGACTCCAGAGCCGGTAATAAGCCCTTATAGGGCGTGAGCAAACCACCGGCTTAGCCGGTGGTTCTGATTTATAAAAGTATAGAGAGGAAGGAAGTCAATGGAACATAATTATGAGAAAGAATATGGGTGTCTGATGCTGAAAATGCCCAGGGAATTGGATCATTATGCAGCAGAATTTTTAAAAGAAGAAGCAGACGCATTACTTTTAAAGTATCCAGTGCGCAGTCTGGTATTTGATTTTTCAGATACAGAATTTATGGACAGTTCTGGAATTGGCGTAATTATTGGCAGGTGTAAAAATGTGCGTTTTTCAGGAGGATATGTAAAGGCGGTTCGTCTAAATGAGCAGATACAACGGATTTTTCAATTATCTGGTTTAAAGAAGATTATTGAGGTTGAGTAGAAAAAGGAGGATTCTATGGAATATTTGGCAAATGAAATGAAGATGGAATTTTTAGCATTGTCTTCCAATGAAGGTTTTGCGAGGGTTGCAGTGGGAGCATTTTTGGCAGAGTTAAATCCGACCGTGGACGAGCTTGCAGATGTCAAGACGGCGGTCAGTGAGGCTGTGACGAATTGTATTATTCATGGTTATGAGCAGAAGGAAGGGAGTATCTGGATTCAGTGCCGCATCGAAGGGCAGCAGATGGAAATTTCTGTGATTGACACTGGAAAGGGAATCCGAGATATAGAAAAGGCCAGGGAACCGCTGTTTACTACAAAACCAGAGTTGGAGCGTTCTGGAATGGGATTTGCATTTATGGAAGCATTTATGGATGAGGTGGAAGTCGTTTCTAAGCCCTGGGAGGGGACTTGTGTGACGATGCGCAAGACAATCGGCAAAGCTTGAGAGAGGAGAAAATTTTCGCAGTTGCCTGGATGTGCTGATAAGCGAGGAATGGAGGTAGAGGTGGAAGATTTAAAAGAAATCACAGTGCCGCAAAAAGCGATCAAGAAAACGATGTTACATAGTGCAGGCACGCAAGATCAGCAGACACAGGAAGAGGAAAGAGAACTGAGAGACATCCAGATAAGGCAGCTTTTAAAACGTTCCCAGGAAGGGGATCGAGGTGCAAGAGATACGATGGTACAGAATAATATGGGGCTGGTGTGGAGTATCGTGCATAGATTTACCAATCGAGGGTATGAGCTGGAAGATTTGTTTCAGGTGGGAAGCATTGGATTGATGAAGGCCATTGACAAATTTGATGTATCTTTTTCTGTCAAATTTTCAACGTATGCAGTCCCAATGATCACCGGAGAAATTCGCAGATTCCTGCGTGATGATGGTATGATTAAAGTGAGCCGCAGCCTAAAGGAAGAGGGGGCGAAAATGAAGCGGGCGCGCGAAAAGCTGCAGGCACAGTTAGGCAGGGAACCGACCTTGCAGGAACTTTCGGAGGAGACCAAACTTCCAAGGGAAGAAATTGTAATGGCATTGGAAGCAAATGGAGAGGTAGAATCCATTGACAAGCCTACAAATCCTTCCGATGGAAAAGAAATTTGTCTTGCTGACCGACTGCCGCAGGAGAAAGACAGCCATGAAACGCTGCTCAATCATATGGTGTTAGAGCAGCTTTTGGCAGAGCTTGGAGAGACAGAACGAAAATTGATTGAACTGCGTTATTATAAAGAGCAAACCCAAGTGCAAGTAGCACAAGAAATGGGAATTAGTCAAGTGCAGGTTAGTAGGCTGGAGAAAAAGATTCTCTTAGGGATGCGCAAAAATCTTAATCGGTAAAAGAAAGTTTTCTGAATATAGATTTTGTAATGTTCCCTATTAGATTTAAATCAAGATATATGCCAGTCTGTTTTTAAAATGGTACAGAACAAAAATAGCTTGTCCCATGTGGAAATAGTATGGTATGTGTCAAAAAAATTATAAAAATATTTTGAAAGGAAAAGGACAAAAAAGATCATAAGGATTATTACAATAAAATAGAATAAATTTCTGGTTATTATGGCATACTACTTCCAAAGTTGGAAAAAGGAAGTGAGTATATGAGTCATAGTACAGTTTATCGGATATGCCTTCTAGTGGTTGTGGTACTGACAATTATTGGAGGCATTTTCTATTATGTAAATTATATGGAGCGTCATCGTCATACAAAAGTAACAGAGGGAACTCTGGTAATGGAGGAAGGACATAATGGAGAGAAGGAGGCGATGTGCGGCGCATGGAGCGCAGAATCTGAGGAAGGCGAGGGCATGGTATGGCTGGAAACACAGAAACGGTATATCTAAAAATTGAGCAGAATGTGATGGTCAAAGAACCTTCTGTGACGTTAAAGGATGTCGCTAAGATTACTTGCACCAACCGGCCGCTGATCAATAAAATGAAACAGATTAAGATCTATACATTTCATACGCCGGCGAATCAGAGTAAAAAGAAGATGCAGACAGAAGTATTTTCTGTGTTAAAAATTATTGAATTGATCGGTCAGGAGTTTCCGAATGTGGAAATTCAAAATATTGGGGAGAAAGATTTTGTCTTGGAATACCAGCCCAAAGCAGAACCCAAGTGGCTGTTGTATCTGAAAACAGCAGTCTTGTGTGTATTGATCTTTTTTGGCTCAGCGTTTACGATTATGACTTTTAACAATGACGTCGGAGTTGGAGAAGTATTTGCGGATTTCTATATGCAGGTGATGGGAAGTGAATCCAACGGTTTTACCGTGCTTGAAGTGTGTTATTCTATCGGCTTGTTTTTAGGAATTATGGTATTTTTTAATCATGTAGGCCATAAAAAGATTACCCATGACCCAACGCCGATCCAGGTGGAAATGCGTACCTATGAAAAAGATGTCGACAGCACATTTATCGAAAACTGCGGCCGCAAAGGCAGCAGCAATGATGTAGATTAGGAGTCAGGAAATATGTGGATCAAACAAATTTTTTTGGCATTTATCGGTTTGGCAAGCGGAGCGGCAATTGCTGCTGGTGTATTTAGTTTTATCATCTCGGTCGGTGTTGTGCCAAGAATTATTGGCAAAAGCCGGACAGCAGCAGATATTATTGCATATGAAAATACGGTGATTTTAGGGGGAACAGTGGGAAATATTGTTTCACTTTTTACGCCAGGATTGTTTGGCGGAATTTGGTCAGTGATGTTGTTTGGACTGTCAGCAGGTATTTTTACAGGATGTCTCGCGGTAGCGCTGGCGGAAATTCTGAATACGTTTCCCATTATGTTCCGAAGGTTTGGAATTAAAGAGGGCTTAACTTGGATTATGTTTTCTATGGCTTTGGGGAAAATGGCAGGGGCACTTTATTTTTATGCAAACCATATGCAGGAAATGTAGGAAAGAGAGGAAAAATATGGCACAGCAACAGACGTTGGAAGAAAAAGAACAAAAAAATCAAGAATATAATGAATATGTCAAACAGGTGACACCCACCCATTCTCTACCTTTAAATATGATAAAGGCATTTATAACAGGGGGAATTATCTGTGTGGTGGGACAGTTTATTTTAAATGTTGCAATGAATTATTTTGAGTTGGACAAAGATACCTCTGGTGGCTGGTGCAGTATGATCTTAGTATTGTGCAGTGTCCTTCTCACAGGACTGAATATCTATCCCTCTGTAGCCAATTGGGGCGGCGCTGGGGCGTTAGTGCCGATTACAGGTTTTGCCAATTCTGTGGCCGCTCCGGCAATTGAGTTCCAAAAGGAAGGACAGGTTTTTGGAATTGGCTGTAAAATCTTTACCATTGCTGGTCCAGTAATTTTGTATGGAATTTTTACAAGCTGGGCTTTGGGACTGATTTATTGGATTTTAAAATTGATCGGTGTATTTTAATTGGTATAAAATTCCATACAGGTGATTATACTACTTAAATATACTTGATAGAGCATTTTGGAAAGAGAGGAATAGATATGGACAGTCAAATAAACAACCGTTATGATATGCCAATTGGCTTAAGTTTTCAGCTTGGATTGAATGAGAAAGCTTTGACCGCATATGCACAGATGGATGATGCGGAGAAACGACAGGTGGTTGAGGCGGCAAGAAATGTCACCTCCAAGGCAGAGATGCAGCAGCTTGTAGCGGGGTTGGAGCAAAATTTTTGTTGAAATGGACTGTCACGCCAGTGATGAAAAAATCATGGTGTGGCAGTTTTTTTGTTTTCTGAATGGGGTGAGTTTCTCCAATTTTAAAAGACAAACGCTCAAGCGTCCGCTATTTTAAAGTGCTCAAACAAATTTAGCTGTTATAATAAAGTTCCGGTGTTTTTGCATTTTCAATTTATAATGCAGTATGTGATGCAGCTAAAAAATGGGGAAACTCAAAATGCACGACAAACGCATGAGTAAATAAATTGTGAACATGCCTCTTTTCTGGTAAAATAAAAGAAAAGGGGCGTTGTTTATGGAAGAATTATTAAACTGGATGGAATATATTGAAGATGTGCGTCAAAAAAAGAAAGTCCGGCATTTGCTAAAGGATATTCTTGTGATTGTTTTGTTTGCCACACTCGCAAATGCAGATGACTGGGTAGAGATTGCGCTGTTTGCACAGGTGTATGAAGAGTATCTTAAAAAATATATCGAGTTAAAGAATGGCCCGCCGTCTCATGATACGATACAGCGAGTAATGGGGATGATTTCGCCGGATATTCTCCAACAGCTTTATGGAAAATGGCAAGAACTGCTGAACCGGGAAGAAGGCGAAGCACTGAAGAAGATCATCTGTATAGATGGAAAAACAATGCGTTCTAACAAACAGGGGAAAGAGAAGCCGTCTCATATTGTAACCGCATGGAGCCGTGAAGACGGTTTCAGCCTAGGACAGAAAGCAGTGAGTGAAAAGAGCAATGAGATTACAGCAATTCCGGAACTAATAGAAAGGTTACAAATAAAGGGACAGATCATTACGATAGATGTAATGGGAACGCAGACAGTGATCGTAGAAAAAATCCGGGGAAAAAGGGCAGATTATGTGTTGGCATTAAAAGGAAACCAAGGGAGCTTATATGAAGAAGTAAAAGAGTATTTTGCAGATGAAGAACTAACCAGAGAGATAGAAAAATCAGGAAATTATAAGAAAACGAAAGAAAAAGCCCACGGGCAGATAGAGACACGGGAATATTACCAAACAGAAGATATCCGATGGATGATACAGAAAAAGGATTGGAAAGGACTGAAAAGCATAGCGATGGAAAGAAAAAGCATAGAAAAGAATGGGAGAAAGAAAACGGAATACCGCTATTTTATCAGCAGCCTAAAAGGAGACATAGAAACCATAAGCAGGGCAGTAAGAGGGCACTGGAGCATAGAGAGCATGCACTGGCATCTGGATGTAACATTTCGAGAAGACGCAAACGCAACACTGGATAAAATGTCAGCGCAGAATCTGAATATAATCAGGAAATGGAGCTTAAGCATATTAAAGCTAATGGAACTTACAAAAAAGAAATTATCAATGAAGAAAAAAAGGTTTGTAATAAGTCTGTCACCAATCAAATATTTGGAGGAAGTACTGGATTTTTAAAAAATTACAGTTGGAAAATTTGAATGGTAGAAACGTTCATGCGTTTGTCGTGCTCAAAATGGGTTATGTCTTGAACAACGAGGAATTTCTTTGTATAATAAAAATATGGCAGATAGGGTATATCCAATCTGTCAGACTGATAGAATTCAGAATTGAGGTGGCATAGTGCAACATGAAACTATACAGGAAAAATCAAAAAAGAACACAGAAGCATTTGCAAAGTTTACAGTGAAAGACAGTGTATTTACTACACTCTTCCAGGACAAGAAATATTTGATACAGTTATATCATGCGCTTCATCCCGAAGATACAGAAACTAGGGAAGATGAATTTATAGACATTACAATAAAAAATGTACTTACAAATGGCATCTATAATGACTTGGGCTTCAGGGTGAGAGATAAAATTATGATCCTTGTAGAACAACAATCATCCTGGACAATGAATATCATTGTACGTGCACTTATGTATCTGACCCAGACTTACCATGATTATTTTGAAGAACAGGATGCAGATCTATATGGAAGTAAGAAGGTCCATGTGCCAGAACCAGAATTGTATGTAATCTATACTGGGGAACGAGTAAGCAAACCAGAAACCATTTCATTTTCCAAGGAATTTTTCGGTGGGAAGGAATGTGCCATTGAAGTAAAGGTAAAAGTAATTTATGATGGGAAAGAAAATGACATCATCAGCCAGTATGTTACTTTCACCAAGGTATATAATGAACAGGTGAAGTTGTATGGAAGAAGCAAAGAGGCTGTCACGGAAACAATCCGTATCTGCAAGGATAGAGATATACTCCGTGAATTTTTACAAAGCAGGGAAAAGGAGGTTATATCTATTATGATGACTTTGTTTGATGAAGAGAAGATCATGCGAACCCATATTGCAAGTGAAAGGAAAGAGGCATCAAAAGAAACTGCACAGAAAGCAGCAGAAAAGATGTTAAAAGTAGGGAAAATGTCAACAGAGGAAATCGCTGGATATTTTTCGGAACTTTCTGTGGAAGAGGTTCGGGAAATCGAAAAGAGATTGTTTCAAACCACATAATATTTTAAAGTAGATAAGATTGAAAATGAAAAGTAGAGGGTATCCATGTCCTTAATCGTATTACAAACAAGCCATCTTTCGGTGGCTGCTTTAAAAATTGAATATCGTGTATGTTAAGGTTATGCAGTTGCTGACGTAATCTTATAACCTTGATTTTTTGCTATGATAAGAGCCTGCTCTACCGTGATTTCACGGTCGACAGGTGGTAAATCTGATTTTTGGTAAAGTTCCGCATTATAGTTTTCACCGTTCTTAAGCATGTGGTATAATGCAGTCAGAAGCATTCTTGCTATGGCAATGATTGCTTTCTTGTAACCGCGACGCTTTTTGAGACGGAGATAACGGTTACGAATCTCAGGATGCTTATTACTTTTAACGACAGCATTCGCGCACTGTACTAAAAGTGGTTTGATATAGCATCCAGCCTTGGAAACCCGGACAGATTTTTTCTTCCCTGCACTTTCATTGTTGGTTGGGGGAAGCCCAGCCCATGAGCATAAGTGTTTCGCCGAAGGAAAAGCCTCCATATTGGTACCGATTTCGGAAATGATTCCGATTGCGGTGAAATCACTGCGGATACCAGGAGCGGTTTGGAGAATGGTAAGTTCCTGCTGATAGGGAGCGGCGAGCGCAAGAATGAGTTCTTCAAGCTCTGCTTTGCGGGATTCCAGGTTTTCATAATGATCTTTAATTACCTTAAGTTTACCAGCCTGTTTGGGAGTGATACAGCCATCAATGGCATCGCGAAGTTCGGGGAGCTTCTTTTTCAAACTTTTGTAAACGAGAGGTTCAAGGTCAAAGGAAGTATCTGCGGGATTTTTCAAAAGTTTATCCAGTATCGTCTGAGCAGATTTGCCGAAGGTGTCCGAAACAACGTTTCCCAACTGGATATTGGAAACCGTGAGACAGTTCTGCAAACGATTCTTTTCGCTTGATTTAAAGCAGGTCAGTTTGAAACGGTAACGCATAAGGTCACGGAGCTGGCGGATGTCAGCGGGTGGCATAAAGCTTCCGGCAACAAGATCATGCTTGAACAGGTCAGCAATCCATTTGGCATCTTTCTTGTCAGTTTTCTTTCCACGGATAGCCTTAACGTATTTAGGATGTGCAAGGACAATAAAGCATTCTTTTTCCAGAATGTTATAAACAGGGATCCAGTATTTACCAGTAGATTCCATACAAACGTCGTTGCAGTTATGTTCGAGTAGCCAGTGTAACAAATTTTTCAGACCCTTCGTGTAGGTAGAAAAACGGTGGCTCTCGTAAGCGGTAACGCCGTGCTTGTCAGTAGAGGCAATGCAGGCGACTACAAAAGTTTTGTGGACATCAATGCCACAGCAGATTTTGTACACGATTTTTAAAGCCATAGGGACTCCTTTCAGAACCGACAGGTTCACTAAAGATTATAGGGAAAGACGGCAATGACTGAACGCCTAAGCCATAAACGAAGATTGTTTATACAAAGATAAGATTACGTGCTCGAAGTCACACTTATTTGTGCTTGAAAAGGCGTACTACACATATAAAAATACGGTCATCCGGCAAGCCGGACAGCCCACTCATCTCCCCGTGATTTGTAGTATACCGAGTTCCCTACAAGAAGAATTATAAAGAAAAAATAAGCTCAGGAAAACATTTTCATAACGTTTTGTGCCTGAGCGAAGCGAAAGGAATGGATATAAAAATGAAAACTATATAGATACCCAAGATGTGTATAAATACATCTGGGGTTATTCATATACTGGGGTGCAGAAGGAGATTTACTATTTACGCAGCTTGTCCCACACACAGTGAATAGAGAAGAAAACTTCCCTACTCAATTTATGGAAATGACACTAAAAGATTCGGAATTAATAGATAAAATATATTCTGCTATTTGTGCTAATACCAACAGAAAGAATGCTCCTTTCATCTGATGTGTTGGTGAAAATAAGAGAATCTTATGATAATTTCTTCCTCTTTGAAAATTGAATTATATTACAAACTTAAATACTATAAAACATCATTTTATTTCATAGATTGTTCATCAGTCGTATAGTCCAATCCGATCAGCGAAGATGTACTTGCTTCTGTTAAATCTTCTACCCCACGCAGAGTACGATTAATTGCTCTTGTACGCCTACCCACAATTTCGGCAAGTGTTTTGTCTGCAGTCTGAATCTGCTTTTGTGCTTTGTCTAGCATATCTCCAAATTTAATAAATTCTGCCTTCACAGTACGGAGCGTATCCCATACTTCCTGTGATCGTTGTTCAATTGCAAGTGTCTGAAAGCCCATTTGCAGAGATGCAAGAAACGCAGAAAGCGTAGTCGCGCCAACTGCTGTAATTTTATACTTTTCACGAAGTTCCTCAAATAATGCTGCATTTTGAACTACTTCTGCATATAGCCCTTCCGTTGGCAAAAACATCAGTGCAAAATCAGTAGTCTTTGGAGGCACTATATATTTATCATGGATATCTTTTGCAAAAGCACGGATTTTTATTGCAAGTGAACGTCTCGCCTCCTCCATTGCTTGCTTTTCTTCTGCATCAATCAACCGATTATAGTCCTCAATCGGAAACTTACTATCAATTGGCAAAAGTAGCGGTACATCATTATTGCCTGGAAGTTTTACAGCAAATTCTACTCGTTTGCCATCTGTAATCTCCACATTCATTTCATATTGATTTGGTGCAAGAATATCAGAAAGTAATTTTTCAAGACGAACCTCACCATATGTACCACGCTCTTTTACATTTGTAAGGGCATTTTTCAATGACTTCGCATCAGCAGCGAGAGCTTTCATCTCACCCAGTCCTTGTCCTACACTCTCAAGCTGTTTGCTGACCAATTCAAAGGACTGCGCAAGACGGGTTTCAAGTGTTTTTTGCAACTTTTCATCCACCACACCTTGTATTTGTTCCAGTCGCCTTTCATTACTTTCCTGTAAGGATTTTATTTTATTTTCAACGAATCATGAAGGGTTATCACAGCCTATAATGAAAATAAGAGGGGCTGGCTCCACTACTGTTTTAGCTTCCTGTCTTGATTTATAATAGTTTTAGGCAGGATTAAGTTTGGACGCACCTTGGAGGATCTGCACCCCGTTTTTCAACGTAAATGTTTTGCCCTTGAGCACAGCATATTGTCGCGCCTTTTATGGTTAGCACGAGTAGCAAAGTCCGTATCACCTCGGGCAAATCTCCTGCCCATTCTATTGCAAAGGAGATGCTCTGTA
Organism: Lachnospiraceae bacterium; assembly: GCA_910576385.1. Taxonomy (GTDB): domain Bacteria; phylum Bacillota; class Clostridia; order Lachnospirales; family Lachnospiraceae; genus Petralouisia. Next base: position 9,849 of record CAJTIR010000056.1, read on the forward strand.
TGAAAGACCTTCTGGAAATTTCCTGTGGGCTGGATGTCCACAAAGATAAAATTGTTGCCTGTATCCTGACTGGTCCTTTGGGTAAGCCGACAAACTCTGAAATCCGGGAGTTTACCACATTAATCCCGGATATGATTGCTTTACGGGACTGGATCGTTTCTCAAAACTGCCATCATGTCGCTATGGAAAGCACAGGTATTTACTGGATGCCTATTTATGAAATACTCGAAGAAGCGTTTGGCGGCGATATTACTTTGCTGGTTGTAAACGCACGCCATATGAAGAACGTCCCTGGCAAGAAAACAGACATGCGGGATTCTGAATGGATTTCCACCCTGTTACGTGCCGGGCTTTTGAATGGCAGCTTTATTCCCGAAAAAAAAATCCGGGAGTTCCGTGACTTAAACCGTTACCGTAAGAGCGTCATCCGTGATATCACATCCCAGAAAAACAGAGTTGAGAAGTTCCTGCAAAGCTCTGGCTTTCGCCTTTCCTCTTTTATTTCTGATATCTTTGGCGCTTCCGGCAGGAACATCATCCGGCATCTCATTGAGCATGGACAGATTGATCGGTCTGCTTTGGATTCCTGCTTAAAAACAAAGACAAGAATCCGTATAGATGAAATCCTCATGTCCGTAAATGGAACCCTGTCAGAACATCAAAAAGCCTTCCTGAAGATTCTTATGGACCATTATGACTCCTTAAAAGAACATCTTGCCGAAATCGAAAAGAGTCTTGAGGCGGACATGGCCCCATTTGCTTTGCAGGTGGAGCAGTTAAGCAGCATTTATGGAATCAGCACAACGGCTTCCTGCGCAATCATTGCTGAAATCGGCATTGATATGAAGCCGTTCAAAACCGCGGAGCATATCTGTTCATGGGCAGGCCTGTGCCCCGGCAATAATGAAAGCGCCGGGAAACGGAAAAGCACATCTGTCACGAAAGGCAATCCTTACATAAAAAGTATGCTTTGTGAAATTGCCTGGGTAATCGCCGGAAAACGCAATACCTATCTGTCCGCCTGGTATTGGAGAATCAAACAGAAGAAAGGGGCTAAAAAAGCTATTATTGCCCTTGCAAGAAAACTTCTTGTAATTATTTACACCATGCTAAAGCAAGGCACTCTTTTCGATGAATCCTGTTTTGAAGCCAGACGTAAAAGCTGCGAACAAAAACAGCTTTCCCGATACATACGTGAATTAGAGAAGCATGGCTACCATGTGGAAGCGCAAGCCTGATTTTTTGTAATACCAATATTTCACTGACGGCAGCCATTTTTATGACTGCTTTATCATGATGCTTCCATGATTGTTGAAAACATTTGTTGTCAAGGTTCAGTTCTTGGCTACGAGTTTTATTTTCGTAGCAAGTGTAATGTTGATTTTTTCAATATTCTCCGTATTCGCACGTTGAATAGAAGAAAGACGGTTGTCTACTTGCTCGCCAAATGTGTGAAGCTGGTTATTCTGTTCCTCACGGTTCGTTTGCAGGGAATTTGTTATGGTTCTTCTAATCTGCTCATTGCTGTCTGCGCCAGCTTTTTGAATAGCCATTAATTGTGTTCCCATCTGCTGTTGAAACTCAGCAAGCTGTTGATTGACCTCTTTACGATTTTCAGATAGTGTGTCTTGAATACTCTTTTGTATAACACCAAAACGCTCAAACTGCTCTGTTGCACCATTAGCAATTTGTTTCTGCACACCATTACGTTGCTCCTCAGCGGTACGTTTTAGAAGAGTTATTATTTCGCCAATATCGGATTTCTTACGTCCTAGTATTTGCAATATAATAGTCACCAAAAGTAAAATAACAGTTACAATACCTAAAATTTCTGACAATCCCATTTCTTATTTTCTCCTTAAATAATATTTTACTTCATATCATACAACATTAATCTTTATATATCAATGTGTAGAAAATTTTGAGTTTCCCCCATTTTAAAAGACAGACGCTCAAGCATCCGCTATTTTAAGGTGCTCAAACAAATTTAGCTGCTGTGAATTTACTTTTTTCGGAAAGAAGCTGCTTATGCCTTTCCTGTTCATGTACAGAAACTGTTAGCCCGATATATCCTGCCGTAAGCATAGCAAACAGGTTCAGGCTGCGGATTGACTTCAGGGACATTACCAGTAAATCCTCTAGTTCAAACTGCTGTTTCTTGAACTTGAAATATTCCTCTATACGTCATCTCATTCGATATACTTTTGTTACGATATGGCACAGGCGTTCCTTTTCCTGCATTTTGAGGTTGCCTAAAAGCAGCATGGGTTCTGTACTGAACCCATGCACCGCTACAAGGGTCAGTTCGTTTGCAGGAAACTTACACAGCTTTACGGGAATGCAGCTCATTTTACAGTTTACAGCCCTGCCGCTTTTATCCTTAAAATCCATGCAGAAGTTTCCCTTGTATCTGCTGGCAACCTCCATGATGTTACTGGTTTTCCCTTTGTAAATAACACTCCTGTTTTTCTTTACACGGATGATAAAACGTTCCCATATTTTAAAAGATATCGGTAATAGTCGTTAGCGTCAAACCTTTGTTTCGTTGGTTTGCGGTGATTCAATTATAACAAAGTTCCAGTGTTTTTGCATTTTTAATTTATAATGCAGCATGTGATGCAACTATAAAATGGGGAAACACAAATGAATGGAGATTGCAAAAAAAACCATAAAATGCTATGATATTCAACGAAAATAACAATTTATGGAGAAGATTATGAAGAGAAAAATTTACATATGGTTTCCAGTACTTTTTTTAACAGTAGCATTATCAGGATGTCAAAGAAAAAATCCAGAGCCTGTAGAGAAAGAACAGCCCCCAAGTTCTGAATCTGTCGATTTGACTGTCTGGGGTGCAAAAGAAGATGAAGAACTGCTCCGTGAGATTATTGATAAATTTCAGGAACAATACCGCGGACAGGCAGATTTTACTATTACCTATCAGGAACAAAGTGAGAGTAACTGTACAAATGCACTGATGGGGGATCTGGAAAATGGCGCGGATGTTTTTGCATTTGCAGATGACCAGTTAAACACACTGGTAGCCGCTGGAGCGCTGGAACCAGTGGAAAATGCCGAGTCTGCCAAGAAAGCGAATCTGCCCGAATCGATTCAGGCCGCATCTATAAATGATACACTTTATGCCCTGCCGCTGACAGCGGATAACGGTTATTTTCTATATTATAATAAACGATATTTTTCGGAAAAAAACATTGCATCTTTGGAGAAAATACTGAATGTCGCCAAAAAACACAATAAAAAATTTTCTATGGAGTGGTCTTCCGCGTGGTATGTGTATTCCCTGTTTGGCAACACAGGGCTTACAGTTGGGCTAAACGACGACGGAATTACCAATTACTGTACCTGGAACAGTACAGATGGAGACATCAAAGGAATTGACGTAGCACATGCCATGTTAAGTATCGCAAATCATCCAGGCTTTGTCAGTACAGATGATACTGGATTTGTCAAAGGGGTCGAAGATAAATCGATCATTGCGGGGGTCAGCGGCATATGGAATGCAGTTGCTGTGGAAAAAGCCTGGGGGAAAAATTTTGGGGCGGCAAAACTGCCTTCCTATACTTGCGCTGGCAGGCAGATACAGATGGCTTCCTTTTCAGGTTATAAATTAATTGGGGTAAATGCTTACTCAAAACATAAAGAATGGGCTGCTAGACTGGCTGAATACATCACAAATGAGGAGAATCAAAAACTCCGCTTTCTACTGCGCGGCCAGGGTCCAGCCAATACGAACGCCGCTGCCTCAAAGGAAGTGCAGAATTCACCTGCAATTACAGCGCTGCTGGAACAGTCCGAATTTTCTACACCCCAGCGTATTGGAGGAAATTTCTGGGATCCAGTCACCGCATTTACAACAGAGCTGCTAGCAGGAAATTTGTCAGAAAATAACCTTCAAGAACAGTTAGATACAATGGTTGAAGGTATTACTGCCCAATAGCATTTAAAAGGGTCATATCAGACAAAAAAGGAGTACCAGATATAATGAAAAATGTCAGTTTAAAAATTCGATTGATTATACCAATTGCCCTTCTTGGTATTGTAGCGCTTCTTTCAAATATCCTGTCCGTGATCAACATTCATAATGTTAATGCAAGCGCTTCCAATATCGCCGATAATTATATGGATGGAAAAAGCCGTCTGGCAGAAATCAGCCAGTCTTATATGGCTATACATAAGATGGCTCTTAGCCATATCGTTGCCACAGATTATAATACGATGATTATCCTTGTCCAACAGATGAAAGAAGAAGAATTACATCTGGAACATATGCTCGGAGAATATAAGAAACATGTGATACCAAAAGATCAGGAACAATATGAATTAATTCTGTCAGATTATGATTCTTTTAAACATGCATTAATTGATCTTGTCTGTGCCAGTGCAAGTCAAAAAACACAGGATGCCTATGCTCTTGCCAATGGTGATGTGGCTTCCTACGCTGCTTCTATAGAGGCAGATATTGATGCCCTGGACGAATCCATCAGCGAGCAGACTCTAGAGGCAAGGAGACATCTCAATGCGGTATATCTGTTATCCTTGGTGATCGGCATTATCGCGGCTGCCTTATGTATTCTGCTGGTATTTGCAGATTTAAAACTGATCACTAATTATGTGATAGTACCAGTCAAAAGCATCCTAAAAGCGATTCAGGAGAGTTCTATACACATCAACGGAATGACTGGAGAAGTTTTAAAAAGAACCCAAACATCTAAGCACAACGCTGCCAGTCTCTCTGCCCTTGCAGAAAAGCTGTCGGCAACTATACAGAAGGTGGCCGGAAATATATCAGACATTAATGAGAATACGGAGAATGTCAGATTAGATGTCCATAATATAGCAGAAGAATGCAGCGCAATCACAGAGTATACTGCTCAAATGAATACTCGGGCAGACGCCATGCAGCAGTCTGCCCAAAACAGTGCAGAAGTTACCAGTGTCAAGGCAGAAGAGATGCTGCATATGCTCAATGATGCCATCGAAAAGAGCAAAAGTGTTGACCAGATCGAAAGCCTGACCAGTGAAATTCTTGCCATTGCCCAACAAACACAGCTTATTGCCCTGAATGCTTCTATGGAAGCCGCCCATGCAGGGGCTGCCGGAAAAGGTTTTGCAGTCGTTGCCAGAGAGGTACGCGACCTATCCTATTCTAGCCAGGAAACGGCCAACCGTATTCAGGAAGTAAACAGTGTGGTAACGGCCGCTGTTTACAATCTTTCCGAAAATGCACAGTATCTGGTTGACTATATGAATCAATCTGTTCTGAAAGAATTTCAGGCATTTGTACAGTCTGGCACTCAGTATAAAGAAGATGCAGCCTATATTCGCCGGGCGATGGACGAATTTCATGAACGTACAGAACACTTAAAATATTCTATGTCTGGAATTGCAGATTCTATCGGCACCATTACAAAAGCCATTGACGAAGGTGCGAACGGTATTGCAGGCGTCGCTGGCAATACCAGAAATCTTGCCAATGCGATGGAAGATATTACACAACGTATGGGAGTCAACCAGGAGGTTGTGGCGCAGATGGAAAAAGAAACAGTTGTCTTTGATAATTTGTAATTTTATATTTTAATTGGCATATAAATAGTCCAATCAGTAAAAAATCGACCAAGACAGGGAAAGATACGCAAAATGGAAACAAATTTATAGAATCAAGTAATTTTATTCTATAGAATAGTAAAAATACTCCGTGCTATAATTGAGAAATAAAAATCGGCAAGGAGGAAATTTATGCAAAAGTGGAAAAAAGTCTTGTCAGGCGCTTTGGCAGCCGTACTGATTCTAGAAAGCGGTCTGACAACAAAACCAATGCAGGTGCAGGCACAGGCAGAGAGCGCTGCACCAGGAACTGTCTATGAGATTTATAAGGCATTCCAGGATGGCTCAGAAGCTGGGGATGCCTGGGTAGATCCAGAATATGGAACCACCCATCCAGTAACTTTAAATTCATCCATATCCCCAAGGGCGATAGAGCTTCAGTATCAGCAAAATACAGCGGATAATGGCAAAATGCTGGCTACTTTTGAGTGTAATCGTCTGCCCAAAACAGATGCAGCATTAGTGGCAGAGAGACAGGGCAATGAGAATAATATCAATGCAAATTTGTCTTCTTTTCCCGTGTATGAGAGTGTCGATGGCGGCGCAACCTGGGGAGCAGGGGACACAGATATGCCAGCGAGAGGAGATAATTATGTTCCAGTAGGTTATGTGCAGGATCAAGGCGCTGCAAGTGGAACTGTCGGGATGAGAAATTGTCCGCAGCTCTATGAGATGCCAGAAACCATTGGGAATCTCAGCAAAGGAACGATCCTCTGTGCAGGAAATTCCATAGAGGCAGGGACAAATGGCGCAGGAGCAGACGCAGGCCAGAGCACAAAGACAAATCTGGATCTGTGTATCTCCAACGATTTGGGCAGAAATTGGAATTACCACAGTACAATTGTCGGGCCTACCGAGGGTCTGTGTGTGCTCTATGAAAATACTGTGTGGGAACCATTCTTTTTGACACATGATGGGAAGTTGTACTGCTTCTATTCAGATGAAGCGTTTGACGATACCACCGACCAGGATATCTCCTATGTATATTATGATGGTCAGAAATGGTCCGAAAAACATCGTATTATCTATACTAAGGGAACTAGGCCGGGAATGCCTGTTGTGTCACAGTTGGAAAATGGCAGCTTTTTGCTGACTTATGAAATCAACGGCGGCGGAGCGCCAGGTTCTGGTTATATTCTCTCTGCGCCAAATGATCCTACCAAATGGTATGATAAGGATGGAACCTTAAAAGATACCACAAAGGGCGAATGTGTGGCGTATGATGCGGCAAAAGTTGTCAACGGCAGCGGAGCTCCTTATAATATCACCACTGACAAGAATACACTGCTTTACAACAATTCAGCGTTGGGCCAGATTTGGGTCAACAGCAGTGTAAGCCCCGATGATGGGGGTGCTTTCTGGAGATATTATGAGACTGGGCTTGGCAAGGCATATAACAGGCAGATCATGCAGCTTGGCAATGGCAATATTTTTGTGATTGCCGGCTGGGATAATTCCGGCGTCAAATGTGTGACCCTGGATTATGAGATGGATTTACAGAAGACAGGCTATCTGCAGAGCAAGGTTTCTTTTAATGGCGAGCCGGTTTATCTGGCCTATAACAATTCTCCCTTATTTACCTGGACTGGAAAAGACGGTCATGCAGAGGAAAATCAATATTATGAATTTCAGGAAATTGACACGGGTGTCTATCTGTTAGTCAGCACCAATAATGGCAAGGCGGTGGCGCCAGCTTCTGCCAGTGGCGGCAGCCAGATTAATACCGTTGTCAAGGATGAACTTGACGTCAATCAGCATTGGGTATTTGAGGAAGCTGCAGATGGATATTATCGGGTAAAAAATGTGGCCACAGAGCTTTTTCTGACTTCTCCGAGAACACAGATCAGCGATGCCAGAGATAGAAATCTGACCTTACAGGAAAAACAGGAATCCGATTCTCAGTTGTGGAGAAGCGATATTGAGGTGAATCTGCCAGAGGATGAGACTGGCAAGGCTAAGTATAAGGTGCGGGTAACTGCCGCCGAGGGAGCAGAGGTGACTGCAGCCAGCACAGTGACGGAAGGAAAATCCTTAACGGTCAGAGTGACCAAGAAATATGGCTGTAAATCTATTGACAAGGTTTTAGTAAATAATCAGGAACAGTCATTTACGCTTGGAGCCAATGGAATTGCAAATATTAAAATTGAAAATGTACAGAGTGATCTGACGATTGAGGTACAGGCAACTTTGGATGATTGGTTTGTCAGTGTGCCGACCAACGATCATCATGGTAGAAATCAATGTCTGTCACCAAGGATTGTGGAGGCGCTGGACGGTAAATTATACTGTACCTTTGAGAGCGCGATTGCTTCAGAGGAAGCAGACGGAGAATTTGTATTCCCAATTTATGAAAGTGAAGATAAAGGAAAGACCTGGAAGAAGGTTGGAGAGATTGCAAATGATGATACGGTGCATCCTGATGAATGGTATCAAGTGACCTATAACGATCAGGGAGTGCCCACAGAAGGCAAACAGGTATCAAAAGATACAGAAGGCGCTATCCGCCATCCCTGGAGTATGCATAACTGTCCGCAGCTCTTTGTACTTCCTGAGGATATGGGAACACTTGCCAAGGGCACACTGCTCTGTGCCGGAGATGCCGTTACCATTGAGGAGAATCCCAAACAGGTATCAGATGCAGGCTATGGCGGTTTGTGGAAAACATCGCTTGATCTGTATTACAGTACAGACAAAGGAAGATCTTGGAAGTACTTGAATACGATTGCAGAGGGTGGAAGGAATATTATGGGATATACCCCCGTTTGGGAGCCGTTCTTCTTATACCATGACAATCAGTTGATTTGCTATTATTCTGACGAGACAGACCGTCCAGCTCATGCGCAGAAATTGGTACATAAGATTATGAAGGATGGCAAGACCTGGGGAACGGCTGTGGATGATGTGGCATTTGACAATAAAAATGCCAGACCGGGAATGCCGATTGTCACCCAGATGGAAAATGGCAAGTGGATGATGGTCTATGAGGGCGTAGGCACTAGCAATCCTATTGCTTCTTTCTGTAAGATTGCAGACGATCCCTACAATTGGAATCCCAAAGATCCAGGAACCAGGCTGCCATTATCCAACGGCAAAGACAGCGGATCACCTTATGTATATACGCTGAAAGACGGCAGAGTGATTGCCAGTACCGGAACACATCCAGAAGTATTGATCAATACGAAAAAGGATGGCACAGGCGCATGGCTTACCTATGAGGTGGGAGCAATCGGCGGATATAACAGATGTTATCTGCAGTTGTCAACTGGCGAGCTTTTAATCAATGGCAGCAAGGGGTTTGACCAGAAAGACAATTATATTTATGTAAAATCGGTGGATGTAGAAAAGGATCTCAAAGAGAAAGAGGAGCTGAAGTCTCTGTATTATATCACCAGCAAAGCTAATAAAGAAGTGATTGGAACAGATGGCGGTTCAACTGCAAATGGCGCCGGCGCGATGACTTGGACCAATGAGATCAACTCCGAAAATCAGATGTGGATTCCAGTTGATATGAAAGACGGAAGTTATACATTGAAAAATTTTGCTTCTGGAAGATTTCTGACCTTAAAAGAGGATGGCACATTAGTACAGTTAAATGAAATTACTGGAACTGGTAATGATTTAAAGCGGCAGAGATGGATTGCCACAAAGACCGAGGATGGATTCTTTACACTGCAGAATCAGTTTAACAACCAGTATCTGGGCGCAGGCAGCGATCATGAATTGACGCTGACAGCCACAGCAGCAGGTACAGCACAGTCCTGGTCCTTTATTGGACTTGGTGACAGTACAGCAGAGTTTGGCAAAAAAGAAACTGTTAATCCACCTGATAATCCCAATCCACCAGATGAAAATGAGGATGTGAAGGTGACAGGAATAAAATTGAATACCGCCGCTAAGAAATTACTGAGAGGACAAAGCTTTGACTTAAAGGCTGAGATCACGCCAAATAATGCGGCAAATCAGGCCATCACCTGGAAATCTTCTAATCCAAAGGTGGCTACCGTGGATCAAAATGGCAGAGTAAAAGCATTGAAGCCAGGGCAGACAGTGATTACAGCAACAGCCACAGATCAGGGCAAAGTGAGTGCTGCGTGTACGATCACCGTGCCATATAAGATTACTTATAAGTTAAATAAGGGAACAAATCACAAGAACAATCCTGCTTCTTATTATAGCCAGAAGATTACACTCAAAAAACCTACCCGCAAAGGCTATACTTTTAGTGGATGGTATACAGACAAGAAATTTAAGAAAAAGATCACAGTGATTGCCAAGACCAGCAAAAAAGATCTAACTCTATATGCAAAGTGGAAGAAAGTGACCGTAAAAACGCCAACGATTAAGAAAGTGACCAATTCTGCCAAAAAGAAAATGAAAGTGACAATCAAGAAGGTAACAGGCGCTAAGGGTTATCGAATTCTATATGCCACTGACAAGAAATTTAAGAAGGGTAAGAAGACAGTACTTACTAAAACCACATCTAAGACGATCACAAAGCTGAAAAAAGGCAAGACTTATTATGTTAAAGTATGTGCATATAAGTTCGATTCCAAAGGCAGTAAAGTGTATGGCAAGTACAGCAAGGTAAAAAAAGTGAAGATTAAGAAATAAGGAAGAATACCCCGATAGTAAAAAAATACTGTCGGGGTATTTTGACAAAATATGAAGATATAAGCATTAGATAAATGATTCAGGTAAGATTATTATAGATTGTGGACAGTTAATTAAATTCCGGTTTTCCTCTGGAAATGATAAGATGAGATTATCAAACAGGAGCAGGAGGAGAACAAGATATGAAGAAAAGAATGCTAAGAATTGCCGCGTTAGTGATGGCTGCCACGATGTCAATCTCTCTGGCAGCCTGCGGCAGCAAACCAGAGCAGAAATCATCGAATGAGAATGCCTCTGAGGGCGAAACAAAGGAGGCATCATCTAACAATAGCGCATCTGATGGCGACAAGGTGATTACTTACTGGAACATTGGAACTGAGGGCGCCGACAAACAGGCGCTTGAGTATGCGGTTACAGAATTTAATAAGAACACAAAATCAGGCTATACGGTAGAAAATGTTCCCACTCAAAACGACAATTACAAAGAGAAATTGGTGATTGCCATGAGTTCTGGGGAGTGTCCAGACATGTATACAAGCTGGTCTGGCGGTCCTATGAATGAGTATATTGATTCTGGGTTTGCACAGCCGTTGGATGATCTCTATGAGAAATATGGCCTCAAAGAACAGTATATGGAAGCGGCTTTGGCACAAGCGACCTACAATGACAAGCTCTATGCAGTGCCGACTTATAATGTCTCTCTGGCAGGAATTTTCTATAATAAAGAGATGTTTGAAAAATATAATCTCACCGTTCCAACCACAGTGTCAGAATTGGAAGCGGTATGCGATGCGCTGAAAGCGGAGGGGATTACACCATTTGCTCTGGCAAATGCACCTAAATGGACGGGTTCTATGTATTTCCAATGTTTGGCAGCAAGGAAGGGTGGATTAGAGCCATTCCAGAAGGCGGTTGCAGGAGATGGCACTTTTGAAGATGAATGTTTCCAATATGCTGGAGAAAAGATCCAAGAATGGGTAGAGAAAGGATATTTCCCAGAAGGTGTCAACTCTTTAAGTGAGGATGACGGGCAGGCAAAACAGTTGATGTATCAGGAGACAGCGGGAATGCTCCTGTGTGGGTCCTGGTATACGGGCACCTTTTCTTCTGACAGTCCGGAATTTTATGAAAAAATCGGTTGGTTCTCTTTCCCGAAGGTAGATGGCTCTGACGCGGATGCGTCGATTCAGATCGGAACGATTGGAGATCAATTTGTATCGTTCAATTGTACTGGAGAAAAATTGGAGGCGGCCTTTGAATGTGCTACTTATTACTCTTCAGAGGGAGCCAAAGAACTTATGGTAGAAGTTGGCAAGATACCACCGACTAAGGATGCCGGAGATTTGGTGACAGACGGTGTGACGAAGCAAATCCTTGATGCGGCAACGGAGGCTTCCTCTGTGCAGTTATGGTATGACCAGTATCTGCCGCCAGCAGTGGCACAGGTGCATCTTGATACTTGCCAGGAGTTATTTGGAATGACTATGAAACCAGAAGAGGCAGGCAAAAAATTTGAAGAGGCTATGGAAGGATATCTTGCGGATAAGTAAGACAGCAAAACAGAGCAGCCCAGATTAGACTGAGGCTGCTCTGATTCCATAAAATAATGGTAACTATTCAGAACCCCCTGAAAATAGTAATTCAAAACGTTCAAATTTATTTGAAAAGGGATGAATTGCTATTTCCAGGGAGGTGATAATCCCCTCAGCCAAAGACAGAAGCCTCGTCAGAGGCAAATGACAGTTTTGCTGGCATGTCTGTGGCTTGGGGTTCTGAATAGTTACAAATAATATAGACAATTGCGAAACAAGTTCAAAATCTTGATTCCAATAGGGCAAAGGCCCGGTTGAGCCGGACTTACAGGAGGTGGATGTGGATAACAAGGATTTTATGGCATGGAAATAAGGCAGATAGCGGTATCTGCCTGCAAAACAGTATGTAACGCATGAGATTATGCAATCAATGG
>CAJTIR010000057.1 GCA_910576385.1 Lachnospiraceae bacterium
GTGTTTCTGTTTCTGGAGAGAGAAAAAGAGAGAAGAGAAGGAGGGAGAGAAGAAGGAGATATGGGGGTGATGTGTGGAGAGAAGGGAGAGAATTTTATGATATTATTCTGGGAAAAAAAGAGGGAGGAAGAAGAGAGGAGAAGAAGAGAGGGAGGATAGGATAAAATCTGCCATGAGGATATAGAGCTTCTGCCATGACATAGTATTTTTTGAAAATGGTGTTTTTGGCAGAGGAAATTTGTTGGATATGAATAAAAATATGGATAGAATGGATTGGAGTGTTGGAGGTTTTGCACTAAAAATTGTTGTGGAAATGCCAAAAATTTAGTTTTTGGCAGAATGGAGGGATTTTTGGCAAGATTTTTGGCAGTTTTTGGGGAGAATATTTTATGAAGGAAGAGTTGTTTTCTGTATGGCTTCTGAAAGGATTATTTTGTGGGATTCTTTCAGAAGAAGTGTGTTGGATTGTATGGGGTTTGCCAAAAACAGACTATGAAATGCCAAAAATTTAGTTTTTGGCAGAATTGTGGAGTTTTTGGCAGTGTTTTTGGCATATGCCTGATGATTGAAGTGGCTGAAATGCCCAGAAATAAAGAGATTCAGGGATTATATGGAGAATGCCAAAAATTTAATTTTTGGCAAAATAGGGAATGTTTTTGGCATTTTGGAAGAAATTTTTGGCAGATTACAGATGTAATAGTTTCTGGAAAGCCTTTAAATAGGGCATTTGTGAGGATATGTAGGGAGTGCCAAAAATTTTGGATTTGGCAGGAATGGGATGTTTTTGGCAAGGTTTTTGGCATTGCTGTTTGTGCATCCAGCCAATAGCATGAACACTCCTGCCTCTATAGGCAGGGGTACTTCTTGTAAGGGCAGGGACAGATATACTTTATGATGCTTATAGAAACAGCCTTCTATCCAAGACAGAGAACTGTTTCCAAAGCTTTTCCATAATGAAAGACAACCCTTCTGCATGCACAGAATGGTTAGGGCTTTACAGCATATAGCTTTGGTGTAGGAACTTTCACATTCAGGATACTGGATGGAAAGGACAGCTACACTCCATAATTCTCTTAATTGACAGTTTCCCTATCATGATTTCAGAAATTGGTTCATCCCTAATCCACTCCCATACATTCTGATAAAGTTCTTCTGGCATCTCATCCAGCATTTCCTTGCAGTTTTGCTCAATCCAGTAATCACACTTCCATTTGCCACAGACTTCTATTAATTTCTTTAAGCAGGATTCCCTGAGGATTCCCAGTTCCCCTTGATTGGCTGCATCTGGCATCTCATCCATCCCATTCTCTTTTAGTGAAACACCCCTCTCTGTTTCTCCTCCCAATGTAGTGCTTCCCTGTATCTTTTTGATGATTTCCCTTCCTTCCATCAATAACATAAAATCACCCCTTTTTGAATATTCAGAAAAACTATTTCTATGTTATCAATATGGGGAAAGAAATCTACATATAAGACATTACAACTGTTGATTTATGCTTTTTTATATTCCCTGTATTCTTAATGGAAACCCTAACTCCCCTCCTTCACCTGCCCCAAACATTAATTCTAATACAATGGTGAATTTTGTCAACAATATTTTTATATTTATTACCATTTCAATATTATTCACATGCACTGAAAAACAGCCCTCAGCTTTTCAGCTAAGGACTGCTTTTTACTCTATTTCATACAATAGACTCATTTGCTTTCAGAGGCAAGTACCAATACTTATGCCATATGGGTGGTGACATCTTCCCTTAAGATTCTGACTATATTTATATCAGACAAGATGAAGTCAACTGATTTGATTGTAATTGTTTTTAATGCTAAATATTGACAGAATGTATTCTTGTAATATACTAATTGTATAAAGAGCATCAAGGAGAACTGCACCACCTCCTAAAAGTTGCCATTTGGGTTTCCTCTATATGTTCCATCTGGTGGAGTGTATAGAGGGAACCCAAGTGGAGTCCCAACTTTGAAAGGGGTGAAAAAGATGGAGATATTTGATATAGTTTGTAAGTGTGTTGGATTAGTGCTTAGTTCATTGAACATTTGGGACAAAATCTGTACATATACAAAGTCAAAAAAAGAACCCATCAATGGTCGCAGCCAAGATGGGTTGAATAATGAATCTAAGGATTCATAATGAATCTGGGGATTCATAAGGATACTGGGGTGTCTGACACCCCCTCTTTCCTTTATATATTAACACCCAAGGCAAGTTCTGTCAACCTGCTTTTGTTGGGAGCTATAGTAAAAATGATATTTTTTCTGGGCTTGCCTGGGAATATGTGAAAAAAAAGTGACAAATTTACCATTTCAATATTATCCACATGCACTGAAAAACAGCCCTCAGCTTTTCAGCTAAGGACTGTGTTTGACAAACTTATGTAGGTACATCCATATGATTTTAGTCATTGGCAGGTGCTGGACTTAGAATAATCTCAGCATAATAGGCATATGCTTTTACCTTATCTATAAACTTCTGGTTTTTGTATCCAACATCTTTTGCTATTTGCTCTATCAATTCATTGGTAAAGTCAAATTTTTTAACATAATTTATTCTCTTTTCCCATGATGGGTGGCTACAATCATCTTTGCTGTCTGGATGTTGAGCTTTCTTGTATTCCATAACTTCCAATAGTATTTGGCGGCTACTGCTTGCCATCTTTTGTGTCCCACCAAAATCAGCATGGGCTTCATTCACCCAAGCTGTAAACTTCATCTTTTTTAGAGGCAATCTAAAAGGGGTTAATTGTTTATATTTTTCCTGATATCTTTCTTTATGGGTTAGTTCATGTCCAATAGTTTGCTCAAATGCTTTTCTAAATTTATCATTATTACAGTTATCATTATAGTATAGGATTAAACTAACTGCATATTCAGGGTTTAAAAGCATGGATTTACCCAAAAAAGCATTTGCATTTGGATGATTACTTTGGCTATATAAATATGAAAATATTATATGTATTCCTTTTTGCTCTTCTTTTTTTTGTACTTCTTTAAGAATGTCTATATAATTGTTTGGAATATCTACACCAAGTTCTGATATCCTTTTTTTAATGTACTTTCTTGTTGAAAAACTAATTCTTTGTATTATGAATTTAATCATTTATTGTTCTCCTCATTTATCTTTATTTATAATACAATAATAATCACAATAAGTATGACTGTAACCAGAAGATGCAAAAATGGAAAAGGTTGATCATATGAGTCCTCCCCCTCCATTAAGCCAAAACATTGAATTATTCTAAGGAAACTAAGCAAGCCAAAAAAGACTGCCACAATTGCCAAAATAACCTTTATTGCCATCATCATCATTATCACCTGCCTTTCTGCCTATATAGCAATAAAATGATTTATTTTGAGTGTGTTACCTTGGCAGAAGCATCCATGCTTTTTTTTACATTCCCTGCATTCTTAATGGAAACCCTAATTTCTCCCCTCCTTCCCTTATTCCCATACATCAATTCTAATACAATGGTGAATATTGTCAACAATATCTTTGTATTCATTACCATTTCAACATTATCCACAAGCACTGAAAAACAGCCCTCAGCTTCTCAGCTAAGGACTGCTTTTCAGTCTGTTTCATATATTAGGCAAATCATTACTTCCAGAAGTAAGTTCCACCAGCATGGATTTCTTTGTGGATTTTGTAAACTGCATTGCCATGTTCAGTGATTCTATTCATGTTCCCAGGCATTCCTGTACAGCAAGAGTTACAGGTGTAATACTGCCCCTTTTTCTTTCCGCCTGTCTTAAGCTTAATGCTCTTAAACTTCCCATAAACAACCTTCCCATTCTTCCCCTTTGTATATGCCCTTACTTTTATGGTGTATCTAACAGCGGGCACAAGGTTTTTGATGGTATAGGATGTATTTTTGGTAGTTTTTGCATAAAGCAATGGAGTTTGATATCCAGGCTCTCTATATGTCTGATAAATCAGCACCTGATACCCTGTAGCGCCTTTTAACTTGTTGAATTTTATTTTAACAGAGCTGATGTTTCTGTATCCATCCCACTTGCAGTATTCTTTCACCTTTTTCAGCCCTTTTACCTGCCCTGGTTTTTTCACCTTTGCAGCTTTAGATGCTTTGGTGTCCTGGGTAACTTTGGCATCACCAAAAAGGTTTGACTGTTCGCTCACCATACCCTCAGGATCTGCCTTTGGAAGCTTGCAGAATTCAATGGTCAGCACAGAAGTCAGCAGCAATGCAAGCACTAATCCAGTTACAAGGATTGATTTTTTTGTTCTTCTTTTCTTCATGGTTTTGTCCTCCTTTTGAGCCCAACTTTTAGGCTCTTCTTCATGTTTTTTGATGGGTTACTCTCTTTGGTACAAGTTTGTATAACAGTACCTATCTATATGAAAGGAGTATGAAACTCCTGTTTTCTTGAACTTTTATCTGTTTGGAATATGGAATGAATTTACATTATTAATTTTTGCCTGATTGGGGATGTGCTTAGTTTCTTGTTAGGTTTATTATAGCATATTGTTAAGTTATATCAACAAACAGAGAAGATAAGGGATTTATCAAGAGAAAGGGAATTTTATATAATTACATATACAAAAAAAGCTGCATCCTCCACTTCCCCATCTATGACCCTTTCTATCATGGGGGTGGTGGTGCAGCTTTTTTTATGGGACAGGAACTTTTAGGGGATGGCTTTCAGTCTTCAGAAAGTTTTCTCCTGTGCTGAAAGGGGAAAATAATGTGTGTTGCTTTAGCCACTATGTTCTCCAGGGGGACATACTCATTCACCCAGTACCTGCTGTCATTTGAATTGTTTCTGTTGTCCCCAAGGAAGAAATAATGCCCTGAAGGTACAATGTAGCTGCCATCCCCATCCCCATCCTGTGGCTCCTTAATGAAAGAGCTGTCTAATTTCACATCATCAGCATAAACCTCACCATCAAACACCTCAATGGTTTCCCCAGGCAGGCCAATGACTCTTTTAATGTAAATTTCCCCTGGCTTGTCTGGTGGCACAAAAATAAGGATGTCATACCTTTTTATGTCTTCCTCCCCAGTCTCAAGCCTTGATGCAATGACAAAATCACCTTCCCTGAGGGTGTTTTCCATGCTTTCAGAAGGGATGTAGTTTAACATCCATACTGTATGGAAAAGGATTGAGATGACAACACAGAATATGGCATAGAATAATAAAAATATGCAGCATTTTTTTTGGAATTTATCCATGGCTTTCTTCTTCTTTCTTCCATTCTTTATAGGAATCTTTCTTTCCCAACCATAAGTATACCATTTTGTCGAATGCTGTCAACTGAGTGGTTAAAAATACCTTCCACTCCTTTTTTTATTCCTTAGCCCTCCCTTCCCCCTTTCCAAAAGAAGAACCCCCATTAGTTTTTTGCAGGGAAGCTTGGAAATTTTTCATGATAGAATCCCCATAGGGCAAGTGCCTGAAGAAAGGATGGTGGGAATGAAGAAGAAAAATTATAAGGGCAGCAGGTGTGAGAAAAGAAGCATGGGCAAGTGTGCTGATGGTGTAGCTAAGACTTTTAATGGCATTGAGTCAAGGTATGCTGACAGGCTGGAGGAGAACCCTGATGTGAAAGAGTTCAGATGCCAGGTGCTTCTGGAGGGGCTGGAACTGGGGGAATACTGCTCAGATTTTGTTGCCACAAAGGTGGATGGGGAGCTGATGGTAAGGGAGTGTGTGTTTAGGAAGCATCTGGCTAAGCCCTTGACTGCCAAGCTGCTGGATGCATCCAGGGAATATTGGGGCAAGAGGGGAGTTTTGGACTGGGGGATTGTTGTGGAGAAGAAGGATGATGACAATGTATGATTTAAAGAGAGTTTTTTTAGAATGCATAGGGGAAATGAGGAAAGCAGGCATCCCAGTTCAGAATGGGAAAGTTTTTGAAATTAAAGAAGGGAATATAGAAGGGTTTCTTGGGTTATACAATGATTATGGCTGTTATAATTTCTCAATTATTATCAGGGAAGATTTGCTGCAAGACACCTGCCCTTTAAAGGAGCTGAAAGAAGTGATAATTCAGGGGGTGTTCCATACCTGCCCTAGATGTCTGAGTCATGGGGAGAAGTGGAGGAAGTATGCCCAGATGATGAATGAGACTTATGGGTACTCCTTTTTGGAAGGGAAAGATGATGAATCTATTTTTCATAGAGAGAAGCCAGTCCCACAAAGGTATGTGTGCAGAAATTGTGGGGACATGTTTGATTCAAAGGAAAATCATCATTGTAGGTGTGTGTTCTGTAATAAGTGGATGTATAAAGTGTATTAATCTGGGAGGACTGGTGTGGAGAAAAACCAACTGATAAAGTGGGATGGGATTATATACAGGATTTTGGCAGTGGAAGAAGAGAATGTTCTGCTTATAGATTGTATTAAGAAAACTATGCCAAAGTGGTATGGGTTGGATGAAATTTCAGAGTATGAGGTATGCCCTGAAGGGGAACTGGGGGAAGAAACAGGGAGGGAAGAGGAAAGGGATTTAAAACCAAGGGAAAAAAGCATGGCACATCAAAGGTTCACTGTTGTTGCTGGGATATTGCCATTTCTGGATGATGACAAGATGAGGGCAACTGTTATAAGGAAAGTTGCAGGGATGCATGGGATTTCAGTGCAGACAGTGAGGAAATACCTGTGCCAGTATCTTGTGTATCAGTCAATATCTGCCCTTATCCCTAAGGAAAGGGCTGTCCCAGAAAGGGGGCTGACAAAGGATGAAAAGAATTTCAGGTGGGCTTTGAATAAATTCTACTTCACAAGGCATAAGAACAGCCTGAAGACAGCATACACATATATGCTGAAGGAAAAGTATTGTGATGGGGAGGGGAAGCTGACACCTGAATATCCAACATACAACCAGTTCAGGTATTTCTACTCTAAATACAAGACCATGCAGAATGCATTGATTTCAAGGAATGGGATCAAGGACTACCAAAGGAACCACAGGCCATTGCTTGGGGATGGTGTCCAGGAGTTTGCCCCCAATGTAGGAACAGGGATGGTGGATGCAACCATCTGTGACATCTATCTGGTGGATGGAGCAGGGAACCTGGTTGGGAGGCCAGTGCTTACAATCCTCACAGATTCTTTTTCCAATGGGTTTGTCATGGGATACTCACTCACATGGGAAGGGGGCACTTATTCTCTTAGAAACTTGATGTTGAATGTGATAGCAGACAAGGTAGAATGGTGCAGGGAATTTGGGATTTTTATTGAAAGGGAGCAGTGGGACTCAAGCCAGATGCCCTCTGTGGTTGTGTCAGACATGGGAAGTGAATATAAGTCTTCAACATTTTCACAGATCACAGAACTTGGAGTGACATTGATTAATCTCCCTGCATTAAGACCTGAATTAAAGTCAATTGTAGAAAGAAGTTTCCAATTGTTACAAGGCTCAGCAAAGCCCTATCTGATGGATTATGGGTATGTGGATAAGGATGCAGGGAAAAGATTGGCTCCAGATTATAGGAAGGGTGCAAGGCTTACCATAGAGGATTATGAGAAAGTAGTTATTCACTCTATCCTGTATCACAACTGCCAGAGGATTTTGGAGGACTACCCATATACAGAAACAATGCTGGAGGCACAGGTGCAGCCATACCCCAACAGTATTTTTGAATGGGGGAAGGGGCAGCAGGGATGCAACCTTATCTCTGTAAAACCTAAGCAACTGATTCTGACTTTGCTGCCAAGAGCCCAAGGAAAGTTTACAAGAAGAGGATTGCTTGTAATGGGGCTGAGATATGATTCCAAAGAGAAAGATTTTACAGAAGACTATTTGGTAGGCAGGGATGCTGTGGCAGCTTACAATCCAGAATCTGCTGATACAGTTTATCTAATAGAAAATGGCAATTTTATAGAATTTTTCCTGATAGAGTCAAGGTTCTCAGGGAAGAGTTTTGATGCAATTAAACAGATGATGGATGCACAAAAAGCCATCATAGATGGAGCTGCCCATGAAAATTTACAGGGCAGGGTAGACTTGGCATCACATATTGAAAAAATTGTTGCTGGAAAAGAGAAACATGCTGATGTCAACATGAAAGAAGTGAGGAAAACAAGGAAAAGAGCTGTGAAAGAGAGGCACAGGGATTTCATGGAGGAGGTGTAGTGGATGGAAGATTTAATTGGCAAGATGCCAAAAATGATGATGGGGAAGGAGCTGGAAGATGCAATGCTGTCCCTGCCAGCCTATGACCCAGAAATATGCAAGGCTGATGCTGGGGCAAGGCTTGTGGCATTAAATGATGTGGCAGACATTTATCTGCCATCACAAATGAGCTATGAGATATACAGCAAGATTTACCTTTCCATGCTGCATTCCTTGAAGAAAAAGCAGACCAGGGATGCAGTGGTGCAGGGGAACCAGAACCATAGGAGATTACAGGGGTTAAGCTATCATTCTGTGCTTGGAGGGTCAGACAGTTTCTCAATCATTGGTCCAAGTGGGATAGGGAAATCCACTGCACTGGCAAAATCAATTGCACTGTCTGGTGGGGAGCAGATTATAGAAACAAGGGAGCCATATGCAAAGATTATCCCATGTGTGAATGTGCAGTGTCCCCATGACTGCTCAGTGAAGGGACTGCTGCTTGCCATATTATCACAGGTGGACATTGCTATAGGTACAGGCTATCAGCAGATGGCTGTCAAGAACAGGGCATCCATTGACAGCTTAATAGGGACAGTTTCCCAGGTGGCACTTAACAATATACTGCTGGTTGTGATTGATGAATGCCAGAACATATGCAGGAACAAAGGTGGGGTAAACTTAGTGTCTGCCATGACACAGCTTATTAATTCCAGTGGGGTTGCCATCTGCATGGTTGGGCTGCCAGAGACAGAACTGTTCTTCAGTAATGAAATGCAGCTTGCCAGAAGGAGTGTGGGACTCTCTTACAAAGCACTGCCTTATGGTGATTATTTTATAAAATTCTGTGAGACATTATTTGCATACCAGTATGTGACCCATCCATCCAGAATCACACCTGGTTTGGTGGAGCTGCTCTATGAATGCACAGGGGGGATTCTGGCATTGGTTGTTTCCATAATAATGGAGGCACAGCAGATAGCAATACTGACTGGCAAGGAGAAGCTGGACAGGGAAACAATCCTGCTGGCATATGAGGATAGGCTTAAAAATGTGCAGGATTTTGTGAAGATGGATGTGAAGAAGGGGAAGCAGACAGCCCCTGCTGCAAAGAAAGGCAGGATGCATAAGGCAAGAGAAGTGGCTGAAAAAGCACCAAAGACAGGTAATTTAATTACAGAGACATTGAGTTGCCCAGGTGCCAAAGGGATGGATGCAGTGGGACTGCTGAAAGAAAATGGGGTCTTAGTGGAGGAGGTATCAGCATGATTGGATTCCTGCCAGAAATCTACCCAGATGAACTGGTGTACAGTTGGTTTTGCAGGATTTTTATCCATTCAGGCTATCCAACAAGCAAGGCATTCTTGGGGGAACTTTTATTTAACAGGCACTGCAACCCCAGTAAAGAATTTATAGGGCACTTAAACCCAGAAATGGAACAGGAAATCATAAAGATATATCCAATGAAAGAACTGGTCTTGGAGCATACCATGTTCCCACAGTATGCAAGGTTTATAGGGCCAGAAAACAAGAAAAATGCCCTGCACAGGCTTACAAATGATTTCTGTGATGCCCACCATTTATTTTCCATCCTGCCAAGGGATGGAGGAGATCAGTATTTAAAATATTGCCCTTTGTGTATGGTGGAAGATAGGAAAATTTATGGTGAGGCATATTGGCATAGAACCCACCAAATCAGGAATATGCCTGTATGCACAAAGCATAAGTGCAGGCTTGAAAATTCAAGTGTGGCAGCAAGGAGCAGCCAGTCATTTATTCTGGAGCCTGCTGAAATGGCTCTGGAAGAAAGGCAGGCAAGGAATGATGTAATCCCACTGGAATGGGAGTTTGCATCTTATATGGAAGAAATTTTTCAGGAGCCTGTGGACTTTGGTGGGAGTGTGCCAGCCAGTGCAATCCTGTATGCAGGGATGGAGGGTACAAAGTACCTGAAATCCACTGGGAGGGTCAGGAACACCCAACTGCTTGCAGATGGCATGCAGGATTATTTCAAAGAAATCCATATCAAGGATATAGCCAGTATATATCAGATTCAAAGAACCCTATCAGGGCAAAGGACTGATTTCTCCATAGTGACACAAATAGCATTCTTTCTGGGAATCCCAGCCCATGGACTGCTGCATCCAAGGTTATCAAAGGAGCAGGTACAGAAGAGCCAGGATGCCAGATGCCCAAAGGGAGATATCCCTGAGGACTGGGACTCCTATGATGAAGGGATGCTCCCAGTGATGGGGCAGACAGCAAGGGAGATATACCAAGGGAACCTGGATGGCATGGGGAGGCCAGGGAGGGTGACAGAGAGGCTGTTATGCAGGGCTGTGGGGATTTCCCCACACAGGCTGGGGAACATGCCAAAGTGCAGGGGAGTCCTGGAAAAATATGAAGAAAGCTATGAGGAAAACTGGGCAAGGAGGCTGGCATGGGCATATGGGAAACTGAAGGTGGAGAAGGAAGGCAAGGTGTACTGGAGTGACCTGAGGAGGGTTTCAGGGGTGAAGAAGGGGAAAATCCATAAGGTTCTGCCATATCTGGAAAAGCATGCAGATAAAGGCACAGCAGAGGAAATCATAGGCTTACTTAGGGATGGAGAGGATACTGGGGAACCATAAGTTAATCTCTGCAAAAATCTCTGGGAAATTGGAGCTGATACAATATAGGTGTAGCAAAGATGATTCCATACTGAAGGGAGATGGAAATGGAGGTGGATATGGAGCAGAGGAAAGATGGAGTGTCTGTAAATGTTGGGAAGTATTTTAGGGTACATCTTCCAGCTTATGAGGTGGTGGAGGTAAGGAGGAAATCAGGATATGGGGAAGATTCCTACCTATATATGGTGGCAGCTAAGAAAGATGATGGGACATATGCTGTATGGACTTGCTGGAATGAGAAGCTCCAGACTTTGAACCATGGGCATTATGACATTGGGGACTTGCAAACCTGCCACAAAATCATGGATGAATTTTACCATGGGAAAGGGTAAAACAGCCCCTGCACTTGGAAACTTGGGGATGGCCTGGCCCAGAAGGGGCTGGGGCATCCTCCCAGAGAGTGGTGGAATGCAGCCCAGATGTGGGAAATGAATGTGTTGTTGAGTTTGAACCTAAGAAGGGAGGATTATGGAAATGGGAGACATTAATTTTATTACAAGCAGTGAATTAGGTGGGCTGAGGACAAAAGAGTTCCAAATGGAAACAGGGGACAGCCTGTTCATCATTGACAGGCTGGAGGAACAGGGGACTTTAAGAGCCCATGAATACATAGGTGGATGCCTGTGTGTGGGGCCAGGGTATTCCTTGACTGGGAATGCCCCACTTGTGGCAGAGGTTTCCATAATGAGGTCAGGCAGAACCCTGAGGATAGATAAAACCTTCCATGAGCATGGGCATGGTGAGCTTATCCCATTATTGATAGGGAAGGTTGAGCATTTTGCAGAATTTTATGGCTTTGGCATGGAACCACAGCATCTTGGATGACAATTCTATATAGAAGTCACAGTTTCAAAAACTGCCTGGGTATCAGTCCAGGCAGTTTTTTTATGCATCCAGCCATGGGCATGCCCCATTGGGGGTATACCATTTAATTTAGGAAGCCACAGCCCCTTCACAGGCTTCTGCTGTTGCAGGGCATGGGAATATGGGTTCCAGCCAGGGTGTAGCTGAGGCTATATGCCCCATTTTTGGTGCAGGGCATATGGATATAAAATGCAGGAGAAAACAGGAACTAAGGATGCTTCCCCACCCCAGCCAGTGATGTGGATGGAAGCCTTCCCATCCAAGGGCTGCCTTGCAATGTTGAGGCATAACATTTTTAGTTTGGGTCTTTCTCCCATAATAGAAACTTTAGGCATCATGGCTGGCAGGAACCACAAGCCTTTGCATGGGCAGCATCCAGGCAGGGCAAGCCTGCTGTGTGTATCCAGACAGCATAATGCTGGGAGCCTTGGATTAATCCCAATGGATGGAGGTGCTGTTAACCATGTTGTGCTGTTATGGATTCTGTCAGGGGGCATGCTGCATGGCAAATCTGCTGGGTAATTCCCAATAACCAAAAGCACTGTTACTCCTGTTATTAATGTGCCACCAAAAATTCCCTATACACCAAGAACCTCCAAACCTGCACAGGCTGGACAAGTTTTTTACTTTGGAGTCTTTCACAGCCTGGAGCAGTCAGAAGGTTCCAGGGGATGCCACAACCTAAAGCCATACAGACATAGGCATTATGCACCAGGGGGTTACTCCTGTTATACATTGGACAAACCACAAGGGATAAATGTACTGTTATTCCTGTTATACTGTTATGGCTGTGTCTACAAAAAGCCCCATCCACCAGGAACTTTCAAACTTACACAGCCTGACAAAGTTTTTTACTTTGGAGTCCCACACAGCCTGGAGCGGCCAGAAGATTCCAGGGGATGCCACAACCTCAATGGGCAGGATTCACCAGGGGCTGGCATGCTGCCCAGAAACAGGAATTAATCCCAATGAGTGGAGGCAGTGTTATTCCTGTTATGCTGTTATGCTTGGTGGCAGCATACTGGCAGGATGCCATGCTTCTGTGTGGTAAATGCTGGACATCCCCCAAGAGTCAAAAGTAGTGTTATTCCTGTTATACTGTTATTGGTGTATAACCAAAAACCTACAGGCTTGCACAGACTGGACAAGGCTTTTTACTTTGGGGTTCCCTACACAGCCTGGAGCAGCCAGAAAGTTCCAGGGGATGCCACAACCTAAATGGGCAGGAACCACCAGGGGCTGGCATGCTGCTGTATGGCAAATTTACTGGGATCACCTACAAGGGATAAATGTACTGTTATTCCTGTTATGCTGTTATGGATGTACAACCCCAAACCTCCATGCACCAGGAACTTTCAAATCTACACAGACTGGACAAGTTTTTTACTTTGCAGTATCCCCACAACTGTGAGAAGCCAGAAAATTACAGGCCATGCCACAGCCTAAATCCATACAGACATAGGACATTATGCACTAGAGGTTTACTCCTGTTATACATTGGACAAACCACAAGGGATAAATGTACTGTTATTCCTGTTATGCTGTTATGGATGTACAACCCCAAACCTCCATGCACCAGAAACTTTCAAATCTACACAGACTGACAAAGTTTTTTACTTTGGGGTTCCCTACACAGCCTGGAGCAGCCAGAAGATTCCAGGGGATGCCACAACCTAAACCCAAACAGGGAATGCTTGGTTTGGGTGTTTCAACAGCATGTTGAAGGCTATACCATGCTGTCTATGTTGGGGATGGCATAACATAAATAACACCAATAACATAAACTTTCCCTATATGCCAATGTGTGTAGGGATGCACATGGATTTCCCATACATCAGGAATCCCCAAGCCTGCACAGACTGGAAAGGTATTTACTTTGCAGTTGGGGAGCCTGCCTCCTCACAGCCTGGGGCAGCCAGGACAGCATGGGTGTGGCATTGACAAGGTAAATCCATGCATAGGTGTGCTGTGCTTTCTATATAAGCAATGTACATACAGCCTGTGCAGCATGCATGTCCAGGCACATCCTTATTAATGGGGGATTCCACAATAACTGTAGCTGGTGTAGTTTCTGGAATAACAGCAATAACACCAATAACACTAAGTTTATCTGCCTGCCCAGGAATCAGTATACACATGTTTTGTGCATGGATACAAGCCCAGCATGCCAGCAGCATGTAGGGACAAACCTACAGCTTTGGGTAGCCTATAACACAAATAACACCAATAACATATGTTTTGCTCCCATGCCCTGGGCCAGCAGGCATCCAGCATATGATGCCCAAGGCATGTACCTGCCATGCTTTAGGATGCTGCACATACTATGGGTGGCAGCCTGTAGTAACCATGGCAAGGGTGTCAGGCTGGTTTTATGGCATAAAGCAAGGCATTGGTGGCTCCCAACAGCCTTGGAGGTTTTTGTCTTGCAGCAAGGGCATGCCTTTGGGACAGCCAAGACAGTCCAGGGCTGGAACTTTATGGATTGTGCCTGCTGAATGCTTTGGATGCCTGACAGTGGCAGGAACAGTGCCCTGCCTTATGTTCAAAGATGCCAGACAGCCAACATGCCCATGCATGCCAGCATCAGGCAAGGGTCAATATGGGCTTCCTGCACCACACTTGCACAGGGGCTGGCTGAATGCCATGAAGCATCCAGTCCATTGGGCAAGTGCATCCCCAGAAGCCTGGGGCAACCCAGACAGCACAGCACCTTTGGGTCCATCCCAGGAAGTGCATGCTCTTGATGTATGCTGGAATGCCAAAGGATGCTGCTTTGCCTGACATCCTGTGCATGGAGCCATATAGTCTGGAATCCCTTTGGGCATTGGGGCATCACACACCATGGCTTTGAATTCTGGCAGTTTTAGCAGGGCTGTGGGCAGATGGGGGCAGTTCTAAGCCCCAGGGGGCACATGGATTTTAAGTGGCTGGGCAGCTTGTGGCATTCACAGGCATTTGATGCTGTGTGGAAATGGCATTGTGTGGTTGCAATGCTGCATGGAATCCTGCATTATGCCAGGGGGCAGGGGCAGCATAACTTTTGCAGGATGCCAATAAGGGTCCCCAACAGCCATGCTGCCTGCCCCTCCAAGGTTATTTTAGGGGTATGATGCCATTGGCAGCCCCTTCTGCCTGGGGCTTGGCAGGCACATGGAAAAAGGACACAGGCATTGGCCTGTGTCCTTAAATTATGTATAAAATTATGTAATGTTTATAGGCTTAATAAAAGGGAAGCTCACCATCTTCTTCAGGTTCCCCACCAAAAGGGAGCTCACCATCTTCTTCAGGCTTCCAATCCAATGAGGGGCTTTCATAATCTTCAGGCTCCTCATCAGATTGGAGCAATTGGAGCTCCTTAAAATCTTCAGGCTTCCAATCCAATGAGGGGCTTTCATAATCTTCAGGCTCCTCATCAGATTGGAGCAATTGGAGCTCCTTAAAATCTTCAGGCTTCCAATCCAATGAGGGGCTTTCATAATCTTCAGGCTCCTCATCAAATTGGGGCGCCCCATAATCTTCAGGCTCTTCATCAAATTGGAGCCCATCCTCCTCTTCAGGCTGTGCCTGTGCCTCCTGGGTGGGTTTCTCAAGCTTGAAGTGATGGATTCTTCCTGCCACACCGCCATTGGGGGCAGGCCTGGTATGGATGATCCCATCATCCAGGAGAAGCCCATCAAAACTATTGATTTTCCTTGCCAGTGCAGACTCATTTTTGGCTATGGACTCCCCCAGCTCCTTGAGCCCAAAATCCAAAATTTCCTTGCATGTACCAGACCATGTGCCATTGTTCCTTTCCAGCAGGAGTTTGACAGTCCTGGCAACAGGGCTGGATTTATACAGCTCACCATGCTTTTTTGCCTCCTGGTCCTCTTTTGTGCCAACATAATGCCATTTGAAATGCTCAGGGGCAAAGCAGAGTGGCAGCTCATCTTCTGGCATGTCCCTGCCTGTTATGAGCAGCCTCCCATCCAAGCTGCCTTTCCCCCTGTTTTTCTCAAGCATGAGGATGGTGTCTGCTGCGCCTGTCACACCAACCCCCCCTGCGATCTCATTCACCCAGTCATTCCTATCCTTTGTCTTCCTGCAATGGGTGACAAGGACAATGGCAATCCCATGCCTGTCAGCAAAATTCTTGAGATCACCTATTTCATTGTAGTCATAGGCATACTCGCTCTGCCCAGCAGGTTTGCTGGCCCTGATTTTTTGGAGCACATCAATGATGATGGTTGTTATGTTGGGATAATCCTGTAAATACAGCTCTAAGCCTTTTATCAGCTCCTGGCCCTTGTATTCCACAGAATTTGTAATGAGTAGACTTTTTGTGGCATCCTCATAATCCACCATGGTGTTCAGCCTGTCCTGGAGCCTTTTCTTAGTGTCTTCCAAGGCCATGTAGAGCGCAACCCCATGCTCAGTCTTCCTCCCCAGGAAGTCCTCCTTTCCAGTAATGCAGAGGGCCAGGTTTAGGACAAGCATGGATTTCCCATGCTTTTTAGGGCCAGCCAGGAGGTTAAGCCCATGTGTAACCAGGCCATCCACAATGAAGTTTTTCTGGGTGGGGACGAAATCCTGGAGCTCCCTTGCTGTAATGGCCTTAAACCCATAGTTCTTTTTATTTGCCATATCTGTGCCCTTGTTATGTACTGTGCCCTTCTTATCATTAGTATTGTCAGAGGATTTATCTCCATGTTTTTCATCCATAATATCTTTCCTTTTATTCTCTGTGCCCTTGTTATGCACTGTGCCCTTCTTATCATTAGTATTATTAGAGGATTTATCCTCATGTTTTTTATCCATAATATTGCTCCTTTCTTTAAGCTGAAAATGTTTATAGTTTCATTGGAACCCCAGAGGGGGCTGCCTTTCCCAAGCCCTTCTTGTATTTGGAGTTTCTGGTTCTGAACTTACTGTAGCATAGGTGGAAGCGCTCAATTTTTAGCAGAAAACCAATGGAATGTGGCTGCCTGTTTTCCCAGAAGGGACTAAGAAGCATGTAGCCCTTCAGAACTGCTTAAAATGAAATCCAGCATCTGTGGAAACCATAGCACAGTCTGAAAACAGGAAATTCCTGCAAAAACCAATTCATTTGGCTTGCTTACCTCCAGCACAGGAGGATATAAAATAGTAGATTCTGCTGGTCTGTGCCATAGTAAGTGCTCATCTGTGGAAACCATAGCACAGTCTGAAAACAGGAAATTCCTGCAAAAACCAATTCATTTGGCTTGCTTACCTCCAGCACAGGAGGATATAAAATAGTAGATTCTGCTGGTCTGTGCCATAGTAAGTGCTCATCTGTGGAAACCATAGCACAGTCTGAAAACAGGAAATTCCTGCAAAAACCAATTCATTTGGCTTATTTTCTCAGAATGTGGCAGGAATTTAATCTGTGGTATGATGGGAAGGGCATTGCTTCTCCATTGCTCCAGCCTAAAATTTTCAGATATTTAAAAAATTGTGTAATAAGTTATACACATTTTTAAAAATTTCCATAATAGATAAAAATTGTTACTTGCCAGGATTCCCCACATGGATTCTGGTTTGAAGATAAATCTTTTCAGGAATATTTCCAGACACAGAAAGCCATCAGGTTTATTGGGGGGAAAAGCAGGAGAGGTCTGTCATTCTGGGAGCATATATAATAGGAAGAAAGTGAGCCAGAAATATAAGATTGTGCATCAATAGGGGGAGTAAATACTTTGGATGTGCCTGGGGATTGTGCCCAGCCCAATGGGGCATGGGAAATTCCACTGTATACTAAGCATCAGTTAAATATGATGCACAGACAGGAAACCACTCTGATTCCAAGTAAATGTGGTGTATAAGCAGGCAATTATCTTGAGGCTCTTTATCATGTAAATGTGATGCAGAAAACAAGTGTTTGCCAGGATTTTATTATCATGTAAATGTGATGCATAAAGTGCTTGCTCTGTGGAATTTCCTTTCCAAGTAAAGGTGATGTAAAAATGGTTGCCATATGGAATTTTCTTTCCAAGTAAATGTGATGCAGAAATCCAGGGGTTATTCTTAACCCAGGCATCAGCTAAAGATGATGTAAAGTGTAAAGCATTGTGTGTTTCTGCCATCAGGTAAATGTGATGCATGATAATTCTCCCCCTTTTTCCCCTGCTGCATCCATCCCTCATCCTAATTTCTGCAAATTTTCCCCCCATCCATAACTTGCTATAATGTACCTGTAAACAAAACAGATTTAGGAGAAAGTAAAGGAGGAATGCCATTTGGAAAGAAATTTGGAGAATTATTTAACAGCACAGGAAAAGAAAAAGATGGATGAGATCATATCCAGGGCAATGAAGAGGAGGGAGGAGAATGGATGGAAAGAAGAGCAGCAGCCATTTCAGCAGCCATTTGAGTTTGTAGTTATTAATTGCCAATGCCAGGAAGCACAGGAAGAACAGGAGGTACAGGATGAAAAAGATAATCTTAATCAAATGCTTGGAAGGGTGTGCAAATGCATCAGGGCCTGTGGGCGCTGCCCCAGGGAGGATGAGGCCCTGCCCTTTTAGGGATAGGGATATGCAATATGACCCAGAAGATGACAAGAGGGAGACAGAGCTTAAGATTTCTTACCAGAAGGGCAGGATAGATTCCCTCATCCAGTTACTGAAGGATGGGGCCATCACACTGGATGGGGTCCACCCCTATGCAGAAAGGGAAATGGAGGAGCTGGATGAATTGTACAAATACAAAGACAGTTTGATGTTTGGGCTGGAAGGAATTTAGGGAGGAAGTGATGTCTGGAAAAGAATGGGATGTTTCCTAGGGGTGCATGGCACTCCTGGGAAACAGGTACATAATGTTGGGGAGACAGGAAACTGTTCCCCCATTTCCTTCCAGCAATGCAAAATCCCATATTTATAGTAGGAATTTACAATAAGGAAGGGGTTTGCTTATGGAAGAAAAAGGAATTAGGGTTTGCCAGATGCTGGAGGAAATGCTGGAAAACCAGGAAATGTCCCAGGAAGAGGAAGGGAATGTAAGAAAATTATTTGAAGAGAGGGAGGACAGGAGGGCTGAGGTAAGGATTGCCTATGACCTTTTGGATTTGCTCCAGAAAGAAGTCAGGGGTAAGGCTCTCCCAGACAGGGCTTTGGGGAACCAGTATGGGGCAGCTTTATGCAATGGTTTTGGGGGTTCCTTGTATATGGCAAGGACTGAGGCTGGGATCACCCAGCAGCAGTTGGAAGATGTGACAGGGATAAACCAGGCTGACATCAGCAGGATTGAGAGGGGCTTCTCAAACCCTTCCATATCTACTCTTAAAAGATTGGCTGTTGGGTTAGGTAAAAACCTGAATATTGAGTTTGTATGACAGTCAAGGCACTGCTTAAAATGCAGTGCCTTGTGTTTTGGGCAGGGGTTCATGGGGCAATGCCATGTTCAGCTTCATATCTGTGGGCCAGCTTATAAAATGAATTTGGCTTCAGCCCCAGGGACTTCATGGCAGCAGTGGCAGAAATCTCCTTTGATTTCCACTTCTGGTAGTATTCCCCAAAATGCTCTGGGAACTGGATGGGTGGCCTGCCAATGCATTTTCCAGTTTTCTTGCTGATCCTCTTCCCTGTCTTTTCATCAATTGGCATGGCTACAATGCCTTCAGCTTGTCTGGCAAGGATGGTGGCTCTTTCATTTTCAGAAATTGAGGACAAAACTTCAATGAGGATGTTATTGATCATATCCAGAATCCATTCCTGCCCTGTCCCTTCCTCTATATTAATCATTGTGGATGGGATGTCTAAAATCTTCACCCTTACACCAATCTCAGAGAAATACTGGAGTTCCTTCTTTGCCTCATCCTTGTTTCTTGAGAACCTGTCCAAAGACTTGATATACAATGTGTCCCCTTTCACCAGTTTCCCAATCCCAACTTTCAATGACTGGTATCCAGCCCTGTTGAAGTCCTTGCCACTTGCCTTGTCAGCCACTATCATCTCCTCAGGGACAAACTGCCTCAGTGCCACAATCTGCCTGTCCAGGTTCTGCTCCCTGGAGCTTACCCTGGCATATCCTACTGTTTTTCCTATTTTTCTTCCTCCTCCCTTTTTAAAACTTTCCTGCATATTGGAAATATTTACAAACATTTGCAAACCCTGCACACAAGGTTTTACAAACACTTTTCCCATGGCATTTCAGTTATTTGTAAAAGTATACTTTTACAAAGAGTATAGCAGTGGGATGGGGAGTGGGGATTTAGCAGAAATGGATGCCCCCTTGCTGGAAGATAGCTTTGAAATATATTTTTTCAGATAACCCATATTTATTGTGTAATGAAAATGAAGAAAGGGAGGGAAGGCATGGGGTTTGAAATTTAATTGGGGAAAGCATCCATATTTAACATGTACAAGATAAAGAAAGGGAGGGAAACCATAGGGCTTAAAATTTAATTGGGGAAAACATCCATATTTAATGTGTACAAAATAAAAAAGAGGAGGGAAGACAGAGGCAGCAGTAAATGGGGATACACTATACCCTGGAATGAAAATTCTGGGAAGAGAGAGGAGTGGGAAGAAAGGAAAATAATTCTTATAGTTAATGTATGACAACTATTGAGTCCAGTATTTATATTTCCTCTAATGACATAAAGTATTCAGTTCCAACAAAACCTTCTATAGTATTATAAATCAGCCATGGCAGTCTTTGAAGATTGCTGTGGCTGTTCTTTTTTTGAGAAAATTCTTTTGTTTGGAAAATCCATTTTGAATATGTAAAAAATTCAAAAAAGGAGGGCTACATAAGATGTGCAGGAGAGGAGACATATTTTGGGCAGAGCTGGAAGGGGATGCTGGAAGCAGCATGCAGGCTGGCAGGAGGCCTGTGCTTGTCATTTCAAATGACAAAGCAAATGAGTATTCACCAATTATTACTATTATACCCATTACCAGCAAAATGAATAAGGCAAAACTGCCAACCCATGTCCTGATTGAAGCATGTGGCCTCACAAGGCCCAGCATTGCTTTGGCAGAGCAGATAACTTCTATTAATAAGGAAAGGCTGGGGAGGAAGATTGGGAGCATCCAGCAGACAGCCTATGTTGGGCTGGTGAGTAGGGCAATAGGGATCCAGTTAAGCTTGTAAAAAGGGCACATTTTATAGGAAAAGCCTTGGCAGATGCCCTGCCAGGGCTTTTTCCATTTCACAAAGGCTGTCTGCTGGTATCCATGGCTTTTCCCTGAATGCAAAAATGGGGCTGTCGCACTAACATAAATTACAGTTTATAGATTCGTTCAAAAGGTTTACATTGCAGAGCAATGCAAACAATATGCACAAAAATCATTCTGGGAAGCTAACTTCCAAAGATAATTTTTGTGCATTCTGTCTTTGCCGCTTTAGCGGCAAGACCTTTTGAACGAGCGAAGATATTACTGCGACAACCCCATTTTCTTCTGTGTCATTTTTTACTGGGCCACCAGCCCCTCCAGCCATGCTTTTTCCTGCATTGGCAGTTCATCTAAAACAGCAACCTGGAAATCAAACATGTACTGGAAGCCATAAATCCCCTGCCCCAGTTCCCAGACTGGAATCTCAGCTTCTGCTAACTGCTGCATCAGTTCCCTGGGCCTGTCCCTTGAGACAAGGGATATTGTTATGTCCCTTGCATTTCCTGTAGTGCTGCTGGTGTCTGCCCTGCATAGGCAGGCATAGCCATTGAGCAGGAATACCACATCAATATTTAAGTCCCCATTGTTGGGGCCATATACAATGAGGTTGTATTTTTTTAAAAAGCCACCAACCCTGTTCCTGATTTCCAGGCCAGTGGGCTTCCTGAAAGCAATTGTCTTTACAGCCCTATGTGCATATCCCTTGGCAGGGTTTGCCCCCATCCAGCAGCTTGACAAATCTAATCCAATATTTTCAGTAGTGCAGCATGCACACCTTCCATTCCCTTTTCCCATTCTTATACTTCCTTTCTCTCTGTCCTCCAATGGTTTTCTTTTACATTTACATTATTAAATATAACTTCTCGGAATCTCAATGAATGTGATTCTAACTGAAAATTGACAACTGAATATCGTGCAGGAAAAGAAATTTGAGAAAAATGGACATAAACATTGGACATAGCGGGTACTATGCCTTGAAAAATCATATGGAATCGCTTAAGATATCATTATTAGGCGGTCAATC
>CAJTIR010000058.1 GCA_910576385.1 Lachnospiraceae bacterium
TACAACAAAAGCCATTTGAATCACCTCGATATTTGATACTTATATTTTACCAAATATTGATATGATTTGCTATATCATGTTAAATTTTCAAGGTACAATATATATCAAAGGGCTGTGACCTTTTGACACCCTAATCATGATAGGTATTTCAAATATATCTGCTATTTGTATAGCGTACTTGTTCAAATCTGGCCTGTTAATTATTTCTGTATACTGTTTTATAATTTCTTGTGCCTTTGCTTTCTGTTTCCCACCGCTCAATTTTGTTATTGGATTTCCATTCCTGTCTTTCATATTAAGATTTTCTACTCCGATAGTCCTATAATATCCATTGTAGCCTTTCTGAAATATCTGCCCTATTTTGGTCTTTGTTTTTATGGCAACTTCTGTAATATCACCTGGACTGCATATGAAATCAGATAATTCATATGATTTTCTGGTTTCTTCAATAGCTTTTTGCTCTTTTGGCATAATTACATCAAAATCATACCTTATTAGAATGTCATTAATGAGTAGATAAGATTCTATATCAGTTAGTTCCCCTTCATCATACTTCTTCATAATTTCAAGTAACTGCTTTTTATATGGATTGTCGGCTTCTAAATCCATAATTGAATCAATTAAATTTTGTTTCATGATTTCTGTAGTCATAATGATTATACCTCCTATTCTATATCACCATATTCACTATCTATATCATCCTCAATGTTTTCAGATTCAAGCAGCATCTTCATATCCTCATTGCTGTTTTCTGATTCCTCTGGTTGTTCAGTATCCTCATCTTCATCAATTTTCGTTTCAAATCCAAATGAATCTAAAATCAGATTTTTTGCTTTGTTGTAAGAGTACCTTCTTATACTTTGTCTTGTGCCATCTTCTTTATATTTTGTTATTGTAAAAACCCGATTCTCATAATCATTCGATTTCTGTGTAATGCCTATTACTGGTTTACCATCTATATGAAATGTTGCAGTTCTGCCAGTATCACGGTTGCTTGTTACTGATGTATTACGCAAAAAATGGAATAGAGTTGTGATTTTTCCAGTCAGTTTCTTCTTTGTCAAAAAGGAAATATCCACCGTTTCATGTACGTGTGAAAATCCTATATTACCAAATCGGCTATAATCCAGAATGACCTCTGAACGCTTGGGTGTTTGTGTGATACTTGATTTCGGTTTTGTTTTAGATACTTTGGTGGCAATAGGTTTCTTTGATTTAGTGGTTGTAGTTTCTGCTTTCGCTTTTCTAGGCATGACAATATCCTCCTTCTTTTATTAGCTTGGATAGGGCATTGTACAAAATACCCTATCCCAAAATCCTTCTAATTTTATTTCATCTTAAACCAATTCAATCTTCGTAAATATCTGGATAACAGATTTCATACAATAACTCTCTTCGCTTTAAAGAAAATGGATTACCATTTTTAGTCAGATTAAACATCAAATCACAACCTCTGCATTGCACTTCTTCACTATCAGAACACATTTAAGTTATTGCTTCAAAATACAGTCCTGCATAATGCCCCGATGCAAGCAATTTGTTCAATGCCACACCATAATGATTATTAAATATTTCATTATTACGAACTGAAAACAGATTGCTTAATAGATTGATGCTTGCAATAATTTTACGTTCGTATACTCCGCTATCTGCTGTATACTCCGCTATCTGCTGTATACTCCGCTATCTGCTAATGTTTCATAATTATCAATAATTTTCCACAAAAGTTTCATATCGCCATTATCTTCAAACCTTTCTCTGCTCAAATCCTGCCTTATCGCTTCCATAAGTTTTTTATCTACACGATGTAGTATCTTTGGCAGCAGAACAATATCATTAGTCTGTTTGTCACAAGCCAATGTATATTCAAAATCAGAATCTTTCGTTTGGTATAGTGAGTTTGTTTTATTTTCAAATAATTTCATAATGCTTTCTCCCTTCGATTTTCTTATATTTGATAGGCTGTCATGTTGACACCCCATCCAAGTTATACAGTGTTGTTTTACCCTATTACTTACCCATTGATTTTACGATGCTACATAAATCTTTAGCCTGTTTTCTTACCTCAATCAATTTATCTCTATAATATTCAACTGATTCAGACAGATTATAAAGCAAATCTAATACATTCAATTCATCTGATTCTACTGAATTTGCATAACACCCTACCGCACTGACTTCATCATCATTTATCTCAAAATGTACTAAATTATTTTTATCTAAAATAATGTAATCAGAATATTTAACTATGTAATCTCTGACAAATTCATCTGCTGAAACACTCAATTCTTTAAATTTTTCGTAAATATTTTCAAAATTAACTGCTGAAACAAATGCGCCTGTTCTATTGATAAATTCTCTCCGAGTTACAAATCCTTCATATTCTTTTTCTGGTGAAATACAAGTATTTTTCTTTGTGATTTTCATATCATTTTCCCTGCCCATTACTGCATTACTTTTATTTGCCATTTTTCTATACATTTCTTCTTCTTTCTTTTTCGTATATTTCTGTGCTTCATATAAATTCATAATAATTTCTTCCAATTCTTTTGATTTTTTCTGATTTTAAGCGTACTCAAATAAGCTATTCTTCATAGCTTTTTTAATTTTGAGCGCATTTAATAAACCTTTTGATATTTCAATTTTCAAAAAGTATACAAGCTATATTTAGTTGCATCACCAAAATATATCACGTTTGATTTTTATTGGATTTTTGGTAATCAAACAAAACCCTTCACCATATAGGGATTTGAAAAGATTTTCATGAATAAGAATTGAAGAAGAAACTATTTGATAATCTCTGTTCAAACTGTTTTTGAAAATCTATGTAAGCGAATCTAAGAGTAACATTTCTTTATATGTTACCTTTCATCTAAAATTTAGTTTTTAGTGTTTAGCCTTATTAGTTATGCTACTCTGTCAAAGGTTATCTCATTTCAGTTGCAAGTTCCTGAATCTTCCGCTTATAATAGTGAGTAATGTCACTTTTTATACGAACATATTCACCAATGTCTGCATCCATACCAAACACATTTGCATTTTTCTGTTCTGGAACTAACCAAGACAATAAGCTGATTCCATTAAAAACCTTTACCTGAATAGGATGGTCTTTGTCAGCTTCCGCAAGATGGTTTTTTACACATTCCTCAAATTTTTGCACGATGTTACGAATATCATTTAGATTGTATGTGCCTTGATATAGGTCTGCTACTTCTTTAAAAAGTTCCATTTGATTATACACAATCTGATTTTTCTTTCTAAACATTTTTTCACCTTCTTTCTTTTCTAATTTAGGGTAAATGAAATAACATTTTCGTATCGAATATATTTAAAATAACTTCAATCTCTCCAATTATCGACCGAAGAATCGTGGTGATTTCATTTACTAAAACTATTATAACTCCACATCCAAACCGCTGCAAGCCTTGATTTTTCAGCGTTTTTTTAATTTTTCAAAAAACATTAAATTTTATCACATTCAAAGTCTACGGCTAAAAAATGTACAAAAAATATGTTCTTTTAGGACTGTTTTATTCAATTTTCCACTGTTTTATTGTGCATTTTATACATTTTATATTGTTCTTATTTATGCACTTTGTATATAGAAGCCAGAAAAAAATAGCAGATCGCATAAACCTTTCCGGTTTTAGGTTGTTTTACAGATTATTTTTGCCTTATTTTTAGGTAATTGGAAAAGTGGGAAAAGAATATATGTGGTAATAATTGAAATTTGAGAAATATAATAGACTTTATCACAACTCCATGACAAAAAATTTCCACCGAGCCGAGAAATAAGCAAAAAACCAGCAAATTTCCATTTTTACAAATCATTTTAGGTCTTTTCTCTCCACAAAAGACACTTAAAAGTAGGCTGTTTTACTTTACCACCGAGAATTGACATATAAGAGTTCTGCCTTATTTGTTGACAACCTCCCCTCATCCCAATCTGCAAAATCCTCTGGCGTGAGATTAGAGCGATTGTCAGAGATAAATTTTTCTTTGCGGTATGTATCTCTTGACCCGATGCCAAGTTTAGATGCAACTGATTCATCTGTACGTTTACCCTCGTCAGAAATCTGACTAGGGTCTGCCTTACCAGCTTTCATTCTCTTTTCCGCTTTTAAACTCTCAATTCTTTCTAACCGCCTTGCATAATCAATCCTTTCTGCTTTTGAGAAATCCTTGCGTACTTCATCCAACAAAAAAGAAACCCCAAACCATCATCCAGATTCAGAGTTTCTTCCTATTATAATATGTAGCGTTTATCATTCCATTACCACCATTCCACTATCCTATCAATTACTTCTATCCAGCACAAAAGAATATAGTCCTAATTTAGCATTATCATCCGCTACCTCTTTTCCGTATACTCTTACGTCATGGTTATAGCTCTTTCTATCCACAATCTTAACAGGCTGCTCATATCGCTCTGGAATAACTGTAGGGCTGTAGTATTTTCCTCTTTCGAGATTCTTCATAACCTGTTGTGGAGAAACATCTGGATTCATTTTATCCTCATGCATCAGAGCTTTATTATTCCAATACTCCGCTGGTACTGGCTTTTCTGTAGATTCTTTGATAAACTGCTTTACTGCTGCAAATAATCCTATAATCCCTAATCCATCAAACATAACTCATACCTCCTTCAATTCTTCAGTAACGATTGCGACATATTTTTTCAATGTGTTCCTGCTTATGTGATACTTTCGCATCAAATCAACTTGCTTTATATTTCTATCTGACTGGTACTGCTTTATATCTTCTCTTAAAGCATCAGACATTTTATCTAATTTACCTTTTGGTCTGCCAATATGCCATTCTCTTCCTTCTTTCTCTGCCTGTTCCTTATGTGCTGCCAAGCCATCTCTAGTACGTTGCGATATAATAAGCCTTTCTTTTTCAGAGCGGTCAAGCTCTGCAATCAAAAGTATCTTTACCATACTTTCCATGACTGTTTTTGTCACAAGTTCCTGCTGCTCTGCTATATTGAGAAGGTTTTTAATATAACTGGTGCTTACGGTAGGATTGTCGATAAATACAAGATTAATTCCTTTTTGCATCAATGACATATACTTATCGTATCCATTTTGAGCTTCCCTTGTAAACCGACATAAATCTTTGAATACGATTGTATCGCCTGATTGCACAATTTTTTCCAATCGCTGCCATTCTTTACGATTGATAAAAGATTTTCCAGAAACATCCTCTTGTAATCCAAGCACATAATCTATTTTATTACGTTTTGCATATGCTTCAAGAGCCTTTTCCTGTCTGCTATACCCCTGTTTACCCCTTTCTTCTGCTGTGCTTATCCGCATATAAGAGTACACATTTCCCATAGCAAAACCTCCATTTCTATCATTAATTCGTTCGATATTATGACACTTCAACTTCTATATCATTTTATCGTTTTAAGATACTATTTTCTATTTAATTGACGCTTTTTGCAAAAAGGATTTGAAAACCCTTATTTTGACACTTTCTTGATAAAATTCTCCCCGATACTGATTCATGCTTATTGTTGGTTACAGTAAGGGGAGTGAAATTTGAATTACATTTCCGATTAATAGACTTGATAAAAAAGAAAACTCTTTAGTACAATACGTTTAACT
Source organism: Lachnospiraceae bacterium (assembly GCA_910576385.1). Taxonomy (GTDB): domain Bacteria; phylum Bacillota; class Clostridia; order Lachnospirales; family Lachnospiraceae; genus Petralouisia. The sequence continues at coordinate 5,613 of CAJTIR010000058.1, forward strand.
TTATTAGTTATTTTCCAATTTCTTAAATTCTTTGATGCCAGTCGGAACTTCAAGAGTTGTTCCATTGGCTGCTGCATCTGCTTGAATAGCTCTTATTACTAATTGATTTAATGAGATGCCCTGACTTTTAGCATAATTCTTTATGATTTCCCGATAACCCTTCGGAACTCTTACTTTTATATCATCAAGCTGTTTTTGATAATCTTTTACAGCTTCAGCATTGGTTTTATTTTCTCCCATCTCGTTATCCTCCATTTCATCCAATAGCAATATTTACAAATAAAGCATAGCATAAGTACCCTCATTTGTCAATTTTAGCGGAAAATAGATTTATGCTAACTATTTTCCGCTGACTGACTTAATGTTCCTTACTGTCATACCCCATTAAATATATGTAACGAATAACTGAAATCCCGCACTTCAAATTCAAACTCTAATAACCCATTGCCATAACCTTTAATCAGACAATTATTAATTTCATCCAGAAGAATATTCATAATAACTGTATCAAACTTTTCTCTGCTCCGTTTTCTTTTCAAAATTAATCGGTTATCTTGTATGCAGTTTACTTCTACACTCACATTATTTTCCTTGCTACGTGCCAGCAGCATAAACGGTTCTGTAAGATTAACTGAAATATTTACCTCTTTGAATTTATTATGCTTTGTGAATAATTCTGATAATACCTTTTTGTCGGTATCATCTTTGAATCCATGATTGATAAGAAATTCTCTGTCGATAGTGTTCATAATTTTTTCCTCTCTTTCTATGCTACTGCTGCCACATTGTTACCTTTTAAATACACATACGCTGCCTTTTCCTCAATAATCAAATCATAGCAAGCGTTATGAGTAATTTCTTCGCCATACAATTCATGTGTATTCAAAAACTCATGGATTTCTTTGATTTTCCGCATCCTGTTCATAAGCTGCATAAATTCATTCAATCCGTCAATAGATTTTTTCCACTCAATAATCAATGTTCCATTCACCTTTACTGCTGCATCATTATTTTTCATGCTTCGATACCTCCGATTCTTTATTTTTTGTTTTTCCATACTTTTTCTGAACATTATCATATGTAGCTTTGTTAATTTTTCCTTGTTCGTATAAAATGTCAATAAGCAACATTGCACCAGCTTCTACAGAAACTTTATAATCAATAGGAAATGGCACAGTATCTTTTGATTCATTTTTATTTTCCATTTTTCATCATCCTTTCTTTTTTGTTTTTCTGCCCGATAAATATACATATATTTTCCGCTCCATCGGGCAGAATCCTCCTTGCATTTTGCGAGTATTGCGTTACATATAAGCTATAGCGAACTTTGGCGAGGGAGTTATAGCTTATATTTTTTACAAACTGCAATGAACATAGTGAATCTTGGTAGGGGCATTACAGCCTGTACTTTCCAACTATTAGAGCCTTTTCAGGCAGCTCCCGAACCACGTCAAGGTTGTTAGATTTTCGGGAGTAGGCAGAAAATTCTGCCCTATGCATTTACCAGTGAATAATCCGCTAACAGTTCCATTAAGTTAGCTTTTCTCCACCTATGTAATTTTCCGTCACCAGTGAAATTCTTTACACCATTATCCCATTTCATAAATTGTCTAATTGCATTGTGAAAATGTCCGTCATTGTGAATTTCCAGAAACTTGTGTTCATTTCTTTTATTGCGATAAATTTTTACTATAGTCATAATATCCTCCATATAAATTTTATTTTTTTCTAGAATAATACATATTGTATTCTTTTGAATAAAATAATTTAATTAACTCAATTATGTCACATTGAAGAACCGTTGCCCATTTAAGCAACATTCTTATATTTGGGTCACACTTTCCAGTAATTCTTGCTGATATATTCTGTCTTTCCATTCCTACTGCATCTCCAAATTCCCTCATATTTTTAAATCCATGACTTAATATAAATTTCTTTATATTTTTAATTTCTTCTTCTGTTCTTGTTACCTTTCTTTTATCCATGAATATCCTCCATTCAAACTATCATTCAAATTATCCTGCAAGGCACCTTGCAGACTGGATGTTATTTCATCCAGCCTTGCAAATTGTTTGTCCAGCTTTTTCATTTTCTTTTCATAGTCCTTAGATGCTCTTTTGAGATTCTTTAATTTTTCCAACATCGGCAGCACCTACTTCCCCAAATACTTTTCTAAATGTTGTCTCTCAATAAATTTTTTCATGACCTCAACATCCCAGACTTCCTTTTCCCAATCTTCAATACTATCACTTACAGATGTAGAAATAATGTTGAACTCAATCTTGATTTTCCTTGTAATATATCTATCTAAATATCCACCACGGTAATATGTTTCAATTTGATAAAACTGGTTCTGACTATCAATAATAAACCAGTCAGTTTCATGAAGTAAACACAATCTGATTTGCTTTCTTTCCATTTCTTCAACTATATTTCCGAAGTCAATTATAATTTTTTCCAACATTGGTAACACCTACTTCCCCAAACTATCCATATCAATTTTTCCAAGCTGCATTTTTATCTTATTTTTCTTTATAGAAATTTCCAACATATACAGTTCTTTCACATCTTTTTTCAGTTCATCTACACCATAATTATTCAGTCTAGAAATTACATAATCGTCATGGTCAACGCCAGATTCTCTAAAACCGAAAAGATATTTTCCACCAGCGTATTCTTTCCCTTCCTTTTTCATTTCATTTTCCAAGCTACTCCAACTGATAAATAAATCACTTGCGTAATTCTTGCAGATTGTTCCAGCCTTTTGAATCAGAAATGTAAGGATGCCTGAGTAGTTAATATTCCAGCACTTTTCACCGCTGAAAATGCCATTGCCCCATTCCCCTGTTTCTTCTTTCATTACGGATTCCAGTGTAAAATCTTCCAGTGTATAGTTTTTCTTCATCATAGTGTTATCCTCCTATCTTTCCTACCTAATTTTAAATTTTTCCTCCGCTCTGCATTTCTCATCAAGGCTTGCGACTTGTATTAGCTGCATTAGAGGGATGGATATTCCATCCGCTAATCTGGTATCACCTCCAATATTCCTTCATTTTCTAAAAGTTCTTTAATTTTTTCCTTGCACTCTAATTCATCATCAATATTTAACAGTACTATATAGATAATTTCATCCGCAATCTGATTCATGCTTTCTTCTGTAATTTTTCCAATCATTGTACAACCCCCTTTACGCCACATCTTTCAATTCTTTTTCCAATTCTTTAATTTTTTCCTTTAATTCCTCAATATCATCTTCATAATCTGCTGTATAGATTTCCTGTTTTTCTTCCGCTGTCATATCCTCATCACTGGTATCAAATTCATAATCAGACTGTAAATCTTCCAATTCTGCTTTCTTTTCTTCCATTTCTTCTTTAATCTGGTCATATGTACGGATGCCTAACCATCCAAAGACTGTATCTGAATCAAACCACAACAAATCATTCAGTTGTGTATCTGTCATGCCATCAGGGTACAAATCTTCCAACATGGATTCCAGTTCACCACATTTTCCTTCATTGATGATTCTGTCAAGTGTGCTTTTTCCACCGCTCCATGCTCTAAAATTTTCCAAAGAAATATCGCTTTTTATCGTCATAATATCATCCTCCATTATCAAATTTATTTCTACCAATTTTCCAGTAGGTCATCTTATAATTGCAATCGGATTTTCCAATTGAGTTTCCTACGACACAAGCGGATTTTTGAAAGGTAGGTAGAAAACAATAATATCAACATTGTATAAATACAATGATTTTCCGCTTGTGTTTCGGCTGGTCACTGTCCAGCACTCATCAGGTAGGATTAATAAGTGACTCTTAATTCATATTCATCTGTGTCTAAAACGATATTATCATTATTTGTCACATATCTATCAGCAACTAAAATAAAATAATTTCCGCTTCTTTCAATGGTTTTAATGTTCCAAAAAGTGTCGTAAAGTCTTTTAAAATTACTACCCTTAAAAAATACTTCTACAATCATATTAGCTTACCTCCTATAATCCCATTAAATCTTCCGCAACACTTACATTGAAAGTTTCCTCAAACCAATGCCAAATATCCTCACGAAAAGTTCCGGCAGGAAAACTATGCCATTCCTCCTCAATTTCTTCCGTTTCGGGGTTCATTTGGATTTCTCTAAATTTCATCCATAGCTCTTTTGCTTGTGATATTTGACTATATTTTTCCCTAGCGTCTACAATGAATTTTACAGCTTCATAATCTGTTATCATACCTTTTTCATGTACCCTTACAATACGCCGGATTTCCTCATTCATTTTTCCAGCTTCAGAGCAACGCTTGACATATTTTTCCGCTAACATAGTAGCGTTTGCGAACTCTTTTACATATCTAGCCATAGAATTTTCTTCCAATCATTTTTATCTTTTTTTCAGTGTGGATTCAACGGAATACCGTTGTATATCAACGGATTTTCCGTTGGGCTTCCCACGACTAGCGGTTTTCCGCTAGTTTCGGCAAGTAGCCAACTTGCCATCATCAGGCAGGATTATTTATGTAAGTTATCTGCAAATTATCCAATATTCATTGTAACCCAACGTTTAGCAGATGTTACTGTCTTACAATTTTTTAATGTTGTCAAAAATTTTCCTTCCACTACATCACAAGTTCCATTATCTTGGATTTCAAGATATATTTTTTCTTGGTTAATACAAGCCATTAAATACATTGGCTCTCCTGTTTCTTTATTAGGACAAATTCTCTTCCATTTATCTTTCATAATTTTCTCTCCTAAAAATAATACACAGTTGCAAGATATGTTGACAAGTCGCCATCCACTCCATAAATATCCAGCTTTTTTCTTCCATCATTATCTTGTCCAGCCCAAATATATCCGAACTTATCATCTGGATTTTTCTTGTCATCTTCCACTGCAAGATAATCATAAAGTTCATCAATTCCAATTTCTCCAACATAGCTGTCAATTACTACTCCAGCAAAATTAAATTTTTCCACAAATTCACAGATTTGTTTAGCTGTCATATTCATTCCATCCTCTTTCTTTATCTGTTTTTATCTACAACATTCTGCTGACTTTTAATCGCGAACATACATGATATAGAATTTGAATCCATTATATGTCACAGTTGACAAATCAAAAAATTTTCCTCTTTTAAGTAAACGAAAAAAGTTTTCTTTTGGAATGTGAAGAAGTTTCCATTCTTCCGTATTACAATACAAATTATTTTCAAAGTCTTCTGCCTCAAAAACTTTTGTCCCTCTCTCTAAGAGCTTTTCTGCCTCTGAGTTTGTACAACCATCAATCATTAAAATTTGTTTAGTTGTCATAATATCTACCTTCCTTTTCTTTGTGTTGAATTTGTTTTCTTTTACCGCTCACTCTGCATTCTCACGGGCTTGTGACCGTCACTATATAGTGGCTGCATTACGCGGGCGGAACATGTCCGCCTATATATGTTTGAAATTTACACATAAATCAAAACTGTGGCTTCTGTATCGCTTGCAATAACAACTTTCGTGTTATGAATTGCACGCAAAACAATGTATTGTTTAATGGTTACTTTTTTAAGCATCATATTTTCACCCTCCTAATACTTTACATATAAAACTGTCAACTTGTAAGCAAGTTTTTGAGGCATCCACTTTTTCAATTCGAGATAACATTTATTCATCTTGTCAAAGTTTTTCATATGTACCCCCTTACATAACTTTCATAATCTCATCTAAATAGATACGCAAGCTGTTTTTGCGGATGTAAGCCCTACCCGCTTCTGTATAGTGGATTAAGTGCTTATGAAATCCATGATACCCTCTTTCACTTGAACACCATGCAGCAACCAGATCACAATTGTTTTTATAGCGATCAATTTCATCAGGTTCAAAGATTACTACTCCAAAAGTACTACAAAGAGCAATAGAAGCAATCGGAATTACACTTTCATATCTTTCAAACATTGTTTTTTTCATAATATCTACCTTCCTTTTCTTTGATCTTAATTTGTATTTACCAACCCCGACACCGTTACAAGTGTCGGACGCTCCTGGCCTGATGGCTCTTTATAGTCGCCAGGACGACTTTAAAAACATTGGATATAACCATAACAGTAATCTGGATTATCTTTACAATACTTAATACACTCTTCTTTAGTTCCGTTTCCTACTGTAAACCCCATATATAATGAATCTTCGCAATAATATACTAACCACATATTTTTTATCCCTCCTATCAAGCTCTTTCGATTGCAATGTCGGTCAAAACATAATCCCAACTTGTACCAAAATGTGTTACACCCCACACGTACATATCCAGCTCTTCATTGTAGAATACAATCTCATCTGTCAATCGCTGCAATGTTTCAAAACCAGATTGTGAAATGATATAATACTGGAAAATATCATAATAATTCTCTGATTCCTCATCGTATTCCGTTCCGTTGACACATTCCCAATAACCTATTTCTTGTGTTTTGGCTATAATGTCATTGTTTAGAACTGCATCAAAAGACTTTGCAAGTGTGGCATAGTCTACATAACCATTCTGTAAACCGTATTCACTGATTTTGTTACCATAAAAAGAATCATTGTAAACTGTCATTGTGTTTGTCATAATATCTACCTTCCTTTTTATTAGATTTTTAGGCTTTTTACTGCCTGATTTTGTTTTCTTTTTACCGTTTCACTCTGCATTAGTGGCTTGTGACACTCACTATATAGTGGCTGCATTACCTAACAAGGGAACGTAGTTTATTACTGTTACCCTTATTAGTTGGTAAAAAGATAAAGGAAAAAGATAAACGCTATATTAAGTTGTCAAGGTACATACAAGTACAGGTTATGTACAGGTTGACTTGTTTTCAGTTTCGTGTGTGATTGTTTATAGTTGCTATACAAAACGCTGCTATTACTTTTTCAACTGCTGCTTATCACTTTTCGGAGTTTGCAACGCCTTAACCGTTTAGTGCTTCGTGCTTCGTTGTGTTTGTGTTGCGTTGTTTTGTTGTTGAATACATAATAGCATGAGTACCCTCATTTGTCAATATGAGTGCCCACATAAATATGCACAAAAATAAGGGTACTCATTTATGGAATTTGCACAATTATGAGTACCCTTATTTTTGCATTATATAGAAGAAAGACGTTTCAAGTTAGCATGAAAAAGTGAAAAGTGTATTTTTGCCTTATATAGAAGGTTTTATTTTGGGGATGTATGGAAAAAGAGCGGAAAAGTATTGATTTTGTGGGATTTTTAGGCGGTTTTAGCGTGTTTTTGTTGTGTTGTGGGTACTGAAATGGATACCAGATAGAAAAGTATTGCAAGAAATGGAAAGAAAAAGTATTTGTTTTAAGGGATTATTTTTATACTTATATGTTTTGCTTGCGTTCTGTAATGTTTAGAAGTTGCTACAATCGAAAAAAATATATTTTGTTAAGCTATACCAGAATAGCAGAACGAAAACAGGCAGCAGAAAAACAGAATAGAAAAGCACGTTTTTATTATCGAAAATGTGTTCGGTTTGAATGTGAAAAAATTATGTAATATCACATTGGAACGGACACGCCCCCATTTTACATATAAAAACCGATAATGTGTTCGACCGCAGCTAACGTGGGGTTCATCTCTTCCTAACCGATTTTTTCTTACACCGAGAATTATAAAACCCCAAATCCAAATCCAACTTCAATCTCCCCCTATTTCACATTCAGCAAAAAAAGACATCTTACCTTGCTATAGGTAAAATGCCTTTAAACGTTCACTATTTCATATTCCTAAGTTTTTAATCAATTTCTTTCCATATCTGCCCGAATCAAACTCTTTATATATCCTGCCTTATTAGGCATTGAATTAAGATACTCCAACAAATCCGCTTCTGTATTCTGCATGAAGCGGATGCAGACAAATGTTGTCTTTTCTTTTAAATATTTTTCTCTTGCTGCTTTGTTACACTCTAACTGATTCTTTTCTTTTAATGATTTTGCCATAACACTTATACATCCCTTCCAGAATTAACCAATGTAATTAGTTTATCTCTATCCCAAAGTATAATCCCATTGCTTTGTGCCAGTTTTCTTGCTGAATTTGTAAAATATCTATTAGTTAAAACCACTCCTATATGACATTTATAAAATGTCTTTCCTGCATAAATCTCCTGAACTGCCCTGTTACCAATATCCGAGGAATAACATTTACACTGGATTCCATATTTAATACTTTCTTTTTCAGCAATAATATCTACTCCTTGGTCACTGCTTCCATTTGTCACTGTTACATCTTTAAATCCATTTTTCTTTAACAATTCAGCACAGAAGTATTCAAAATCATGTCCTTCCATATTATCAAAATCTTCTAAGTTATTAGATTTCCGTTTGTACACATTAGCAGTCTTTTCCTTCTTATTTTCCACAATCAGACCAGAAGATACATATTTTATAGCAAATCTCATAGAACCATCCCTTATAAATCCCTGTACTACTCTATCAGATGTAATATTCAACTTTATAATTCCATATCCCTTCTTTTCAAAAAAAGCAGATAATAAATCCGGCGTAATATATCTTGTTTTGCCATCCATTAAAGAAATACAATCTTCAAATATTGTCGGAATACCATCATTAATCTGTTTTACAGCTCTACACCAAACAGAAAATTCATCCTGACCTTTTTTAACCGATATACTGATACTCTGATTTCCTTTCTGCAACTTAACATATGCAAAATCATACCCCTTTTCATAAACCAATCGGTATGCAGCATCCTTTTCGTATTTACTTGGCTCATATCCCCCATATTCTATATCTGTACCTGTCAAATGTACAGTAATATTATTTTCTCTAAGCATATTTATTCTCCACAATATCTAACTATTGTTAATTGCTTGCTAAATATTCAGACATTATCAAATAGTAAAACTTATCATTCAATGTTTTTTCAACTCTTTATCAAATGAAATATCACATCCATTGTGCTAACTAAAACAAACCTGCCTTTTATATATAACTTTCTTCCAATTATAACAGAGTTCTACATTTTTGTATACTAAATTCCACCAATATTTGAACCAATTTTAATAAAATTTATTTGTAGAATGAGGTATACACAATGGTAGAATTTGGAAAACGATTACGGCAATTAAGGAAATCAAATAACTTCACACAGAAGCAACTTGCAGCACTTATAGGGGTACAGAACACAATGATTTCTTTTTATGAGGTTGGAGAAAGAATCCCCTCACCAGAAATGATTATCAAATTAGCATCTGTATTCCACGTAACAACCGATTATCTTTTAGGCATAGAAAAATCAGAAACCATTAATATAGCTGGTTTAAATGAACACGACAAACAGTTAGTATATGCGCTGGTAGAAAGTCTAAGACAGAAAAACGCATAATTAGTTCTTTGCCAAAGAATGAATCAAATTAAATGTAATCTGTCATATAAGAAAGGGGTGAATATATCAGTAATTCAAGAAAAAACTCCAACAAAAACTACATTATCTCTCTCTTGATATGCATGATAATGATAATTTTAGGAATGGCAACAGGAATATTCATCACTCATTACCATAATCATACCCATCTTGATTATGACGAAAATATTTCAGATATTCAAACCACAACTGAAAAAGAAATATATTCTGACAATATTGTTATTCCCTGCTTTGACACTATGGTTTTAACTGCCAATCAGGTTTCTCAAAAAGTAAACTTTTACAACCCTGAACAAAACAGTGGCATTGATTTCCAGATTACCCTTCGTCTGAATGATGGTACAGAATTATGGTCATCAGGTTTTATTCCAAATGGTAAAGCCATTTATAATATTACCCTTAACAGACCTTTGGAAATCGGTAATTATGATGCCGAACTGGTATATCAATGTTATGCAAAAACCAAAAGCAAATTAAATGGCTCTATCGTAACTTTCAATCTAATAGTAAATAAAGGAATTGCAAAATGAGGAAAAAATTCAAATTATATTCTGCACTGTTTTTGACTTCACTGGCAATATCGGCTACAGCCATACGTATAAATGCCACAGATTTTACCACAACCGTTACTTATAATGCAAAATCTCCAGAGGAAAAGAATACCTATGAGATTATCATTCCATCCACTTTAGAAGTTGATGAAAATGGAGGACAGATGAAAGTAACGATTGCCGATGGCTACAGTTTTGAGGATGATTATAAAGTCGGTGTTAGTATTGAATCATCCACATGGGAAAAATACACGACAGGAAGTGGAATCAACGAAAAATCAGAATACAAATTCAAAATGTATTTGGATGGAAATAAAGACAGCTACTATTTTCTGCAATTAGATTTAAAGGACAGCAGTGGCGAGATACTTTATCCTACCAGCAGTCGGATTGTTACATTCTGCAAAGATGGAATATACAACGAAAACAAGAAAGATGGCACATTAATCCTGACACGTAATTCCGCTTCTTCTGATAAAAGGAATCTGAATGGCGGTACATATACAGGAACAATTACATTCCGTATTTCCGGCAGCTATGATTAATAAACTTTCACTCAAATTTATCTCAAAGATTGTCTTATTCTTCCAAATATGGTAGAATACCTATAGTCAGATTAGGACAACGTAGGGATAGTCTGGTGGTTGCCTTTCTGGAAACGGAAAGGAGATACATATGAATACGTTAGAAGTTTTAACATTGCTGTTAGTCATATTTGCAGCTTTATCATATATTGACAACCATCACAAAAAGTAAAATGGCTACCTCCTACGGCAATAGGAGATAGCCTGTGGTTATAACTAATACGATTTAGTTTCCGGTGGCAATCATCGGACACAGCAAATATCCTTTGATTACTTCTAATCTGATTATAAATGATTCCTTGCATATTTGCAAGTGAAAAATTTAGGAGATGGGGATGTTTCGGCATCCCTGTTTCTTATCTAATTACACATAATTATTTTTATATTCTTTCCCATTACAAGAAATTAGCAAATAATAACGGTCAAAATCTAAGCATATGAGCCAAATTTAAACACACAAAAGGGCAGCAGTTAATTCAGTATTACTAACTGCTGCCTTTCGTTTAATTTTTTTGTGGATTGATTTTATACTAAAATATATACGCTGTAATCCAATTTTTATTTTATAATTTTCCTTCTTCTTTTAGTTCTCTTTCCATGACAGCTTTTATTAAACCATCTGGTAAGCTATGGTATTTGGTAAGTTTATCCATTTTTCCATCCTCTGTTAAATATTCTCCTTCTTCCCATTTTTCAATAAGATAACCTTGTGCAATCAAATTTTCTCTTGCTTTACTATCTATCTTTATATAATCACTATTCAAATAAGCCAATAGCCACATTTCAATTTGCTTTGATGGTACTTTCTTTATTATAAATCCATTTTCTTTCCATACAGATAAAATCATTTTAGGCAAAAGAGGTTTTGATTTATATTCTGAAATCAAACTATCAAAAGTCCTAACTTGTATTTCCGCAGTATTCTTTTGATTCAACATTCTGATTCTTTTTTCAGAATCTTGCTTTTCTTTTCTCCTACCATATATAAGTACATATTTAACATAAAATGGAATATTTGCTATCGGACTATCTCCCATTAATTTTCTTACACGCTTTCGCAGTTCCGCTGTATTATTTTCTTCTTCCAAATATGCTTTCCATGATAGAACTTGGTCATAAGCATTATTGAAATCTGCTGTAAATTTAATATGTTCAGAATCCTTTAAAAATATTTTCTTTTTAGGTTTTTCAATTTCCATCAAAACAAGATTCCAATAATCTGAACATTTGGTCAAGTATGCAAAATCTGAAATATATCCATTACCTATAGGCAATTTAGATATTATTGCCGACTCATGTAATTGATGACCAGCTAAAAAAGGAAGTGGTATTAATTCAGAATTATCTTCTAAATAACGCTGCACATCATTTTCATCTTTATTTTTATCATTCAACAACTTCTTAAACTCTTCTACAATGTCACTCATATCGTTTCTCCACATTCTGAAAAATCACATTATACTTTGCTTTAGCTTACAAATAAAACAACTAACCCAAAGTATAACAGAAAACGAAAATTCTATCAATCAAATTTTACAACAGCTCCCTTATCTTCTCCACCATATCAGAATCCGCATACATCTCCAGATATGGCTTACACGCCTGAAAATTCTCATTCCTCATATTCGTTAAATTTCGTATATGTTTCCAATTCAGCGGTTGCCTTTCCGACAGAATCTTTTGAACCGCCCAAACAACCTTTTTCGCCCATAGCTGCTCCTGTGGTATAGAATAATTTTTGACTTCCGCTTTGCATTTTGGCATTTTTTTCATGCTGCCCTCTGGCAAGCCAACATCCCTCTCAATTCCTATTACAGTCACTTTCTTTGGCATAGACATTTCATCATTTTCTATTCTTTGAATTGCCTTTTGCACAAGCGGTAAATATTCATCATCCAATTTCGTCCAATCCCTTTCCCGAACACCGCCCTTTTTGGGATTCTCTTTTCTATGCTTATACTTGCCATACCGCCCATTTCCAATAGTTTTGACAGAATCATAAGACATACCAAGTCTTTTTGCTATTTCTGGATATTTCAAGCCTTTTTCATGCAGCCTTTTTATCTCGGCATCGAAAACTTCATCCTGTGGCACATCTGGCACTTTCATATTTACTAAATCATCTACTGGAACTTTCAAAAAATGTGCTAACAGACAAACCTCTACAAAATTGCTTCTATCGTTTGTAAATATCTTCTGTAACTGCCAAAGCTCCTTAATACGGTTTTCAGACAACTTTTCATAATAACTTATAAAATCCTCATGCAGCAGTTCCATATAGCGTTTCCTGCCCCTAGCAGAACAGTATTTCGTGCCAATCATACGTGAGTGTAGGAAATTCCCAACCTCAATATCAGAATCCATATCTAAATCTGATTGGAATACTGCCATTACATATTCTGCTACAACACATTCAATATCATTTTCAATCATCTCAACATTATCTTTTTGTGGCATTACTTCCTCTGCATAATGCAATATAGGACTTGCTTTTGCACTGATAACAACTTCACTGTTTTTTAGATAGCATCTGTGAATCGGGCAGACATTGATTCCTATTATCTGATGGTTTCTGTGCCAATATGTTTCTCCGAACTTATCTCTATCTGCTGTAACACACAAAGGGCAGTAGCGAAGAAATCTATCCTGACAGCTTTTTACCTTTGGCAGCGGATTGTTATAATTACCTTTCATACCCATTAGTGCCTGATATGCTTTACTTCTACGCTCTTTCGATATAAAACGCCCATAGTAAGGGAACATAGTATGTTTCATTATAATCTCGTTTATAGTCGTTTCCCTTGTAACTACCCGAAAGGCAGCAGACGTAAATGTATTGATAAATTCAATATCTGGTCTTACTTTCTTATCCTGAAAGAAATCTTCTGCCATATAGATATAAACTGGATAACCAGCTTTTACATAACACCTTGCCAACTGACTATATAACAACTCATCAGGATAAATCTCTGGAAAATATGTAATCATACCGACACCTCTATCACAATAAGGTTCTCTTGCAGCAGTTTTACTATATCTGTGCCATTCTTCTTTGCCTGTGATACTAATAAAGCAATCAACTCCTCTTGCTCTGTTTTCCCTTCTGCATCCTGAATTTCTTTCATTTCATGAATCTTATCCGCTTTTTTCTTTATTGTTGTTGTAGTTTTTCTCTTTTCAAGCGAAGGTGAGAAGATTGAAAATGAGAAGTAGAGGGTATCCATTACCTTAAGCACACAACAAACAAGCCATCTTTCGGTGGCTGCTTTAAAAATTGAATATTGAGATTGTTAAGGTTATGCAGTTGCTGCCTTGATTTTATAACCTTGATTTCTTGCTAGG
>CAJTIR010000059.1 GCA_910576385.1 Lachnospiraceae bacterium
GGTAAGGGTTTTATACTACCTACCCACGAAAACGGCTTCTAACCGTTCACAGGCGCGTTTTGCGCCCCTTTTCCTGCCCGTTTCCCGCCGCGCTGAAAAGTTTTGCGTCAATAACTCAAAAAAGCACTTGACAAAACGCTTCATGGGGCAACGCAAAGGACATAGAGCCTTACATGGATTCCGTATTCGAGAACAATATTCTGCTGACGCAGACGGAGCGGCTGATGATGTCAGGCAGGCCGAAACAGCCAAAGTACGCAAGGAATAAAAATATCCTTGTTATTGGCGGCTCCGGTTCCGGCAAGACGAGGTTTTTTGTAAAACCGAACCTTATGCAGATGCACTCATCGTATGTTGTCACTGATCCGAAAGGCACTGTCCTGATTGAATGCGGAAAAATGCTCAAACGGGGAAAATATAAGATAAAAGTCCTCAATACCATAAACTTCGCAAAGTCCATGCACTACAATCCTTTCGCCTATCTTCGGAGCAAAAAGGACATTCTGAAACTTGTAAACACGATCATTGTCAACACCAAAGGGGAGGGGCAGCAATCAGGAGAAGATTTCTGGGTGAAAGCCGAGAAGCTGTATTATACGGCGCTTATCGCCTACATCTGGTATGAGGCCCCGGAGGAAGAACAGAATTTCGCAATGCTGATTGATATGATTGACGCAAGCGAGGCAAGGGAAGATGACGAGAATTTCAAGAACGCCGTTGACCTTCTGTTTGACGAACTGGAGGAAAAATACCCGGATCATTTCGCTGTCCGCCAGTATAAGAAATATAAACTTGCGGCGGGTGATATATGCTCTAAATGACTTCTTAATCACGAGATTTTCTCATGGTTAGTGAAGGACACATTTAGAGCATATTTCATGTAAGGAGGCAGACGCTATGACGAAAACCAAAATCACTCCATTATACGAAAGATTGAGCCGTGACGATGAATTGAATGGGGAATCCAATTCCATCAGCAACCAGAAATCCATGCTGGAAGATTACGCCCACCGCAACGGTTTTCCCAACCCGACCCATTTCACGGACGATGGAATCTCCGGAACCCGGTTCGACCGCCCCGGATTCACTGCCATGATGGAGGAAGTGGAGGCCGGGAACGTCGAGGCAATCATCATCAAAGACATGAGCCGCCTGGGGCGTGATTATCTCAAAGTCGGCCAGGTCATGGAAATCCTGCGGCAGAGAGGCATCCGGCTGATCGCCATCAATGACGGAGTAGACAGCGCCAACGGAGAGAATGATTTTACCCCGTTCCTGAACATCATGTATGAATTTTACGCCAGAGATACCAGCCGCAAGATTAAATCCGTGTTCAAGGCAAAAGGCATGAGCGGCAGGCATCTGACCGGCACAGTCATTTACGGCTACTTGTGGGACGAAAAGCGGGAACACTGGATTGTGGACGAAGAAGCCGCTGACGTAGTGCGCCGGATATTCGCTATGACTTTGGACGGATACGGCCCCTATCAGATTGCGAACCGGCTGTCACAGGAAAAGATTGAGATACCTTCCCTGCACCTTTCCCATTACGGGGAGGGCGTGAATCAATCCAAGACGTTTAAAGACCCTTATGGCTGGGGTTCTTCCACTATCGTCAATATCCTGAAAAAGCGTGAGTATTTAGGCCACACCATCAACTTTAAGACCCGCAAACATTTCAAGGACAAGAAAAGCCACTATGTTGACGAAAATGAATGGGTAATCTTTGAGAACACCCACACCGCCATTATCGACCTGGAAACCTTTGAGAATGTGCAGAGAATCCGCTCCAATGTGAAGCGTTATCCGGACGGCTGGGGGGAAGCAGCCCCGCTCACCGGCCTGCTCTATTGCGCCGACTGCGGCGGCAAGATGTACGTCCACCGCACCAACAACGGCAAGCGTATCTCACAATATACCTGCTCCCGCTACAGCAAGGTTCCGGTTGGTGTCCTCTGCGCCACCCAGCACCGAATCAACGAAAGCGCCGTCCTAACACTGGTTTCCGATATGCTCCGGGCGATTGCGGAGTATTCCAAAAATGACCGGGCAGAGTTTATCAAAGCGGTTCAGGAAACCCAGGCCGAGCAGCAGGCCAGCGACATCACCAGAAAGCGGAAACGGCTGGCGGCGGCACAGAAACGGGCCGGGGAACTGGAAAAACTGATATGCAAGATTTATGAGGACAATGTGCTGGGCAAGCTGCCGGACGCAAGATATGCCGCTCTGGACGCACAGTACGCAAAGGAGCAGGAATCCCTTTCCGGCGAGATTTCCGAACTGAAAAAGGCAATCGCCGGATATGAGCAGAGCCGGAAATCAGCGGAGAAATTTATCGCCCTTGTTGACAAGTATGAGAATTTTGACAATCTGACTACTACCATGCTGAATGAGTTTGTGGAGAAAATCCTTGTCCATGAGCGTGACCGGAAAGGCAGCATTGAAACCACGCAGGAGGTTGAGATTTACTTCAATTTTGTCGGAAGGTACATACCGCCCCACTTCGGGGAAGTGAACCTCACGCCGGAGGAACTGGAAGCCCTGCGGAAGAAAGAGAAACGCAAGGACAAGCTGCATCAGGCATATCTCCGGCGCAAGGCCAACGGGACACAGAAACGATACGAGGATAAAATCAAAGCAAAGAAAAAGACTGAAATCGAGGCGAAGAAAGCCGCTATCCATGCCGAGGATATGGAAAAAGGCGTGTTTATCCCGGCCAGCAGCCTGCCAAAGAAGGAACCACAAAAAGCACCAATGCTAGCCAGAGCCGCAATGTAGGCGGCTGGCATACCACAGAAAGGACAAGGAGGCATGCACATAATACATTAAAGGCGCAGGCAGAGGAAATCATACAAAGTGAACTGATTTATGATTGATGGAAGGGAGAAAGACGAATGTTGACTTTTGAGAAAGTATTAAATGTGTTTAGCGATTACCTTCAGCAAGACCCGCTTTATGAAGTTATTCTTACCAGCCATGGGTATACCTTGATGGCATGGGAGCCGGAAAGGAATGAATGGTATCAGGCGGAACTTATGGAAACGCCGGAAATGTTATTGGACGCCCTGCTGGACGCTTATGCCGGTTTCCTGGAAGATCAGATGACAGAGAATGACAGAGAACTGAATCCGTCAGAAGAAGCGGAAATAAAAACAAGGTGTAAAATATTACAAGAACAATGCCAGTCAAGTTGACAGCCAGGAAATGGAGAACACGGGTTATGTGTTCTCCATTTCCTGCGGCCTTTCTATCTCTGCAATCTTCTTGGCTGTTGCGGTCACAATCTGTAGCCCATTGTCACTCATGCTATCCAGCAATGCATCCAGCTGTAACCGCCGGGTGTCCTTCCCCGCTGGCTTGTCTAAGAGGAACTGGTCTACGGATATATTGTAGCGGAGCATAAGCTCAAAGAAAATCTGTAAACTTGGGTGCTGCCCCTTGTTCTCAATGTTCGCAAGATAGCGCGGCGAGATAAACATTTCGTCGCTTACTTTCTTGCGGCTTTCCTTGCGCCCTGTCCGCGTTGCCTTTATCGCTGCCCCAAAAGCCTTGAAGTCGTATTTCGGTACTGGTCTTTTTGCCATAGTTATTCACCCTATTACATTTTACTGTTCACCTTTCTTCTTGGATATGTCTACGCTGTTCTATCAGTTAGCCAAAATAATTCATAAAATGTAATCGAGAAAATTTTGTGTTCTTTATGAAATCTTCAAAAATATCAGCTATTCTTTTCCCATAATCAAAAGAAAGGACAGTACAGACTATGGAAATGATTTTGAAAACAACAAACCTCTGCAAATCTTTCAGCGGGCAAACAGCCGTAAACAACATATCGCTGAACATTGAAAGAAATTCTGTCTATGGACTATTGGGACCGAACGGTGCTGGGAAATCTACGACGCTCAAAATGATTACGGGCATTTTGAAACCGACCTCTGGGAATATCGAATTTGACGGTCACGCATGGAAACGCAGCGACTTAAACCATATCGGAGCGTTGATTGAAATGCCGCCGCTTTATGAAAATTTGACTGCCTATGAAAATCTGAAAGTAAGGACTACTATTTTAGGACTGACAGATAAGCGGATTGACGAAGTGCTGCAAATCGTCCGACTGACGGAAACAGGCAAGAAACGAGCCGGACAGTTTTCTCTTGGTATGAAACAGCGTCTTGGAATTGCGGTTGCATTACTAAACAACCCGAAACTGCTCATACTTGATGAACCAACCAACGGGCTTGACCCGATTGGGATTGAAGAACTTAGAGAACTTATTCGTTCTTTTCCGGCGAAAGGTATTACGGTTATCCTGTCCAGCCACATTCTTTCAGAAGTGCAGCAGATAGCCGACCATATCGGCATTATCGCGGGTGGCGTTCTTGGATATGAGGGAAAATTGAACGCAAGCGAAAATTTGGAACAGCTTTTTATGGACGTTGCAAAAAGCAATCACAGGGAGGGTTAAGGCATGAACTATCTGAAATCAGAACATTTGAAATTCAAGAGGACAATATTGAGCAAACTGGTTTTCATTGTTCCACTAATCACAGCTATTTTTGCGTGGCTTATGGGTGGATTTATGGGGTATCAATACATGACACTTTACTGGTGGTATGCGTTCCTGCTTCCGGGAGCAATCGCAATTTTGTGTTCTTTGTCACACAGAAAAGAAGAAAGCGCCGGGAAATACTATTCGGTATTTTCTATGCCTGTGAACCTTTCAAGATTTGAATTTGCCAAGGGCATTATCTTAGTCGAAAAACTGCTTGTTTCAGCGATATTTTTAGCATTGCTTATTTCTATCAGTAATATCATTGCTCCGGCCACGGCAGTATACTCCCTTTTACACAGCATTATAGGAAGTATCGGGATTATCCTTGCGTCTGTCTGGCAAATCCCTTTGTGTCTGTACTTAGCGCGCAAAACGGGAATGTTTGTGCCGATTGTGTTAAATACAATACTTGGGATTGTTCTATCTACTGCTACCGCATTGGGAAATACAATAGCATGGTGGTTTGTACCGTATTGTTGGGCGGCAAAACTGGCAGAGCCGCTTATGGGAATTGAAATAAACGGAACTTATGCGGGGAATTGTGGATTTTCTATAGCCATTATGATTTCCATTTCGTTGTCAATACTCTTGTTCCTTATTTTGTCCTATGCCGACGCAAAGGATTTTTCCAAAGGGAGGTAGGTGGAAATGGGTTTTATTTATGCGGTTCGTTCTGAACAGGTAAAAACGAAGCATACACCGTTTTGGGCTATCCATTTTTGTATACCTGCTATCGGGGCATTGTTATTTCTTGCTTACTATTCCCAGTATGGCAGCACAGCAGATAGTAAAAAGCTCAAAATGATATTAGAAATTACGACAACGTTTTTTCCATTGTTGATAAGCGTTATTGTCGGCCTTAATGTTGCACTGGAAGAAAAGGCTTCACACTTCCAAACGCTGCTTGCTGTACCGAACCGACACAAAAATATGCTTGCAAAATTAACTTATCTTTATGGTTCTGGGGTATTTGCATTATTCTTTCTGTGCCTGCTATTTGTGGTAGGCATACATCTTTTGGGAATGGCTGATACAGTGCAGCTTGGAATGCTGATCGGAGCCGCCGCCGGGATGGCATTTTGTAATTTGATAATATATATCTTGCACCTGTTCCTTAGCTTCAAATTTGGATTAGGGTTATCCCTGTTTTGGGGCGTATTTGAAAGTCTGCAATGTATCTTGTATAGCAATATCGAACTAAAAGGCATAGCAAGGTATATTCCCTTTTCATGGTCTATGAATTGGGTAAAGGATATTTTGGGCCAACAAATTTTCAACTATGGAACGGAAAAAATATGGATTGCAGCATTAACAACAGGCGGCTTGTTGCTGACCTTATTATGGTTTTCTCATTGGGAAGGACGGAAAAATTATGAATAAAAACGGAAAAATGTTTATCGTCGTGCTGCTTGTTTTTGTTGTATGCTTTTCTCTTGCGGGCTGCTCTTTACAGGAAAAAATCAAGGAATATTCCAGTGATAAAGAGCAATGCTATCTGAACGCAGAGAATGTGACGCAATTTTCCTTTAAGGGAAACGACTATACGATTTTGGAGGATAGCGTTTCTAATGGTGGGCTTGGGGAATGGACTGGATATATCCGGCAGCTTGTGGCGGTAGACGAAACAGGAAAAGTATTGCTTCAAGAAAATACAGAATCCGCTACCTTTCGGACGTTGGCAGATTTAACAGACAAAGCCCCAGAAGCTGCTTATATTATCCCTTTCTTGAATGTGTACGCAGCCCCCAACGCTGACGATTATCTGATCGTAGATGTAAACGGAGAGTATCACAAAGCTGTTAGAAAAGAAAATATCAAAGACACAGATACGGTCTTTGACTTCAAGGACACAGAGCAGTCTATGAGTGGCAAATTTGAAATCAATCCCGAAAATGCAACGCAGCTTCTTTGTGACGGGATTATTTATCAAGTAACCTCTGATACCGTTTCAAATGATGAATTAGGAAGCTGGATTGATATTCTTGCGGAAAGCGTTACATTCGATACGGAAACGAAACGCCCTTTGTCCAAAGAGGATTTGAACAAGATTGACTGGAACGGAAAAAACGCCGGACAGGGGCGGGAACAATGGTTTTACGCAGATGTTTACGAGATTTACGGTACGGATAAAACAGAAGCGGTTGCGGTAAAAATAAATAACCGCTACTATATTGCAGCGCAGAAATGACCGCTTTTCTGCCCTTGCGGATTATACTATAATATGAAAAGAGCAACGAAAGGAGGCGACACTATGGCAGCAATCCTTATGGTTGATGATGAACGACCTATTTTAGAGCTTGTGAAAAATGGGCTGCAAAAAGATGGACATTTCATTACTATCTATACGTCTGCCGCACAGGTTCCGCTTGATAAGCTGAACAGATACGATCTGATTATACTGGATATTATGATGCCGGATATGGACGGATTTTCTTATTGCAATAAAATCCGTTCATTGGTGGACTGTCCCATTCTCTTTTTGACAGCTAAAACAATGGAAAATGATATTACATTCGGGCTTGGTCTGGGAGCAGACGACTATCTGACAAAACCATTCCGCATTGCGGAGCTACGGGCAAGGGTAAATGCCCACTTACGCCGGGAACACAGGGAACGGCATACCGCCCTTACCTTTGAACGGATAAAAATTGATTTGTCCGCAAAGGAGCTACGGGTAGACAATACACCTGTTCCTCTAACCAAAAGTGAATATCTGATTTGTGAATACCTTGCAAGAAATAAAGGACAGGTATTTTCAAAAGAACAGATTTATGAAGCTGTTTTCAGCTTGGAGGGCGACAGTGATAATTCTACTATTTCCACCCATATCAAAAATATCCGGGCGAAATTAAGCAAATTGGATATTCAGCCGATAGCGACAGTTTGGGGGATAGGGTACAAATGGGAATGAAAAAAACAACATCGTTGAAAGCGTCTTTTTGGAAATTCTTATGTATGCTGCTGATCGGGCTGATGGTTTCGGTAGCTATTCCATTTAGTCTTATCCTTGCCGGAACCAGAATAGGCTTTATTACTTATGCGGATTATTCAGAACGCAGCGCAAAAAATCTTGTTCCAATTATTGCCGCAACGCCGGATTTAACAGATGTGCAGCTTCCTATGGGGTGCAAATACCTCGTATTGGATAAGAATTATCAAATGCGGGAAACGTCTTTAGAGGGCGACGATTTAGACAGGGCTATGGAGTATGCTCTATCTGGAAAGATAAACGAAAACCTCAACAAGCAATATCTATTTGTTACCCGCGAAAATGAATATGTGGTGCTTCAATATTACATTGGCTCACAGTTTATAGATGAATGGTTCTATAATCATTTTCCCTCACCAGAAATTCTGCTATATATCCTCATGGGGATAAACTGTGTCGCGGTCTGCGTGATATTAACAGCGAAGTTTGCAAAAAATATGCGGGCGCAGCTCTCCCCACTTTTTGAAGCAACAGAAAAAGTGGCAGAACAAAATCTTGATTTTGAGGTGGGACACT
Organism: Lachnospiraceae bacterium; assembly: GCA_910576385.1. Taxonomy (GTDB): domain Bacteria; phylum Bacillota; class Clostridia; order Lachnospirales; family Lachnospiraceae; genus Petralouisia. Next base: position 8,058 of record CAJTIR010000059.1, read on the forward strand.
CAAAAATCAAAGAATTTGAAGATGTGTTATGCTCTTTCGCTGATATGAAAAATAACTTAAAATCATCTTTAGAGAAACAATGGAGCGCAGAGCAATTACAAAGGGAACAGATCGCGGCACTCGCTCACGATTTGAAAACGCCTTTAACTGTCATTCAAGGAAATATCGACTTGATAAGCGAAACAGAGCTTGACGACGAACAGCGTTTATATGCGGGGTATATTACAGAAAGCTCCGGGCAAATGGGCGTTTATATTAGGACGCTGATTGATATATCCCGAACAGTAGCCGGGTATCAGCTCAATTTGGAGGAATTTTGCATAGCTGATTATATGGGACAGATTGAAGCACAGGCAAATTCATTATGCCTTACAAAAGAAATTTGTTTACACATGGAAATAGGAGCAAATTTAGGAACTTTCAAAGCAGATAAATTACTGCTGGAACGAGCAATTATGAATGTGATAGGCAATGCGTTAGATTACTCTCCACCAAAAGGGACAGTCTATGTAGAGGTGCAAAAGCCGGACGACTTTCTGCAAATCTCTATAATAGATGAGGGAAGCGGCTTCACGCCGGAAGCCCTACATCATGCACAGGAACAATTCTTCATGGGGAATAAGAGCCGAACCTCAAATATGCACTTCGGTATGGGACTATATATTACGAGCAGCATTATTAAGCAGCATAACGGGCAGCTCATATTAAAAAATTCTGATAAGACAAAGGGGGCGCAGGTCATTATAAAAATTCCATATTAGAAATTTGGTGGGCGGTACTGCGGTATCGCTCATTATTTTTCAAATCTTTATGAAATCCACAAAATTAGCGTTTAGCATATAGGAAAAGAATAGAAATAAAATCTGCCGCACGACGGCAAAAGAAAAAAAGCCGTCGTTCAGCAGAGGTCTTTTCACACGCTCTTTTTGACGCGGCGGCTTTTGAGAAATCAAAGCCGCCGTTTCTTTTTTATCTTCTCAAGGAATGATGCGGTATTACTGCAAAAAGTGGCGGCTAAAGGAGGTAGCCGCCATGAAGCACATACTGTATCGACAAAATCCGACGGTCATTGACTTATCAAAAAAAGCCTGATCCTGGCCAGGGGATATTTTACCCATAAGTATGCACTGTCAAGTCAATTAAATACTGTTCACAGTTCCATTACACCCGATTGCATTTCACAGCCGGGTGTTTTTATATGCCTATGGGTAAAGCAAATGCCAGCCCGTCCAGGCTGCCGTTCCCCGCCCTACTCCGTTCAGAAACCTTTGCAAAAATCTGAATGGAGGAAAGACGGATGGAAGTCACCATCAACATAGACGGACAAGCCCTGTCCGTGGAGGTCACAGTCGAAGTATACGAATACCTGGACAGAGCAGACCACAAGGAAGAAAACCTTGCCCATGAGAAGCGGCGGCACTGGGACAGTCGGGAGTTTGACGAGTACATAATCCTCACCGAAGGGCGCTCCTGCTACTATCAGACACCGGAACAGTGGGTATGCAGGAAAGAAACTATGCTGGAGATTAAAGCCGCCCTTGCGCTCTGCACCGAGGCACAGCGCCGCCGGTTCCTGCTCTACGCACTGGAAGGTTTAAGCTATGCCGAGATTGCCGGACTTTGCCGCTGCTCCAAAGCTGCCATACAGGACAGCATTGAGGCGGTACGGAAGAAAATCAAAAAATTTTTCTGATACAGACCCTACGATTGACTGTTTTCGGGCTAACCAGTGAAGGGAACTTTTTCCCTATCACATTATCGGGGAGGACAAGCAGGAAACCGCTGCTTGTCCTCTCCGCATTTTAGGAGAGATTAGCCATGAAAACAATCAACCTGAAAAAGTATTATTACCCGCTCTTTGTCACGGACACATTTATTGAGGTATCGGACGAGGTGGCCGAGGCTCTGCTGCTTATGCGGAGGGAGGAAAACAACCGCACCCATAAAATCTGGTATCACAAGGCGTACTATTCCCTTGACTGTGAGGACGGGATTGAAAACTGTGCCTTTGATTTTACCGCCAAATCCCCGGAGGAGATTCTGCTGGAACAGGAGGAAGAACAGCTTTTCCTTGCCACACTGGAACATCTGTCCGAAGCTATGAGTAGTCTGACGGACATACAGGCGAGGCGTATCCATGCCCGCTACATACTTGGCAAAAAACTGATTGAGATTGCCGCAGAAGAAGGCGTGAGTGTATCCGTGGTACAGCAGACAGTTAAGAGCGGATTAAAACGAATGCGGAACTATTTTGAGAAAAAGAAGTGGAGGGAATAAGGCAAATGAATTTTACCAAAAGCGAACTGGAAATGCTCTACCAGTATGCCGCACCAACGAAGGAAGAAACCCTTGCCGGGCTGAAAGAGATTGTGCCGGTTCTGGAAAGGAAGGACGATTTACTCTCAAAAGTGATTGCCTGGAATACCATACGGAAACTGGAAAAACTGGCGGAGCCGGAGTGCAGCCGGTTTATTGCGGATAACCGGGCCGCCTTTATCGAAAAGCGGGATAATTCTATCCGCCAGAGGCTTGCCGCTGCCAAAGCCGGGAAGGGGGAGCCGGTTCTGCAGGGGCATGACCTGGCAGGTATGGAGCGGTTCCTGCCGGAAACAAGGCATATGGTAACGGTGGATATTTTGAACAGTGACAGCCAGATGGGATTCCCCGGAGAGCGATACCGCTTTTTCCTCTCTGACGAGGGTTACAAGAATGCCAGAGCCAGTGAGAACCGGGGAGAAATCAGAATCAGGAACCATGCCGCTGTCATGGCCGGGAAACTCTACCCGGACAAGAAGCCGCCGGCGCAGGAACGGTGACAGACAACAGAATCCAAATCACAGCAGGGCAACCGGAAACGGCTGTCTTTTTTACCGCCCGAAAGGAGGTGATTACAAATGCCAGATATAGGCAAGCTGAAAAGCCAGCAGGAAAAAGTAAAGACAGAAATCCGCCAGTTAGAGAACCGCCAGAAGATTCTCCTGAACCGGAAAACGGACGCAGAGCGGAAAGCCAGGACACGCCGCCTGATTGAGCATGGGGCAATCCTGGAAAGTATCTTCCCTGCCACTACCGCCATGACCGGCGAGGAAGCCAAAGCATTTTTATCCGCCATTTCCCGCCTGCCGGAAGTTGTGCGGCTGCTGAAAAACGAGCCTGAAAGCCAAGGTATACAGCAATCTTAAAAATCCAACGGCGCACTTATACACCGTTCCGGTGCGTGCGCCCTGCCGGGGGCGTGGCGTCCTCTGGACGCAATGGGGTGCTACACTCCCCAAACCCCTTGTGCGCTCCGCCGGAAAGGACACCCGCCCTGCGTCTGCCCTTTCCAGCGAAGCTGATATATCCCACCCGAAAGGAGGCGAACCGCCATAGCCATATTTCATATGCCCGTTCAAATCATCAAGCGCAGTAAGGCCAAGTCTGCCGTGGGCGCTGCCGCTTACCGGAGCGGAACGAAAATGACCAACGAATGGGACGGGATTACCCATGATTACACCAGAAAGAGGGGCGTTGTCCATTCCGAGATTATCCTGCCACCCCATGCCCCGCCGGAGTACCAAGACCGAAACACCCTCTGGAACAGCGTGGAAATGGTTGAAAAGACCAGTGACGCACAGCTTGCCCGTGAGATAGAGATTTCCCTGCCGGTAGAACTAAACCGGGAGGAACAGCTGCGGCTTGCCCGCTCCTTCATCAGCGATACTTTTGTCGCCGCCGGTATGTGTGCGGATTTTTCTATCCATGACAAGAAAGACGGAAATCCCCACTTCCATGTCATGCTCACCATCAGGCCGCTAAAGGAGGACGGGCAGTGGGGAGCGAAATGCCGGAAGGTCTACGAACTGGACGAAAGCGGCCAGCGAATCCCCAACGGCAAAGGCGGCTGGAAGAACCACCGGGAGGACACCACCGACTGGAACGACAAGGGAAATGTAGAGAGGTGGCGGGCTGCCTGGGCAGCTTACGCCAACAGAGCGTTGGAGGCGGCGGGCAGGCCGGAACGGATTGACCATCGTTCCTACGAGCGTCAGGGCATTGACAAGATACCTTCTATCCATCTGGGCGTTGCCGCTAGCCAGATGGAGCGGAAAGGCATTGCCACAGAGAAGGGAAATATCAATCGCCAGATTGCCGCCGACAATAAGCTGCTAAAGGAGATTAAAGCAAGGATTACCCGGCTCTATAAATGGACAAAGGAGCAGGCGGGGAAACCGGAAAGAAAAGACAGTATCATGGCGCAGCTTTACGAGGCACAGCTGTCAGAGGGGAAACCCGGCTCCCGGTATGGGAAGATAAGGAACCTGAAAGAAAGCGCTGCCCTGTTCAATTTCCTGAACGGCAACCACATTACTTCCATGGAGCAGCTTTATGAAAAAGTGGCCGCCATGAACAAAGATTACTATTCCCTTCGTGGGAAGATTGTCACCGTCGAGCGGCGTATTAAAGTGCTGGACGAACATCTCTCCATGTGGGAGAAATACGAGAGGAACAAAGGAACCCGCCGCCAGCTTGACAAGATGAAGCCGGGAAAGAAAAAGGAGCAGTTTGAGCAGAAGCACAGTGCGGAACTGGCATTATATGAGGCCGCCGTCCGGTATCTGGAAAAGCTGAAAGCTAACGGCGAAGAAATCACCCCGAAGAAATGGCAGGCCGAGGCCGACCGCCTGAAAGCGGAGAAATCGGTACAGTACCAGAAAATGAAAGCCATGCGGGAGGACATCAAGGCGGTGGAGAACCTGAAAAAGACAGCGGAGCAGTTGGCCAGGACGGAAAATGAACCAGCCAGAAAGAAGGAGGAACAGGAATTATGACACAGCAGTTTATCACCATGACAATTACCATCACCGTAAAGATACCCGTGCCGCCCACGCCGCCAGCGCCTGCGGGGGCGAAAGCGCCGGAGCCAGTTTTCCTTTTCAGGGAAGGGCAGCCGTCTTTGTGCCGCTGCAAGGTGAGATATGGGAAACAGGCGGCATGAGCGAATCCCGGCCATGGACTACCGGCAGTACCGCAGGGCGAGGCGGCTGGTGCGTGAGTGCTGCAACTACGACAACGGCCAGTGTATGGCGCTTGACGAGGGGGACGGGTGCGTCTGTGTCCAGAGCATTTCCCACTCCCTGCTCTGCCGCTGGTTCCGTGTGGCGGTGCTGCCCTTAGACCACCAGCTGGAAACGGCGCTTTACCACCGGCTGGAAAGCAGGCGGTGCAGCGAGTGTGGCGCTCTTTTCCTGCCCGGCTCCAACCGGGCGAAATACTGTAGGGAATGTGCCGCCCGTATGAAGCGGAAACACGCCACAGAGCGCAAACGGAAACAAAGGCGCTTATGTCACGCTTTAGAAGCGGAAAAAACCTTGTAAATCAGGCACTTTCGGAGCGTGTCGGAGGGGAGGCAATACTTTTTATCACTGACACCCCAAAAGCCGCCTTAAAATGCGTACAGAGGCTTAAAAAAGCTATTCAGAACAAAAGGAGCAACTAAATGACAGAGAACCGACGATTTTATTACCTCAAGCTGAAAGAGAATTTTTATAACAGCGAAACCATGGTCATCCTGGAGAGTATGCAGGACGGCCTTCTGTACTCCAATCTCCTGCTCAAGATGTATTTGATGTCGCTGAAAAGCAGCGGCGTACTCCTGCTGAATGACTATCTGCCCCATACCGTGCAGACCATAGCTACCTTTACCCGGCATCAGGTAGGCACGGTGGAGCGGGCTTTGAAGATATTCCAGGAGTTTGGGCTTGTGGAGATACTGACGGACGGGGCCTATTACATGAGCGACATCCAGCTGCTGATCGGCCAGTCTTCCAGCGAGGGGGAGCGGAAGAAAAAGGAGCGTATGAGGCTGAAACGCCAGAACCTGCTCCCGTCCGGGGAAACGGACATTTGTCCGTCCAATGGCCGGGTGGACAAATGTCCGCCTATATTAGAGTATAGAGATAAAGAGATTAGAGATAAGAGTATAGAGAATAGAGAGGGGGATATGACACACGCCTATGGGAGATACCGGAATGTATTTCTATCTTCCGCAGAACTGGCAGAACTCCAAACAGAACTTCCCTCTCTTTGGGAACAGTACATTGAGCGGCTGTCCGAGTACATGGAATCCAGCGGAAAAGGATATAAAAACCACGCCGCCACAATCCGGCGCTGGGCGAACGCCGACAAAAAGAAGGAGAAACCGCCTGCCCGGAACCGGGATTACAGCGTAGAGGAAGGAGAAACCATATGATTGAGATTACCGCAGAAGTCCGGGCGGCCATTGACCGGGCCGCCGGGGATATGGCGCTTGCCGGGGACGAATACATAGAACCGGCTGACGGGCTTATCCACTGTAAGAAATGCCATGGCAGCCGCCAGACCGTTGTGCCGAGGTTCGGAGGCTCCGGCTATTTCATGCCCCGCTGCCTCTGCCCCTGCCAGCAGAAGGCGCAGGAGGAACGGAAAGCCCTGGAGGAACAGAGGGAACGCATGGAGCGTGTCAAACGCCGGAAGGCGCAGGGGCTTCAGGACAGATACCTTTATGATTACACTTTTGCCAATGATAACGGCCAGAATCCCGTCATGGAGAAAGCCCATGCCTATGTGGAGCATTGGAAGAAGGCATACCGGGACAATGTCGGCCTTCTGCTTTTTGGTGACGTGGGAACCGGGAAATCCTTTTTTGCTGGCTGTATTGCCAATGCCCTGCTTGACCGTGACGTGCCGGTTCTGATGACAAATTTCCCGTCTATCCTGAACCGGCTGACCGGCGTGTTTGCCGAGGACAGGGCGGCCTTTATCGCCAGCCTGGACGATTACAGCCTGCTTGTCATTGATGATTTAGGAGTGGAGCGCAGTACCGAGTATGCCATGGAGCAGATGTTCACCGTCATTGACAGCCGATATCGGAGTAAGAAGCCGTTGATTGTCACAACAAACCTGAAACTGGAAGAAATCAAGAACCCGCCAGACCTTGCCCACGCAAGGATTTATGACCGCATACTGGAACGGTGTGCGCCGATTCTTTTTTCCGGTAAAAATTTCCGGGAGGAAGGAGCCAGAGCGACCAAAGCGGCGGCGAAAGAGATTGTGAGTAAGGGATAACAAAACCTGATTGTATGTAAAGGAGAATTTATGGGCAGCGAGAAAATCACAGAGGACATTACCACCACGACACCAGATAAGGACGCTCCCGCACTGGTGAAGAAGATTGGCCGGACTACCTACATTGTGAGGGTTCATTTCAGTAAGACCAGCAGGGAAACCATGAGCGACAAAATCAAGCGTATGCTGAAAAATGAGATACAGCAGATGTAAAAACGATAATAGAAACAGGCCGGGAATCAGAAATGCGCTGGCTCCCGGCTTGTAAAATCAGGAGGTTTATGGTAGTATGGAGATACGAAAACAGAAGGGAAAGCAGGTGGGAAGATTGACAGTGACGGATAAGCAACATCAGGAAGATTTGCAACGTTTGCGTTTGTTAAGGCCAATCGATGATGACTTTATGCGTTGTCTTTTCAAGGATAACATTCCATTGGCTGAATTTGTGTTACGCATTATCACTGATAAACCGGATTTAATTATTACTGATTGTGAAACACAGAAGGATATGAAAAGGCTGGCTGGGGCACGTTCTATCTGCTTGGACGCATATGGAACGGATTCAGATGGGAAAAAATATGATTTAGAAGTCCAGAGGCAGGACAAGGGAGCAGACCCACACAGGGCAAGATATCATTCAAGCGTAATGGATATAGAAAATCTCCATTCAGGTCAGGAATTTAAAGAGTTACCGGACACATATACAATTTTTATTATTGAAAAAGATTTTTATGGTCAGGGCGAAGCTGTTTACCCGATTGAGAGAATCAATCTTGCAACGGGTAAATCTTTTGAAGATGGGGAGCATATCCTTTATGTGAATGGTGAATATCGTGGAGAATCCGATATAGGAAAACTCATGCACGATTTTAATTGTACCAAAGCAGATGATATGAATTTTGAATTGATGGCAAACCGAACACGATATCTAAAAGAGAATCCGAAAGGAGTGAGCGAGATGTGTAAAATTATGGAAGATATGAGAAGTGAATCTTTAAAAGAGGTCGCTCTTCGTATGCTGTCAGCTGGAAAATATGCTCTGGAAGAAATTGCGAATATTTCTGGACTTTCTCTTGATGAAGTAAAAAAACTGAAAGCGGAACAGACAGCATAAATGGTACTGACCGGGAATCTAAAAACAGGTTCCCGGTTTTTTGTTTAACAAAAACATATTTACTTGTTATAGTCTTGCATTTTATTATACGTTTTCGCCAATTTTATTTAAGGAAAAATCTTCGCTCTTTTTGCATACAATACGCAACTTATTGGGAAATTTTATTTTATGACGACTTAATTTATACGACCCAATTATTATATCAAGCAATTCTTGTTTAGTAAAAGATGTGTCACCTATACGAGTAAGTCCTGAGCCTAATATAGATATACATACATCATTCTGCCCATAATATTTATCAATCTCTTTCCAGAACAACGATAAACATTCGAGAAATTCATCATAAGAAAAAAATCTTCCCAGTCCGTCTTTATCTAATTTTGCAAATGCCATCAATAAATACTCGCCATTTGGTAGTATTATACCAGATTCATATCTAACTTTGTTGCGATATTTTGATTTGCTTTTCATGGGTTTTAGCTGTGCGTTATCAATTAAATTTTGCATATCTTGTATAGGATTTTCTTCAAGGTACTGTCCACATATAGAAGTTGGTTTTACATCTGAAGGAGAATCACCTACCTTTGTCGTAAAACATTCATCAAAGGTAATTACTTTTTTGCAATTCCTCATTTCAAGCAAATCGCCATATTCAATTTGAATACTATAATTGTTTCCTTTTATGCAAATCTTTTTTCGACGATATAAATATAGAGCACTTATCCCTATCGTCAATAAAAGCACGATAAGAAAAGACAAAACACGAGTTAATACAATATTCATATCATTAGAGAAAAATGGAAGTAGTTTACATTTCTCAAAAATTGCTTCAGGAACAAACGTAAAAATCACTGTAATTATGCTCAGTGCCCATGTACCACTTTTTCTTAAAAATTTAAGCATATCCAAGAACCCTTTTTATGTAGGTGTAGTTACCAACTTTTTCACCAAGGTAATTCTTTATCCAAAAAGGCTGTGCATCTGATTCATAATCTTTCATGTATGAAGGGAGCCAACTTGTTTCTTTACGTAACGAATTATAAACCACAATAATTGGTTTTTTACGTTTTTTGGCTTGCTCAAATTCATGGCGAAGATATGAAAATGAATTTATGTTGCCAACGTCACTATCTTCTTCTCGTGAAAAGGTTTGAAATACTTTGCACATTTTGGAACCATTGGCATTATGCTTATATGGAGTACAACTACAGTTTAACCTTTCTTCCGTTGCCCGTGAACAGCTACTGCCTGCTTTACGATAGGCGGTCATATCACCCACCACAAAAATAACAGCAGAAGACGCATTTATCTGTTGATTAAACTCCTGTTTTAAGTCACAAGGACGACAATCAGGATCGTTTGAAATACTACCAGAAACCACTTTAGCCATATCTATAAAATCTACTTTATGCAAATTATCAGTACCCCATTGATTAAGAACAGCAACGACATTTCTATCACCACTATCAAACGAATAATCAGCACTAATATAAACTCGTTTAGCCATAATTTCATCTCCTTCATATTTTGTGATTCATAAAAGTAATGCATTGTAGCTGCAACCTAGCACCTATTTCCATTTGTTGGACTATATGACAAAATTATTTTATCACAAGTATGCCCACATTTCTACAAAATTCGTGCGATTTTTCGGTTAGACTATTGAGCAGTTTGTTTCTTAGCCATTCAAATGTAAATTTTCTGTGAATTTGATTAAAAAGTCCTTTACAAAACGTCACTGGCAAGACGGCAAAAAGTATCCTTATTTCGTGCGGCGCAAGATTGGCTCCGTTTGACATTAAAGAGCTGCGTGACCTTATGGAGTATGACGATCTGGAGCTTGACACGCTTGGGGAGCAGAAAACAGCGTTGTTTGTCATTATTTCAGATACGGACGCCACATTTAATTTCGTGGTGTCGATCATGTATTCGCAGCTCTTTAACCTGCTCTGTGACAAGGCGGATGATGTTTATAACGGCAGGCTTCCGATTCATGTGAGGATGCTGCTGGATGAGTTTGCGAACATCGGGCAGATTCCGCAGTTTGAGAAGCTGATCGCCACAATCCGGAGCAGGGAAATATCGGCATCTATCATTTTACAGTCAAAATCTCAGCTAAAGGCGATTTATAAGGACAACGCTGACACAATCGAAGGGAATTGTGACACCACCTTATTCCTCGGAGGGAAGGAAAAGACCACGCTGAAAGAGCTGGAAGATGTTTTAGGAAAGGAAACCATTGACCTTTACAACACTTCCGACACAAGGGGTACATCACAGTCCTACGGTCTGAATTACCAAAAGACCGGGAAGGCGCTGATGAGCCAGGATGAGATTGCGGTCATGGACGGCGGGAAATGTATCATGCAGCTTAGAGGCGTCAGACCATTCTTCTCGGATAAATTCGATATAACGAAGCATAGCAGGTACAAAGAGCTGTCCGATTATGACCCGAAAAACACCTTTGACATTGAGGACTATGTGAAGCATCTGCAGCACATGAAAGTTACTCCAAATACAGAGGTGGATGAAGCGTTTGACTGCGGGGAAGTCAGCGGGCAGGAGGATAATTCTCCAACTACAACTAAATAGCGGCTTCTGGACATTGTGTCCAGAAGTGCAAAACGACAACTGAATATGGAACTTGTAAACCTTTGGCATAAAGCCAAAATCAGGAGTTTTGTATGTACTTTGGGAACGGACTAAACAGGACACCCGGCACAGCCTATCGCCAAACAGAATGTACCGGATGCCCGCACGGGGTTCTCCAAAAGGATTCCCCTGCCCTTATTGTACCACAAAGGGCGGGGGATTTACATATCAAAGCTCTTTCTTTATCAAAAAATCAAATTTAAGGAAAGAAAGAGGTAGAAGGTTGAAAAAGAATAGTAGAGATAATCCATTTCCATAAGGGCATAGCAAACAGACCATCTTGCGGTGGTCAATTAAAAATTGAATATGTAGCAAAGTTAAGGTTTATTCAGTAGCTGGCTTGATTTTATATCCCTGAAACTGTGCCATTAAGATTGCCTGTT
>CAJTIR010000060.1 GCA_910576385.1 Lachnospiraceae bacterium
CCATTGATTGCATAATCTCATGCGTTACATACTGTTTTGCAGGCAGATACCGCTATCTGCCTTATTTCCATGCCATAAAATCCTTGTTATCCACATCCACCTCCTGTAAGTCCGGCTCAACCGGGCCTTTGCCCTATTGGAATCAAGATTTTGAACTTGTTTCGCAATTGTCTACAATGGCAAATGAAACCACACCATTGATATAGATTTAATATGCAACGCCAAAAAACAGACGTTATTTTCTATCTGAGTATAACACCTTCTGTGGAACAGTAAAACAATCCATTGCAGACAAAGAATCTCGCCAAGCGAGATTCTTTACTATTTATGAGTGGACTCGAGCATAATGATGCATGTCTGCGGCATAAAGTTGTGAATTATTACCTTTAATTTAAGATATTATTGGTCTCTTGTATCACTTCCTGCACACGATCAGCAATCAGAGATACCTTGTCCATAGAGAGCTTAATATGCTCACTGTTCTCAGAAGTCTGTTTTGCCCCGACAATTGCCTCCTCCACTGCTGCCAGAAGCTCTCCAATTGTAGTCTCAAACTTATCCACCACTACATTGATATCATCAAATGCTGCCTGAATCGCTTCATCATTCTCCCTGGCGCTGCCCACAGAAGACTTGGAACTCTCTGAGAGTTCACGGATGTTTGTGGCCACCACAGCAAACCCTCTTCCCGCTTCTCCGGCACGTGCCGCTTCAATAGCCGCGTTCAACGACAACAGATTGATTTTCCCTGCAATTTTCTCCACATCATGGGTCATAGCATTATATTTCCCCACACTCTCATTAATATTTCCCATAGCGTCAATAATTTTTTGATTCAATTGTTTTAACTCATTCATATGACCAGACACGCCTTGCATATCGTCTGAACTTTTTGCGCCCACGCTGCGAATAGAATCTGCCTCTGATCTTACTATGTCAATATTTTGTGCCAGTTCTCCCACAATTTCAATCAACTCATGATTCATCGATACAACTTCCTGATTTACCTCAGAAACCTTCTGGCGTTCCTCTCCAATCATTTTCATCATATATTCATGACAATTTTCCTTCTCATTTATCCCTCTCGCAAGTGCAATTGCCATCTCCCGACAGGATTTATAGCCGCAGGCATGACAGTCAAAGTGACGTTCCACATTTGTAGTTTTCTTCAATGTCTTATATGCCTGTTCAATCTGTGCCTCTGTGATATCAGCGCTCTGCGTTTTCTTAGATTGATAGGTGCGCATGAAATCTTTGACCTGCAAAGTACGGTCAAATTCTTCATACTGTTTATCTACACCCTTTTTTGTCGTATTGGCACGCCGCTGCTTTCTGCTGTAACGTTCTACCTGATGCATAATATCATTCATAATAAAGCGCTGGCAGTCTTTTCCAATCGCAGGCCCCCCGTTGCATCCATACTCACAATTGAGCACATCAAACACTGTTGGAAGTGTATCTTGATTCTGCTCCAGATAAGTATCTAATTCCTCATATAATTGTCCTGCTCCTTCTGATGTAGTAATCTCCATCTCTGGTGCATGAACCAAAAGATTTTTCATCAGTCCGCCTGGCCTGGGAAAAATATTTCCCTCCCATCCCTGCGCAGCATCAAATTCAAATTCACTGTATATCTTTTCTCTTGGAAATGTAATCTTCTGCTCCTTAAAATAATTCTTTAAATGTTCCATTGTGACATTATAATCAATCAGCTTGGTCTCCCGAAATTCGTCAATCTTGGCAATGCAAGGAGAAATAGCTGCTATCTTGCCCTTAAATCCTAATATCTTTCTAATATAAATTGCAATACATGACATCGGACTCTGTATTGGTGAAAGATGCGGGATTAACTCTGGCTTATGGCGAAGCACATAATTCACGACTGCGGCACAAGGCTGAGAAATAATCTTCTTATCTGGATGCTCCTGAAGATAACGCAGATGTGCCCAAGTACAGATATCCGCTCCATACCCTACGTCATAGATCTTCGCTTTTCCCTGAGCGCGAATCCAATAAAGCACATGGCGCCATTGACCATCAAAAGAAATCTTAATGGAAGGGGCGACAATCACTGCTAATTCCCTTCCTGCCTTCAAATCCTCCAAAAAAGTCTCCGTATCGTCCTGAAAAGTCCTCGCTCCATGAGAACATGCCTTGATACAGGCGCCACATTTAATACATTTGTCATCATTAATCAAGATACGAAGCTGCCCATTCGCATCCATCCGCGCTACATTTGCCTCACCTGCAGGACATGCCCTGACACATGCATTGCATCCTACACACTTTTGTTCATCTACATTGATAATACTCATTCTGTATATCCACCTTCCCCGATCACACTTTAGTCCTATTTTTTTGTGCAATTGTCATGTATTTTTTAATAAATCACTAGTAAAATTATAAAATATTACTATATCACTGTCAACTGCTTTCCCATAAAAGTGTAACCTTCCCTCAAGTTTATACCTCAACTGCGGCCATATACATTCATAATCCTAAGTGTGATAACATCATATCCCCATTGTACAATCAGAAAACTCTCCATCTTCTCCCATATTTATCAAATATCTATATGCTATGGTATAGGAATATCCTCTGGAATATTTTCTGGAATTTGATCTTTATACTTTTCATAAAGATCTTGCAGCTGTGCCATATCCTCCTCAGACACCTGATCCCCAGCCAGATCCTTCAATCCTTCTACATCCCCGTTGGCCGCCATCCCCGCCGCCTGCTTGATATTTTCCGGTGAAATATATTTCTCTGCTATACCAGTGATTGTCTCCACATCTTCTTGATCCATATCCTCCACAATCTCTGACACATCAATTTGCTGTCCGCCCACATCAATGGTCTTTCCAAACTGCTCTGTCAGCAGTTTCTTACCAATTTCTTTGGCAGCCTTCACTTTCACTTGCTGTAAAATTATATCTTTTCCCACAAACAGAATCCCTGCACTAATTACTAAAACCCCTGTCACAACCAACAATCCAATATGTCTTCTCTTTTTCTTCAAAACAAAACACCTCCCAAACAATGTGATAGATACATGTTAATACTATGTTATCATAACATATTTTCAGAAGGTGAATATTAATTTTTTTATAATTATTTTATGAAGGTTTCCTTGTCTGTACTTCGCTTTAAACATCCGCCGGCACAGCCGCTGCAGCCACCACAACACTTTCCTCTTTTTTTATCTTTATAGATGCTAAAACATGCCAGTAAAGCAATAAGCGCCACAATGATACCAACCACAAATGTTCCCATTCCAATTTCATCCTTTCTAACTCTGCCAGGGTATTGATACTAGCTTAGATAACTTAATAGTTTCTCAATCACATATAAGTTAGTATATACTAACTCAAAAATAAAGTCAATGACCTTTTATATCATTGACGCAGTTAAAAATCATTTTCCATTCCTAGTGAATTACATGCAATACACGCTTGACTTTATCTTATCACACGGTTTTCCCCATAAATTACCGGTAGAATCATTTTATAGTGCAGTGTATAATAAACATATAAAAACACTTGTTCTTTATTGTTTTAGGAGATGTTTATGGAAAGAGTCATTTTACACTCAGATTTAAACAACTTTTACGCTTCTGTAGAGTGTTTATATAACCCTGCACTGCGTGAGAAACCTGTTGCAGTTGCCGGTAATCCAGAAGCCAGACATGGAATTGTACTGGCGAAAAATTATGCTGCCAAAGCTTGTGGTGTCGCCACAGGAAATCCACTATGGATGGCACGGCAGAAATGTCCTGACATTATATTTGTACCGCCCCACTACGAACTGTATATGAAATATTCAAAGATTGCAAAAGAAATCTACAGTGAATATACAGATCAGGTGGAACCCTATGGTCTTGACGAATGCTGGCTGGATGTTACAGGCAGCGCGCATCTATTTGGTGATGGAAAAACAATTGCCGACAAATTGCGGGAACGAATTAAATTTGAACTTGGTGTAACTGCTTCGGTTGGCGTAAGCTACAATAAGATATTCGCAAAACTTGGCAGTGATATGAAAAAACCAGACGCCACAACAGTTATCACCAGTGATCATTTCCGAGAGATTGTCTGGCCGCTGCCTGTAAGCGATCTTCTCTATGTAGGACGCGCAACGCATAAGAAGCTGCGAAAATACGGCATCCAAACAATTGGGTCGCTTGCACAGACAGAGCAAGATTTTCTCCACAGTATACTTGGACAAAATGGCGTGATGCTATGGATGTTCGCCAATGGATTGGACACCTCTCCTGTATCGAACATCGGTGCAAAATCCTTGATAAAATCCATTGGAAACAGCACCACTACCCCACGTGATCTTATTACAGATGAAGATATCCGCATTACCCTCATGGTACTATGTGAAAGCGTATCTGCCAGGATGCGTGAGTATGGTTTTGTCTGCAACACGGTACAAATTGGCGTTCGCGACAATGAGTTGTGCAGTTATGAGCGTCAGGGCAAGCTCTCCTACCCAAACCGAACCGCAAAAGCATTACTTCAAAAATCATTTGAACTATATAAACGCCACCACACATCTGGTAAGCCTGTGCGTTCACTCAGTGTCCGCGCTTGCAATCTATCACTGAATGAATATGAGCAGCTCTCTTTGCTGCCAGAAATCTCAAGCATTCAAAGACAAGAGGCGCTAGAAAGCGCTATAGACAATATCCGAAACCGATTCGGACATTTTTCCATACAAACAGGACTTCAGCTCTCTGACCGGCAGCTCTCCTCCTTAAACCCGAAAGATGATCATATCATTCATCCTGAATCATTTTTCAAAAATTAAATTATCTTATTTCGAGAGGTATGCAATATGGCAAGAAAAGTATTTGTTGAAGTGACAGCAAAATTTGATACAGAAGGAAAAATAATACCGCTCTCTCTTTTATGGGAAGACGGAACAATATATGAGATAAACCGCGTGCTGGATGTTCGCCGGGCAGCTTCGTTAAAAGCTGGCGGTATAGGCATTCGATATACCATCAGAATAGATAATAAACAGAGCTATCTATATTTTGAAGAACCAAAATGGTTCGTGGAGGCAAAAGAATAATTCTTTGAGTTTCCCCATTTTGTAATCCATAGCCCCAAAAGGGGGTTGTCGCAGTAATATCTCCGCTCGTTCAAAAGGTCTTGCCGCTAAAGCGGCAAAGACAGAATGCACAAAAATTATCTTGGGAAGCTAGCTTCCCAGAATGATTTTTGTGCATATTGTTTGCATTGCTCTGCAATGTAAACCTTTTGAACGAATCTATAAATTGTAATTTATGTTACTGCGACAACCCCACTTTGCACATAAAAGCGTTAGGAAAAGCTAGCTTTTCAGACGCTTTTTGTGCAAGATGTCTATGCTGCCAAAGGCAGCAAGACCTTTTGGTGCTAAAATATCAGTGATTATAAAAAATGGGGAAACTCAAAAATAATTCCTCTTGCAATTTTTGTACAGGCATAGTATAATCAAATACGAAAATTTTATAAGACAGTTCGTGACCATCCTGTCTCTAAACAAAACTAGGGATTTGAGAAAACGGCTTTTTTCTGTGCTTTGCACTGGGATATGCCGTTTTTGTGCTGCCGTTTACAGCAGCAAGCATGGACACAGGACAAAGAATCCTGCAAAGCAGGATTCTTTGCCTGCGGAGAGTCGCTTTCGCGACATTTGTTTTTTAACTGTCAGAAAGGATAATTTATGAAAGATTTTAACCCCAACCGTTATGCGGTAATCACAGAGAAAAATCCCCGCGAGATTGTTATGCTACGCGGACATGGATGCAGTTGGAGGCGCTGCCGCTTTTGCGACTATCATCTGGATTCCTCCACAGATGAAACTGCAAATTTTACATTAAACAGAGAACAGCTTTTAAAAGTAACTGGAGTACATGGAAAACTTGAAGTAATTAACTCTGGCAGTTTTGTAGATTTGGATGAACAAACTTTAAATCTGATTGGAGAAGTTAGTCAGAAAAAACAGATTTCTCAGGTACATTTTGAATGCCATTGGCGGCACCGGGAATCAATTAAAGATTTCCGAAAACGTTTTGCTGATTTAGGAATCGAATTAAAAATCAAGACAGGTGTAGAAACATTTGATTCACTGTTTCGGGAAAGTTATCTGGATAAAGGCTTTGATGTTGACAATCCTGAGGAGATTGCAAAATACTTTGACGAAGTATGTCTTTTGATGGGAATCCCTGGTCAGACGGTAGATCATATGGAGCAGGATATTCAGATCGGACTTGCCCATTTTGAACGAATCTGCATCAATATCATGCAGGAAAATCGAAAACCGATTAAGCCAGATCCAAAGGTGATCGCTGCATTTGCCAAAGAATTGTACCCCAAATACATAGAAAACTGCCGTGTGGATATTTTGATGGAAAATACTGCCTTTGGCGTAGGAGGTGTGGTAGAACATGCAGAATGAAATACTTTTGATCTTATCTCTCTTTCTCACTTACGCTGCTGTACTGTTTTTATTTAAACTATTCAAGGAACAAGGGCTGTATCTGTGGACCATTGTAGCAACGATCGCCGCAAATATTGAAGTGCTGATCGTTATCAATGCCTTTGGCATGGAGATGACGCTTGGAAATATTCTCTTCGCTTCAACCTTCCTGGTGACGGATATCCTCAGTGAGCTTTACGGCAAAAAAGAAGCCCAACATGCCGTATGGATGGGCATTGCTACCTCAATAGTATTCATTTTCATCAGTCAATCCTGGATGCTGTATCTGCCCAATGAAAATGATTTTGCCTCCCCTGCCATCCGCACGGTATTCTCCAATACGCCGCGGCTGATGATTGTTGGGATTGCAGTGTATGTGATTGTGCAGCTCTTTGATGTATGGGCTTACCATAAATGGTGGGAATTCACCAGCCAAAAATTTGGAGACCGCAAGAAATTTTTGTGGCTGCGCAACAATGGCTCTACCTTAATCTCTCAACTCTTAAATACCGTACTATTTACTTGGGGGGCTTTTGTCGGCACACACAACACAGAAACGCTGATTTCCATCGCATTTGCCAGTTACCTTATTTTTATAGTCACTAGTCTGGCAGATACGCCTTTCGTATATCTGGCACGGTATCTCAAAGAGAAAAACGATACATATACCCAAACATAAAACTCAACAATTCGGGCTTGTCTGAAAACTGCTTTCAGACAAGCCCTATCAATTCATAAATCTTATCCTAATTCCAGCATCCGCTCTAATGGTTTCTTAGCCCGAATGCGCATATCTTCTTCCATTTCAATGGTATTTGTTATTTGTTCCAATGTCTCAGCCACTTTCTCTAAAGTGATTCGCTTCATATTAGGGCAGAATTGCTGATGCCCTGCCGCATAAAAATGTTTGTCTGGATTCTTGACCTTCAATTCATATAAAACACCGAGTTCTGTACAAATAATAAATTCGTTTGCCTTGCTGGCTGTGGCATAATCAATAATTCCTGATGTGCTTCCTATATAATCGGCAAATGCAAGCACATCCATTGTGCATTCTGGATGTACCAAAACTTCTGCACCAGGGTGATCTTCCTTAGCCTTTTTGACATGCTCTGCTGAAATACTTGTATGTACATGACAGTAGCCATCGTTAAAAATAAAATGTTTGTCTGGAACTTGAGAAGCTACATAACGTCCCAGATTTTCATCTGGGATAAAATAAATATGCTGATTAGGCAATGCTTTTACAATCTTTAAGGCATTGGAGGAGGTGACACAGACATCTGAATGTGTCTTTAACTCTGCGGTAGAATTGATATAACAGACCACGGCAAGATCTGCATATTGATTACGCATTTGTTCAATCTTATTGAAATCCGCCATATGTGCCATCGGACAATCTGCCTGCATATCTGGCATCAATACTGTTTTTGCAGGATTGAGAATTTTAGCGCTTTCCCCCATAAATGACACTCCGCAAAATAAAATGATATCTGCCTCAGCTTTTGCCGCAATTTTGCTCAGATAAAAGGAATCTCCCACATAGTCGGCAATCGCCTGTACCTCATCATTGACATAGTAATGTGCTAAAATCACTGCATTCCGTTCTCTTTTCAATTCTTTGATTTTATCTAATGTTGACATATTTGTTCCCGCTTTCTTTTCCATTCGAAAAATACACTATTTCTGTATGAAATCACATTTTTCTTTTCTGTTTACTATCTCACAAGATTGATCTTATGTCAATCGCTAAACCCATTCACAAAACTTGTCTTTCAAGGAACATCGCAGCTTTATCCCCAGTTTGTCCATTGTCAGATCCAAGGCTTCCATTGTCTTTGTCATATCACTAACATTGGCGTTGCTTCCCATATGGCCAATGCGGATTACCTGGCCCGATAAGCTGTCAAACGACCCTGCCAGCAAAATATTATGCTCCTCGCGCATCACTCGCAAAATATCCTTGGCAGTTGTTCCCTGCGGCACATCAAACACGGTCACTGTATTGGAAAATCCGGTTTCCAGGTGCAGCTTTAACCCTGCTCCTGACAGCGCTTTGCGACATGCCTCACCAATACGGGCATGACGTGCAAGTATTCCCATATCCCCTGCAATATTATCCAGTGCAGCACGCAATCCGTATATATCACTGATGGGCATGGTATATGGAAACCATTTCGACTCATAATACCCCTCAAACGCCTTTAAATTGGCATAAAAAGAGGCAATCGGTGTTTTCCTGGCTGTCATTGCTTCTTTGGCTATGTCGCTGATTGTCACAAACGCCAATCCTGGAGGCGCAGACACGACTTTCTGGGAACCGCCGCAGAGAATGTCAATCCGATAATCATCCACGCGCACATTCTCGCCAAACATAGCAGAGACAGAATCCACCACTGTCATAATCCCATATCTGTTCAACAGTGGACAGATTGTCCCAATATCATTTAAAATACCACTTGGCGTATCACAGTGAATCAAGGTGGCATATTTGTAATTGTGATCTTTTTCCAAAAAGCCTTCCAAGGCTAAAGGAGCAATAGGATTCTTGTCATCCACAGTATAAAGTCTCGGCACCCCGCCATAGATTGATACAAAGTCTGCAAATCCTTTTCCAAAAACGCCATTGTCAAGTACCAGCACCCGATCACCAGGTTCTGTCAGAGATGCACATGCCGCCTCCAGACCCAAAATTCCCTCTCCGCCTAAAATCAAAGTTTCATTGTGCGTATGTACAAGAGAGCTGATCAATTGACATGTCTCTCTGTAAAACTCTACAAACGCCTCATCCAGATCTGGATTGGTACATTCCTGCGCCCGTGCCAGACGAACATTCTTTTTCACCTGGGTAGGTCCAGGAGTCATTATTTTATACATTCCTATATCTCCTTTTCAGAAATAGTCTTAAGAGCGTGTTTGGAAATTTCTTCCAGACACGCTCTAAAATGGATAAACGGGTTTCACGCTTCCCCTTACCTTCAAGGTAGAAGGCACCACTATCTTTAACGGAAGCATACGTTCTGAGCGGGTAGCTCTCTCTAAAAGCCATACCGCATTTTCTGCCATCTCCTCAATATGAATACCTATTCCAGACATCTGCGGCTGTGTCATAGTTGCCAAAACGGTATCATTATAACTTAAAACACTAAAATCCTCCGGCACCTGATAGCCCATAATCTGAATTGCCCGCAATACGCCCAAAGCTGCTGTTTCATTAAATGCAAAAAATGCCGTTGGCCTGTGCTCTGCATCCTTTATGTTTTTCACATACTCCATCACCCGCTCTGCCGCATCCTCTCCTTGTTTCTCTGTCCCCAACAAGAAACCCTGCAGTTCTATTTCCTTACATTGTTCCAAATAATCTAAAAAAAATTTTCTTCGCAGTTCTAACGCTTGCCTATTAGTAGAATCTGTAGAAAATTCTGGTCCGACAAATACAATCTTTCGATGGCCCTCTTCCATCAAATAATCCATCCCCTGCCGAATACCCACTTCATAATCTGGTATCACCGAACAAAATCGCTCTGGATAAGGAGAAGAATCCACAAATACAATTTTAGAAGAACACTTCCTCATTGCAGCAATCTGATCCTCCCGAAATTGCCCAATTGCCAAAATTCCATCCAACTCTCTCGACACTGCACTTCGATAACACCTTTCCTCTGGATCAAACTGCATGACGAACGTTTCCATTCCATTGGAAAAACAACATTTTTCCACATCACTTTTTAAATAGAGATAGTAAGGATCCTTACCCGAATCCTGGGTGGCATCCATCTCCACTATCCCAACCTTCAAATACCCCTCTGGACTAATTTTCTTGTTTGCAAGATGTTTGTTAGAATACTCTGCCCTGCCTGCTGCTTCCAGGATCATTTTACGGGTACTCTCTGTCACTTTCAAAGTCTCATCTTCATTCAATACCCTGGAAATAGTAGCAATCGAATATCCTGTAATCTCTGATAATTCTCTTAATGTTGCCATATTAGTTACACTCCATTGTCAACCAGCACGGCTAACGCCGCACCAGTAACACTAATTCATTTACGTCAAATTCGCTGACATAAAATATACCTAGAACTATGGTAACTATTCCCCCCAAGCTACAGACATGCCAGACGAGCTGTCATATTTCTCGAAAGAGGCATTATCTATGGCTTATGGGGTTTCGAATAGTTACAACTATTTAATTACTCTAACCTTGAGCACACCTTCAATTCCCTTAAGCTGCTCCACTGCCGCCTCTGTCACTGATGAATCAATATCCAGTAAAGAATAAGCATAATCTCCACGACTCTTATTGGTCATATCAGATATATTGATATTATTATTTCCCATAACTGCCGTATACTTTCCAATCAGACCTTTGACATTTTTATGCAGAATTGCCACACGACCTGCAGCCGCGCAGACGCCCATATCACAATTCGGGAAGTTTACAGAATTACGAATATTTCCCTGTTCCAAATAATCCATTAGCTCCTGAACAGCCATCACTGCACAGTTATCCTCAGATTCTTCTGTGGAAGCCCCCAAATGCGGAATTACAATACAGCCTTCTTTGCCTGCTGTAGTACTGTTTGGAAAATCAGAGACATATTTCTTTACCTTACCTGCTTTTATTGCGTCAAGAATTGCTTCCTCATCCACCAATAAATCTCTGGCAAAATTGAGGATCACCACGCCCTCCTTCATCATTGCAAAAGCATCTTTATTTAACATTTTCTTTGTGCCATCTAAAAGCGGCACATGGACGGTAATATAGTCACATTCACGATAAATATCTTCCAAATTACTGATGTGCTTCACACTTCGAGACAGATTCCAAGCCGCATTGACAGAAATATATGGATCATAACCATATACCTCCATACCAAGATGCGTGGCGGCATTTGCCACCTTCACGCCAATGGCGCCAAGACCGATCACACCTAACTTTTTCCCGCAAATCTCACAGCCTGCAAATGCTTTTTTTGCCTTCTCTGCATCTTTGCCAACTGTCTCACTGTCTTTATTCTCCAATACCCAATTAATTCCTCCGCTAATATCACGGGAAGCAAGCAGCATTCCGGCAAATACCAACTCTTTTACTCCATTGGCGTTCGCTCCTGGGGTATTGAACACCACAATTCCCTGCTCTGCACATTTGTCAAGCGGGATATTATTGACACCTGCCCCCGCTCTGGCAACAGCATCCAATCCTTCTGGCAGCTCCATCTCATGCATAGCTGCGCTTCTCACCAGAACTGCCTGTGCTTCTTTGATTTCTTCTGTTTTTGTATAGTTTTCGCCAAACAGGTCTAAGCCTACATTGGCAATTGGATTTAAGCAATGATACTGAAACATCTTAATTCTCCTCTTCAAACTTTTTCATAAATGCAGCTAATTTTTCCACGCCTTCCTTGGGCATTGCATTATAAATGCTGGCGCGCATACCACCGACACTTCGGTGTCCTTTCAGATTTACAAAGCCTGCTGCCTCTGCCTCTTTGACAAATTTTGCGTCCAGCTCCTTATCTCCTGTCACAAAAGGTACATTCATCAGTGAACGATCTTCCTTTTTCACTGTTCCTTGGAAGAGCTTGCTCTGATCAAGGAAATCATATAAGATTTTCGCTTTCTCCTCATTGCGCTGTTTCATTACCTCTAAGCCGCCCATCTTCTTAATCCATTGAAATACCTTGCCACAGACATAGATACCATAAGCAGGCGGTGTATTGTAGAGGGACTCTGCATCTGCATGGGTCTTGTATTTTAACATGGTTGGTGTTCCTGGCAAAGTGTCCTCTGTAATCAGATCCTCACGAATAATGACAATTACCACACCTGCCGGCCCGATATTCTTCTGTACGCCTCCATAGATGATACCATATTTCGTCACATCTACTGGCTCAGATAAAAAGCAGGAAGAAACATCGGCTACCAATGTGTGTCCTTTGGTATTGGGCAATTCCTTATATTTTGTTCCATAAATCGTATTATTCTCACAGATATAGACATAATCTGCATCCTCTGGGATATCCAGATCAGAACAATCTGGAATATAGGAGAATGTCTCATCCTCGGAGGAAGCTACCTTTACAGCCTCCCCATAAAGCTGCGCTTCCTGATATGCCTTCTTTGCCCATTGTCCTGTGACAATATAGGCTGCTTTCTTATTTTTCATCAAATTCATAGGAATCATCGCAAACTGCTGAGAGGCTCCACCCTGTAAAAATAGTACCTTATAATTATCAGGGATATTCATAAGCTCTCTCAAATCAGCTTCTGCTGTCTTGATAATATTGTCATAAACCTTAGAGCGGTGGCTCATCTCCATCACAGACATCCCACTGCCCTTGTAATCCAACATTTCCTCTGCTGCTTCACGCAGAACCTCTTCCGGTAAAACGGCTGGTCCTGCAGAAAAATTATAAACTCTGTTCATATCTTCCTCCTCTATACGGCTATCTTTGTTCATTCTACTCTTTTATATCATTCTCGTCAAATGCCTCTGCAATATCGGCTCCTGGCGCTACCATCGGCCAAACCTTATCATCACTGTCAATAATACAATCAATCAATACTGGCATTTGACTGGAAAGTGCTTTGGCTAAAGCATCTTGAAATTCTTCTCTGGTTGTAGCTCGTATGCCAATAGCCCCCATTGCCTCTGCTACTTTCACAAAATCTACACTGTCATTTAAGATCGTTGCAGAATAGTGCTGTTCATAGAACAAGGTCTGCCACTGGCGCACCATTCCCAAGACATGATTATTGACAACTACTTGAATCAATGGCAGCTTCTGGCGCACCGCTGTGGCCATCTCATTCATATTCATGCGAAAACAGCCATCTCCGGCAATATTAATAACTTGTTTATCAGGATTTGCCATCTGCGCCCCAATCGCGGCACCCAGACCATATCCCATAGTACCCAAACCGCCAGAAGTAATCAAAGTACGTGGTTTATTGTATTGATAAAACTGCGCCGCCCACATCTGATGCTGGCCAACCTCTGTCACTATAATGGCATCGCCTTGGGTTTGCTTATAAATTTCTTCTATCATAAATGGCCCGCTCAATCCACGCTCTGAATATTTTAAAGGATATTTTTCTTTATATGTCATAACCTTCTCAATCCATTCACTGTGTTCCTGCTGCTCAAGCCTCTGATTCAAAGCTATCAAGATTTCCTTGATATCGCCAATAATATGCGCATCTGTGATAATATTCTTATTGATCTCTGCTGGATCAATATCAAACTGCAGAATTTTGGCATTTTTTGCAAATTTTTTTGCATTTCCAGTTACACGATCGCTAAATCGCACTCCCACTGCAATCAATAAATCACATTCGCTGACGCCATAATTTGATGTCTTGGTTCCATGCATTCCCAGCATTCCAGTATATAATCTATGATTTCCATCAAAAGCGCCTTTTCCCATCAGGGAATCTGCCACTGGCATCTGCACTTTTTCTACAAATTCCAAGAGCTCATCGCTGGCTTCTGAAATCACGGCCCCGCCTCCCACAAAGAGATACGGCTTCTTTGCCTTCTGAATCATTTTTACAGCGTTTCTCAAAGATTCCTCTGTGATATTTTCTCGATAACGCTCTTCTTTTTCTATAGATACAGATGTATATTCTGTCTCATTCGCGGTCACATCCTTGGGGATATCCACAAGCACAGGACCGGGCCTGCCCTTCCTGGCAATGCGAAAGGCGCGCCGAATGGTCTCTGCCAATTTCGCCACATCCTTTACAATAAAGTTATGCTTTGTAATAGGGGTGGTGATTCCTGCGATATCAATTTCCTGAAAACTGTCTTTCCCCAACAGGGAAACTCCTACATTACAGGTGAGCGCCACCATAGGAACGGAATCCATATAGGCGGTTGCAATCCCTGTCACTAGATTGGTAGCTCCTGGACCTGAGGTAGCAAGACAGACACCTACTCTTCCAGTAGCGCGTGCATAACCATCTGCCGCATGGCTGGCGCCCTGTTCATGGGAAGTCAATACATGTTTGATCTCATGACTGTGCTTGTACAGTTCATCATATACATTTAAAATGGCTCCTCCCGGATAACCAAAGACAGTATCCACACCTTGTTCCTTCAAACACTCAATGACAATCTGTGCTCCTGTCAACTGCATAGCTTTGTTCCTCACTTTCTATCTGATCCGTTCTGCAATCAAATCTCCCATCTCCACGGTTCCCACCTGGGTTACAGAAGCTCTCTTCGCTTCCTCCTGAGGCATAATGTCAATCGTACGGTAATTTTCCTTCAGTACCTGTCTAACTGCTTCCTCCACTGCATCTGCTTCTTTGTCCAAATCAAACGAATAGCGAAGCATCATCGCTGCACTTAAAATTGTAGCAATTGGATTGGCAATACCTTTACCTGCAATATCTGGCGCGGAACCGCCGCTTGGCTCATATAAGCCAAATTTGGTATCATTGAGGCTGGCGGATGACAACATCCCTATGGAGCCTGTCACCATACTGGCCTCATCTGATAATATATCACCAAACATATTCTCTGTCAAAATTACGTCAAATTGTGCTGGGTCTTTTACTAACTGCATCGCACAGTTATCCACCAACATATGTTCCAATGAAACCTCTGGATAATCTGCTGCCACTTCTTCCACAATCTTTCGCCACAGTCTGGAAGAATCCAGCACATTTGCCTTATCCACACTGGTTACTTTCTTATTGCGCTTCATGGCAATGTCAAAACCCCGTTTTGCAATCCTTCGAATCTCATTTTCATTGTAAGTAAGTGTATCTTCTGCAGTTAAAACCCCGTCTCGCTCTTCGGTCACACGATTTCCGAAATATAATCCCCCTGTCAGCTCCCGCATAATCATCATATCAAAGCCATCACCGATAATATCATCTCTTAAGGGGCAAGCCTCCTTGAGCTCCTCATACAAATATGCGGGTCTGAGATTTGCAAACAAATTCAGAGCCTTGCGCAACTTTAACAGTCCTGCCTCCGGTCTTAAATCTGGTGGAAGCTTGTACCAGGGGGAAGTAGTGGTATTTCCCCCGATCGACCCCATCAGCACAGCATCCGCTGCTTTTGCCTGTGCCACTGCATCATCCGTCAGAGGTACTCCCACTGCATCAATGGAAACACCGCCCATCAATATTTCATCATAAGAAAACGTATGGCCAAACACTGTCCCTACTTTATCTAAGATTTTTTTTGCTTCTCTGACGATTTCTGGTCCAATCCCATCTCCAGAAATCACGCCAACCTTGTAATTCATATGCTCTCTTCCTTCCTGAGTTATAATCAGTATTACTATATTATATTTAACCCTGGATTTCAACCAGAATTGACATTTTTCTTTTTCATGGCTATTATAATTCAAAGTTATAGTTTTATCAATATCCGTGACTTTTGAGTTCCCCATTTTGTATAACAGCTTAGCTGTGATGTCAGGTGCTGAATAGTAGTATTCTATTATAAAGTAACTAACGTTCTACGGTATC
Organism: Lachnospiraceae bacterium; assembly: GCA_910576385.1. Taxonomy (GTDB): domain Bacteria; phylum Bacillota; class Clostridia; order Lachnospirales; family Lachnospiraceae; genus Petralouisia. The sequence goes on from CAJTIR010000060.1 coordinate 15,958, forward strand.
ATCTATATAAGTAAAACACCCTCTGCCAAGGCTGAGAGTGTTTTGAAGACCTCACTTATTCTCTTTTTCCACTGCGTCTTCAGGTTTTTCCACCAATGCAATGGCTGATTTCTGCATGGGGATACGACAATTCTTGTTATTACCAAATTCTACAATAATAGTATCCTCTGTGATATCAATCACCATTCCATAAAATCCGCTGGTTGTCAAAATTGTGTCTCCCACGGCAAGTTCAGAGAGCATGGCATTCTTGCGCTTTGTCTCTTTCTGCTGAGGACGAATCATCATAAAATAGAGCACTACCAGCATGACAACTATCCAGATCAGGGAAAATCCAGTCATACCTGTTGCTTCCTGGGCTAAAATAAACATTTTGTTTCCTCCTGCCTCTCCTGTTGAATATCAGGATTCTCTTTTTCTCTCACGTAAAATTACGCGCTTATACTATTTTACACAAAATATATACTGAGGGCAAGCATTTTTCTAATATTTTATAGGATTTTTATAGTTGCTACTATTAAAATTGTTTTCGCAAAAAAGATAGAAATTTAAGGATTGACTTTTTAGATTTTATATGATAATATATGAAGCGTTCGTAAGTAAGTCCATCTTATGAAAAGATTTATATGGGATATTAGCTCAGTCGGTAGAGCACTTGACTTTTAATCAAGTTGTCCGGGGTTCGAATCCCCGATGTCTCATGAATAGGAAAGCCTTGGATAACCTTATTTTTTATTGGTTTTTCAAGGCTTTTGTTTTGTATTAAATTATCTATTATTCTCAGTAAAACAGATAAAATATTTGTATAATAAAAGAATATTTGTATATCTATAAATCATATCATCCTCATTAAAACCACACTCACTCTATTTCAAACATTTCAGTCTTCTCAATGGAAACAAGATTCCCTATAAATTCAAGGTTTTTCGTTCAAAGTGTAGGAATACTCCACAAATAAACTGCATTCTTCTCACTTTTAGTTTGCATTGGCTTTTAAATCACCATGCCCCAAATGTGCATAACAAGTTGTAAGACTAACATCTTTGCAATTGTTTGTATAATCTCCTGGATTACGACCGATGATAGATTGACTGGATTTTAACGATTCTGTAATTTTTTCTGATAGTGGTATATCGGTTAAATTTTTAGTACCACTATAGTCATTTCCAGCCTCCTTCCCCAGCATAGCATCAACTCTGGATTTACCGATAGCTGCCAGGTCATTGAGTTTCCCCGATTTAGCTAAATGGTATGCTCCATAGGCCGCAAGGGATGCTGCTACTGCTGCCGCTCCAATTTTGAGTGCTTTTTTCTGCTTATCTGTTAAATGAAAGCCATCTTTCTCAGAATTATCAGAGCTTTTAGAGACATTGCTACTTTTAGTATGGGAACTTTTTCCCTGTTTGTCAAGCGATTTCCTCCAACCTGCTTTCTTCTCTGATGCAGAATGATCTGAAGAACCCAATGGATATGGCGGTCCATTTTTCTTACCCCATCTCTGGCCCAGAATGCCATGATGGTATAAATAATAATTATAGTTATCCTGCCACATGTATAACCTCCCCAATTTTATAAAAAATTTAAAGAGGCTGTCGCACGAAGCAATTAGTGCGCAGCTCCTTTTCTGTGTAAAAAAATAAAGCCGGACTTCGAAAAATCCGGCTGTTGGTGTAAAATATAAGTATGCAAACCCTTATATCTATTGTTGTTTGGCTTGTAACGCGCCCCTTTGTCCGTACAATTCTGGGCACACTGTCATAATATTTCAAACCGCCCCCGCAATTTGGACAATTTGTCTCATTAACCCCTATCATATACTACCTCTTTTTTAACCTAGGTTAAAAAAACAATCCCTCAAAATATAGGAGTTGACAACTCCTACACTATCATATATGATTGCTATTAATGTTGCTAGACAATTGCGAAACAAGTTCAAAATCTTGATTCCAATAGGGCAAAGGCCCGGTTGAGCCGGACTTACAGGAGGTGGATGTGGATAACAAGGATTTTATGGCATGGAAATAAGGCAGATAGCGGTATCTGCCTGCAAAACAGTATGTAACGCATGAGATTATGCAATCAATGGCTTTAAGCTGCGGATATATTGGCGTTTATGGATTTTATCCGCAACCATTACGGTAATCAGCTGGGCAATCCCGGCAAGAAGCAAGTCTGCATGAAGCGTTTTTTCATTCTGCGTTTTACGCCCGGCAACACAGAAGCTGTCCTTGAAATGGTTGATTGATTTCTCAACAGTTACCCTGATCTTATAGGTGGAATCCCATCCGGCCGTACCGCGGAGTGTACCGGGATAGGCGCGCAAGTTTTTCTCGGGATAAATATAAAACATCCTGCCGCAGGGGGATTCTGTACAGGGATTTTCACAGTGGCAGACGCGTTTTGATTTCTTTGTAAGTTTGTTCCACTCCCATTTCATTTTCGGGCATACAAACTTCATGGTTGGCAGCCCGCAGCGGAGATGGGATTTGCTTCCTTCCCGTTTCATTGGAAGGGATGGGTCTTTGGGGCAGCAGGGGATGCCGTCCTTATTCAGCGTGC
>CAJTIR010000061.1 GCA_910576385.1 Lachnospiraceae bacterium
CAAAATTGAACTGGCATAAAAATAACAAAGAAAACCATCTGTACAATCACTGCTAAACCGTTCTGAAACAAAGCATTACTCAATTCGTGTTAAATTTTCAAGGTACAAACAAAATCATATAAAAGTTAACGTGTCTTTTGACACCCTAATCCTATAAGATAAAAAAGTGCAGTACATCGGTATCTCCAATGTACTGCACTTAGCTGACTGTGATTAGGCTCTTTCCACTTTTCCGCTCTTTAAGCAAGAAGTACAAACATATATCTTCTTAGCGGCTCCATTTACCTTACATTTTACAGATTTAATGTTGGATTTCCACATTCTGTTGCTTCTTCTATGAGAATGGCTGACATTTTTACCAAAATGTGCACCTTTTCCACAAATGCTGCATTTTGCCATCATTGCACCTCCTTGCAACTTACTAAGCCTGTACTTTGCGCAGACTCACAACAAGAGTATTCTAACAGAAAGAACATAAGATTGCAAGTGAAAAATGAATTTTTTGTTAAAAAGAAAAATACATGTTTCTTTTTTCTGGAAAACAGGGTATAATATAAACAGTTAAAAGCTGCAGGAGAGCTTTTAACTGTTTAACGAGGGAAAATGCATAGCATTTTCTCGAGTCTATAGAAAGCTGCAGGAGAGCTTTTAACTGTTTAACGAGGGAAAATGCATAGCATTTTCTCGAGTCTATAGAAAGCTGAAGGAGAGCTTTTAACTGTTTAACGAGGGAAAATGCATAGCATTTTCTCGAGTCTATAGAAAGCTGCAGGAGAGCTTTTAACTGTTTAACGAGGGAAAATGCATAGCATTTTCTCGAGTCTATAGAAAGCTGCAGGAGAGCTTTTAACTGTTTAACGAGGGAAAATGCATAGCATTTTCTCGAGTCTTTTCAAAGAAATAAATAGCTCTTAATAGGGGCAATGAACCGAAAAAATGGAGGTTGCAGTATGAAAGGACAAGTGGAGACACAGTATGGTAAAGTGTTGATTGGTACAGATGTTATCGCAACTTATGCTGGTTCTGTAGCGGTGGAATGTTTTGGAATTGTAGGCATGGCTGCCGTTAATGTCAAGGATGGACTGGTAAAGTTGTTAAAACGTGATTATTTGAATCATGGAATAAATGTTGCCATTAAAGATAATAAGATCACCCTGGATTTTCATGTGATCGTTTCGTATGGGGTAAGTATTTCTACCGTTTCTGACAATCTGATCAGTACAGTAAAATATCAGGTACAAGAATTTACTGGTATGGAGATCGAAAAAATCAACATCTTCGTGGAAGGTGTCAGAGTGATTGATTAAGGAGGGCGCGAAAGTGGCAATTACTACAATAGATGCACCCATGCTTGCCAAAATGTTTTTGGCGGGGGCAAAAAATCTAGAAGCAAAAAAAGAATGGATCAATGAATTAAATGTATTTCCAGTACCAGACGGTGACACTGGCACAAATATGACAATGACCATTATGGCTGCTGCCGCAGAGGTACAAAATCTTGGCGAAAATTTGAATATGGCGTTATTGGCAAAGGCAATTTCTTCAGGTTCTCTGCGAGGTGCAAGAGGAAATTCCGGTGTTATTTTATCGCAGTTATTCCGAGGATTTACGAAAGGAATCAGTAAACATGAAGAGTTAGATATTGTTATTTTGAGTGATGCCTTACAGAAAGCTGTGGAGACTGCATATAAAGCAGTTATGAAGCCCAAGGAAGGAACCATTCTCACTGTGGCAAAAGGCGGTGCAGATAAGGCGCTGGAGCTGATCGGTGAGACGGATGATTTGACTGTATTTTTAGATAAAGTGATCAAGCATTCAGAGTATGTTCTGAGCCAGACACCTGATATGCTTCCAGTTTTAAAGCAGGCGGGAGTTGTAGATTCTGGCGGACAGGGATTGGTAACTGTATTAAAAGGTGCATATGACGCCCTGATGGGGAAAGAGATTGATTACTCTATTGAGAGCGCTGAGACAGGCAGCGGTGTGGTAAAGATTTCCGAGCAGACAGAGCAGGATATTAAATTTGGGTATTGTACAGAGTTTATCATTGTATTGAATCAAACATTTGAGGAGAAGGATGAATTAAATTTTAAGTCATTTCTGGAATCAATTGGTGATTCGATTGTGGTGGTGGCTGATGATGAGATTACAAAAGTCCATGTACATACCAATGATCCTGGACTTGCAATTCAGCAGGCGCTGACCTATGGTTCTTTGAGTAAGATTAAAATTGACAATATGCGTGAGGAGCATCAGGAAAAGCTGATTAAGGATGCCGAGAAAGCTGCCGCAGAACAGAAAGCGGAGGATGAGAAGAGACGCTCCCAGCAAGAGGCGCTAGAAGAGAAGAGACAGATACCTAAAAAGGAAATGGGATTTATTTCCGTCTCTATAGGAGAGGGTATCAATGAGATTTTTAAAGGATTGGGTGTAGACTATATTATTGCTGGCGGCCAGACGATGAATCCTAGTACAGAGGATATGTTGAATGCGATTGATGAGGTGAATGCAGATCATATCTTTATTCTTCCAAATAATAAAAATATCATTTTGGCGGCGAATCAGGCGGCGTCTCTGATTGAGGAGAAAAATATTTTTGTAATTCCTACCAGGACAGTTCCTCAGGGGATTACAGCATTGATCAATTTTATGCCAGACAGCACAGCAGATGAAAATGCACAGCGCATGACAGAGGAGCTTTCAAATGTAAAGAGTGGTCAAGTCACATATGCTGTACGCGATACATTGATTGATGATAAATCTATCAAGCAAGGTGATTATATGGGAATCGGTGATAGTTCGATTCTTTCTGTCGGAAAAGATATGGAGACCGTCACCAAAGAGATGATAGATCAGATGGTAGACGAGGATTCGGCGATTATCAGTATCTATTATGGAGAAGAAGTACAGGACGAAGAGGCACAACAGTTGGGCAAAGAATTGGGAGAGCAATATCCTGACTGTGAGATAGAGGTACACTATGGCGGACAACCGATCTATTATTATGTAGTCTCGGTGGAATAGACCATAGATTAAGAGGAGAGATCCCATGAATAAATCTTCTGAAATTGGAGTATTGAAGGGGGTCGGTGCGAAAACAGAACAGTTATTTCATAATCTGGGAGTATACACCATTGGTGATATACTCCTTCATTATCCTAAGGATTATGACAAGCTGCCGCCGATTACCTCTCTGACAGAGCTGTTATCATTGATGGAAAAAAAGACAGAGACAAGTGGGAGTTTGCTGTCTGAACAACAGGAATATAGTGAGAAAAGACCAAAAGTGATGATTACAGCAGCCATTGCAGCACGGATTGATAAAGCTCCCTTTGTGCGGGCGGCACGCAATATGCAAGTCACCTCTTTAACTTTACAGGAACAAGGAATCAAAGCAGAACTGGTATGGTTTCGAATGCCTTATCTGCGAAATACTCTGAAAATTGGACAATGGTTTGTATTTCTTGGCAAAGTAAGTCTTAAAGGGCGTATTTTACATTTGGAACAACCTCAAATTTTTACTCCTGAGAAATATCAGGACATGCAGAATTGTCTCTGGCCGTGTTATGCTCTGACTGCTGGTTTGGGCAAAAATAAAATTTCCCAGACCATCCAGCAAGTGTTACAGGAATTGGATTTGTCTGTCGATTATCTGCCAGAGGAGATTCGGGCGCGGCATGGGCTTGCAGAATATAATTATGCTATAGAAAATATTCATTTTCCAGAGAATGAGGCAGCGTTGGAACAAGCAAGACGGCGCCTGATCTTTGATGAATTTTTTCAATTTATTCTTTCTGCTGGGATGCAAAAAGAACAGATGGAGGATGTTACCAATGATTTTATTTTTCCGCCATTAAATCCTGTCCAAAAACGGACAGAACTTTCGGCACAACAAGAGGAAGAAGGGCTTTGGGCGGATCGAGTGATGCGAAATCTTCCCTTTGAATTGACAGGAGCGCAAAAGCACACGTTGCAGGAAATTCGTCAAGATCTGCGAGGCCGGAAGGTCATGCAGCGTCTAGTTCAGGGAGACGTAGGTTCTGGCAAGACGATTATTGCCTTTTTATCTATGTTGGATGCGGCGCAGGCAGGTTATCAATCAGCGCTGATGGCGCCTACAGAAGTACTTGCACTGCAGCATTATCAGACTTTTACACAATTGTGTGAGTTGCATCAGTTACATATTCCAGTGATTCTATTGACAGGAGCCTTGACAGCCAAGGAAAAACGCCGTGCCTATGAGCGGATGCAGCTCTATTCTAATGCGATCATTGTCGGCACACATGCCTTGATTCAGGATCGTGCCGTGTATGATAATCTGGCACTTGTGATTACTGATGAGCAGCATCGCTTTGGCGTTAAACAGCGGGAATCATTATTTCAGAAAGGAATGCAGCCGCATGTTCTGGTGATGAGTGCAACGCCCATTCCTCGAACCTTAGCAATTATTTTATATGGTGACTTAGATATCTCTGTTATTGACGAAGTTCCAGCAAGAAGATTGCCAATAAAAAGCTGCGTGGTCGGAAAGAATGCAAGGCATACTTCTTATGAATTTTTAAAAAAAGAGATTGCTGCGGGACACCAGGCATATATTGTCTGTCCTTTGGTGGAAGAGAGCGAAGGCCTGGAAATGGAGAACGTCACGGATTATGCTGAGAAATTAAAGCTGGAGCTTTCCTCTGGAACAGTGGTGGAAAGTCTTCATGGTAAAATGAAATCTGGCAGAAAAAATCTTATTATGGAACAATTTGCACGCAATGAAATTCAAGTGTTGGTCTCTACCACAGTCATTGAAGTGGGTGTCAATGTGCCTAACGCCACAGTGATGATGATTGAGGATGCCCAGCGGTTTGGGCTTGCTCAGCTCCATCAGCTTCGGGGGAGAGTGGGCAGAGGAGACGCGCAATCCTATTGCATTATGGTTAATACCACAGATTCCCAAAAAGCGAAAAAGCGTCTGGAAATCTTAAACCAGTCCAATGATGGATTTTTTATTGCTGGAGAAGATTTGAAATTGCGTGGTCCTGGGGATTTCTTTGGGATTCGACAGAGTGGATTATTGGAGTTTCGGTTGGGAGATATCTATCAAAATGCTGATCTTCTCAAAGCAGCTTCTGAGGAGGCGGGACAGTTATTGAGAGAAGATCGTAAGCTTACGGCGCCAGAACATGAAAAAATTCGTATACATATGCAGTCTTATCTGGATAATCAGGCTGAGATTGTAAATTTGTAACTATTCATAATCCCACAAAAGAGGCGTATGACAGCTTTGCTGGCATGTCTGTGGCTTGGGTTATGAATAGTTACAATAAATAAAATGCTATAAAAATGGAAAATCAGGAACTTCAAATTTATTTGATGATGTTTTGAGTTAGAGAGCGGAGGTGAAAAAGATAGTTCATGAAGCGTAAGACTTTTATTTCATCTGTAATTTTACTCTGTTTGTTTTGCCTGTTGTTTTTTATTCTTTGGAAATGGGCAGCGGGAATGAATAACCAGGAAGAAACTGGCAGCCACAATTATCAGGTGCAGAGGGAACCAGAAGAAAAAGATTCTTTCAGTAATCCTGGCGTAAGAGAGCCTGCAAAAGAGGATGTAAGTGAACAAGGTATGGCGCAGAACAAGGATATGAGCGGCCATGACCAAGAAAGTCAAGCAGATCAGTCTGAGCAAAATCAGGAACAGTCTCAGGACAAGCGAGAATCGTCCACTGAGCCCGTTTCCAATATGCAGGAAACTTCCGCTTTCAGTATTGCGGAAATTCAAGTGATGGAGGCAGGCAGTATTGTGGATGTTTCCAGCATGGAGGCACAGATGCTAGATAGTCTGTTTTACAGTGAAGTGCCAGGGGAGAAGATTGTGCAGAGAATCGCAGGGATTTCCTATCAGGAAAATGACAATATTTCTATGGAGGAACTGCGTTATCTGCGGGTATTGCATATGGGTTTTGATGGGCAGACCCATATTGGAGAACTTTTGGTACATGAATCCATTGCTGAGGATATTTTGGAAATTATGGCCGCGCTTTATGAAAATCAATATCCAATAGAAAAAATGCTTTTGGTGGATGAATATGGGGCAGATGACGAGGTTTCCATGCAAGAGAACAACACCTCCGCTTTTAATTATCGTGAGATTGCCGGAACGAGCCGTTTATCTCAGCATAGTCTAGGGCTGGCCATAGATATTAATCCTAAATTTAATCCTTATGTCAAAGAGAAAGACGGTGAGTTGACGATAAGTCCAGCAAATGCAGCAGATTATGCAGATCGTACCCAGGAGTTTGAATATAAAATTGATGAAAATGATCTTTGCTACCAGCTTTTTACTGCACATGGATTTACCTGGGGTGGAAGCTGGAATTCAGTGAAAGATTATCAGCATTTTGAGAAGTAGTGAAAGGAGAAAGAGATGCAAATTTATATGCCAACCAATGTATATAGTGAAAATCAATGTGTGAGGAACCACAGCAAGGAATTGGCGGCGCTGGGCAGTAAGGCGCTGATTGTGACTGGAAAGCATTCTTCCAAGATCAATGGTTCTCTGGAAGATGTACAGAAAGCTTTGCAGGAGGAGCACATTTCTTTTGTTGTTTTTGACAGTATTGAGGAAAATCCTTCCATTGAAACGGTAATGGAAGCAACGGAGATAGGAATAAAAGAAAACGTGGATTTTGTGATTGGAATTGGGGGCGGTTCCCCGATGGATGCTGCAAAAGCCATTGCATTGATGATAGCGAATCCTCAGGAAAAAGAGGATGTATTGTATGAAAAACGTGAGCTTATGGCGCTTCCGGTGGCTGAGATTCCAACGACGGCTGGCACTGGCTCTGAGGTGACGCCCTATGCGATTTTAACCATTCATGCCAGAAGAACAAAACAGAGCATCAGCCATAAAATTTATCCCAGACTGGCATTGATCGACAGCCGTTATTTGAAATCAGCAAGATTAAATACCTTGATTGATACCGCAGTGGATGCACTGGCACATTTGATTGAGAGTTATCTAAATACCAATGCAAACACCTATAATCGCATGTATGCTGAGAAAGGGCTTTTGGTATTTGCAGAAATCAAAGAAGAACTAATGCAGTGCAGACGGTTGGGGAAGGAGCCAGTATTGACTCTGACAGATGGTGTATTTGATAGACTGATGCAGATGGCAGCCACCGCAGGTATGGCGATCACACATACTGGAACTTCACTGCCACATGGTCTTAGCTATCCCATTACCTATGAGATGAAAGTCTCTCATGGCAAGGCAGTGGGCATTTTTCTGCCAGGATTTTTAAAGTATTATCAGCAGCGGGAGGATGTACAATCTGTGCTTGACCGTATGGGATTTGAAAACGTAGAGGCATTTACAGAGTATCTGGATGCATTGCTGGGAAAGGTAGAAATATCAGATAAGCTTTGGCAGGAAGATGTAAAAGCGATTATGGAAAATCAGGCAAAACTTAAGAATTATCCGTTTGAGATGGAGGAAGAGACCTTGTATGCATTCCGCAGATAAAAATAAACGTAATTATCAGAGAGAATTGGAACAAACGATTCAAAAGATACTACAGCAGGGTATTGAGGCGCCAAAACTACTGCTGCATAGTTGTTGTGCTCCCTGTAGCAGTTATGTATTGGAATATCTGTCTCAGTATTTTCAAATTACAGTACTCTATTATAATCCCAATATCTATCCCCAACAAGAATATGATATGCGGGTAAAGGAGCAGAAAACTTTTATTGAGCAATTTTCCAAGAAGGCATCCAAACAAGAGCAGAATAGAAACTTTTTTGCAATTGATTTTGTGGAAGGCCGCTATGACAAAGAGCGGTTTTATCAGATCACAGCGGGGCTTGAGGATATACCAGAAGGCGGGGAGCGTTGTTTTCGGTGCTATGAGCTTAGGCTGCGGGAAGCGGCAGAGTATGCCTTACGGCTCGGTATGGATTACTTTACCACAACCTTATCCATCAGCCCTCTAAAAAATGCAGTACGTCTCAATGAGATTGGGGAGGCACTGGCAAGAGAGTATGGAATTGCTTATCTTTGTTCGGATTTTAAGAAAAAGAACGGATATAAGCGTTCGGTGGAACTTTCCCAGGAGTATGGTATGTATCGTCAGAATTACTGCGGTTGTGTTTTTTCTATCACAAATAACAAATAAATTTGCTGTTTGTGGCGGTCTTCTGCGGGATATGCACGATTTTTGTAAAATGAATCCTGCGTTTACAGGCTGCAAAAATCGGCGCTGAATCTTCATGAAGAAAAAATTATGACGTTTTCGATCAAAAGGAACAAGAGAAAAAATTTACAATATGAAAGAAGGAGAAAACAGATGGCACAGTTATGGGGCGGACGCTTTACCAAAGAGACCAATCAATTGGTTTATAACTTTAATGCGTCCATATCGTTTGATAAAAAATTTTATCGGCAGGACATGGAGGGCAGTATTGCCCATGTAAAAATGCTGGGAAAACAGGGAATTTTGACAGAGGAGGAGACCAAGGCTCTGGTAACAGCAGTGAAACAGATTTTACAGGAAGTGGAGGAAGGTACACTTGAGATATCTCATCAGTATGAGGATATTCACAGCTTTGTGGAGGCAACTTTGATTGACCGTCTGGGAGATACTGGTAAGAAGTTACATACCGGAAGAAGCCGCAATGATCAGGTAGCCCTGGACATGCGTCTTTATACCAGACAGGAAGTTTTAGAAACAGATAGCTTGTTAGAAGAGCTGTTACAAGCGATTTTAACGATCATGGATCACCATGTGGACACCTTTATGCCAGGATTTACACATCTGCAGAAGGCACAGCCAGTGACACTGGCACATCATTTTGGGGCCTATTTTGAGATGTTTCGGCGTGACCGTCAGCGTATGCAGGATATTTTTCAGCGTATGAATTACTGTCCGCTTGGCTCTGGTGCTCTGGCAGGTACTACCTATGATCTGGATCGCAATTATACAGCAGAGCTTTTGGGCTTTGACGGACCCACACTCAACAGTATGGATGGTGTCTCAGATAGGGATTATCTGCTTGAATTTTTGTCTGCTCTTTCCACTATAATGATGCATTTGAGTCGTTTTTCTGAGGAAATTATTATCTGGAACAGCAATGAATATCAGTTTGTGGAGATTGACGATGCTTACAGCACTGGCAGCAGCATTATGCCGCAGAAAAAGAATCCAGATATCGCTGAACTTGTGCGGGGTAAGACAGGACGTGTCTATGGTGCTTTGACCTCTTTACTGACCACTATGAAGGGGATTCCGCTTGCCTACAATAAGGATATGCAGGAGGACAAGGAATTGACCTTTGATGCCATAGATACGGTCAAAGGTTGTCTGGCGTTATTTACAGGAATGTTGACAACCATGAAATTCAATAAGGAGCGCATGGAGGCCAGTGCCAAAAATGGCTTTACCAATGCCACGGATGCGGCTGATTATCTGGTCAATCATGGAGTACCTTTTCGGGATGCACACGGGATTGTAGGACAGATGGTATTATACTGTATTGAAAAAAACATTGCCATTGACGATATGTCTTTCGAGGAGCTGAAAGCCATCAGCCCAGTATTTGAGCAGGATATCTTTGAGGCAGTATCTATGCAGACATGTGTGGAGAAACGCTTGACGATCGGCGCGCCAGGACAGAAGGCCATGCAGAAAGTGATTGCTGTGCACAAAGAGTATCTCAAACAAGACTGGAAAAAGGATATCCCTGACTGGGAGCGTGCTTTGCTGGGAGAGTAGACTGCGAAAAGTGTTTAAATCTTATACAGATTAGACAGAATTATGGTAGATGTTCTGTGAATTTTGTATTAATTTGGGGTTGATTTTTTGTCTGAAATATATTAGTATATCTAACAGAAAAACAGTTGTACGCACACAGCGGACAAATACTTTTAGAGGAGAACAATATGAGTCAGAAATTAAAAGCAGCAATTTTAGGTGGAACAGGTATGGTAGGCCAGCGTTTTATCTCTTTGTTAGAAAATCATCCCTGGTTTGAGGTAACAACCATTGCGGCAAGCCCGCGTTCTGCCGGCAAGAGATATGAGGATGCAGTCGGCGGCCGTTGGAAAATGGATACACCAATGCCGGATGCCGTTAAAGATATGATTGTGATGAATGTCAATGAGGTAGAGGCAGTCGCTTCCAAGGTGGATTTTGTATTCAGCGCTGTGGACATGTCCAAGGAGGAGATCAAAGCCATTGAGGAGGCCTATGCAAAGACGGAAACGCCAGTGGTTTCCAATAACAGCGCCCATCGCTGGACCCCAGATGTGCCGATGGTAGTGCCAGAGATCAATGCAGATCATATGAAAGTGATTGAATTTCAGAAGAAGCGTCTGGGTACAGAGCGAGGATTCGTAGCTGTAAAGCCAAACTGCTCGATTCAGTCTTATGCTCCAGTGCTGACAGCCTGGATGGAGTTTGAGCCATATGAGGTAGTTGCAACTACTTATCAGGCGATTTCTGGGGCTGGAAAGACCTTCCAGGACTGGCCGGAAATGATGGGAAATATTATTCCCTATATCGGCGGTGAGGAAGAAAAATCAGAGAAAGAGCCGCTGCGTATCTGGGGCGAAATGAAAGATGGAGTGATTGTGCCTGCCACTACGCCAGTTATTACTTGCCAGTGTATTCGTGTACCAGTATTGAATGGACACACGGCGGCTGTGTTTGTGAAATTTAAGAAAAAGCCGACCAAAGAGCAATTGATTGAGAAATTGGTACAGTTTAGCGGTGCACCACAAGAGCTTCAGCTACCAAGCGCGCCAAAACAGTTTATCCAGTATTTGGAGGAGGATAACCGTCCCCAGGTAACAGAGGATGTAAATTATGAAAATGGTATGGGCGTCAGTGTGGGACGCTTAAGGGAAGATACCGTATATGATTGGAAATTTATTGGACTTTCCCACAATACAGTCCGCGGTGCAGCGGGCGGTGCAGTGCTGTGTGCAGAGCTTTTAAAAGCACAGGGCTATATCACTGTAAAATAGGGATTAGAACGAATAAGGCTGCCTGTTAGAAGGCAGTCTTGTTTTTTGAAGATAAGAGAGATTTTTTATAGTAACATGGAAAAAATTCCAAAGCAGACGGATATCAGATACAATATGCTACATCCTCAAAATGGAAAGAGATAAAAAATAAAATTGTTTCTGCTAAGATATTGTTGAAGCCAGTAAAAAGATTATCAAAAGGCAACAAAATGTTATGTCAGGATTTGAGTTTTTGAAAAGAGCGTGAAAACAAAGGATTATAGTGCTTGGAGTGTGGTCAGGACAGTTAAAATAAAAAAATAACAAACGAATAAAGACTGCCGTTTGAGCAATGCTGGAATGGTAGTCTTTATCTAGCATTTACCATATTGATGAATTTCTTTTTTGTTGCAAATCAAGCCGAATCATGATAGTATGAAACAGGAAGAAGGAACAGGAGAAAAAGGGCGGAACGCCTGTAGTATAGACTATCCGCCGGAATGGGAAAGGAAATGTAGGGAGTCAGCTATGACAGGAAGAAAAACAGAATTGCATAATTTGGAGCAGTTATACCGTCAGAGCGGAAATCAAATTGTGGTATTATATGGGCGCAGAGAGAACCAGGGCAGAGAATTAGTACAACAATTTTGCCAAGGGAAGAAATCATTCTATTATTATGCTCCAGAAATATCCATCAAGGCTCAAAAGAGCCGTATGAGGCGGGAAATTGAGACATGCTATGAGGTATCGTTGCCAGAGGAAGATTATGATACCTATTTTAAGCGTGTAAAAAGTGGAGATGCCAGCAAGCTGGTGCTAGTGATTGAGGAGTTTCAGCATATCATGAAAAAGGACGAGCAGTTTTTTGCAAGTATTCTGAAATTAAAAGAAAAAAAGCTCTATCCCGGGCCTGTCATGATTCTTTTATATAGTACAGACATTCCTTGGGTAGAACAGGAAATGCCTCAGATGCTTGGAAAATCAGCAAAGAAGCTTGATGAGACAATGAAGCTGCAAGAATTGCGGTTTCTGGAGTTGGTACGGAGCTTTCCAGATTATAGTCTAAGGCAGAATGTAGCTGTGTTTGGTATTGTTGGCAGCGTGCCAGAGTATTTCTGTCACTGGGACGGCCAGAAGGATATCAAAGAGAATATCTGTGAGCATATCTTGTCAGAGGACGGATATTTCCACGACAGAGCGGAGGAGTTAATTAAAAGTCAACTGCGGGAACTTTCTGTATATCATACGATTCTAGAAGCGATGGCCAGCGGCAAGCGCAAACTAAACGAATTGTATCAGGAGACCGGATTTTCCAGGGCAAAAATCAGTGTTTATCTGAAAAATCTGATTGCATTTGATGTGGTGGAGAAGGTCTGCTCTTTTGAGACCGGAGGATGGGAGAATGCTCAAAAGGGCTTATACCAGATCAAAGATACCTTTACAAATTTTTGGTTTAAGTTTGTCTATCCACATTTATCGGATCTTTATCGGTTGTCAGCGGAAGAATTTTATAACCAATATATTGAGGACGAACTGGAAAATTATCTGAATCGTTACTTTATAAAGGTATGTATGGAATATCTGGAACTTTTGGACAGCGTACATAAGCTGCCTTTGGAGATTCATAAGATGGGTACCTGGATTGGCAAAAAGGGTAAGATTGATATTATTGCACAGAACAGTGTCCGTGAGAATTTGATTGGCCTCTGCAACTGGACAGAGCCACAGATGACTTTTGAGATGTGCCAGCAGCTTTTTGAAAGTATGGAACAGGCGAAAGTGTCGGCAAATTTCTATTATCTGTTTACAGCAAAGGGTTTTGACGAAGATTTAATTAAAATGGTGTCGAAGGAGGAGCGTATCTTGTTGGTGGATATGAACTAGACATTATAAAAGGAAAGCAGGATATGATTTATGGCGAAAGCTTTATATATAACAGAGAAACCCAGTGTGGCAAAGGAATTTGCCAAGGCATTAAAACATAATTTTAAAAATCATGACGGCTATATGGAAGCACCGGAAGCAGTTGTTACCTGGTGTGTGGGACATTTGGTAACGATGAGTTATCCAGAAGTATATGACGAGAAGTATAAGCGTTGGAGTCTTTCCACCCTTCCTTTTCTCCCAGAGGAATTTAAATATGAGGTAATTTCAGGAGTCAAGAAGCAGTATAAAATAGTGGCGGGACTTTTGAATCGCTCTGATATTGATACAATTTATGTATGTACGGACTCTGGACGCGAGGGAGAATATATCTATCGTCTGGTGGAGCGCCAGGCTAAGGTCAAGGGCAAAGAACGCCGTCGTGTGTGGATTGATTCTCAGACAGAAGAAGAGATTCTGCGCGGCATTCGGGAGGCTAAGGATTTGTCAGAATATGATAATCTCTGTGAATCTGCCTATCTGCGGGCCAAAGAGGATTATTTAATGGGCATTAACTTTTCCAGACTTTTGACCTTAAAATATGGCAATACAATTTCAAGTTTTATAGGGTCGCGCTATACGGTGGTCAGTGTAGGACGTGTTATGACTTGTGTACAGGGAATGGTAGTGCGCAGGGAGCGGGAGATCCGAGAATTTGTCAAAACACCGTTTTACCGTGTCCTAAATACGATGGATATTCAGGGAACTTCAGTGGAAGGTGAATGGCGTGCAGTTAAGGGTTCACAGTATTTTGGTTCTCCAAAGCTATATAAGGAAAATGGCTTTAAAGAGAAACTAGATGCTGAGAAATTGATTCAGGATTTAACTTATGAAAAACAACCGGAAGATTGGAAGGCAGTTCTGGAATCCATTGAGAAAAAGAAGGAGAGTAAAAATCCGCCGCTTTTGTATAATCTGGCAGAGCTGCAGAATGATTGTTCGAGAATGTTTAAGATCAGTCCAGATCAGACGCTGCAGATTGTACAAGAATTGTATGAAAAAAAGCTGGTAACTTATCCGAGGACAGATGCCCGTGTCTTATCCACGGCAGCAGCCAAAGAAATCTATAAAAATATTAACGGTTTAAAAAATATTCCCTCTGTAAAGGTTTTTGCAGAGCAGATTTTAGAGCAGGGAAATTATAAAAATATTGCCAAAACCCGTTATGTCAATGACAAACAGATCACAGATCACTATGCGATTATTCCAACGGGACAAGGATTTTCGGCAATTCGCACGCTTTATACAACAGCGCTTCATGTGTATGAAGTAATTGTGCGTCGTTTCCTTGCCATATTTTTTCCGCCTGCCATCTATCAGAAAATCAGTCTTACAACAGCTATGGTATTGAAAGAAGATCAGAAAGAGCGTTTTTTTGCTTCTTTTAAAGTTCTTGTTGATCAAGGCTATTTGAAAATTATGGAATATTCTTTTCAAAAGAAAAAGAATCAGGAATCAACAAAGGAAAAGAATCAAGAAACACAGGCTTCTGGGAAGGAAGAAAGTACGCCACAGGCTTGTGGTTTGGAATTTATGGAGCAATTGTCCAGATTAAAAAAAGGAATGGAACTGTCTGTAACTGCATTAAATATCAAAGAGGGGGAGACTGCACCTCCAAAACGTTACAATTCCGGTTCCATGATTTTGGCGATGGAAAATGCTGGGCAGCTCATTGAGGATGAAGAACTGCGTGCGCAAATTAAGGGGAGTGGAATTGGCACCAGTGCTACCCGCGCGGAAATTCTCAAAAAGTTAGTCAAGAACCAATACCTTGCCCTAAATAAAAAGACCCAGGTAATTACACCCACTCTCTTAGGGGAAATGATCTATGATGTGGTGTGCGCGTCAATAAAATCATTGTTAAATCCAGAATTAACAGCAAGTTGGGAGAAAGGCTTGACTTATGTGGCGGAAGGGAGCATTACCCCACAGGAATATATGGTGAAGCTTGAGCATTTTATCGAGAGCCGTACCAGCGGAGTGTTGGGATTAAATAATCAATATATGCTGCGCAGCTATTTTCAACAGGCGGCATCATTTTATAAGAAACAGGAAAAGAAGAAAGTAAAAAAGAAAGGATGAAGATATTTATGGAATCATGCCAGATCAGTCATTTATATACCTTGTCGGAGACCATTGCGGCGGATTTATTTCAGGGATTAACCTATCCGTGGGAGGCGCTGCCTAAGATTGGAGCATTTATCTGTGCACTTGGGAAAACCTTAGATCCCCAGAACTATGAGCAGAGGGGAGAGAATATCTGGATTGCCAAGAGTGCTAAGGTAGCTCCCACAGCTTATATTAATGGCCCGGCGATCATTGATGAGGAGGCGGAAATTCGCCATTGTGCTTTTATCAGAGGCAATGCCATTGTGGGGAAAGGTGCGGTAGTGGGGAATTCCACAGAATTAAAAAATGTGGTACTTTTCAACAAGGTACAGGTTCCTCATTATAACTATGTGGGAGATTCCATTTTAGGATATAAATCGCATATGGGCGCGGGCTCAATCACTTCTAATGTCAAATCTGACAAGACCTTGGTAGTAGTAAAAAACGGGGCAAAGGAGTATGCTACAGGACTGAAAAAATTTGGCGCTATGCTGGGGGATGAAGTGGAAGTTGGCTGTAACAGTGTTCTCAATCCAGGAACAGTAGTGGGAAGTCACAGTAATATTTATCCCTTGTCGATGGTTCGCGGTGTTGTCGCAGCAAACGCTATCTACAAAAATAAAAATGAGATTGTCGAAAAAAAATAATTTACAATAAGTTTATTGACAAAAAACATCACATGTACTATTGTATTATATAAATAATACAGTAAACATGTGATATTTTTTTATTAAAGGAGCGATTATTATGTTGGAAATTCAGGAATTAACAAAAAAATATGGAAAATATCTTGCGGTTGACCATGTAAGCTTTGTGGTGCCAACCGGACAAGTGGGTATTTTATTGGGACCAAACGGTGCCGGAAAATCTACGATTATCAAGAGTATTGCGGGGCTTTTGCGGTATCAGGGTGGCGTGGGAATTGAACATATGCCTGCAAAATCGTTGGAAGCTAAGCGTGTTTTTGCCTATGTTCCCGAAGTTCCAGCGATGTTTGATGCCTTAACAGTACGAGAGCATATAGAGTATATACGCCGTGCTTATGATTCTAATATTACAGAAGAGGAAATAGAGAAGATTTTAGTTCGTTTTGAACTGGAGGATAAACAAAACAAACTGGGAAGAGAACTTTCCAAAGGAATGATGCAGAAAGTCAGTATTTGCTGTGCTTTGACCATTAAGCCAAAAGTAATTTTACTGGATGAGCCTATGGTTGGCCTGGATCCTGCCGCCATTAAAGAATTGAAGGAAGTGGTGCTTGAATTGAAAAATCAGGGCGTCACTGTGCTGATCAGCACACACATGTTAGAAATGGTAAAAGAATTGTGGGATCTGATATTTATCATGGAAAAAGGGAAAATCATAGGAACATTTAATAAAGAACAAGAACAGGACGCAGATATTGAAGAACTGTTTTTCCAGATGACAGGAGGCGGTGAGGCACAATGAAAGGATTTATCTATCTCTATCAACGAACCATTATCAACCGTGTGAAGCATGCGGCCAAACGTCCGGCGACATATATAATGTTGGTGTTTATTGTGGGGTATCTGGCATTGATGTATGAAGGGCTGCAAGTGATGATTGCAGAAAACAATATGGGCACGCCGGAATCTTTGGTGACGATTCTTTCTGGTATTATATTGATGTTGATTCCAGGAAATATTATCAGTTATTCCAAACGAAAGGGGTTGTTGTTTCGGCCAAGTGAAGTGCATTTTGTGTTTTCCGCACCAGTCAGCCCCAAAATGGTTCTGATGTTTACAGGAGTGAAATCATTTGCAGTAAATATTTTGCTTGGGTTTGCCGTTGCAGTTTTAGGCGTACTGTGGTTTCATGTAAGTATTTTGCAGGCAGTGGTATATTTTCTGTTTTTTGCAGTGCTTGAAAGTATTCTGGAGGCATCTCTGATTATTTTCTGTTATGGAAACGAACGTTTCAGTGAGAAATTTTTTCAAAGGCTTGTAATTGTCATGTATCTCTTTATGGCCATTGTGGTTGGTGTGGCAGTATATCTGATGATCACAGGAAAGCCTTCTTTTGGTTTGGTGCAGGATTATTTTTCTATGCCAATTATTCAATTGGTACCCATTGTGGGGTGGAATGTGGCAATCACCAGGTTGGTATTTTTAGGCGCAGATATTGTAAGTCTGATTGGGACGATACTATATATCGTTATGATTATTTTGGTATTTTTTGCTGTGCGGAAGATGAAATGTACAGGCGCTTTTTATGAAGATGCCATGAAATTTGCAGATGATTATCAAAAGATCAGGGAAAATCAGAAAAAAGGAATTGCTAATGTTCCTTGGAAGAAAAAGCAGAAGCTGCGCCAGGCGTCTGTGGAATATAAGGGTGCATATGCCAAAGCTATTTATTTTCGGCAGATCTTGGAATATAAGAAGAATGCCACCTTTATTTTTGGCTGGAACACATTGTTGTGTTTTGGATTGGGAATTGGCATTGCAGTAGTGGGTTATTTCAATGATATGTTCCATGAATTTGGAGAGGCAAAAATTTTTATTATTCCAGGAGTTGTGGCATATGTAACCTTTATCTTCAGCGGATATGCCACAAAATGGTCGAAAGAGCTGGAAAATCCATATACTTATCTGATTCCAGATACAGCGCTCAAGAAAGTTTGGTATGCTACCAAGATAGAGCATTACCGTTCGTTTGTGGATGGGATATTAGTGACGATTCCGGGAGCGATAGTATTTGGACTTAACCCGATTTTGACAATCTTGACGGTACTTTTATATATTTGTCTGCAGGCAAACCGTCTTTATTTTGGGATGCTTTCAGATGCATTGATTGGGAATCTGCTGGGGAATACAGGGCGTTCTCTAGTGAAAGTGTTGTTTCAGGGACTTGCGATGGGAGCTGGGGCTATGGCAGCAGTGATTGCTGGATTATTCTTAGGGGTAGAGGCTGGATTTTTTATTATGATTTTGGTAATGGGGCTTCTGACATTTGCAGGTGCAGCGGTCGCCTCGGTCTCTTTTACTAGGATGGAAGTTACAGATTAATGCTTGTCTAGAATAATGGTTTTTGCTAGTTATTTTTGTTTTGCAGAGAAAGAATCTTTGGTCGTGCAAAAGAGGTTAGAATCTATTGTTTTTCCAGAAAAAGGACGATATTAGTTGTAAGCGAATATTGGAAATAACATACAAGGATGTGAGAAGATTGAAAATGAGAAGTAGAGGGTATCCATTCCCTTAATCGCATCATAAACAGGCCATCTTTCGGTGGCTGCTTTAAAAATTGAATATTGAGAATGTTAAGGTTACGCAGTAGTTGGCTTGATCTTATAACCTTGATTCCTTGCTATGCTGATTGCCTGCTCT
>CAJTIR010000062.1 GCA_910576385.1 Lachnospiraceae bacterium
CAATCTTTGAATACATAGAGGGCTGGTATAACCGTAAAAGAATACACAGTGCTATTGGTTATATGACACCACAACAAAAGGAGGATGAAGAACTTAAAACAGCAGCATAACCTTTCAACTTTTTTTGTCTAAAGTATTGACATAGATCCAAAACTTTTCTGACTGTCTGTACGGACATTCAAAGCACAGGCTTTCTTTGTCCTCTTCTGCGGTTTCAGGCTTGCTTTCTTCCTTGACACATTTCTTAGCAAGGCACTGGCTGTTGTTTCCGTAAAAGAACCTGCATCGCATACAGCTTCTCAAATCCTTTTCTAACTTTACCTGTGCGGCAATGATTCCACTCAGTTTCGGAGCGTTCTGCACTCTTACGTTAATTCCCATTCCCGACACCCGCCTCTCTTTCGGCGGTGAGTCTCTGTATCTCCTCTAACCTTCTGTCTGCCCGTCCTGCCGCTTTTGCAAGTGATATAAACATCAATCCTACAAATACCGCCAAGATACCCATTCCGATTCTTATCATCTGCCGCCTCTCCTTTTCTGCTCTACTTCCTTTCTCTGTTCCTCCTCCATTCGTCTGACATACTCACGGATGTCAATCAAATCTTCCACGTCATAGATTTTGGAACACATCGCACTATCAATATTTTCAGGAGTACATTCGCCAACCTCTGTCAATGCCTCAATTACCTTTTTTCTGATTTCTTCCTGCACATCATCCGGCATTGCTGCTATATAGTATGGCGGCAGATAGGAGACCTCTTCTCTAACCTCTTTCTCATACTCGTAACTCTTTTCAAAGTCTCTTATGAATCTTTCTTTTACCAAAACTGCTGTTGCCTTGTTTTCTTCACTGGCTAACTCCACCAGCCCATCCATGAACTCAATCAGCTCTCTCCTGGTAAAGCCCATCTGTAAATCCTCCTTCTCAAAATAAAAAGGCAGGACCAGATTAGCAATATTCAAACGGATTATCCGTTTCAAGAGCCAATTTAGTCCTACCTAAATGATATTTGTATTAAATTTTCACCTCGCATTCCACTAAAAGCCAAAGCCCGACCATATCAGTATCGACCATATTTGACTTCCGTAATGTAGGTTTTGAATTGTTCAGCGCTGCCCATTCTTAACCCCAATTAGGTATAAAAAATAGGACTAAATTAGGCATAACCCCTTGATTTTACTGGGTTTCTTCTAACTTAGCCCTATTATAACACGGGCATCAATATATCCAATATCTAATTTTTTCAAAGCATCATTAATCGCAGATTCCGGATCAGAAAACTGATTCGGGTACAGCTTTGTAATAACAAAGATTTCCTCCCTGGGTATGCCGGAGTTTCGGACGGCTTCCCCTACGCTTTCCTCAGAGACGGATTGTCAAGTGTGTCTGTAAACTTTTGCAATGATTTCTGAAAAACAGATTGCTACCACGAAACATAGCTTATCCCTCATGACGGAGCCGAAAATATACCAGAATACTTCGGCATTGATGCCAACTTTAATGTTGAAAAGCTCCTCAGCAGCTACATGCACTCCATTTCAGAGAGCAGACTTTACAAAAACCTTACAATTCAGTCGAAATGTGAAGTGTCTGATCCGCTAAATGATGTTCCTTTAATCAAACAACATCAAATCAATTTTTTATCTCATTCCTTGGTCTAATGAGAAAAATCTTGTAATTATGGGGTTTTCACACTTTTTGCATCGCCATTATCAAACCAATTATCAAACCAATTATCAAACCAATCCGCCCATTGGTTTAATCATTTTCGCCATTATCAGTCAAAATCCAGTTTGCAATTCTTTTATTTTCAGAATCCGTAGTAATAATACCATTCCTTTTAAGCGCTGTAAGCAAAGTTAAGACTTTCCTTTCCTTCTGTTTAGGCGAAAGCGTATCCGGAAACTTATCAATCAGCAAATCACGTACTGCCGCCCTGTTTGCCTTTCCAAATTTCCGGAGATAATTGACTACCATATCCTGATAGTATTTATCGTCAAATGCCTTGTTTTTAATATACTGCACCCTGTCCTCCTCTGTTTTTGCAAGAGGAGCTGACAGATACAAGTTATTTACCCGTCCTTCGACCAATTTATGTTTTCTCAAATGCGCTGCCGCTTCCTTGGAAACCTGCTTGCCTTTTTGCACCTGATCAAGCAGATAAACAGTAACCAGATTGAGATTGTCATTGTCGTGGAGCAGATAAGTAAACTTCTCATTTATCTCTTTGCCGTAAATCGTCACTTCTACCCGTTCCTTTGATGTAATGTCATAATCCGGCAAGGGGAAAAACCGCTCCCGCTGGATATGAAACACCCGCCTGATTCCCGTTGTTTCCGTATCAATCATCTTAAACATGACCATTGCTTCTGCCAAAAGCTGATTACGGTAAAACGGTGACGTGTAGCCCGGATTTAAGATAGGCTCTATGCCCTCCGGAATAAAACTTCCCGGATTTGTAAGAATCAGCTTGTCCTCAAATTCATTCACATAAATCCGCCCACCCAGATTATAGTCAGAATGCGCAATACAGTTGTTGAGCAATTCCCTCAATACCCATGTATCGTATTGCTTTGTTTCCATCGGAAACAGCGTCATTTGATCCGGCATATATCTGTAGGTAAGGTTCCGGATGTTTTTCAAGATTCTGTCGCCGAGCGTGATAAAAGGTATTTTGTATATTTCATAGTCTTTTACCATCTCTTTTGAATCGTAAATGCGCCACGAAGCTTCCGGTACGCTTTCAAATAAGTAATCATATGCCGAATTTCCCAAAAGCAGCATCGCTGCATTTGTAACTCTACCGTTTATAACCAGCTTTCTTCTTTCAAGAAATTCTTCATCGGACATTTTATCCACTTCCGCAGATATGTGTAAATCATCCATCTTTTGCTTGTACTTTTCTCTTGCAATAGAAATAGCTGCCTTATCCAAGTGTTCCATTGTCGCATTAGGAATAAACCTTTTTGACCAGTCCAATCTTACCTGACGGCGAATCCGTTCCCGTTTTTCCTCTGATAATGGCACAAGGGATTCTCCGTCACGGGCGTATTCCTGATTGTGCCAACCGGTCGGGATGGCTGTGACTGCTGCTGGTATCTGGAACATCACTACCCTCTTTTCCACGCCATCAACAACCGGAAAGATTTCATAAATGTCAATAAACGACATCCCGCCAGTCATTCCAGCGCCAATTTCATGCTTTAAGGTATCCAATCCCTTGCTATTTCTGTACCCAGTCCCAACAATTTTTCTCTCTTTATTATTTACACCAAACACAAGCCAGCCATATTGTAGCCCTCGCAGATTAGCCTCATTACTCAATGCCGAAAAATATCGTCCAATTTTGTCCCTGTCATAGTCCTTTTCAGCCTCTTTGAACTCTATCACTTCATTTTCCCAATTATCAATCAAGCCATAAAGCGTAAGTATCATTTCTTCTTTTTTTGATTTGTTAAATGACATAATATCCCTGTCTGTAACCTCCGCCATGCTTATACCTCACTATCTGTGCTCAATTCATCCCCGATCAATAACGATTTTATTTATTTCATTGGCAATATAACGGACTTCTTCTTTGGTATTATCTTTCCCAAAAGAAATACGTATAGTCCCTTTTGCATATTCTTCATCCAATCCTATCGCCCGCAAGACATGGGAAACGGTGCTTTTTCCACTATTACAGGCAGAACCAGTTGATATGCATATCCCCCTCAAGTCCAACCGATGAAGCATTGCCTCTCCGTCCCCATTTCCAAATGACAGGCTGACAATTCCCGGAAGGGTATCATTACCGCCATTCCTTATAATACCTTTGTTGCTGCTTATGCCAAGCAGACCGATGAAATCAGCCTCAAGTTCCCTGACTTTATTTATATTTGCATCCATGCATTGGCAATTCTTCTGTAATGCATATGCCATACCAACAATTAAAGCAACATTCTCCGTCCCTGCTCTTAACGATGATTCCTGTGCGCCGCCATCAATATATGGAATAATCGACGTACCTTTTTTAATATACAAAAATCCAACACCTTTCGGTCCATTAAACTTATGTGCTGATGCTGATAACATATCAACGCCTAAATCTTTCACATCAATCCCTATATGACCCACAGCCTGTACAGCATCTGTATGAAATAAAGCTCCTGTCTTATGAGCCAACTGTGATAATTCCTTAATTGGCTGTATGGTTCCTATTTCATTATTCGCTGTCATTATAGAAACTAAGCCCACTCTTTCCGTAATAGCGCCCGATACTACTTCTGCTGTTATTATGCCTTCTGTTGTGGGTTTGAGATAAACCACATCACATCCCATTTTTTCAACGGCTTTCACACTGTGCAGAACCGCATGGTGCTCTATCTCTGATGTGATGATTCCTTTGTTTCTATCTGAAAAAAACATCCCCTTAACCGCCCAATTATCACTTTCTGTCCCACCTGAAGTAAAATATATTTCTTCAGGCAGGGCATTGATACATTCAGCAATGATTTTTCTTGATTCTTTCAGGGCTTCCCTGCTTTTTCTTGAAAATGAATAAGGCTGCGAAGCATTGCCATATTCGCTGAGCAGATAGGGTTTCATGGCTTCAAAGGCACCTATATCAAGTTTCGTTGTCGCTGCATTATCAGCATAAATAAACATCTTCATACTCATCAGCATCCTCATGCAAAAAGTGTACAGCCTTCTTCCTTAAATTCTTCAATTTTGTCAAGCAATTCTTCGACTGTACACCCCAAATATTCTGCAAGACATTCCATACAATAAAAGTTGGTTATATCTGTTCCAAGCAGCTTCCTATTGATGCCTGTTGTATCTTTTCCTAAGTCTTTCTTTCCACATATAACGCAATCAACTCTCATTTTTAACATCCCTCACCATGAAACTAGGCACGCTTTTTCCCTTAAATTCAGGGTCAAGAATTCCGAGCTGAATCTTGATGATTCCCCTCATTTTTACAGCCGGGCGCAGGCAATAGCGGTTAAACTCACGGATATTTACATCAGCAACAGAGCGGACATTTGGGAACAGTAATTTCAAATATGCAGTACAAATCCTTTTTACAGCTTCCGTATCCCTTGTATCAGAATGTTCTGGAACTTCCACCAAGGCATCAACAATAGCACGGTAACTTGCATCTTCACGAAGCAGATGCATAATTGTACAAAAATACTCCGAATTTAGTGCCCAGCCGGAAATCTTCAAATCATCATGCATCCTTGGTATTTCCCACCCTTTAATGAATCCATGAAATCTGTCCAATAATGCGCTTTCATGAAACGTGACAGGCAATTCAGAAAACATACTTTTATATTCGTCCATATTGTCCTGACTGATATTCCCAAGCAAGATGATACCCGAATCTGCCACACCCTCATAGTTTCCAACAGTAAAAACACCTGATTCCATATAACCCTTCAATGCAGCCCTCATTTCATCCATATCCGTGAAGGAAATCGTCTGAACTTCATCTAAAGCAACGTAATCATTATTGCAAACTAACCCTTGTGTCCGTTTGCTGATGTCGTAAAACATCTTTGCTCTTGACATTACCCCACCAGAAGAAAGCCATCCGAATTTACTCACACGTCCAAATAAGTATGATTTTCCTGTGCCTTTTGGTGCAAGCTCTATTAAGTTGAGTCTTTTTTCTATGAATGGCAGCAAGCGGGTCAGCATAGTTAATTTTTGATGTTCATCTTCATATCCGGCAGCATTATAGTCAATTGACCCAAGCAAAACATCAATCCACTCGCTCGTGGCAAACTCGTTTCTTACGTCTTTGTAATAATCAAGGTCAATCGTGTATGGACAAAAATTTGTGAAACCTGTCAGTTTTATTTTGCCCTGAATTTTCAATTCCTCATCAGGTAATCTATAGCCTAGTTCGACTACACCCCATGTTTCCTTTCCCTTAACAAGCTCGTCCTTGCATTCATCCCAAATATATGGTTCAATGATGGTTTCTTTATTAGTTAAGCCAAAGTCCGGCAAGGCGAAAGTTATTTCCTGATTCTTGATGTTTATATCAACAGAAATCTTCGTAAGAATCTTTACCCTCTCATTTTCATAAACAATCCTGTTTTTTATGCTTATCCATTCGTCTTTGCGCGGAAGGTAAGTATGAATAAAATCCGTAAGTTCGTCTATATCAAAATTCCCCTCATCATCGCCAAATTTTTTCAGCAGCCAGTCTCGAAGGAATGACGGCAGACTTAAAGCCGAAAAGAAATTGCTTTTCTTCAAGTCTTTATAAACAACCATCTCATCAAAGCATTCTCTTAGTTTTTCCTGCATATGAATCCTCCTCGTTCCATTATATTACAGCAACTTTTTTTCTTGAGAGCTTTCTTTTTTTATTTCAAAAGCCAACCCCGGGACAACCAAGTTATTTGATGCAAAAACATCAACATTATACTTTTTTGCCTTTTTTAACTTTGGCAAATCCACGAGATACATATTATTATCCAGTTCTTTTGCCTCATAATATTCTCCCTCAACTAAAACCGTCACATTTTTCAGCTTTGTTTTGGCGAATAATCGGATAGCCGCTTTTTTTCTAAAGCTTACGGTAATCACTTTATCAACAATGGATACTTCTATTTCGTCATCGAATTTTGTTATTTCAATAATCGGAACAACAACTTCCTCCAAAGTTGCCCCACCGTGTACCTCTACATTTGCCTTTCTTCCGCCTTTAAAGCGGTCATAATTGGCGAGAACCCAAAAGCCATCTTCTTCTGTGGCAAATTCACTCTTAACATCAGCATCCGATTTCGGGCAGCATCTTCCAGAATGTTCCCCCTTAGACGACATTTCCCACATATTTTCAGTTTCGTGGATGACTGCCAGCCTGCTTGCGCCGTGGTCAGATACCATAATCGCCTTATTACAAAGCCCCTGTGATAATTTCAATTTGATATTATCAAGAGCCTCATTGATGATTTCTAATTCCCTAATTATATGGATCGGCTGCTTCTTTTGCCTGTAATCGTAATCGCTGATACCATGATGTTTGATTTCATCCAGTTCCTTAATCGGATTAACCACAAGCCCCCGCATTTCAAACTCTGCAACAAACTCCTTGTTTTTGCTTGTAATGGAAGGCAGATTGGCGCAACAGATTGTAATGTTAGCCATCAACTCTTTATCCTTGCATTTTGCAAGAATGTATGATAAGTATTCGACACCCATTGCATCCATAAAATATAACTGCGAAGCAGTTTTATCTATCTCATCCATCTTTACGGTACGAGGTTCCAGCAACAAATTGTACTCACGAAGAACAGCCTGCTTTTCCACAATCTCCTCTAATTCCGGCACTACTTTGTTGATTATCTTACTGTATGTGTACAGAGAAAAATATCTGTCGAGCAGAGGAATATTATATCTGTAATCACGGATATACGCACACAAATCAGGATATACCACGGATAATATTTTCTCAATCCCGCTCTTTTCCATGCTCTGATAATACTTTTCAAGTAACGAGAAGATAAGTTCCTTTTCCTGCCTTGTATTATCCGTCAAATAATAAATAGCCTTTTCTTCTTTCTGCAAAACCACTTTGCAAAAATCAACTACTTCATCTACAGGATTTCCAAAAGCTATCAGCAAGGACTTCCTTGTCTGATAAAAGTTATCAAAATCCCTGTCTGTATGTTTCTTTTCCAAAATACCTCTATACACTTCCCGTGTTAGTTTTGAATACGCAGCAGCATGGCTGGCAGCAATATCCAAACAACTATTGTTAGCAGCTCCAAACAGTTTCAATGCAATAAAATATAGCCACTTTTTCTGTTCAGAATACCCACTATAGCTTGAAATTGCAATTTCCAGACTCTGATAATTTCCAAACTCACTGTTACATATTTCTATAAATGTTTTTCCTGTGTCAATTAGGGAAAGCAGATAATCCCATTGGCTTGAAGTTCCCATCACTTCATCAATATGTGATAGCATGGCATCTTTCCCGATTATCACCTCATAAGCCTTGCTCATATCAGTAATAGAATATATTGACTGTGGATACATATCCTTATGCTTTGTTGTAACCACGAATATTTTTTCTACATTTGGACTTTCAATTTCTTTTGCAACGGCATCAATCCCGACAATGCTATATTCGGATAAGGCAACTGAAAGTTCATTTGACACAAATACTAATTTCGGTAACGCTACCGCATCGCCGTCAAGTAAGCAAATGCTGCGTGACAGCCTTGGGTCGGAGAAACTTAACTGCTTGTCACATTGATAAACCACAACTACAACATGGCCGGCAATGGTCATGTTGACAATGTTTGCTAAATGTTTCCTTATTTCTTCCTCTCCATAGAACCTCAAAAAAGAAGTCAACCCTAACAGAAAGCAATTTTTCTTTTTCATGGAAATATCCGCAAGCAAAACTTCAATGCGTGGCAGTTCATCTTTATTGCAGAATCTTGAAGCATCAATAAACTCATTGCCATCCACGTCAAAATATGTTTTGAGCCTGTCTAAATCCATGCCATTTTGAACATTTACAAGTAACGGCTGGGCATTTTCTGAAGCCAAATATTTCGTTATCTTTTTTATACAAGCATCAAGGTTCATCCCTGTCCTCCTTAGTTTCCTTTGATAATCGCCATGCCCACAATCATATCATCTTTGATAAGGTCTTTTAAGTACCGCTTCACATCTGCCAATTCCATATTGTCTATCTTTTCAAGCGCCTTGTCACAGCCGCCTTGATTGTATTTTGCCTCAGCAAGCTGCTTTAGCTTCTTATCGACTTCCGGCAAACCAAACCAATCGTAAGGATCTGCTGTGATTCTACTGTCCAAATACCGCTTCACTTCATCAAGGTCATTCAGCATCACATCATAATCCTTAATAATCGTTTCAACAAACGCCCTGTTTCTTGCGCTCTCATCTTCCAACTTGGCGAAAAAACCTGCGGTTTGGAAATAAGCAGCCGCTTTATCTATGGAACTTTCATCAGGATGCGTTTGATTGACAGCCCCGAATGCCGCCCTTGCCACTTGAATATCCTTATCATCCACCATGCATAAAATGGGCATTTTATGCTTCTTAGACCACTCTCTCGGAGTATCCGTTTTGGTTTTTTCTTTCCAAAACTCTTTCAGTTTCGCAGACTTGCTGTTTCGCTTATATTCCTCAACCTTGTCATTTACAATGGTGGTATATTCTGTCTTCTCCTTTGTGAATGAACCGGCAGGAATCATATTGTAGATTTCACGAATTTCTTCTTCTGTAAATCCCTCAATATAAAATTCACAGACTTTTTTAAACAAATCAATTTGATTTCCGTAGAAAGTCCTGAAATTTTCTTCGTTTTCAAGAAGCGAATCATAAAATTTCTGCCTCTGCGAATCCAGCATTACCCCCGATTTCTTAACATGATAAAGCAGTTCTAAGAATGCGCCAAAATCGTCCAAGTAGTTTTTGGCAGCCGGATAGGAAACCCTGATATACTGGCACTTATCACACCATTCCCTGACTGTGCTGTCGAAATTCGTACTTTTTGAAATGACTTTATTGCTTTCCGCAATAATCTTATATTCCAAAATTACTTCCCTTATCTTCTGCTGTACTGTCTCAAGATTCCATACCCAATTTGCCGCATCTGCATCAAACTTTTTCCGCAGCACATTGATATACTGACCGCTATCCCCAACTTCTTCAGCCAGCACAACCAGTTCTCCGTTCTCGAACTCTTTCAGATAAGCTTTCATTCCTTCCGTGCATTTTCCCTTGCTTAAAAGTGTACTTAAGTCGGCAGCAGCAGTCTTATTGGCAATGCACAGCTTGCCAATCGCATAGGCAATGTCATTATCACTTGTGTGATCTGCTCCCATATTGCTGCTGTTTGCGATGCCGCAGTAATAGTCGATGAGTTTCGCAAGAGTTGCTTCGTCTGTTTTTGTATTTTCACCTCTAATGATTGATTTCAGCGTCCAAATAGGAAACGTATATTCTTTCATCTTACTACGGATGCGCTCCCTCGTTTGTTCAACCGATGTACAAAAACTTTTTGAAATACTAAAAGCAACAGATGTGGCCTCATTAAAAGCCTTTTCTTCTTCTGTCATTGCCACGATATATTTATCCTTATACCTCGGATTCGCTGTAATCTGTAATTTGATAATCTCATCAACCATTTCCTGTAGCTTATTCACAGTTAATACATCATTCGTAAGACCATCGCTCCAACTAAATCCATCAACATATTCTTTCAATACAAATCCCATCACAAATGCAGAAAGATTGCAGGGCATAAAACCAAAAGGCTCCGCCTTTAACTCGTCATAGATTCTCGCAATAGAGATACGCCCGCCATTATCAAAGCCTTCTTTTATGAGTTCTTCTACCCTGTTCTTAATTTTTGAAATCAAAAGGTGCGGTTTATCCACCCAATACTTTCCCTGATAATTCCAAGCTTCCCCTATGGCGTTCTCAAGCTTCGTGGCAGGATTAGAAGATCTGAATGTTCCCTGCGTTTCCTGCTTTATGCCACAGGCAACTCCTTGCTTTAAAGAACTTGGCATATACATATTATCCGTCACAGTATAAGCGCCTTCCAAGCAATTCCTGTACTTGCTCCTATTAATGCTGGACAGGGCAGTATATAGCGCATCAATCGTTGTTGCTCGCTCGCCATCTTGTTTTTCAGAAGTATAGACAACAAACTCACCACTGGAAATACGGTTTTTCCACTTTTTCAACGCTTCTTTGGCATTCGTTTCATATTGACGTGCCAAATTATTCTCTTTGCCCTGATAATACATAGCCTGTGCCATATTTTCGCAATACTGCTCATAGCCGTCTTTTCCAAACGTAGTAGTAGACGTATCGATAAATATCATCTTATAGTTGCCATCTTCCAATGCGCTTTTAATCTTTTTGCCAAGTACAACGCTTTCGCTGTCATCTTTTGCAAAGGATACAACAGCAACTATTTTGTTGGCAAAACTGCCCTCCTGATTACGCAACAACCGAATGGTTGAATCAAAATCAGATGATGAAACATATCTCATCTCATAACGCAGTTTTAAAGCACCGCCCAATGTAACAGCCTCTGAAACCTGCCCCTCATTAATCAGTGACGATGTGGATTTTTTCTTGACTTCTTCTTTAAATTTATCAATCGCCGCCATATCCCCGGCATTTACTAAGGCAGAATATTGTGTCTGTCCACCGCCAAGAGGCTTTTTATAAAGTACTTCGTCACGGACAAGCTTTTCCGCGCATCTTCCGGCAGCTCCATTATCCATATCCGAACCTTCAAAGGCATTATTAATATTTTTTTCATTGGGAATAAACAACTCAACAGAATCTCCCACCTTTTGGGAGATTGCCTGCAAAAGAAGAACTGTTCTCAAAACCCGTTTTTCATCATTACTGAGCTGTTTGGCAGCTGCATAGGAATAGCAGTCCAAAATCGAACGAATATCATGAGAAAGATATTCCTTTCCCTTTTCGTAAAAAAATTCCCATATCATATCTATTGTAAGCAAGGGATTCTCATTGTCCGGACCATAGTTGTCAATAAACCATTGGAAACCCTTGATTTCATCGCCTCTGTCATTTTTGATAAAATCAAACATACTGCGCTGATTAGAGTCAAACGCAGAAGAAATATGTTTGAGCAATAATGCCGTGTATGGATGGATAGGCAGAATATTTTTTAATTCATCATCAGAGATATTGGCGTTGTTCTTCACTAATGATCTGGAAGCATGGGTTCTGTCATAAAGATCATCAACCGTCATTTCCCAATCCGCACTGACTGCTTCATCCTTATTTTTCTCCATAGCCGCTCCCATAAGCTGGAATGCCATGTTTTCTGGAAGTTCAATGATACAGGTCGGCTTGATAAAACGGTCAAGAATCTTAAACTTATCCTTATCTGCATCATCAAATAGGCCGGCGCTTTTATGGGTTACAATAATTAAATAGAACGGGTCAGTTTCACTAAGCTCGGCGATTTCCTGAAAACCAGTAAGACTTCTTGCATTATTATTAAAATACTCTGTAAACTCATCCCATATAAATACAATAGCTTTGAGATTGTTTGCCTTAATAATCTCTTTTATCCAAGACACAAGACCGGTAGTGTCCAACGACAAAACTTTAATCTGACGTTCGTCAGCCACCTTAAAGATTTTATCCATAAGTGCAATCAGCGCATCACCTGACAAGTCATTTAACTTCTCTAAAATATTATCCGCATTATCACCACCAAATAAATTGGAGTATTCCCCTGTTACAAGAGAATTGAAATAGCTCTTATTCGCAGAATCTTCAAGCCATTTTGAAATAGCTCCTTTCATGGCGCTGTTGCCTTTGTTCTCAATCCCTCTGTCTTTCAGTGCCTTTTCAATGCTTTCCTGTATGGCAAACACGAGATTGTGGTCACCACGAATAGAGGAAGAACCATATCTATGTACGGTAAGAATCTCCCCACTGTTCTTAGCATTTTGAAGTTTATTGAAAAGGTCATTATCCATTTGGAATTTCTGAAAGTATTCCTTTGTTTCTTCTTCGGACACATCAAGAAGTTTTTTCAAAGTTAATACAGCGTGGGATTTACCTGTGCCATAAGCGCCCTCCACCCAAATGGAATGTTTTTGCTCTCTGCGCAGAATACTCACTGTATCCTTAATCAGTTTCACAAAAGTAGCGTGTGGATAATACTTTTTCCACATATCCGGATTATTATTGATTACCGATTCATTGACTGCCGGAAAATAATCCGGGTCAATATCAAAGTAATGACGATAAATATCAAGCGCCATGCCGCTGTCTCCTCCTTAAAACAATTCAAGGACATCTTTTGATGCCTTGTCATTTCGCAACGTAATATTATCCAAGTCCAAGGTAAATGATACGGAAATAAACTCCGGATAATTTACAGACAAGCCGTTCAGTATCTTTTCCATTTGTTCACGGTCAAGCCCGAAGATTTCCGTAGGGCTAACTCCGTCGCTGTCGATTTCATGATTTAACAGTCGGGAAAGGGTGAACTGGTAATAATCTCCACAGTTCTCCGCAAACTTGTACAAGCTGTAAAGAATCACACGAGGGTCAGGGTTCTGCCAAGGAGTTCTTGTGACAGATAAAACCCTATTCTTTTCTTTCTCAGAGAATCCCATACCCACTTCTGCAAATGGCAGTTCAACAAATCTTACAAACGACCTAAATATATCATTAGCCGCCCTCTCATTCGTTCCACTATCAACCAACATAGAAGTAATGTATTCTTTTGAAGATTTTTCATTCATTTTGACATTCTTCACAAACCAGTTTATTTGCGGACTGTACACCAAATTGGTCAAAATCAATCCCCAACTTTCTAACTCATCTATTCCAATATAATCAATTATCTTTGCAAATTCACTGAAATTGTCTCCATCAATAAGTTCTGCATCTCTTAAAAACCGTTTGAAAAAACTAAACATCTGCGATCCCAATGAGTTATTTGTTACAAATTCATTTTTTTGTGAAAAATATTGGTTAATCCACTCTTTCTTTGGCGCATGAGTGGAATAACAATTTAAACTCTTTGTTTCCATTTTAGCCCCTCCTTTTGGCATCTCTAACGATTTATAAATTAGGCATCCTCTATCAACCTTATGGCACTGAGAACATCTTACGCAGTTCTCACTTATTTTTACTTTGCCGTTTATCATTGTGATACATCCTTTTTGGCAATCTGCTTCGCATTCATGGCATCCAATACAACACGCTGCTTTATGAAACACATTTTTTAATAATTTGACAAATAAAGGTGCCGTTTTTGCAAGATATTTATCTAGCACCACTTCATAACCGTCAGCCAATTCAATAACCTCAAAGGAATACTCATTTCGTCTAAAATCAATCCTATACGGCGAAGACTCATTTAAGAGAACGCCTATCGTTTTTATCCATTCTCTCCAATCGTTTTTAGGTTTTCTCACTTTAAGGATATACTTGTCCCCCGACATCAGTTCCGTACATCCAATGTCAATAGACACATCCCTTCCGTTCATACGTGCTTTCCATCCAGTATTCTCCAAAAATTCTTTCATCTTTTCTTCTGCGGGAATGCTTTCTTTATATAAATCAGCAATTATATTCATATACTCATCTACTTCTTTTGGATAGCATGTTCTTCTAAAATAAGAATTTTTCTCAGATACATTGGGGCATACTAAACAACCAGCCCTATTGTTCCCTTTTTTGTATGCCTCGTTCAAATGAAGATTTTCCGAATAAACATATAAATATAATTCAGCCGCATTCCATTCAAGAATCGGATTACAGCTATACTGCCCTTTATGTTTTTCTCCTAAACTGATATAGTCATATTCACTTCTTGACGCACTTTCACTAGCTCTAACGCCCACAAAAGCCATTCCTGTAAAATCAATCTTGCCCAAATTATTCCTTAAAGCAAGTATTTGTGGCGAGGTTTTATGCACACTGCAGCACCACCTTGTAACTTTTGACGGAGAACCAAATTGTTTCCATGTACAATGCGGATTCAAATCTGATTTTGCTCTGATAAACTCAATGCCTTGATGATGACATTCTTTTTCTATTATCCCAACCGTATCATAAGTATCCGGAAACTCCATTCCAGTATCGCCGAATAACACTTTGAAACTGTTGTGAGGCAACGCCCTTTGGACAATATCAAGTGTTACGATGCTGTCCTTCCCCCCGCTAAATGCCACATAAAAAACGTCTACCTTATCTTTGAACCGAGCATAGGTATTGAATACCTTTTTTATGGTATCCTGTGTCAGTTTTTCTATCAAACCTTTATTTTTATCAACCATCCCCGGCACATCTACAAACCGAAGCGGTGCATTCTCCGGTTCAGGTTCTTCCACAATCAGCAGTTCTGGTGCTGAATATAATGAGCCTCCCTTTGTTTTGGCGACAAGCTTTCCTCTATACCAATAGTTATTTGCTTCTGCCCACATATATGGGTAAGCGTCATTCTTGTCATAATTCCAATATTTATCAAATCCAAGGATGTCTAATTCTTTATAGTAAACCGGTCTCGGCTCTTTGCTGAAAGGCAGCGGGGAACTGTTCAATAGCAAGCCTCCGGTTTTAATATCCCATTCATACGAATACATAATTTTAAAGCCCCTTCTGGTTTCTCAGTTCTTTTGCCTTGATAAGTAACTGTTCGATTCCTGAATAATTTCTTCGAGCCATATAGCCCTCATCGCATAGATACTGCAATGCCGTTTCCTTTTGCAAAGGAAGACCGCTCCGTGCAAGCACATCAATTACCAACTCGTCAAATGTGTCTATGCCGGAAGATTTCTTTACAATGCCGCCAACGCAAGCTCCCTCATTGTAATTGGAATGCAGCAGTTTATAATTCGGGCTGTACATTGCAACATAATGTTCAAGCAAAAAACTGTTCCAGCTAAATCCAGCATCGGGAAACAATCCAAATTGATTAATTTTTCTTATAGCAATATAATCTACATCGCAAAAACGGTCTATTACCGCATCTGTTTCTTCTAGTCTGAAAGAAGCCTGTGTTTTGGCAACGAACTCATTTTTACTTATTCTTAATGAATTTTCATACACTGCATCAAAGTAAATCTCAGTACCCAGCTCTTGTTTAAATATTTTTAGCTCATCAAGCGTAAAAGAAGCTCTTTGTCTGCAAAAATCAGCAAAAACTCCCATCATGGATAAAGGCTTTTTGCTCGAACTAATGATGTTTCCATTGAAAGAAAACTTGTCCTTTAATTTGTACCTAATCGCATTCCTCACACCTATATCCGATAACAATGCATTTTGCTCAATCACATACGGATATTTTTTCTTTATGCTGTCAACTAATTCATTTCCACTGATAAACTGCTTTTCTGCAATCGTGTTTTCGATAATTTCTGTTATATCCCCCATCTCATCATCACTGAAAGTCGTGATGTCTATATGGAAGTATTCGCCCCGCCCATTGCTGACAAACTCGCCATTTTGTGCAAGTATATTTCTTATTTTCTGCTCTGAAATATGTGAAAGAGCAACAAATATTTCACCATATCCCATTGGGGCTGCCTGCCTTATAAGGCATTCTTTTATTTCATCGTAAGGCTCAACCTTGACAGAAGCATCCTTTAAAATATAATCTTTCCCAACGAAGTAACTTCCATCGTTCATATAATCCAAATAAGCATGGAGCATACTTGCATTATACATACAATATCCAAAAAAATCATCCGAAAACTCCTTAAACAAGGCTTCATAATAGATGACGGATTTGCCGGATTGAAAACTATTGTTGATATACGAAAACAATTTTTCTTTCATATTCTCGTCAAGCATCTTTTGCGGCATATATATCTTTTCTTCATGAATAATCCCACAATGTTCAATATTTTTCTCAACACTGCTATCATCCATATCAATTTTGACATCATAAAGTTCTTCCCAATACCGTTTAAACCTTTTAAGCTCAATGGTTGAACCAATCCTATACCCTTTCGGAAACCTTTCGATAAGAATTTCAGTAAATGG
The DNA here is from genome assembly GCA_910576385.1 of Lachnospiraceae bacterium. GTDB lineage: Bacteria > Bacillota > Clostridia > Lachnospirales > Lachnospiraceae > Petralouisia. Next base: position 16,538 of record CAJTIR010000062.1, read on the forward strand.
TGCAAAATCAGCCGAGGGTATTTGTACAACAATATCATTTCCGCCATTTTCAATATATGTCAAAAGTTTATTGATTGCTGTCCTTAACCTGTTGTGCTGCTGATCATTACATTCCATAAAGTAATAATCCCCAAACAGCTCATCGGCAGTTGCTTTGGCTTCCTGATAATTGTCCGTATATAATATGCAATGGTTAAAATTATTTTCTATTGCATACCGTTCCGCCGTGTTTATGGCAGAAACATAGCTGCGGCAGGAAGAACTTGCCATACCCTGTTCTTCGTTTAGCCAGCGAAAGAAAGTATCGCCATTAGGGGTGTTCCTGCTTCTCGTAACTACATTTGCTGCATCCTTGCCCTGTTCATTCCGTACCTTTGACAGCTCAGTGTCTTTTGCAAATTCAAATTCTGCTACGCTACTTTTAGTTTCACTTTCTATCGCAGGATGTTCTTCCCTGCTATCTTTTGGGGGCACTTCAGCCATTTCTCTTGCCTCCTTCAGTAGTTTGTTATACTGTTCCTTATCATTTTTTAGCAACCTAACCGTTTCAATAAACAGCTTGGTGGCTGGCTTCATTACCGTAAAACCTTTATATGCTGACTCCATGCTGTGCATTTGAAATGCAATCCCATTTGTATTCCTATATATTTCATCAATACAAATGTTTTTGGTTTCTGCCATCTTTCTTAGTTTTGCCGACACGATTCGGATTGCTTTTTCACGAGTGAGTTTACCATCCAAATACTGCAAATAGTAATCAAGCAGAATAGCCGCCTCATACTTATCCCACTGCTTTTGCCTTGCCATAATAGTTCTTCACCCTTGCTCATTTCCTTCAGTTTATCAACATTTCCAATATTTTTCATTGGTCACGCCGTTTATACTATCCCATTTGACATTATATTCTAAAATTTTGCCGTTTTCAAGCATATCCAACAAAAAACACGATTTCCCTCCCCGCGACAAAATAGGAAATGAAAACCCGTTATTCTTCAAGATGCAGCAAAACATTTTTTATGCCCGTTATGACTCCTGCCATAGATACGCAGATGAAATTACGTTCTACCACTATAAACATTGTATCCAACAGGGCGGTATTACCTCGCCCCTTTATCATTTCTCCTTGCCTGATACACCCTGTCCGCTTCCCTTGCTTTTACAATCTGATCTTTCTGCCGAAGTCGCTCTTTTATGCTCGTGGGAACTGCCGCTTTATCCCCATATGTCTTATCCCACTCTGCACGGGCTGCCTTATAATCAAAATACTCTCGTTTGGACGCATTGAGTTCCTTATTAAATGCCTGAACAGAATCAAATTTATATTCCCTCACAATAGAGGAAAGATGCTTTTTCATATTGGAAATCTGCCTGTCATTTCTGTCAATCTCCTGCTGTAATTCCTTCCGTCTGCCGCCCTTGAAAATGCCCGTGCATTCAGACTGTTCTTTTTTCAGCTTATCCCGCTTTTGTTCCCGTTCAAAAATTGCCCTATTCTGTTCTTTCAGCTTATCGTCAATCTCTTTCAGGCGAGGATATTTAGCCGCCAGTACAGAAGGCTGCGGCTTGGGCAGTCTTTCCGTTTCTGAGCTGGTATAATAAAGTTGTAACACCAAACAGGAAATAAGTGATATATTTAATAAGTGAAAAGGAAGGTGTTACACATGCCAAAGACGAAGGTTTATGAGCCGGAATTCAAAAAGAAAATCGTACAGATGTATTTAGAAGAAGGACGTACGATAAAAAGCTTAAACGAAGAATACCAG
>CAJTIR010000063.1 GCA_910576385.1 Lachnospiraceae bacterium
GTAAAAAAGAACAAATAGAAAAAGTCCTTTAGGACTTAGTACAGAATGATGTTGCGGCTGGCGAACCCTTCGATGAGTCTTTAGACTCCAGAGCCGGTAATAAGCCCTTATAGGGCGTGAGCAAACCACCGGCTTAGCCGGTGGTTCTGATTACTCTAAAACAGGAGGAGGTGCAGATTGAACATTCAAAAAGTAAATGATAAGCCGGACAGGTTCCGGCGTCCTGTGCTTTTTCGGAGGGAAGGTGGTAAACATGGATACTGGTGCGTCTGTCAGGAGTAATGTCATTATAAACAGGGACTGCCTTGCAGCATTAAAAGACATGCCGGATAAAAGCGTTGACTGCTGCGTTACATCGCCGCCCTATTACGGGCTTCGTGATTACGGGGTGGAAGGGCAGATTGGCAGGGAGGCAACGCCGGAACAGTATGTGGAAAGGCTGGCAGAGGTTTTTGTGCAGCTTTACAGGGTGCTTTCAGACAGAGGGACCTTCTGGCTGAATATTTCAGATTCGTACTGCGGCACAGGGAGCAAGGGGGCGTGCCTTGATCCGAAAAACCCAAAAGGGAGAAACGGGCAGAAAGTTTCCCTTACACAGAATGTCAGGGGGTGCAAGAACAAGGACATGATAGGGATTCCGTGGCTGCTGGCGTTTGCCCTGCGGGATTTGGGGTGGTATCTGCGCAGCGACATTATCTGGCAGAAGGGAAACGCAATGCCGGAGAATGTAAAGGACAGGCCTACAAGGAGCTATGAACATGTTTTTCTGTTTTCAAAATCCAGCAGGTACTACTATGACGCTTCTGCGATTGCAGAGCCGATTGCACCGTCCACGGCAGCAAGATATATGGGAGGTCGCAGCGGCAGCAGCAAGTATTCGGCTACGGTTCCGGGACAGGGGAATGGAAAGGTACAGGGAATCAACAGGCCGAGAAAAGCGGGGGAGATAAAAAAAGAGGATATTTCCCCGTACAGGAACAGCAGGGATGTGTGGCTGGTAAACACGGTAGCCTACAGGGGAGCGCATTTTGCGGCTTTTCCCCCAAAGCTGGCGTTAAAATGTATCCTTGCGGGATGCCCGGAAAATGGAATAGTGATTGATCCCTTTTTTGGCAGCGGCACGACAGGGATGGTTGCAGCAGAAAACGGACGGCATTATATCGGCATTGAGCTGAATCCTGAATACTGCATACTTGCGGCAGAACGGATTGGGGGTGTGCAGATTGAACATTAAAAAAGTAGATGACAAGCCTATGGTGATCCATACAAAGGAAAAGCCCAAACTGAAAGTAAAGGGAGCGCCGGAAACAAAAATCAAGGGCAGGAATGTCCTTACCGTACAGCATGGGCCGAAGGCTGCCGGAACCGTGGCGGAGAAAAGCGTGGCAGACGGGAAGATAAAGTTAAAAAAGAATTCCGTCCATGTTACAGATAAGAGGAAAACGGTGCAGACCAAAACGGCGGCTGATGGCATGGAGTACAGGGGCAGAAACGGCGGCAGAACCGCACAGGACAGAAAAGGGAGCGGAACCACACAAGGCGCATATTCAGGAGAACTATGAGATTTTTGACTTTGAGTTGACGGAGGATGAGATGCAGAGAATGACCGCGTTAGACCGGAATGAGAGATTTGCCTCTTATTAAAAAACACAGACATGGAAGGTGACAGAATGAAAGTAATGCTTGTGAACGGCAGTCCTCATGAGAAGGGCTGTACCTATACGGCTCTTACAGAACTTGGGGGGTACTTTTGAAAATTTGATACTGTTCCGTGAATAATTCAGGATAAAATATTATATTTTTAGATTTTGCCTGACAAAAGCAGAGGCACTGAGCCTTTGGATAGCTGACTTTGATTACTGCCTGGGAGCGGTCACTGTCCGGCATGCAAAAAAACGGCAGGAGCCGGCATGCCATCGATGGCGAGGCTATTCTATTCTTTAATGGAAGGTCCCCATGTAGAGGAAAAATTTTCCACAATTGCTCTTGACTCCATATTTAAAAAAGTGATAGTATTACTATCAGAAAATAAATTTTACGGAGGATGGCATATATGGGCGAATCCTGGATCCGGAGGCGGCAGATGGAGCAGCGTACACAGCAGATTCTGCACTCGGCGCTGGAGCTTTTCTACGAAAAAGGGATTGATGACACATCAATTGAGGAAGTTGCAAAAGCAGCAAACGTAGGGACGGCAACGATTTACCGTTATTTTGAGACTAAGGCGGAGCTTGCAATATCGGTGGGAATTGTTTACTGGCAGGAGATTGCGGACAAGTATATCGGCATGATGCTGCAGGAAGAGTACAGGGGGTTGTGCGGCAGCAGACAGCTGCAGCAAATTTTTATAATTCTTGAAAAAGTTCTTGAGGAAGAATCTTTGTTTTTGCGGTTTCTTCAGGAATTTGATATTTTTGTCAGAAAATACAAAATTTCAAAGGAAAGACTGAATGATTACGAAGAAAAAATATTGAATCTGAAGCCTTATATGACAGATGCCCTGAAAAAAGGACTTAATGATGGAAGCCTGTATTTTTCCTACAATATTGATGAAGTGTACTTTTCGGTGATGCATACAATGCTGAGCCTGATGCAGAAACTGTCATACAACGGCAGTATGCTTTTATCAGATGAAATTGTTAAGCCTGCGCTACAGTTAAGGATTGCAGGCGGGCTGCTCTTAAAAGGGCTTGGAGCAGAATAAGCACTGGTAAGTTTGTACAGAAACATAAATTCATGGATTATTAGTATTATGGAGGTAAGTTATGGAGTCAAAGGTGAAATCATTATCGACAGGAAAAATGTGGTTATTTGCAGCGGGACAGTTTGGATGGTCATTGCTGTCCGGTTTAATATCAAACTGGCTAGTTTACTTCTACCAGCCCGACGAGGCATCCATCGCGCAGGGGCAGACTTTGTTCATTCCTCAAGGATTGGTTGTTTTTGGCATTTTTACCGTAATTGGGGGTATTACTGCTTTTGGAAGGTTGTTTGACGCATTTACGGATCCATGTATTGCATCTTTGTCAGACCGTTGTACGTCAAAAAAAGGAAGGCGTATCCCCTTTTTAAAATGGGCTTCCCTGCCACTTGCCGTTTCCACCGTCCTTGTATTCTGGTCGCCCGTAAACCGCAACAGTGTGGTAAACGCAGTCTTTTTATTTGTAATGGTGATAATGTATTATTTGTCGATTACGGCTTACTGCACACCGTACAATGCACTACTTCCGGAGCTGGGACATAACCAGCAGGAACGATTGAACATTTCCACGGTCATTTCATTTACATTTATTGCGGGAACGGCAGTGGCATATCTGGCGCCAGTCATATGGGGGACACTGATTCCGGTGTTTGGGCGTGTCAATGCGATACGCGTGACCTTTGCAGTTATGGCTGCCCTTGCCTTTGTATGTATGCAGGTACCCGTCTGGGCCATCAATGAAAAGGAGTATGTGGATACAATGCCTTCGCAGGACACTGCATTTTCTTCCCTGGCTTCCACATTCAGGAATAAAGAATTTCGTAAGTTTGTCGCTTCGGATATTTTATACTGGATTGCGATTACCATGTTTCAGACAGGCCTTCCATTTTTCGTGACAAGTCTTTTAAAACTTCCTGAAACGATGACTACGATCTATTTTATTGGAATGACAGCGCTTTCGCTGGTGTTCTACATTCCGATTAATAAGCTGACACCCAAATTTGGAAAAAAGAAACTGATACTGGTAGCGTTCTTGATGTTTGCGTTTGCGTACCTGTATACCGGATTTCTGGGCAGGATTTCCGCAATTTCCGCAAATGTACAGGGATATATGCTGATGGCGGTGGCTTCCCTTCCGATGGCGGTATTCGGAATCCTTCCACAGGCTGTTGTCGCCGATATCGCCCAGAGCGATGCCAAACTTACGAGAAGCAACAGGGAAGGGATGTTTTATGCGGCAAGGACGTTCGCATTTAAATTTGGACAGAGTTTGTCCATGCTGCTCTTTACGGCAGTCACCACGATTGGAAGCGCAACCGGGGCGGGATACCGCGTAGCGGCATTTGTGGCGGCAGTTTTTTGTATGCTTGGCGGAATTGTATTTCTGTTTTACAATGAGCGGAAAATTAATCAGAGTATTAATTGAAAAGGGCGCACAGGAGACTGACTATAGGAGAAAATGAGAATGAACAAAAGCGAAATACATGATATGATATTACCTGAAAAAACATACGCAGAGGCAATGGATACGGTTGTCCGTCCATATCTGGCAGAAAGGATGATTACGGAATATTGTTGGCGGGAGAAAGGGAAAAAGATTTTTTGCGCGCGTGCGCGTGCGGATAACCCGAAAGGGGTTGTCATCATATCGCATGGATTTACTGAAACAATAGAAAAGCATCTGGAAACAATATATTATTTCCTCTGTGGGGGCTACCATGTTTATATGCCGGAGCATTGCGGACATGGGCGCAGTTACCGGTTATGCGGTGAGGGGGATTTATCCCTTGTGCATGTAGATGATTACAGGAGGTATGTGGAAGACCTGTTGTTTATCAGCCGCATTGCAGCACGGGAATTTTCCGGGCTTCCTTTATGTGTATACGGACACTCAATGGGGGGTGGAATTGCATCAGCAGCTGCGGCAGAGGCACCGGAATTATTTTCTAGGCTCATACTGACCTCCCCCATGATACGTCCCAAAAGTGACCCTGTTCCGTGGGCGGCGGCGGGTCTTGTGGCAAAGTTTTTCTGCATGACAGGAAAAAGCGGACAGTACCTGATGGGACATCATTCTTACAGCGGATTGGAACAGTTTTCAGACAGCGCTTCAACTTCGGAAGCAAGATTTGACTATTACCAGATAAAACGAAATAAAGAGCCGCTGTTCCAGATGAACGGGGCTTCTTATGGCTGGCTGTGGCAGATCGTGTGTCTGAACCATTATCTCCAGACAAAGGCATGGCGGAAAATAATCTGTCCCGTATTGATTTTTCAGGCGGATAATGATACATATGTATCTCCAGAACAGCAGGAAAAATTTGTTCGGAAATTAAGCAGGCATCAGCAGGGAAATGTGAAACTTGTGAAAATTCCGGGTACAAAGCACGAAATATTCAATTCAGGAGCGGAGGTATTGGCTATTTACTGGACAAAAATACTGCTGGAATGCTGACTTCGTGTTCTAAAAAAGATAAAAGTAGTAGCAATAAGAAAATATAACAGCGCTTCCGTCATCCAACCGCCAGGGGCGGAATGGTATCGTAATTTTACCTGCAAAATAGACAGCATAGGGCAATCTGATCCAGACTGCGGCAGCGGATAATGGGGAACCGGTAGATGCGGAGGATACAGGAGAAAAAGGGTATCATTACCGTTCGGATTATAAAATGAAAGAGTGATACTATTGAAAGAAATAAGACATTAAATGTGGGGACGATAGGATGCCCGCCTACAGATGTAGGCGGGCATCTTTAAGAAAAATGAATGCTTTAGTCCATACTTGACAGAAGAATTTCCAATCTGGCATGGGAAGGAGCCGATGCTGGTCAGGACTTTTCTGGAAAAGCATAATCTTTCTGGCAAGACAATCCTCCCGTTCTGCACAAGTGGCGGAAGCGGCATCTCTGGCAGCATGTCAGGTATCCGCAAATATGCAAAGGGAGCAGGTGTCATGCAGGGAAAAGATTTATCAGGGTTAAGCCAGGCAGGAATTCGTGGATGGTTAAAGAAAGCGGGTGTTATATGAGAACAGAAAAGAAAGCGGTATGTTTTAAAATAACGTCAATTCTCTTATCGCTGATGATAGCAGCAGGTATCATATTTCAAGGGGGCGTGTCTTTCGTTTTGGCAGCGGCAGGCAGCGTTTACCCGGAACATGAAGCATATGGCGCTGGAATTGGCGCTATGCCGGGACGTGTCGTATGGTTCCATGACAAAGATTCTGTAAATTGGGATGGGAGCGGATACTGGTGGAATACTGCAAATTATGATGAAAACGCCATCCAGAATATGGTGGATCAAAGCATTGCAGGACTGGCAGGGAAAGAGGATGTAAAAGCAGGATGGGACGCACTGTTCCTTGCAAATAACAGTAAAAGGGGAAAAGAAACATCCTATACAGAAGGGGAAAAGATAGCTATCAAAGCAAATATCAATGGCTCTGGTGTGTTTGACAATGACAGCTCCGGGGAAACAAATATGAGCTATACAAACCCCGTCCTTTTAAAATGCCTGCTTGCTTCCCTGGTAAACAAGGCGGGAGTATCCCCGGAAGATATTACAGTCTATGATGTTTCCAGGATATTTCCCAGGTACATGGTGGAGCTTTGCACAGGCGGGGAACTGAATGGTGTCCATTTTGTGGGGCGAGAGGAAGGAGTTGCAGATACAGATGCGCCCATCAACTGGTCTTATACATTTAGCGGAGCTGTTAATTACCTTCCGACCTGCGTGACACAGGCGGAATATCTGATCAATCTGGCAAATCTGAAAGGGCACAGTTATGGAATTACGCTGTGTGCGAAAAACCATTTCGGCTCTTTTATTAACGGGAATGCCATGCGCCCGCCGGAAGGGGCGAACCTGCATCAGTGGCTGACAAAGAATGAAATGGGGATTTACAGCCCTTTCGTGGATCTGATGGGAAATTACCAGATTGGAACGAAAACAGTATTGTACCTTTTAGATGCCTTAATCTGTGCGCCATCGGAAGGGGCTTCTATTACAAAAGCAAATTCCACATGGCAGCAGGCGCCTTTTAACGGGGATTATACTTCCAGTATTTTTCTGTCGCAGGACCCGGTGGCCATTGATTCCGTCGGCGCAGATTTTCTTATGAACGAGCCGACAGTCACAGAAAACAATAGTTCCCTGCGGGGGAACCCTAATGTAGAAAACTATCTGCATGAGGCAGGGCTGGTAAAAGGCGCACCGTCCGGGAACATCTATTATGACGGAAACGAAGGCCGCCTGTCAAACCTGGGCGTCCATGAGCATTGGAACAATGTACAGGAGAAAAAGTACGGCAGGAATCTTGGCAGGGAGGAAGGGATAGAGCTTGTTCCGCTTACATCGGAACAGGGAACAGAAGATGCAAGAGAAAAGCAGAAGATTCTGGTAGCATATTTTTCCTGCACCAATACGACGGGTACTTTGGCGAAGTATGCGGCAGAAGCATCAGGAGCAGATTTATATGAGATTACGCCCAAGATACCCTACACGGAGGAAGATCTGGCATATTACACGGGCGGACGTGCCGATCAAGAGCAGAATGACCCAGATGCCCGTCCGGAGATTTCAGGCAGCGTAAAAAATATGGAGGAATATGATACCATTGTCCTGGGGTATGCTGGTGGTATAATAGGACTAAATTAAGAGAAACCCAATAAAATCAAGGGTTTGCACTGATTTAGTCCTATTATTTTAAGCCCATTTTAGGTCAAGATTAGGACAGCGCTGATCAAAATCGAAAACCTACATTACGAAAGTCAGACAATGGTCGATTACTGATACGGTCATTCTATGGCTTTAATGAAATGCGAGGTGAAACAGAATAACAAAGATTTAGGTAGGACTAAATTGGCTCTCAAAACGGATATTCCGTTTGTGCATTGCTGATCAGGTCCTGCCTTTTTGTTTTGAGAAGGAGGATTTACAGATGGGCTTTACAAAGAGGGAGCTGATTGAGTTCTTAGACGGGCTGGTGGAGTTAGCCAGTGAGGAAAACAAAACGAAGGCAGTATCGGTAAAAGAAAAATTTATCAGTGTCTTTGAAAAGAGTTACGGATACGAAAAGGAGGTAATCACAGAAATTACAAAGCTGCCGCCACACTATATAGCAGCAATGCCGGATGCAGTGCAGGAAGAAATCAGGCAGAAAGTAATTGCAGCACTGACAGAACACGGCGAATGTACCCCTGAAAATGTTGACCGTGCCATGAGTTCCAAAATCTATGATTTAGAGGATTTAATAGACATTCGTGAGTATGTCGAGCGGATGGAGGCAGAGCAGAAGAAGAAAGCGGAGCAGAAAAGGAGGGGCGGCAGATGATAGGAGCAGGAATTATAGTGGCAGTGGTGCTTTTGCTATACTTTTCCCTTGCAAGATCAGCAGGGTTGGCAGACAGAAGAATGGAGGAGATATACAGGCTTTCCGCCGCAAGAGAGGCGGGTGGCGTAGATGGGAATTAACGTAAGGGTGCAGGATGCTCCGAAACAAAGAGGAATTATTGCTGCACAGGTAAAACTTGAAAAAGACCTGAGAGACTGTATGCGCTGCAAGTTCTTTTACGGAAACAACAGTCAGTGTCTTGCCAAGAAGTGTGTTAAGGAAGAAAGCAAGCCTGAAATCACGGAGCAGGACAAGGAAAATATGTGTTTTGGATGTCCGTACAGACAGTCGGAAAGGTATTGTTTCCCCTGCATGAGAAAGATTCTAAGGAGATAACACAACATGAAAAAGATATGGAGGAAAAACGGAATGGAAAAACATATTGAAGTAATCGGGATTGACCACGGCTGGTCAAACATGAAAACAGCCACACAGATTTTTACGACAGGTGTAAAGGAAATCACGACGGAGCCTGCATTTTATGATGATGTGGTGGAATTGGACGGTAAGTATTACAAGGTAGGTGGGAAACGTCTTGAAGTTAGGGACACGAAAGTTGAAAATGACAACTTTTATCTGCTTACCCTTGCGGCAGTCGCAAAGGAGCTTAAGCAGCGGGGAATGAGAAATGCGGATGTTCTTTTATCGGTAGGACTTCCCCTGACAAGGTTCGGTGCAGAGAAGCAGGACTTCATTGATTATCTGTCAAAGAAGAAAGAAGTCGCTTTCCGTTTTGAGAAAGAGAAGTACACGGCAAGGATAGCAAGGGTGTCCGTATTCCCACAATGCTATGCGGCAGTTGCAGAGCAGTTGAGAACTTTGCCGGAGCGTGTGGTAGTGGTGGATATAGGGAGCTGGACCATTGACATCATGCCGATAGAGAATGGCAAGCCGAATGAGGCGGAATGTATCACAAGCCAGCAGGGACTTATCCGCTGCATGAGAATAATCAATGAGGAATGTAACAGGCAGATCGGGCAGGAACTTGAGGAAAACGTGATACAGCAGGTCATGGCAACCGGAGAGGCAGCATTGCCGGATAAGTACATGAACATTGTAAAGGACTGCCTGCGTGATTTTGCACAGAAGGCCTACAATACCCTGAAAGAACACGGTTATAACCTCGATGTGATACCGATTGTGTTCGTAGGCGGAGGGGCGGCAGTCATGAGGCTGTTCGGTTCACATGACAGCGGGAATTTCCGGTACATTGAGGACATCAAAGCAAATGCAAAGGGGTATGAACAGCTTGGCAGGGTTTTCCTTGCAAAGCATCGTAACCAGATAGGATAGGAGTGGGGCATATGGCAAAGTCGAATATTGTTTTCCGAAGTTACCGCCTCAATCTTGACAATGAACAGCAGCGCAGGGTAAACAAGGTACTTGCGGAACTGAATACGGACATTCATAAGTCTGTAAACCAGTTCATAACGGATGCCATAGACTTCTATGCAAACAGCTTTGGTGATGAAAACCTGTTGAGAGAGACAGGAGGACAGAAGAAAGAGGAATACATTTCAAGGAGTGACTTAGAGGGTATCCGTGAAGAACTAAAGAATGAAGTTAAGAATGAAATTATCATGCTGCTCGGCGCTGCCCTCCGAGGCGGGGCGGCAAGGGTGGCGGAGGGCGGCATGGGAAGGATGTTCATGGAAACCGTGGCAAAGGAAACAGCAACCAATAATACAGAGGAACCCGCAGATCCAACCATGATGGAACTGGTTGACAACTGGGGATAGGAGGAATGTTTTATGGCAGGAATAGTTTTAAGAAAGACCGGAGTGGTATTGCTTACCATATTGAAATGGATATTACAGGCGGTGCTTGTGGCATTGAAGCTGGTACTTGGGATAGCTAAACTGTTCCTGCTGTTACTCGCCCTTGTTATGAGGATTGTGCTGACGATGGCGGGTGTTTCGGCAGGCAGACGGTGAGAGGAGATTGTAAATGAAAAGGGAAAAACTGACAGAAGAAGAAAGGAAACAGCGGAGATATGAAATGTCGGAGGCATACCGCAAGAAAGTATTGAGGTTTACTCTGCAATTCAATCCCACAACCGATATGGAGGCACGGGAATGGTTTGAGAAGAATAACAAAAGCGGCGCTTATCTGAAGCGGTTAATCCTTGAAGATAAAGCAAGGAGATTAGGGGAGGCAGGGGCAGATATGGAAGAATGGCATTAAGGAGGTTTTTGTATGAAGATAGAATTTGATGAAAAGGATTTGGATTACATAGATACAATCAACAAAAGTTTGGAGAGCGGAGAAAATATACCAATATTTATACCAGAAAAGGGGAGATATTTTATCGAGTTTACTTGCGAGAATATAGCCAAAGCTAATGCGTTTGCCATGATGTTTATGAACCCGAACGTTGAAAAGGTGAAGGAATTAAAGGAAAAGTTAGGCATAACCGTAAACTGTATAAGCTATTGCTCGGTCGATTCAAAGCGAAAGGAACTTAAAAGATATTTAGAGAAAATGCTGTATGAATTGGAACAGATGTAGAAAAGCGGTTGAATTAAAATAAAGCAGGTGTCCATTTTGATAGATTTATACCCTACAAAATGCAATCTATGTGGCGGTGCGGTAGTCTACATAAGCAATTCTAAAATCTATGGCAGGGAATATGGCAGTGGAAAATGTTATTACTGTACAAGCTGCGGTGCTTATGTCGGAACGCACAAGCCACGACCAAGAGAAGCGTTAGGCATACTTGGAAATGCTGAAATGCGTGAAATGAAAATGAAGTGCCATGAATTATTCGACAGACAGTGGAAGAATGAGAAAACTTCCATGAAAAGGCATTTTGCAAGGAAGAAAGCGTATGCAGATTTGGCGGTTAAGCTGAATATTCCGGTTGAAGAATGCCATTTCGGATATTTTGATATGGATATGCTGAATAAGGCTTATGGGATTTTGAAAGGCGGTGTCTGTTTTGAATGAGAAAGAAATCATGGAGGAAATACATAAAACCGTCAGCGAAACAATGGATAGAGAGATTATGAAATGCCTTGGCGTGGATTATCACAAACCAAAAGAATTGAACTGCAACCCTTTAGAAGATTTAAAGGATATGATTGCCAAAACGAGCACGGTCATCATGTGCAGTGAAAGTGATAAAAAGAAGTTGGAAGAACAGGAATTGCCTGGAATGACAACCATTATTCCAAATCAATATTTGGAAGATGGAACCGTTTATATGATAACAGATGAAAAGTTGAAAAGGGATATGTTGGAGTGCGAGAGGATAATGCGGTTAAGGGAAAAAGAATCGAATAAAAAGGATCAATCGCCCACATATCGGTAGGATTGCAAAATATCCATTTTGAGAAAGAGAGGGAAAGATATGGAAAAGTTAAGAAGATGTAAAGGAAAATGCAACATATATGAAAACGGTAAATGGGACAGCTTAGAATTTAAGTTAGGTTATTTCCATGAATGGGGAGCAAATTACGAGGAATTTTGCGATAGCGGCCCTGGAAATTATTCTGTTGCTATAGTAGAGTTGCCGGACGGAAGAATTGTTATGCCGGTAGCAGATGACATTATTTTTCTTGATTTGATTGAACAATGAAAGGAGAACCTATGGGAACAAATTATTATTTAGTCAAAAACAGGCCATCTATTGACAGCGGATTGCGTATCGGAATCTTCTATCGGTTGGAGATTTCTTTTCCATAAGCCTCCGATTTGGAAAACAGACAAGCCATTGAACACATTTGAGCAGTGGCGAGATTATCTGAAAGAAACAACAGATGCAGGAACGCACGTCATTATGAATGAATATGACGAGGTTGTTTCGTATGACTGGCTTATGGAACTGATTGAAAACAAACAGAAAGAGGATAGTCTTGATATGTTTGAGTATTGCGAAAATGTGAATGGGTATAGGTTTTCTGATGGCGAGTTTAGTTAGGAGGGCTGGAATAATGGCATGGTATGCAGAATTAAAGAGAAGGAAATGGTACTGTATTAACGGTGTTGATATGATACAGCTTTACAAGAAGAAATTATATGATGATTGGTACAATTCACTGACAGATGAAGAAAAACAACGTTTAGAGGAATACAGAAAAGAAAAGGCAGAGAAAAGAAAACGCGACACGCAAATGGCACTTGCAAGGCTTGGATTGTTATTCAACACCATGAATGAGGTTACTCATGGAAGAATGGGAGATTACATGGAAAGCGCAAGACTTATGAACAAAATCAGTTTGCACCCATCAAAATATTGGTAGGTGTGTAATTTGAAAGGAGAACCTATGGCAGAAAAGAAATTATCAGAGGAATTAAGGCATTGTTTGGACGGAAATGGTTGTGTGAATTGCACTTGTTACGAACAGAAATCAGTTTTGACTTGCCGAGTCTTACTGCAAAAGGCGTATGAAGTGGTTAAGAGCTACGAGGGAATGTATGAGGTTATGCGTACTTTGGCAGAAAAATTACACGAATATACAGTATTAGAGGAGCAAGGGTTGTTACTTAAACCAAAATGCGTCCCAGGTGATTATGTTTGGGAAACAAACGCAGAAAGAAACATCATATCAGAATATGAAGTTTCGAGCATCAGATATGGGATAAACAAAACATTTCATTATATGTTGGCGTTGAGAGATGGAATATATGGGGAATTAGATGGTTTTTGGGATAAGGACATAGGAAAAACTGTTTTTCTGTCAAAAGAAGCTGCCGAAAAGGCATTAAAGGAAATGGAGGATAGGAAGAATGGAGAGATTGACTGAAAAAGACAAACATATATTGTGTCAAAAATTATGCGACACGAAAAACAGATGCAACAATCCAGATAATAAAAATTATAAAGATTACGGAGGGCGCGGAATAAAAGTATGTTCTGAATGGTCAGACAAGAAAAATGTACATAGGAATTTTCGAAAATGGGCAATAGAAAATGGTTGGAGGAAAGGACTTTCCATTGACAGAAAAGATAACAACGGGGATTACGAGCCAAGTAATTGCAGATGGTCAACGCCCAAACAGCAATCTAATAACATGAGGTTTAATAGGATTGTAACGATAAATGGAAAAGAAAAAACCGTTCAGGAATGGGCAGATATAGTTGGAATTTCGCAAAGAGCTATGACCGGAAGAATTGAATCTGGATGGAGTGAAGAAGATTTATTAAAACCAAAATATAAACCTCTTAAAATGACCAAGGCGGAAATGTCAAAAGAAATAAGAATGTGGAGGGGATTAAAGGAACAAGGGAAACCGATAGAACTGCCTTGTGCGGTGGGAGATACGGTGTATTATGCGGATAATGAATATTATTTTACAGTACTTCCAGTAAAGGTTGATGAAATTTCTATTATGGAATCAAATGCAATTTTGCATAAATGCCTGCTATTTGATGGAAATGGAGATGTGGAAACACAATTTGATTTTGATAAGGATGATTTCGGGAAAACAGTTTTTCTCACACGACAAGAAGCCGAGGATAAGCTGGCAGAAATGGAGGGGAAGAAGTGAAAAAATATTATTGTCCTACATGTGGGAGATTCAAGAATAGATTACAACTAAAAAGAGAGGATGACACAAGGATTGCATGGATGACTTGCAGATGGTGCCATAATTCAAATATTTACACCACAGAAGATTTATTAGAAAAGTTGATTACGAATTCTGATTTGGATTTAAGCAATAAACATGGGAGTTTCATGTAAGGAAAGCGAGGAAAAAATCAACGTTACATAATGTGACCGTAAAACGTGAGGAAAAAAAGGTGCTTGAAGAATTTTGGGTAATGAGGGCGGTGAAAGAGGGGAAATTACCATTTGATTTCAAAAAGACAGTTATTGACGAAAGAAAATTAGACCATGAGCCGAGCAAAAGCGAAATCGCGCAATTTCTATCCGACAGCAAAGCGGATTTCGTGTCGGTGGTGCAGAATTACAGATTTGAAAATGAGTTGCCGTTTTAGGGAAAGGAGATGGAGGGAATGAGTGTCATTATTAATCCAGGTAGCGGAGAAGTGGGCGGAGAAGTATCGTGGGAAAATGCTTATGAGAATATCAAGGCATATATATCTGAATGTGAAATACCTATGAGAATTATTAGGTCGGAACACGAAGATGATGAGGGGCGGTATCTTTTCGTTTTGAAAAATGATGAATACAAGTACGAGACAGAAGTCGAAATGCCCGGACTTCCTTTAGATAAGGTTAGGTATGTCAAAGGCGACAGCAGGAATGTATTTGAATTTCCACGCCTTTATGTTGACGGTAGCAGTTGGCTTTGGTATTTGGCGGTTGTCAGAAAAGAACTTATTAAGGATATGTTGGAATACAAAAGAGAAGAAATGTATGAGAAATTAAAAAGAATAAATAGGCAGATTGAGGAATTGGAAAGTGAGGGCAAACACAATGTATAGAGTGGATTATTACACATTGGCAGTTTGCCAAGACGGAACGGTAGGAAATGTAAGACAATATTCTGATGTTTGGTACGCAGACCAAGAAATTGATGTCATTCCAAAAGAATTGCAGAGGGTTATAAACATCAGAAAAGGAGAGGGCAAATACGTTCCAGTAATCACAAGCATAAACAAAATTGAAGGACATTTGAGCAGATAGGAGGGCAAAGGCAATGAATAAATCAAGCAAAAATCAGAGGAGGATTTTATGAAAACAGATGAAATCAAAGAAGAAATTGTAAGAGAAAACAAGGTTGAGGAAGTATTGAAAATTCTTCTTGATATTCTGATTGAGCAAAAGAACAACTATAAAGAAAGAGATTCAGAAAGAAAAGCAAGCCTTGTAGCAATTAGAAAAATAAACAGAGGAAAGAATGAGGCGATAGACGCTTTGAGTGACATTGATAATCGTTATACAAGAAAAGGCAGGAGGTATCACAATGAATAAAATTATCCTGATGGGGAGGTTGACAAAAGACCCCGAAGTAAGATATTCGCAAGGAAATAATCCAATGGCGATAGCAAGGTACACGCTGGCGGTTGAGCGAAAATTCAATCGTGACGGCGAACCAAACGCAGATTTTATTAACTGTATCGCATTCGGGAAGAATGGCGAGTTTGCGGAAAAGTATCTGCATAAGGGCATGAAGATTTTGGTTGAGGGCAGATGGCAGTCTGGCAACTATACCAACAAAGACGGTCAGAAAGTCTATACGAATGATTGTGTTGTGGAAAGCTGTGAGTTTGCCGAGAGCAAGAACGCAAATCAGAGCGAAAGACCTCAACCTGCGCCGCAGACGGATTCGGATGGGTTCATGGCAATACCGGACGGAATTGACGAGGAGTTACCGTTTAATTGATTGAAGCATGGAGGGATTTAGAATGAATACGGCAAACAGTAGATTTAGAATTAACGTTTTAATTCAGATGGCAAGAACCACTGAAAATTTAGACAAAAGAGAAAGATACATAGCACAGGCGGAGGAAGAATTAGAGGAAATGAAGTCTGGAAAATGCCAGTCAACTCCATTAGAGATTTTTCTTTATGAAAAGTGCGAGGTTGGAGAAGATTTTAGAGGAGATAGGACAGAAATATACAAGAAGTATGTTGATTTTTGCAACGAAAGAAAGTTTGCTACTTCTTCCAGAAATTCTTTATATCACTTTTTGAGGGAAAACGGAATCGGGGAAGTTAGAGGTAATAATGGAGAAAGATTCTTTAAATTGAAAGTGCTATGAGGAATTGACGAGGAAGTGAGGTTGAGAAGATGTTTTGGATTGTGATTCTAATTCTTTTAGGTATCTTGCGCGCTCAAATTAGCGAAGAACCGAGAAATTATAATTGCTATGATAAATCACCTTATAAGTGTGGAAAGTGTAGTAAAAATTGTAAATGGGGATACATAGTAGAAAAGTTTGAGGAATTAGAAAAAGAAGAAAAATAAAATTTAAGGATTAGAGGTAATGGAGGTTTGCTGGCCAGCGTAAAGACGTCTTTACTCCAATCGGTGGAATGGAACAGAGAAAAAAGAAAATTAAATGTGAACTGTATAACGACAGTTATCAGAATTGGAAGAAATATCCCATTCAAAAAGCGCAGCTTGTCATCGCAGACGTTCCATACGCATTAGGAAAGGACGCATACGGTAGCAATCCTATGTGGTACAACGGCGGTGATAATAAGAACGGAGAAAGCAAGTTTGCAGGCAAGCAGTTCTTTCCGTCAGACCAATATTTCAACTTGTATGAATATTTCCATTTCTGCAATCAGCTTTTGAAGAAAGAGCCGAAAAAGGGCGGAGAGAGAGGGAAAAGTTCAGACGCTCCGTGCATGGTTTTGTTTTGCAGCTTCGAGCAGACACCTACGCTAATTGCGGCGGCAGAAAAACATGGTTTTGTACATAATATACC
Organism: Lachnospiraceae bacterium; assembly: GCA_910576385.1. Taxonomy (GTDB): domain Bacteria; phylum Bacillota; class Clostridia; order Lachnospirales; family Lachnospiraceae; genus Petralouisia. The sequence continues at coordinate 16,438 of CAJTIR010000063.1, forward strand.
GCTTGTATTCATCAAAAATTATTCCGCACAAGTCTTAAAAGCAAATATGCGGATTGTCGGCGCAACGGAATACGGAATTTTGTTGTATCGTGACCGACTTCCAAAGTTTAGGAATGGCGGCAAGATGATTTTTAACTGGATGAAATGGGAGCAGGATGGCACAGGTATTCCAAAGTGCCACCCGACACAGAAACCGCAATCCATACTCAGAAAGTTGATTACCGTTCTTACAGATGAGGGAGACACAGTAATTGACCCTGTGGCAGGCAGCGGCAGTACATTAAGGGCGGCTAAAGATTTAGGGAGAAATTCATATGGTTTTGAGATTTACAAGCCGTTTTACAAACAGGCAACAGAAGAAATGCTGAACGAGAATTATGGAGAACTTCTTTTAAAAAGAGAAAGCAAGGAAACAGGGCAGATGAATTTATTTGATTTTATGGGAGAGTGATTGGATGGGAATATTTAAAGACAATTTGAATTTAGGTTTGCAATACGCATTTCTGGTTAACTTAGGTTTTAAATACGAAAAAAGCAATGGAATAAACGGAATGAGCGGATATGTAAAATCCATAAACCACAACGAAATTGAAGTTCTTTGGATTACGGTCAATCCGCAGGAAAGAAAAGTGCATTTGTATAACGAGTGGGATTGTGGCGGCGAGTTGTGGCAAAGAGAGTATGATATTCCGCAAGATGTGTTGGAAAATGAAAATAAGTTTGTGGATTGGTTAGATGAAAAGATAGGAGATGATTAAATGCTTGAATTTTATAATCAATCAAAGCCAAAGGCAAGAAAAGACCATGTGTGCGAATTTTGCATTCAGACAATACGAAAAGGAGAAAAATACTCCTATGAAACAGGAAAGTATGAAGGAGAAATGTTTGTAAGAAAGCTGTGTCTTGTCTGTAAAAATATTCTTGACGAATTTGGCAGAGATAGCGGAGAGAGTGAATTTGAATGGTATTGGATAACAGACTGGCTAAGTGATTTCTTTTGCTACGATTGCGAACATGGAACAAAAGGAAAAGATGATTGCGAAATGCAACCGCAAAACTGCCCTCTGATAAGAAAGAAATTTGAGCCAAAGGAGGACGCCCAAAATGCTAGCCCTGCCAATTAAAAATAAATGGTTAGGTGAGAGGAAAGAGGAGGAAATATGGAGAAATTATTTGATGTTTATTTTACAGAAGCTGACGGAAAAGAATACAAAGCTAGATATTGCTGCATAGATAAAAGCCAAGCAAGGAGATTATTCTTCTCTGAAATCCAAAAGGGAGAAGAATTAAAAAGAATTGTTGAGGTCAAGGAGTAGTATTTTATCCTGACGGTGCAGGAAATTTTGAAGGGAAGCGAGGATTGGGTATGAAGTGCAGAAATTGCCCGCATTACCGAAGCGGTTATATGTATAATTCGTGTGCTATTGCGCAATCGGAATATTTTAGAGAGCCAGATAATTGCGATTTGGTAAATGATGATGGTTATCTGAATTATGAAGATGAATTTATAAAAATGGAATATGGGGATAAATCAGAAAGCGAGGACTAAGATTGAAAATGAGAAGTAGAGGGTATCCATTACCTTAAGCACACAACAAACAAGCCATCTTTCGGTGGCTGCTTTAAAAATTGAATATTGAGATTGTTAAGGTTATGCAGTTGCTGCCTTGATTTTATAACCTTGATTTCTTGCTAGG
>CAJTIR010000064.1 GCA_910576385.1 Lachnospiraceae bacterium
AGGTTTCAAAATACTTGTAAAAATAATGATAAAGTCTACCAATTAAAGTTTTTTCATTGTATAATAAGTTTGTCGTACAGGGTCACTATCCTTTGTAATGTTTTGGTCAAATTCATTATACAACAGAAAGCCTTGTGCGGCATTTTTTTATTAAAAAAGTTGTAAACTGGTGTAATTTTATAGAAGAAGTCATATCATAAAGATTAATACCAGCAGGTAAATATAACTCGCTTCCAACTTCCAAACAGTTTGAAGCGTTATTGCCTTCTACTGGTTCTGTTTTTGAAAGTAAAGTTTCTACTGTTCCAATGGAGATGTAACCATCCGGGAGAGTATCACTGCTATCTCCAGTTGAAATAAAAAGATGATCGCTTACATAAACACGATCTGAATATACCTTAACTTCTGGTGTGTCGTCCTCACAGGCAGCTAAACTGAACAATAGTGTGGAAACAACTATCAGAGCAAGCGCGCTTTTTTTTGTAAAAAATTTCATTGTATTGCCTCCTGTTTTGGTGTCCTACTTATATTAACGCAATTTTTCCAAAAAGGACTTAGAATATCAGAAAAATTTTTCGAAAGTAATTATAGTGCGTAAAACACGAAACGGCAAGCAGGGCAAGCTTGGACATACTTGCTATTTTTGCGTGGCCAGAGTCCGCAAAAATGCTTGTTAGGGAACTCCCCACGCCGGGGGACGGGGACTCGTCAAGGGTCGCCTTGTCAACCTTGGCCGGGCGGCTCTTGCGAGGCTCCGGCCTCTTTTCCGCTTTGCCTCCCTGGGGGCAGCCCCGGCGCTTTGTAGCCTTTTCTGCCGGCTCCGCCGTTTTATCCTGCGCGTGGGATTTCTCCACTTTTTCGAGCTCAGCCTGCGGAGCAGGCCAGGCTGGAGCATCCTTGCCCATACCGGGGATCACGGACTGTTCCGGCTGGAGTGCTGGGATTTATCCATCGCCTCAATGTAATCATCTTTTGTCATGCCATATAAATAATAATCGCAGTAGATGTTTACCATTTTTCCCTCACGAATAAGCCCTTCACGCTTGAAACCCGCTTTTTCAAGAGTTTTGAATGACGCAATGTTACAGATATGAACATCAGCCCAAAGACGCTGCAATTCTGTTTCTTCAAAGCAGAAGATAGCTACTCTCGCCAACGCTTCTGTCATAAGTCGGTTGCCTTGATAGGCAGGAGAAAGGCGAAATGCTACTTTTGCCATGCGGTCATTTTCAATGAGATATACCCACATATCCCCGATGACTTTATAATCTTGTTTGTGAACAATACCCCAATGAAAACTTTTTGTAGGTTTCTTCGGCTTTTGAAAAAGCAATTCCGGGTTTAAGTCACTTTTCCCGGGGCGTTTTCCCCAATACTGATAAATGGAACTGTCACCCAACCATTCTTTCAAATCTGAAACATCTTCTTTTCGCAGAGGGCGCAGGATAAGTTGTTCCGTTTCAAGAACAGGCTTATTCTGCGCATAATCCTGTAATTTCATAAGCCACCCCCTCTTAAAATTTGAACACCTGTCCCCAATCAAAATAGCCGGACGCTTCTGTGCTTTTCGGCCATTCGCTGCACCATACGGGAACACCGGGCGTTTCAACTCTGTCAAAACTCGGTGTGTAGGGCTTGATGTCAAGTACGGGCGTATTGTCATTTGCGTCAATGAATGTAACACGAATTATGCCGTTGGTGAAATCAATGTTAATAATTTCGGACGCTGTTAATGCAATAGGGTTCGGACGCGAAGGAGATCGTGTCGCAAATACACCCATGACTTCGGGTGCACCTTTATAGGGCTGTTCTGTCTGCAATTCATTCCGGTCTGCGTCGTTGTCGCAATCGCTGAACCACCAAAAGACATTGATGTGGCTGAAGCCCTCTAAGGCTTGCAGTCCGGGAATGTACTCCGGCTCTAACTGAATAAATGTGCCGTTTTCATCATTTTTTACTTTGCCAATAGCTTTTAATTGATAGGTCATATTTTTCCTCCTTGCTTTTGTTGGTAAAACCAGTATAAGACCTCACATCATGTGAGATGCAATAGGGAAAAATAAAAAATGCCCTGCATTTTTAGCAGGACATTTCAAAGTCTATACAATCATGCATGTTCCAGCGGTATTTGAAGCTCAATCAAATATTTTTCAGGGTTATTCTCATTCCACGGACCTCTATGCACGATCTGACGCATCGGGTTAGACATTTTGTATTCGCTGTTTGTCTGCAACCATTCGGCAAAGGCAAGGTAGGCGCCTTTTATATTTGCAAAATCGCCATAGACCATTGTGCAAGCCATATACGGGACTGGTTCTGTCATGTGGAAACAAAATGGCTCTTTTGCCTTTCCCATTTTCTTTACCGGAGCGCATAGCTCAATATCAACATCTGTCTCTCGAAATTCTGTATCGTGATAAATGGAAAATGTATTGCCCGTTATTTCGATTTTTTGCGCTTCTGTAAAAGTAGAAAGTTCTTTCCATAAGTCGCCCTCAGAATAGTAATTCGGTACAATTCTCCGCAAGGATAGCACCTGATTCGCCGGGATTGACTTAACGGATATGTTATAGTGCAGTTCTCCTTTACCACCCTGTATTTCACTTTTTGTAAGTTCGATCTTCCGCAGTTTTTCTTGTTCGGCCTGTATTGCATTTTCTATCTCTATGCGCTTTTTGTCGAGCTGCGTAAGAAGTGGTTTATCGTCCATCGTCAGGGCAAGCGCGATTTCTGAAACATTTAGTCCACTATCCCGCAAATACAGGATTTTATTTAGACGCGGTATTTGCTCCACCGAATACAGTCGGTGTCCCGTCCACTTGTCAACCTCTGCGGGCTTCAAAAGCCCCATTTCATCATAATATCGAAGCATACGGATAGATACTTGTGTCAGCTTTGAAAATTCGCCTATTCTAAACATTTTATCACCACCTATCTACCATTATATCCATAGTTTTTGATACTTCAAGCAGAATTTTGCTCTAAATAATATGGAATTATTTCAGCCAACTGATAGAACAATGAAGACACATCCAAGAAGAAAGGTGAACAGTAAAATGCAATAGGGTAAATAACTATGCCCAAAAGACCAGTACCAAAGTATGACTTCAAGGCTTTTGAGGCAGCGAAAAAGCAGTGCGGACAGGACGCAAGGAGGGCCGTAAGAAAGTAAGCGACGAAATGTTTATCTCGCCGCGCTATCTCGCGAATATTGAGGACAAGGGGCAGCACCCACTTAACAGGTGTATGGCAGGTTAAGAATAATGTATTTTATTTAAGCTAACGCTATCTTGGCAATAGCTGTTCTAGCTTCACGGCGGCCCTGGTTTAATCAAAACCGCCGCAATTAAATCAGGCATGAGAAAAGGGCTGCTGAACGACGGCTTTTTCTTTTGCCGCCGTCCGGCAGGTAGCATACTCATATTTTTATTCTGTTTCGCTTTCGGATTATAGATAACACCCCATAAAACCGCGCATATTGAGATAGGCTTAACCTTCTATCATTGTTAATTTGAAAGTTACATAACCATTATCTGGACACGCTAAATTCCTTTTTGACTTAGGGTTTTTCTCAAAGTTAAAAGTCGCTCCATTGTGCAAAGCAACCTGTATTGGAAATAAAGCCATATATGCGCCACCACAAAATGGAACATCAGGAGTATTCATTCCCTCACAATGAAATACATCACCAACTTTATATCCGCAGGAACAGTGTCCAGTTACTGCCTCTACTTGATATTCAAATTTTCTCATTGCTATTTACCCCACACCTTGATTTGCGGCAATATGCTCATTTTGACACTCGCAGGATTGAGTGCTTTCACAAAAACGGCAGCTTCCGCATCTTGAAACATTTTTTCAGAAGCTGTTTTCAGTTGATCCATAGTCTCCCAATGCTGTACCATAGTCCAATCGCCGCTTTCGTCATCGTAGAGCAGTTCGGTATCAATAAAACCGATTTGTTTGGAGTGGAAGTTCCTTTCGAGTTGATCAACTATGCTTACAAACATCTCCTTCGTAATATCTGGTGCGATTTTCATTGTTACAATTTCAGTAGCAATAGACATAATAAATACCTCCTGTTTTTTTCATAGTCTACATGAAATAAAACGGGAGGTATAGTAAAAAATCGACTGTTAGAAATAGGTGTATGTAACGTTCTGCTTTACTGATATTTTTTCCATTTGAAATGCACGGGGAGCCACGCCAGAAAAGCGTCTAAAGTCTTTTATAAAATGGGTTTGGTCTGTAAAATTATTGTTGTAGGCGATTTCAACCAAATTAGTTATTCTTTGGTGTGACAGTTGATTACTAGCCATCTGAAAACGTTTAATATTACGTAATAATTTAGGTGTAAAACCTGTATAAAAGAGGACTTTTCTTTCAAATGTTTTTATGTTGATTGCTTGTTGCTCACAAAAATCTTTCACTGTTACATCATCAGCGATTGTTAAGTAATCATTAATTAGTGGAACTTCCCTTAGAAAATTGGGGTCAGCAACTAATTCACTAATAAGAGCATGTTCAATAGATTTTATTATTTCTTCCGAATTGGCACCAGAAACAGCAGATGTAAATTTCTGCTCCAATTCCAAAGACATCTCTCGCAAATCGACTACTTCATCTTGTAAGCATTTTAGCGGTTTGCGGACAAATGGAAATAGACCATATGAGTGAAATGAAATTCCAAAAATAAAAGCATCTCCATTTTGGCGAATAAAACTCGGCTTGCTCCGCAGACCATTGATGTGGAATGGTGGCGCAACAATTTTTCCAGAATCTGTTTCATAGACTATATCGCTTTTCAAATTGAGAACAATATCAATACAGTCTGTTGGCAAAAGTTTATAGTGAAAATCAGCATTTTCAGCGTTAAGTTGCCATATAAATTTTACCCACGGGGTAAGACATTCATTTTTAATTGAATATCGAGTAATTTCAAGTATTTTTCATCACCTCCGAAATGTGTTTGTTATACATACTACTATAACACATTTTTTGACAAATACAGTATAGCCTGTGTTTTAAGGGTTGCGCTAAATGGCAAGCAATGCAATCTTCCGTAAGATTGCGTATTTAGCAGAAATCCCGTACCCGGAATTTCTGCTAAATGCTTGTTGGTGACATATCCCCAAACCCCTGAGATCATTGCCGTTGGCAATGGCTACGCGTTCCGTTGGAACGCTGAAAAACAAAAGCGGAGAGAACCTATTGTCGTGACTTTTGCGATTCCCTCTGCGTTTCCTGCCCGGTAGGAATGTCCAGCAAATGCTCCACATTCGCCCGGACATTATAGAGCTCTTTCATATCAGCCCTGGCCTGCTTGTAAGAAGAATAGGCTTTCCGTTTCTGTTCCAGGAGCCCGGCGTATTCTTCCCGCAGAGATTTAGCGGAGGGCAGCTTTGTGATCCCCAATCCGTCAAAGTGTTTCTTTGCCGCTTGGTGCAGCAGGATTTCCGTTTCATGTGCCGCACGGAATTTTTTGCTGTACCCGGCTTTCCGGTATTCCGCATAGACTGTCCGTGTTTTGGCATAATTTACGATCTGTTTCTGCAGCTCCCCGTTGGCGGCCATCCGCGATTCCAGCTCCTTGATCTGTACCGACAGCGCATTAAAATTAGCAGTAGCAATATCTGATTTTTTCTGCAAATCCTCATAGTTCATATCGCCATGCTCTTTGAGCCAGATCACCGCCTGGGAGAGCTGTTTTAAGTTGAACACCTTCGCCCAGCGTTCATATCCCGGACCTTTGCCGGAACGGATTGCCGCCTCAATATCCACCAGCAGCCCGACTTTGGAAACCGGCTTTTGGGGAGAAATACGGCGCGGCTTTGCCGTCCGTGCGCCGGCAATCCGTTCTTTGATGGCCTGCTCGGTATAGTCGCCTTTCAGTGTGTCACACCGGGTATATCTATCATCAGGTGACAGGCGAAAACGAAGGTGCTTTCGCTCCCGGTTGACTTCAATCCCAGCCGCCTCCAGCTTTTTCAAAAGTTCTTCAAAGTCCTTCGGCTTTTCTTCCAGGGCTGCGTCGATTGCCTGTCGTAGCTGTTCCTGGTGGGAAGGTTGTTTCTGTCTTCCCATCCATGTGCCGTAATGCTCCCGGCTGGGTTTCGGATTCTCTACAATGGAAAGTCCATGCTCCAGGCAGAGCTTATCGTTCATACGCCGGATCGCCCAAGTAGAGCCCCAGAAGTTGCGGAATTTTTTCTGGCAGTCCAGCGTGGTAGAATTTATGATGATGTGGTTATGGACATGGTGTTTATCCACATGGGTACAGACAACAAAAGCATGGTTTCCCTTCGTCAGTTTCAATGCCAGCTCCCGCCCGATCTGGTTCGCTTCTTCCGGCGTGACTTCGCCGGGTTTGAACGCCTGCCGGAGATGGTAGGCAATCACATCATCCGCGCCCCGGTCACGTCCGGTCAGGTTCCCATACTGGCGCTTGGATAAAAGGAATTCCGCATCAACGGTCCGGGTGTCGCACTCATAACCATAAATGAATTTCCCAAAATCGGTTTTCTGCGGATTCTTTACGTAGTCAATGATGTCCGCTATGGCCGTGGAAACATCCCGGCCTTTCCCAACATGCAGCGGCATGAGCCGAGTGGTTGCCATATCTGTCACCCCCTTAATCCAATATTGGCCCTGTTACCGCTCCGGCTCCTTTTTTGCTTTCGTCCTGTCACTGTGCGCCGGTTGCCCGGCATTTTTATTCAGGCTGTCACGCACGGACGGTTTCTGCTCCTGGGCCGGCGCACACTCCCGCCTGGCCTGGGAGAGAAACAGGTCGGTAAGACCGGGATTGCAGCGGTCCACGGCAAAATAAACATTCCGGTCATATCCGAAACCGTCCTTATCCTCACAGACCGGGACCGTCTGCGCCCATGCCTTGTTGTCCCGTGAAATGCGCCCGTCGTGATCTTTCTGCCGGACCGTGTTGGCAAGGACATAAAAAATCCGGCCATAATCAAACTGCTGTAAGACCTGCTGCACGCACGCCGGGTCTAAACGGTTATCCCGGTAGTTGTCCGCAATGGCCTGTTCGATTGCCTCCCTGCACGCAACGTTTGCTTTGTGGGAAGCGTGGTACTGATCCAGTTCCCCATGCTCATGCGCATAGGTGGCAGAATGAAAATAAATTGGCGTTGTATCTTTCAATGAAATCCCTCCAATCAAAAAGCTGCCGTAACAGACAGACATAATTATAGAAAAAGGGCGGGGCTGCCAATGCGCCCCGCCGAAACTGTTTAACCAAATATAAAATCTTTCAGGGCGCCATTTACGCCGCCGATCATGCCGACCAGCCAGGCCGCCGCCATCGGCAGACCGTATGGGCTGATAAGGAACGCGATCACCAGCCAGGACATTCCCGGCCAGAACCCGGCAGCGAAGAACAGCGCCAGCGCTGCCAGAAAAACAATCCCTGACAGAATCCCCAGCACAGCGCCGGAAATCACAACAAAAAATTTGCAGAACAAATAAAGAATCCCTGTAACTATTACAAATGGAAGTGCCAGCAGTTTACCAATCAGACGCATACGTCCTCCTCCTTTCCTGATTCCATGTCCGTTTTTTCAGGACATCCAGGTATGCCCGAAGGGTATTTCAAAAAGAAGCATATTTACCCCTCTATTAGAATCTTACCGTGCCGGCCTGAGGAAATCAACGGCGTTCCTGCCTGTTTACGAAATGTTCGCAAATTCCCGCAGCAGCTTATCCATGCCATCCCACAGACTGTCCAGACGGGTGCGAAGGTCGTCCACGTCGGCAGCGTAAATACTCCCGGTCTCATTGGCACGTCTGGCATACTGGTTTAAGTTATTGGAGCAGGTACGAAGGAGCCGTATCATTTCCTGAATGTCACTCATATCCAGATGAATGATATAACCGTCAACCGCCATCTTGCGCAGATATGCGGACAGGTTGGTAATGCCGAGCTCCGCCATGCGCCCCTTTACCAGTTCCGCATCCTGCTCGGACATGACGAATTCCACCCGGACGGATTTTTTGTTATGCCCGGCTTTCATCGTTCCTGCTCCTTTTTCGTGGAAGGCGGTTTATGGGTGGGAGCGGCGGCTGTCCGGGACTTTTTGAGCTTTCCGCGTAAGGTATTCTTTTTCAGGCTGTCAATATATTCTTTTATATCACCGTTTGTGGCATGGCAGGAGCGTTTGAGCCGTTCCCGTTTCAGGATTACGGCAAGTTCCCGTTCATTCTCCGGCAGATCGGTCATCGACTTTGGGCTCCCATGTACCGGCACCAGCTCATTCATAAGCTGCCTCTGGTCCCGATAAGGGATCGTGATATTGGCTCCGTCCTCAAACACAACGGCTACTTTTCCAATGGGGCAGGCCAGCAGCTTTACCCGCTCCACATGCGTCCCATAATCAAGCGGGTATATATTGCCGACCACTTTTCCGTCCTGCACATCTTTGATGGAGAGGGCATAGGCAAGGACCGGGTCTTTCGTCTGCTCGTGGTAAAACATCCACACTTTATTTGCGTGGCTGCCCTCCAGATAGACCTCCCATTCCCGCAGGGTATAGGTGCCGCAGGGCCGTGACAGCCAGAGAAGGCGCCGGTCCTCCGGCTCTCCCGATAGAGCCAGCTTTGGGATCAGTTCTTTATCCAAGTCAAAATCATCCTTGTAGTGCTGCGTGTGCAGCTCCATGATCTGCCCCAGGCTGTCCAGTATATCTACGCCCTCAAACCTTACCGCGCCCATCAGCGTTCCCTCTCTGCCATCAGTGGCGCTGCCTGCCTTGCTTCATGCTCCGGGTGGTCTGCCTTCAGCCGTTCCATCAGGGAAGGTTTCTCTGTCGTTTCCTCCGGCAGCGTCTCCGGGGCAAGCTCCCGGATTTCCTCATAAGTCTGTCCGTCCGTCAGGTCAGGGCGCACAGGCGGTTCGTTGTTGAGGTGTCCGTCCAGCATATTGTAATTGCCGGTCTGTCCTTCCTCGTAAAGCTCCGCATTACGCAGATAGCTCTCCGGCGCCTGGAAGGGCTGTCCGGCAAACATGATCTCCCTATGGGGCGTAAACTGTGAGAGCACGCCGTCCCGGAGCCTTGCAAATTCTTCATACTGGCGCAGGGTAAGGCCGCGCTCCAGCATTTCCGCCTGGGTATGCGCCCAGCCCTCCCCATAGAGAAAATAGTACATATCCGGCTGGTCGCAGACAAAGCACAGGGAACCGTCCTGGTTGTCATAATAAGACGCCTGCATATCCTGATAATGGCAGCGTTCCTCACGTCCCAGGTACACCCGGTTATCTGCGCCCAGCATGGCGACCATGCCCGCATAGTTGCTGTGGACCGCAGAGCGGATTCCCACCAATGGGTCCGCCTCCGGCGTGATCTGCCTGCCGGGAATCTCATTGCGCTTTTCCGCTGCGTCATTTCTGGGCGCCACTTCCTCATGGGTGCGGGCATCCAAATCCGGCTGTGCCGCACGTTTTTTAATTGCGCCCGGTTCCGGCTCTTTTTCCTCCACATAGTAGCGGACATTCGCCGTGGCATGGCGGCCGGCCTCGTCCGCGTAATCCTGGGCGGCTTTTTCAGAATCAAATTCCAGAGGCTTTCCGTCCTCTTTGCACCAGCCCTCCGCACATCCAAAAATGGAAGAGCCGCTGCGGACCGCCCATACGCCGTATACTTTTTCTTTTCCCATCCTGACCCTCCTTACCGTTCCTGCTGTTTCGGCGTTTTCTGCTTCTTGCCCGGTTCCGCCGTTTTTGTTTCTTTTATCTGCTGCCGGACCGAGGCCCTGTGCTCCGGCTCCCTTTCTGAATCCGTGATATTGACATATTCGCCAATGATACAAAGCGCCTCCCCATAACTGCCGGAAGCAAGCACCCGGTCCTTCATTTCCTTTGCCTGGTCTTTCAGGCCATGCTCCCGCAGGGTACGGGCCGCGATCCCCATCAGGTTAAAAATATTACCGTCCTGGCCGATCAGCGCACAGTCCGGTTTTTCCGGCTCCGGCGAAGGCTCCCCGATAAAGCCGCCCAGACGGTTCGGCACAAAATCGGACAGCCAGGTGCCCCCGAAATTCTCATGGGTCTGTAACCGCCACATGGCAAGTTTCCCGATGTCCAGCTTTACATCCTCGAAAGGGTAGAGCAGGCAGGTAAGCTCCCCATACTGGAAAGCTGAAACGTCCTCAAATTTACTGCCGTTCTTCAAAATGCCCGCCTCGGTGAACATATCATTGATCCCGTCCACCCATTCCTTCAAATCCCCGCCGCAGCCCTGCAGGATCAGGCCGTCTTTGCCCTCCATGCCCCGCAGGTCATCGGTTGTGATCGTGTTGATATTCATAAAACCGCCTCCTATCGTTCCTGTTGATGGTTGGTTTTCTGCCGGATGGCTTTGGCCTCCGGCTGTTTTTTTAGCTGCTTACGGACGGAAGGCTTTACTGCCGGCTGCCACATATCCGTTAAAATGGCAGAGGCCGGCTGTTCCCATTCCTTCCCGAATCCACGGATCACAGTCCCGTACATGATCCCGTTATCCGCAAACATTTTCAAAGTGTCAAATGCCCGGTCAAATAATTCTATATTCTTTGCATCCACGCTGGGCGCAAAATGGATCACTCCTACAGGGTAATCCCCTCCGGTACCGACCCAGCCCCGGACAAACGCGTCATAATCCTTTGTAACGCCGGCAGCCGCAAGCTCACCGGCATGGCTGGAATCCAACAGACTTGTCACTGCATGCTGCCGGCCTAAGACCAATAGCCCTGTGTCCGGGTTATACATGAAGCGCCGGTTGTCAATCTGCTGTATGTCAATGACCTGCGTCCATGTGTCGATCCGCATAATTTCCGGTACGACCGGTATTTTTATTTTTCCGATAAACATCCCTCCCGATTTTTCTGTCTGTCCGCAACTTAGGGCTGTTTCAGGACGCCGGAGTATTCTTATTCAGCAGCCCCTCAAACCGGGTTCCGAAATCCTTGAAAATCAAGCCTCTTTTTGGTTAAGTTGCGGACATATTACCCCCGGTTCTGCCTGATCCGGCGCTTGCGTTCCCGCTCGGATTTCCGTCTGGCAAAGGCGCGGCAGGAATCCGAACAATATGCCTGGCTGGTGGTGGGAAGATACGCCCTGCCGCAGACCGGGCAGGTTTTCTGTTTCAGGGAAGTGTCCTCGCCCGTAAGGGCAGATTCCAGCGCCGGGTCCACCGGCAGCACCGCCTCCCGGAAGTAGCGGCAGAAAGAGCCGGTCCACCATTTATGCATCATATAACAGGGACAGTCCAAAGAACGGCAGGACTTATCCCGATTGTCATAGTTCGCGCAAAGGTCTGTTACCAGCCTTCGGATTGCCGCCCGTTCCCGTCTGGTTAATTCCCGTGAGGGCGGCCCGCTCATTTCCCCCTGCCTTTCTTCGCCGGAAATTCCAGCCTGAAATTCACATATTTTCCCCCTGTATCATCCAGCAGCACCACCGCGTCATAGGTCTTTCCCGTCTTTTCGCTGTAAAGCCCGGACACGGAAACGCGGCCCTCTTTCAGAAGGGCCGCCGCCACAGACTTTGTAATGCTCTTTTTCTTACTGGAAAAGAATTTGTTATCTTTCCAGAGTGCAAAGGCACAATCCCCGTTATCACAGAAGAATCCTTTTTTGCCCTCATACACAGTGCCGCCGCAGCGGGGACAGGTGCCGACAGCTTCACGCCCGTTTTCTTTCGCATCCGGGAACAGTCCGGCAAACCGTTCCTCCGGCGCGGTATGTTCTCTGACGAGCGCCCGGATCATATCTGCAATCCCATCCATGAAATCTTTTGCTGGGACCCCGCCGCGCTCCACCTGTTTCAGCATGGATTCCCATTCTGCGGTGAGCATGGGCGATTTGATGTTATCCGGCAGGACCAAAATCAGGTTCGTGCCTTTTTCCGTGGGGATAAGCTGCTTTTTCTTCCGCTGCACAAAACCGGCAGATACCAGCTTTTCCAGCGTGGCGGCACGGGTAGCCGGCGTACCTAAACCTTTGCGCTCGGCATCCTCTGGCATATCCCCGGCGCCCGCCGTTTCCATAGCCGCCAGAAGGGAATCCTCCGTATAGTGCTTCGGCGGGGAGGTCTTGCCTTCCCGGACGCCGGCAGACACCTTTTCAAAGGTCTGGCCTTCCTGCAGCGGAGGCAGGGCAGCATCTTCACTTTCTTCCGTCTTAGACTGTTTCAGGCCCATGCGGTGAAGGCGTTCCACTTCCTTCCATCCTGTCTGCAGCACGGTTTTTCCCTTTGCCGTGAAGGAATGGTCCCGGCAGTCCAAAACTGCCGTTACCGCCTCAAACCGGTGGGCCTGGGCTGTGGCAGAAAGGAGCCTTGCGGCAATCAGCGTCAGTACATCCCGCTCCCCGGAAGGAAGCTCCGATAAATCCGTCCGGGCAATCTCCACCGTAGGGATAATCGCGTGATGGTCGGTGACTTTGCTGCCATCCGTCACACGGCCAATATCCGGTTCCCCGGCGCATCCCTTCCCAAAGGGCGTATTGCCCCGCAGCCAGAGGACCAGGGAAGCGGCGGTTGCCTGCATATCCTCCGTCAGATACTGGCTGTCCGTCCGGGGATAGGTCGCCAGTTTTTTCTCATAAAGCGACTGCACATAGTCAAGGGTCTGCTGAGCCGTATAACCATAAATGCGGTTACATTCCCGCTGTAAGGTTGTCAGATCGTACAGGCGGGGCGGCTGTACCGTCTTGACCTGCTTTTTCACGGACAGCACCGAAGCAGCCTGCCCGTCACTTTCCATACGGATTTTTTCAGCCCCGGCCTTATCCGGCAGCTTTTCGCCGGAGGCAGTAAAGCCGCCGCAGGTGATTTCCGGCACATAAAAGAGGGTGCTTGTAAATGCCTGAATATCCGCCTCCCGCCGCACCAAAAGCGCCAGCGTTGGCGACATTACCCGCCCCACATTCAGCGTCGTGCCATACAGGACGGAGAAAAGCCGGGTGGCGTTAATGCCGATCAGCCAGTCAGCCCCGGCCCGGCAGACCGCCGCGTCATAGAGCTTATCGTAGTCGCTGCCAGGACGCAGGTGTTCAAAGCCGTCCCGGATTGCCGCATCCTCCATACTGGAAATCCAGAGGCGTTCCATTGGTTTGCTGCATCCGGCATATTGATAGACAAGACGGAAGATCAGCTCGCCCTCACGTCCGGCGTCGGTACCACACACCACAGAATCCACCCGTTTGTCTTTCATCAGCCGGCACAGAAGGTCAAGCTGCTTTTTCTTATCCTTCGGCACTCCGTATTTCCATTCTTCCGGCAGGATCGGCAGATCGCCATAACGCCATTTGGCATACTGTTCTCCGTAAGCCTCCGGCTGCGCAAGCTCCAGAAGGTGCCCCACGCACCAGCTCACCAGATAGCCGCCGCCCTCCAGGTAGCCGTCCTTTTTCTCATTTGCGCCCAAAACCGCCGCCAACGACATGGCGACGGAGGGCTTTTCCGCAATTACTAACTTCATATTTCTGTAACCTCCATTTCTTGCAGACTTGGTTCATCCCGACCTGTCTGTTTTTGGCCTCACAGCCTTTTTTCTGCATATTCTGCTGATTCAAATAGTTCCTTCATTGCATTCCTGCTCATTTACCCAGCCCCTCCTTGCATTTGTTCAAATTCTTCGTCCGCCCGCTTTCCACCCCGCAAAATACACATCACTACAACGCCGGCGGATATATCGCCGGTAAAGGCTAGAAAGTGCATGATAAGATTCCACATAAAAATCACCTCCTTATTGAGTTTGGAATAGCCATGAGCAAAACTCTACACATTCAGTATTTATGCAGGTTTGCGAGGCATGGCAACCTCTTATATCACTCAAAATTTATAGTAACAACCAGCTCCAAATGGTATAATTAAGTTGTCAAAATCAATTCACCGAAAGGAGCTGATTATTATCTACCGTCAAGAAATTTTGAAAGACATCCGTCTTTTTACTTCACAACCAGTTGCAAAGTTTTACGATTCGCTTTTTCTGAACCTTGATTTATCCTTTGTACCGGAATTCCCCAAAACCGGACGAAGGGGTTTTTCTAATCACGCCATGATTTGTGCGTTTATTGTTATGAAATGCCAAGGCTTTTCCATGATTACAGACCTTGTTGATTATCTTAACAACAACCTTCTTATTTCCCATTACTGTGGCTTTGATATTTCTGCTCCGTTACCATCTTACTGGACTTTCGAGCGTTTTCTAAAACAGATTGATAACCATATGCTTTCCTCCGTTATGAAATCCCAAGTACTTTATCTTTCAAGACAAGGTATTATTGATTCCTCTTTTATTGGCTTGGATTCAACTCCGATTTCTGCAAACACTTCACAGAATAACCCGAAATCTTTTTTACCCAACAAATTTAAGCCGGATAACCAACCCAAAGCGGATATCGATTGTAAACTTGGTGTACATACTGCTTCTAACCAAACAGATGAGAAAAAGTATGAATTCTACTGGGGATACAAAAATCATGTTCTTGTTGACTGTATTTCAGGTCTTCCCATCTATGAACTGACCACTACCGCCAATGTCTATGATTCCACAGTTGCACTTGACATTCTTGCTGACACACATACCTTTTTGCCTATAACCGAATGTACTTTCCTTGCGGATAAAGGCTATGATGTTAAAAATATCTATCATCAGGTGCATGAACTCTACAATGGTGAATGTATGATTCCTTTAAACAAGCGAAATACCAAAAATCCAAAACTGCTTCCGCAAGGAAATCCTATCTGTGAAGCCGGGCTTGCCATGTGGAAGGATGGCAAGTTTTCCGATAGTGGGCGCACCCGTCAAAAATTCTGCTGTCCATTAAAAGCAAGCAGAAATGCAGACTGTCCATGCCGTCACAAAAACTTCTACAATGGCAAAAAGCATCGCGGCTGTACAAAATACATCACCATTCCTGATGATTTAAGACTCTCCCTCGACAGAGATAGTAAATATTTCAAAAGTAATTACTCTCTTCGTACAGAATGTGAGCGGTACAATTCCCGTTTCAAAAATACCGGGCAGGAACGTATGTGGGTAAGGAATAAATCATCTGTTACAAACTTGAATACACTTGCCCATATCAGTTTGTTAGCGGTTGCTGTTGCTGCAATCACCAGTGGCACAGGGCTATCCTACCGTAAACTCAAAGCTGTAAAACGAACCGCATAATAAAGAGATTTATACCCCTTATTTACGTAGGTTCTGGACTTACGTTAGCTTTGCTATGCCATAAACTCTCAATCTTTTCAATTTACAGAATCTAGCCGCCAAATCCTATATTTAAATCAATGCGTTTTGCTCATCCCTAAGTTTGGAAAATAAAAAACACAAAGGCTCTCAATACCCTTGCGCTTTATTACAAAGAAAAAGCGCCACCAAAAATATGTGGCGCAGTTTCAAAGATATTTAATTAGGGGTAGGGAAGATTACATGATCTATAATAATTGATTCATGTGTAAAAATCATAGCATATTCATATTATCCCTTTTTCTTACGGAGTTTTAAGTTGATATTTTTTGTTGTCGCTACATCCTGCAGTAATTCAGCAACAAAAGCGCTTTTTTCTTTGAGCGTCATTGTTTCCATATCAGGTTTACGATTAACTTCTCTAAGTACCATTTGCAGCTCTTGCAGTTCCAGCAGGTTGACGGCTGCACAAAAGAGTGTCTTTTTGCGGCCATCATTATAGTTGGATAAGAAAATCTCCAGGATTTTTGCCTTTTCAGCCTGCTCTACATTATAAGCATCTATCCCGATTCGTCTGGCCTTTTCTATATCAGATTTTCGATTTTGATGTGTTATAAAGGAATCAAAATCGTCAATATGATCGTATTTTTCGCAAGGGTATTCGCTGCATTGGAAACAGTATTGGGCACCGTTGTGCTCCATGCTGCACCTTGCGATTTTGCAGGATTGGTTCCCCTCACCACCGCCGCAACCGGGACAGTATTTATTCAAGAACATAGGGCAAAGCCCACAATTCAAACCGCATAGGGAAAATAATTGATTTGGTCGGTTAAATCCTTTCATGGCAGCTCCTAATGTAAGATAAATTCTAACCTTTGCTAAATGTGACTCTCAGCAGACAGGAATCAAATCCCTGTCTTATGCTTTGCAATATTTCCACATCCACGGGAGCCTCAAAAACAAGTCCAAAAAGTTTCTTGCTATATCCTGCAGTACAGTGGCACCAAGTTAGGTATTGTGAAAATGGAAGTTGTTACATTGTAGGGTACGTTCATGATACATGCTTTGTTGTTTTTACTCTTGATTGTGCAATTTCTTCAAATAGCTGTTTTTCGTTTAGGTCTTTAAAAACTCTTTTTGGAATTAACGTATATATTCGTGGTGCTTGAATTAAGTAATAAAAATCATGGCTCTCCCATAGTGCAGAGTAAATGTCCCACTTCATTTCTGATTCAATGCTTTGTGTTTGAAATTTAATGGTTTCCTTAGAAAATACCAGCGTATATTCCTCATGATATTTTGCAGTTTGTTTGAATTTCAGTATAGGCATTAGAATATATAAATAGCTTCCCAATGCAGTTACAACAATTATCAATCCAAATATTAAAATACACCACTTTACAACTTTTATAAATGATAGGCATTTTGCTGGACAAGGCATTTCAAGACTTTCATAAGAACCGATGATTTTATCATACTTTTGCTCTTTTTCACCAAAGTGGCAAAAAATAGTTCCTTCCTTATCCGCTCGCTGAGCACAAACCGGAAATCCTGCACGCTTCCAT
>CAJTIR010000065.1 GCA_910576385.1 Lachnospiraceae bacterium
AAAGTGGGTATTCCTTGTGAAGATTGGCAAAGAAATGTTCTGCAGTTGTCAGGTGGTCAGCAGCAAAGGGTTGCAATTGCAAGGGCACTGGCAAGTAATGCAAAAGTGCTGCTTGCAGATGAGCCGACCGGAAATCCTGATGAGAATACGGCAGAAGAAATTATAGAATTACTGAAAAGAACAGCGCATGAGCTTGGAAAGTGCGTCATTGTAGTAACACACAGCAAGTATCTTGCAGCACAGGCAGATGAGATTATCATGATTAAGGATGGTTATATAGAATCCGTGACAGAATTTAATTAAAATATGTAAGAGAGAAGAGGGATGGGGGACTACGGTTTTACGACAAGTGAGGAAATTTAAAGTGTAGATAACAAGGTTCGAAATGCAATTATTGTATTTCGGGCCTTTTATTCCGAAAACTATAAAATAGTATTCCTTCCAGTTGATAATATTCCGAAAATAAGATATACTATTGAGAGAAAAGAGGTGCGATCTTTATGTATATTACGGTAAAGCAGGCAGCAGAAAAGTGGGGGGTTTCTGACAGGCGGGTGCGTATACTTTGTTCGGAGGGAAAGATTTCAGGAGCCATGCGAGAAGGGCGCAGCTGGATGATACCATCAGATGCGAAAAAACCAGCGGATGGACGGTTTAAAACAGCAGAAAGTTTACTGACAGCCATAGACAGGAAGAAAAGAGAACTGGATACAAGACGCCCGCTGACTGAGGGTGAGTTGGAACGTTTGACTGAAGAATTCATTATTGAGTATACTTATAATTCCAATGCGATTGAAGGAAACACTCTGACCCTGCGTGAAACGGATATGGTTTTGCGTGGCCTGACGATTGACAGGAAGCCGTTAAAAGATCATATGGAAGCAGTCGGACATAAAGAGGCATTTGATTTTGTGCGGGATTTGGTAAAAGAACAGGTTCCTTTATCAGAGAGTATCATCAAGCAGATACACGATCTTGTATTGGCGGATAAACGGGAAGATCGGGGGGTTTACAGAAGAGTCCCTGTGAGAATTATGGGTGCGATGCATGAACCAGTTCAGCCATATTTAATCCAGCCTGAGATGGAACGGCTGCTGGAGACCTATAAGAACAGTACAGATCATATTATTCCTCGGCTTGCACGGTTTCATATTGAGTTCGAGGGGATTCATCCTTTTATTGATGGGAATGTAACACAGAGACACTTGCAGAAAGCGGCGTAACAGCGGCAAACTGCTTTGTATATAAAATTGAATAGCGTACATGCCAAAGGACATTTCATCTTTTATTCGGTGGATGTCCTTTTTTTGTACCCATTTTCAGGAGAAAGGAGATTCACATGGAACTGAACGAAATGGAAAAGCGCCTGATATTCCAGACGGAAGGCTATGGGAAATCAGATGTCACATATGAGCTGCGCATGTGCCTCCCCTATATACCGGACCCGGTAAGGAGGAAAACGGCGGCGGAGCTTGTGCGAAAGCTGGATGCCATGCCGGAAAAAGACTGCCTGGCTCTTATTCAGGATATTCGGAAAAACTACCGGATTCCGGCAGGCCCTAAGACGATGGGGGAACTACTGGCGGAGGCCAGGCAGAAATCCGGTGCGGAGAAATTGAAGGGGCATGACATCATGGCGCTGGAACGCTTCGACCCGGAAGTAAAGCACATGATCGTCTTTGACGTGCTTTCAGGTAATGCCCCTGTCGGGGATAAAGGAGATAAGATGCGCCTGTTCCTTACGGATGCCGGCTACCAGAAATTCATAGACAGCCAGGAACGGGGCGAAGTCAAATTGAAAAACCATGCGAAGGTTGCGCCGGGCGGCCATCTGCACTATGACCGCAGGGACCGCGCCTTGTAGCCCGGAGGGAAAAGAAGGAGGTTTTTGTTATGGCTGTATTCCGGGTAGAAAAAACAAAGGACTTCACGATCATGTGCAACCACCACCTGCGCAATACGGAACTGTCCTTAAAGGCAAAGGGGCTTCTCTCGCTCATGCTGTCGCTGCCGGAAGATTGGGACTATACCACAAAGGGGCTCGCCCATATCTGCAAGGACGGCGTGGATTCAATCACTACCGCCCTGAAAGAGCTGGAGCGGCACGGGTACCTCACCAGGCAGCGCCTCCGCTATGAGAACGGGCAGCTCGGAGACATCGAGTATACGATCCATGAAAAGCCTGTAAATGCTGAAAAACAGGGGGATTCACCTAAACGGGAAAATCCAAGACAGGTAAATCCAGGACAGGCAAAACCTGAACAGGGGGAACCTGGACAGGGAAATCCCGCACAATTAAATACTAATTCATTAAAAACTAAAAAATCAAAAACGGATATATCAAGGACCCATCCATCAATCTATCCGTCAGGGCCGGAGGCGGCAGGCCGTTCGGATGGGATGGATCGGATAGAGCTGGTAGACGCTTACCGTGAAATCCTGAAAGAAAATATTGAGTATGGCTGTATGGTTTCCCGGTATGGGAAAGAACGCTTAGACGAGACGGTGGAGCTTATGCTTGAAGTGGTTTTATCCAAACGTCCATATATCCGTATCGCCGGGGATGATTTTCCCAGGGAGGTGGTAAAGGGCCGCTTCCTGAAAATCAATTCCGGCCACCTGGAGTATGTCTTTGACTGCATTGACAGGAACACCACGAAAGTCGGGAACATCAAGGCATACCTGCTGGCGGCGCTCTATAATGCCCCGGCAACAATGGACAGCTATTACCGCGCCGAGGTCAACCATGACCTGTACGGCTGTTAGGCGCCTTCTGGCGTCTTTTTTCATCACAGAAAGGAGGCGGGGCACGATGAAAAGAATCCCTGTGCCGGTGTCATGCCCGGCGTAACAAAGGAGCAGATTCAGGCGGCGCGTGAGGCGGACCTGTTTGCCTACCTGCAGTTCCATGAGCCTGGGGTGCTGAAACGGGACGGTCCGAATTACCGCCACAAGGAGCATGACAGCCTGGTCTATGTGACCGGGAAAAGGTACTGGTACTGGAACAGCCGGGGCCGGAGTATCAACGCCCTGGATTACCTGATCCAGATACGGGGCTACGGGCTGGTGGATGCGGTCCATACGCTGGTCGGCGGGGAAATCCAGCAGACGCCGGCCTATCGGAGCACGGCAGCGGCAGGGCGTGTGCATAAGGAACCGGAGAAGAAAGCATTTTCCCTCCCCTGGGCCAGACGGTGCGCCACTTCTGCCGTTTCTTATCTGCAGCGGCGCGGGATCAGCCCGGATGTGATCAGCCGGTGTTTCCGGGACGGGCTGTTCTATGAGGCGCAGCATCATGGCGAGCCGGTCTGTGTGTTTGTGGGAAAGGATGAAGCCGGCAAAGCAAAGTTTGCCTGTATGCGGAGCATTGCCGGCAGCCTTAGGAAAGATGTCTACGGCAGCGACAAGGAATACAGCTTCTGCTATCCACCCAGGAATCCGGACAGCCGGCATGTGGCGGTATTTGAGGCGCCCATTGACGCCCTCTCCCATGCCACGCTGCAGGAATTAAAAGGCTGGAAATGGGACGGCTACCGTCTGTCTTTGGGCGGCACTTCCCATGTGGCGCTGACCGCATTTCTGAAACGACACCCGGAAATCCGGCGCGTCAGCCTCTACATGGACAATGACCTCGGCGGCCTTAAAAATGCCAGGAGGATCAGGGAAATGCTCCATGAAGATCAGCGGTTCCGGCATATCCGTGTGGGCGTCAACCCGCCCCGTACAGGAAAGGACTACAACGAAATGCTGCTCCACGTTATAGGGCAGATGAAAGACCAACAACGGCAATGCCGCCAAAAACAGGCGGCTATTTCAATTTGACAGGAGGATTTCAGAAATGACGAACACAGAGAACACGGCTTTACAGATGATTGCCGAAGCTGCCCGGTGCCCGGACTACGGCCCCGATATGGTTAAGGCCCTGATGAAAAAGCTGGATATGAACGAGAAAGGATTTGCGCTCCTGATGAACGTCGCCCCTTCCACGGTCCGGCTCTGGACCAGCGGCGCCGCGCAGCCATGCGGGACGGCCAAGCGGCTCATGCAGATTTACGAGACCGGGCCGGAGATTGTCGGCAAGATTGCCGGAGGGCAGCCGCCGGCAGAGGGGAGAGATTTGTAAATGGCGGAGGAAAGGACACATACGGATTCCGGCACGGGAACGCCGATTGCGGAAAATGAGCAGGTTAAGGCGCTGCTTGCGCTCTTAAAGGAAAATGATTCCCCCGCCTATGTGGACTTCGCAAAACTGATCGAATCTGTCACAGGGATGGAGAACCGCCTTTCCATAGCGGTCGGCGAGTTGGAGGCCATGCGGGAGGACCTGCAGAAAATGCAAGACCGCTCCCTGAAAGCCTCCTTACAAAAGACCTGCAAGACGCTGGAGGGCAATATTGCCTCCATGCAGCAGAAATTATCAGAGCTAAAGGGAAAGATTGTTGAGGGATGCAGGCATATCTTGGAGGATTTCAAGGAACGCGGTACGATTGCATTGAACGGGCTCGCCAATTTCCTGCTCCTGAAACCGGCGTTAGAGGCGGTACGTCAGGGGGCGGAAAACCACCAGCAGGCCAGTAACCGGGCAATGGAGAGGATCGATGCTTTCGTTTCCGAGTACCATGAGGCAGGAAAGCACCTAAAAAATATGTGCCTGGCGCTGATGGGAAAGGAACCGGTGCAGCAGGCAAAGGCCGGCGGGGAGATTGCCCGCTATGTCAAGGCTCCCTACCGTGCCAGCCGTGCGTGCATGGGCGCCATGAAGAAACAGGCTGAAAAGGCAATCGCCGCCCTGGAAGGGCTGGAACGGCAGGCACAGCGCCGGCCCTCCGTCCTGGAGGCCATGCGGGAGCAGGCGGCGAAGGCAGCGCCGGCAAAGCACCAGCCGGAGGCGTCCCATGACAGGGGCAGCCGGTGATAAAAACAGAACGAAGGGAGGAAATGAACTTGAAACAGTAACCACTTCCGCAGATTCACTTAGTCCGCGATACGGATTTAGGCGTATTTGCCTATGAGCTCCATATCCTGGCCGGGGATTTCCTGCGGGACAGCGAATATAACCTGCGCGCGCTTGCCACGAATACCGGGGCGGATTCCATTGCCGTCATGGGGAAGAATCACATGTGGCTTTCGGACGCGCTGCTTGCCTACTGCCCTTCGGCGGAGCTTTACCGGACGGCCGCCATGACGGAATACCCCGGTGCCAGGGCCTTCCTGTTCCACACGGAACGAAGGGAGGACGGGCGCCCGTATGGGGATGTCCTGATGATGGGCCTTGACACGCTGCGGCAGGACATAGAAAGAAATACCCTCTACCCTTACGGCGTCAGCATGGAATACCGGGACGGCACGAAGGCGGAGGCAGGCATTGAAAAATGGGAATCAATGGAGCTGTGCGAAAAGGACGCCCTGAAAACCTGGCGCTACCTCTATGCGCCGGAGCAGGTGACGGAATGGCAGTACCGCTATTCTAACCGTTTCAGCCAATGGAAGGAGCAGGCATTTTCCTATATGCCCCAGGATTTGGAGGAACGGCTGAATGTGGAGTATATGGAGGAGGCGCAGAACCCGGACACAGATATGTACCGCATACCCCTGGGGACAGCGAAGCAGATGCTCCTTGACGGCGGTCCGGTCTACCGCCTCTTTCCCGGAGGGCCGGAAAAGCTACTGCCGATTGCGGCGGTCACGGGGCTCTGGTATGAGAATTACCGGGAGTTTGCCGTTACCCCGGAGGATTTGGGTGCGCTTGACCGGCTGGTCCGCAGGGAGACGGACCGGATCATGGGAATACGCCCGCAGCATGATAAATTACAGGAACGCCGCCCTTCCCCGGAGCGGTGATTTTTTATGACAGACTGGAGGTGATAATGATTGGCGGATAACATGCAGCATGAAGATTTCGGGGAAAAGATCGGCGGCGCAAAAAAAGATTTATGGAAGGACCGGGGGCTCTATGTGAACGACCTGGATGCCATGAATGAGCGTGAGGCCGAGAAATTCGTAAAAAAGGATAATATCTGGAAGAAACCGGATTATGTAGCCATGCTTGATGACGGGATTTCCCTTGGCGTGGTCTATTTTATCAAAAAGGCGAGGGACGGGCTGAACGCCTCCCCGCAGTATTACCGCAGGGACGACACGCCGGAGAAGCGCCTTGCAAGACAGAAAGAATATATCCAGACGGTACGGGAGCTGCAGAGCGTGGTTTCGGAAGTCCGCACCGTGGAGGACGCCATGAAAGCCTATGACCGTTTCTTTGTGAAAAACGGGTATCTGGAACAGGTGCAGGGCTGGGGCGGCGGCATCCATTACCAGGCGACGGAGAAGGGCCGGGAGAACCCGGCCATTACAAACAAGCTGTCCAATGCCCTGATGGTTCACTCTGCCGCGCATTTTGAGCGGAACTTCACACAGAAAGCACAGAAGGAACAGTTTGGCGTTTCCAAAGACCAGAAGGTGCCGAAGGGCTATGCGATCCATTTCAACGACGGGAAGAATACTTATTCCAAAAATAATGACTGGAAACCTGACACCTATTATGTGACGAAGGGCTATTCCATCTTGCAGACAAACTTTGAATCGCAGGAGGCCGCCCTGAAATGGGTGCAGGCGTTGGCAAAAGGGCGCAGCAAAAGCGGAAAGACGCGGTTTGTGCCTCCCCAGCTCTCCCATGTGCGGCGCACCGGGCCGGATTACAGAAACGGCATGGAGATCACCGGGCAGCACTACCTTGATACCTTCGGGTTCCGCGGCGGTGAATTTGGGAACTGGATGAACCAGAATGACCGGCAGGCTTCCCTCAACATGGGATTTGAGGCGCTGAAGGATCTGGCGTCGGCCTTGCAGATCAGTGATAAAGATATTGCCTATCAGGGAACGCTTGCCATCGCTTTCGGCGCCAGGGGCAGCGGCAACGCGGCGGCCCATTATGAACCGCTGCGGAAGGTCATCAACCTTACGAAGATGCACGGGGCCGGCTCCCTGGCCCATGAATGGTGGCACGGGTTTGACGATTACCTGGGTACGAAGATGGGTGCGAATGGGATGCTCTCGGAACAGCCCCGCCTCTATGCGCCGTTCCAGAAGCTGATTGATACCATGAAATATAAGCCGGAGACACTGGAGCAGGCTGCGGCCCGCACCGAAGCGCAGACAGAACGAACCCGGAAAAATGCGGCAGGCTGGCTGGATTCGGCGGTGCTCGGTTCCCTGAAACGGCATGGCAATGAGGAACAGATGAAAACCTACGCGGTTCTTAAAGAGTCGTTTCTATCCGGCGAGGCCGGTTCCGTGGAGCAGATCAGCGCTTTCAAGAAGTCTGTCACCGGGCGGGTGATCCCCAAAAGTGAGCGGGAACGGCTGGAAATATTCGAGCACATGCTGTCCGGGATGCAGGCACAGGAGGCGCCGCAGATCGGGCGGGTGGAAACCGATTTTTACCGGAATTCCGTGCGCATGGGTAAGGAGTGCGAAAAGGACGGCGGCTATTGGGACAGCAATACGGAAATGACCGCCAGGGCCTTTGCCTGTTATATCAAGGATAAGCTGCCCTGCCAATCGGATTATCTGGCGGGCCACGCAGACTGTGCCATTACCTTTGCGGCAGACAAAGGCGGGGAAATGGCAGTCCTGAAAGCCTTCCCGGAGGGTGCGGAACGGAAAGCCATCAATGCGGTATTTGACGAGATCGTGGCAGACCTGAAACGGGAGCAGATACTGACCCATTCGGACGAAACGCTGCCCCTTCCGGCGCAGCCGCTGGCGGAGAATGAACAGATTTCCATATTTACGTCGGACCGGCCTTCGGTCATGGCGCAGCTTGCAGCGGTGAAACCGGCAGAAAAAACTACCCCGGCACAGGCGGCACCGAAAAAGAGCCATGCGCCGGAGATATAGGAGGTGTTGGACATATTAGAAGAAAATAAAGACTATAAGGTCTACCGTTTTGATTATCTGACGGAAGGCAGCAATCTTAAATTTGAGCATAGCGTATATTGTGAGGATGTGGATATTTCTTCTTTCATTGCGCAGGGTGAGGAAAAAATACAGGCCATGCGCCAGGACAGCATGGATGGAGAAAAGAAAGCCTTTGATATTGTACTTGCGGCAACGAAGCAATGGGAGCAGCAGGCAGCGGTCACACAGAAACTAAACCGGGCGCTGGAATACCTTCATACGCCGGAAGTAAAGCATACCGCAAATGAATGGCGCAAAACCGACAACTGGAGGAACGACGAGGAAATCAGCAACCGCGTCTACCGTATGACCGGCGGTATTTGGGAAGATACCAAATATGACCGGGAGACCAAACAGAGCGTGCCGGTTGCCTGGTATGTGACCTGGGATGTCTATGTGAACTCCCCAAAGGAGGGCTATGGCGAAAAGATTGCCGGGCAGAATCAGAAACGCTACACAGATAAAGCCGCTGCGGAAAAGTACCTGGAAGGACGGAAAAAAGCCTATTCCCATTTATTCACGGAAATTTCCCCGCAGATACCCAAACAGTATGAACACCATTTTACCGTGTATGGAGCTCTCCTGCCGGGGTACACAGTGGAGGGCCAGGAGCCGGTAAAAACAGACCATACCGCCGCCGATGTTTCGGAGGGCGGCATTTCTATGCCTGAAAAGCCGGAAAAACCTTCTGTGCTGGGAAAGCTGTCTGCGGCGAAGGAACGGGAAAAGGCTGCGGCAGAGCCGAAGGCGCCAATTAAAAAGAAGGAGGATATGCAGATTTGAAAGTGTTGATGATAGAGCCGGGGAAAGCGCCTTATGAGGCCGAGCTGGACGGGAGCCTTGAATCCATGCAGGAGGCAGTCGGGGGAGGCATAGAGGGCTACTACCCTTATGCGGAGCCTGTCGCGATTGTCTGCAATGATGAAGGAAAAATAAACGGGCTGCCCCTGAACCGGGCGATCTACAACCAGGACGGCGAGATGATCGAGATCATGGCAGGCACCTTTTTCATAGCCGGTCTCGGCGAGGAAAGTTTTGCCGACCTTCCCGATTATTTCATGGAGCAGTATAAGGAACAGTTCAGATACCCGGAGAAATTTGTCCGGCTGGCGGGTGAGATCGTTGCGGTGAAGCAGCCCCTCCCGCCGGAGGAAAAGCAGCAGCCGGCCCCTGCCATGGAGGAACCGGGCGGGGATGACATAAGGCTTGACGAATCCACGGACCTGGCTTTCGACCTGGATGAATTTTTCAGGCAGAACAGCGGGGCCTATGCAGGCCTGTACCCGGATTCCCATGCGGAAAAAGAGTGCATGGCGGACGGGCTGCTTTCAGGAGATACCGGGAAAATCCGCATGAGGCTGGCGGCATTTGAACATGAGGAACACATGGAGGGAGAAACGGCGCCGCTTCTGGAGCGTATTTCTTCCTATGAAAAAGAGTATGGGATCAGCGCTTATTCCATTTACCAGCTTGACTTATCGGACAATACAGACAACCTGCGTTTTATGTCCCTGGACTGGCTGGAAAGCAGGGGGCTCTCCGTGGACCGGGACAATTACCGGATGGTCTATGCCATGCAGCGGGAACCGGGCGAAACGCTGGAGGATATTTACCGGCGCTTCAATATCGACCACCCGGAAGATTTCAAGGGCCATTCCCTTTCCGTTTCTGATGTGGTAGTCCTGCATGGGAATGGCGCGGATGCCGCCTGGTACGTGGACAGTATCGGCTTTAAGGAGCTGCCGGATTTTTTCGGCGCAGGAACACCGGAGACAAAGCGGGATGTTTCCGTGCGGGAACAGCTTGACAGTGCGAGGAAACAGGCGGCGCAGGCAGGGCCGAAAGCGCCGGATAAAAAGCCCAGGGAACCGGAAAGGAGTTGATGGCTTATGCTGATGGCAGTAGAAGGCCCGTATGCGCTGATGGTGCAGCCGGACGACATTTTAATCTCTCCCCGTGAGGTAGACGAACATTTTGGGACAATGGCCTGCTTCCATTCCCGCTATGCGCTGGGTGACAGCCACAATTACATGGATAAAGACGATTTCCTGCGGGAGATGTATTTAGACACCGTGGGGCATGATGAAGCGGGGCTGAAACGCTATGAACACATGGTAAACATTGTGAGCAGCCGGTTCCGGCACGGGCCAAAGACGGAGGAACGGGCGGTTGATGACGCCATGCTGAAGGTGATCTCCGAAAAATACATTACGCTGCCCCTCTATCTGATGGACCACAGCGGCCTTGCCATGCAGACCACAAGTTTCAATGACCCCTGGGACAGCGGGCAGGTCGGATGGATTTATGTTGCCAAAGAGGATGCACTGAAGGAATTTGGCGGCGAAAAAATGACCGGCGCCGTCCGGAAAAAGGCGGAGGACCTGATGCGCAGCGAAGTGGCCGCTTATGATTCCTACCTGCGGGGCGAGTGCTACGGCTTTGAGCTTTACAAAAACGGCGAGCTGTCGGATAGCTGCTGGGGATTCATGGGCGGCCTGGAGGATGCCTGTAAGGATATGGCTGCATATCTCCCGGAGGGCTGCAGGGATATGGTGGCGCATTTAGAGGAACAGGACCACCCGGCGACTATCATTAAGACGCTCCTGAAACATGCGAAAATCCAGGCAGACCAGGCGGCAAAAGCCTTTGAGCACGCACCCCGCCAGCAGGTGATCGGGGACGCCCGGTAAGGCAGTTGTTTCCCATTTATAATTACAGATTTTATCAGGAAGGAGGATGCTTATGCAGGAAGATTTGGAACAGCGGACCGTATCAGTTTCCATCCAGGCAGCGAAGCTGTCCGGGCGGGTGCTGCGCTCTGCCATTGCCGCCGTGCTCCAGAAGATGGAGCAGGAACGCACGACCCCGAAAGTCGGCAGGAACAGCATGAAACGGCTGACCTGTAAGGACCCAGGAGCCAACACTATTGAAGTGTCCGGCAGAATCCGCTCCTTTGAGCGGTACGCCAGGAAACACCAGGTCCGCTACCATATTGAAAAAGAGCTGGGGACTGACCCGCCTAAATGGACGGTCTATTTCAAAGCGAACCAGGCGGACGCGCTGACGGCAGCTTTTAAGGAATATACCCAGAAAGACCTTGCCCGGAGCGCCAGGCCGTCTCTGCTCTCCCAGCTCCATAAATTCAAGGAGCTGGCGCAGGCTCTTGGCCGTGACCGGGTGAAGAATAAGGAACACGGAGGGCCGGAACGATGAAGATAGACACGGATGCCTTAAAAAAGCAGGTGATCCTCCACCTGCCCTATCTTTTGTTCCTTCTGGTATTTGCGAAGCTGGGCGAGGCGGTGCGCCTTGCCCCCGGAACGGACGCCTCACAGAAATTGTTAGGATTGTCCGAAGGTTTCTCGCTGGCATTTCAAAGCATGTGGCCGGGTGCGGCACTGGACTGGCTGGCGGGATTATGCGGGGCGGCTATCGTGCGGCTGGCGGTATATGTGAAAGGAAAAAATGCAAAAAAGTACCGCAAAGATGTGGAGTACGGCTCTGCCCGTTGGGGGAACAAAACAGACATTGCCCCTTTCATGGACCCGAAACCGGAAAACAACATTATCCTGACGCAGACCGAAGGGCTTATGATGTCCGGCAGGCCGAAGAACCCGGCCCATGCCCGCAATAAAAATGTGCTGGTAGTCGGCGGTTCCGGCTCCGGCAAGACGAGATTTTTTATAAAACCCAACCTCATGCAGCTCCATAGCTCGTATGTCGTCACCGATCCGAAAGGTACGGTCCTGATCGAAGTGGGAAAGCTGCTAAGCCGCGGCACGCCGAAACTGGACAAGGACGGGAAACCGGTCAGGGGAAAGAATGGAAAAACCGTGTATGAGCCTTATAAGATCAAGGTTTTCAATACGATCAATTTTTCAAAAAGTATGCACTATAACCCTTTTGCCTACATCCACAATGAGAAGGACATTCTGAAACTGGTAACGGTGCTGATTGCAAACACCAAAGGGGAAGGAAAATCCGGCGACGATTTTTGGGTCAAGGCCGAGACCCTGCTGTATACGGCGCTGATCGGCTATATCTATTATGAAGCCCCGACAAACGAGCAGAATTTTTCCACCCTGGTAGAAATGATAAACGCTATGGAGGTCCGGGAGGATGACGAAAGTTTCAAAAATGCCGTTGACCTTCTCTTTGACGCGCTGGAGCAGAAAGACCCGGACCACTTCGCCCTCCGCCAGTATAAGAAATATAAATTAGCGGCGGGCAAGACAGCGAAAAGCATACTTATTAGCTGCGGCGCCAGACTGGCACCATTCGATATTAAGGAGGTCCGGGAGATCACCATGTATGACGAGCTGGAGCTTGACCTGGTCGGGGACAGGAAAACGGCGCTGTTCTTTATCATCAGCGATACGGATGCGACGTTCAATTTCCTTGTCAGCATGGCCTATACGCAGCTGTTCAATCTGCTGTGCGAGCGTGCCGATGACAAGTATGGCGGCAGGCTGCCGGTACATGTGCGGTGCCTGATCGACGAGGCCGCCAATATCGGGCAGATTCCGAACCTGGAAAAGCTGATGGCGACGATCCGTTCCAGGGAGATTTCGGCCTGTCTGGTCCTGCAGGCGCAGAGCCAGTTAAAGGCGCTTTATAAGGACAACATGGACACCATCATCGGGAATTGTGACGCTTCCCTTTTCCTGGGAGGCAAGGAGGAAACCACGCTGAAAAGCTGGAATTCCCTGCTGGGAAAAGAGACCATCGATATGTATAATACCAGCGTCACCAAAGGCAGCAAGGAATCCCACGGACAGAATTTTCAGAAATTGGGAAAGGATTTGATGTCGGTGGACGAACTGGCCGTGATGGACGGAGGGAAATGCCTCCTGCAGATCAGGGGCGTCCGGCCCTTCCTCTCCCGCAAATATGATATTACGAAACACCCGAACTATAAATACCTGTCTGATTATGCCCCTAAAAATGCTTTTGACATTGAAAAATTCCTCTCAACCAGGCTGCCCGTCAGCCCTGGGGAGCTGTACCGCAATTATGAGGTCACGGCGGAGGATTTGGAGGCGCCGGCTGTATGATGATGTAGCTGCCTGTTAAAGTCTCTGGCTTTGGCGGGCTTTTTCTTTTCACCGGAAGGAGGTTCTATTGAGGATTCGCGCCCCTCCCTGACAACTGCATACCTTTCCAGGATGATCCTGGACTATGCCGCCCCTGTGCTTTATGCAGATTTTCTTAAAGCACAGGGGCGTTTTTTCGTTTCCGGCCAGATAACGGCCATACCACAAAACCAATATATTTCAAATTAAAGGAGGGCTTTTATATGGCTTTTTTTGCAAGTGCGATTGATACTTTGAAAATTCTGGTGATTGCTTTGGGTGCCGGCCTCGGCGCATGGGGAGTCATCAACCTTCTGGAGGGTTATGGCAATGACAATCCCGGAGCCAAGTCGCAGGGGTAAGCTACGCCCTCCACGGACAAGTAATTGCCGTGCAGCGTATGGTGGAAGTCCATACGGCAACAGGCTGAATTGCTGGAAACCCCTAAAGCCGTGCGTACCAAAACATGGGGATGAAACATGCCCGGATGTGACGGTGGCGAAAGCAGAAAAAAACGCACGGATGGCGCAGGGTGCGAACCTAAACGCCGGGACAATGGGCGATCAGCAGCCAAGCCCCGAACAGGGGAAGGTTCAACGACTATCCTTTGCAGGAGTAAGGCCGAGCGGCCCGAAGCAGCCTGCCCCGCTTCATGCGGGTGAAGATATAGTCTGCGCCCATGTGAAAGCATGGGGTGTCCGCTTCTTTATGAAGTGGGGCCGCACCGGGGCAGCGACCCGGTGTGAACAAAAACGGATGAAACAGCTTATGGCTGGCGGAGGTATTGCGCTGGTGGGTGCCACGCTGATCCCGCTGCTCTCCGGCCTGTTCGGTTAATAGCCGATGGGCAGTCTGTTTGAATGGATAACAGACTGGATTAAAGAGGGCTTGATTGAAGCGATCACAGGACAATACACCAGTATCTTTGAGTCCGTCAACAGCCAGGTCTCGGATGTGGCCTCACAGGTAGGCCAGACACCGCAGGGGTGGAATGGCGGCGTGTTCAGCATGATCCAGAATCTTTCTGAAACCGTCGTCATTCCCATTGCGGGAATCATCCTGACTTTTGTTCTTGTCTATGAATTGATCCAGATGATCCTCGAAAAGAACAACATGCACGATTTTGATACGTTCAACATCTTCAAGTGGATTTTCAAAACCTTTGTTGCCACATACCTGCTCACCAACTGCTTTACCATCGTCATGGCGGTGTTTGACGTCGCCCAGCATGTGGTGAGCCAGAGCGCCGGCGTGATAAACGGGAGCATGGATGTTACCGCCGCGCTGGCCGACCTGGAGACGCAGCTTGAAGCAATGGGGATGTGGGAACTGATCGGCCTGTGGCTGGAGACCAACATTATCAACCTGTGCATGTGGGTGTTGTCCATCGTGATCTTTGTCATTGTGTATGGCCGCATGATTGAAATATATCTCACGGTCAGCCTGGCACCCATACCGTTTTCCACAATGGCAAACCGTGAATGGGGGCAGATGGGGACGAATTACCTGCGTTCCCTGTTTGCTTTGGGTTTCCAGGGATTTTTGATTATGGTCTGTGTCGCGATCTATGCGGTGCTGGTCCAGTCAATCCCTTCTTCCGGCGACATTCACGGCGCGATCTGGGGCACGGCAGGCTATACGGTCCTGCTGGCCTTTGCCCTGTTTAAGACAGGCTCGCTATCCAAAAGTATTTTTAACTCGCATTAGTGTGTAACCGACCTATTTTAACAAGAAGGAGGATTTTTCTATATGAGTAAGACCAACCATGAAACCATGCAGCCGGAGGCCCAGGCGGGCGAGGGCTTGAAACTGGACGTAACGGTACGCCCGATTGCCCCGATGGGGAACCTTCTGGCTTTCGCCAATGTGACGATTGGGGACTGTTTCAAGATCGACGGCTTCCGTATCTGCTCCGGCGAGAACGGCCTGTACGTCAATATGCCCTCCACCCAGGATAAGCAGGGAAAATGGAGGGATGTCTGCTGGCCGGTGACGGCGGATTTCCGCAGGATGCTTAATGACGCCCTGATCGAAGGGTACGGCCAGGCGATTGAAAACCTGCAGGCCACCCTTGAAGCGACAAAGGGAGCGGCGGAGAAGCCTTCCCTGGCCGGCGCCCTGAAAGAAAATGCCGGCAGGGTCAAGACGCCCCCGGCAAAATCCGCCCCGGTCAAGAATGAGCAGGCCCGGTAATGGCGGAGGCCGGAAAATATGGCATCGTGTACGCGGACCCGCCCTGGCGCTATGATATGAAACGCGGAAATGGGGTGGCTGAAAACCACTACCCTACCATGAGCATGGACGATATATGCGCGCTGCCGGTTGCAGACCTTGCGGCCAAAGACAGTGCGCTTTTCCTATGGGCCACCTTCCCACAGCTTAATGAGGCGTTCCGGGTAATCGAAGCATGGGGGTTCAAATATAAGACGCTGGCCTTCCTCTGGCTCAAACAGAACCGGAAAGCGGATTCCTGGTTTTACGGGATGGGGTTCTGGACCCGCTCTAATGCGGAGGTATGCCTTCTGGCGACACGCGGGCGCCCGAAACGCCAGTGCGCGGGAATCCACCAGTTTGTGATCTCCCATATTGAACAGCACAGCAAGAAGCCGGACGAGGTACGGGAAAAGATCGTGAAGCTCATGGGCGACCAGCCCAGGATAGAGCTTTTTGCAAGGCAGCAGACCCCCGGCTGGGATGTGTGGGGCAATGAGGTGGAATCCACGGTCACGATGCAGGGACGGAATGAGTGAAGCACAGCATGAATGGAGGTGAATTTACATGCCTTATGTACCCGTACCCAAAGACTTAACAAAGGTCAAGACTAAGCTGGCGTTCAACCTGACGAAGCGCCAGCTCATCTGTTTCAGCCTGGCCGCGCTGGCCGGGCTGCCGGTATATTTCCTTACCCGCGGCGCTGTCGGCAATTCGGCGGCGGTGCTGATGATGATCGGGATTATGATGCCCTTTTTCTTTTTCGCCATGTATGAGCGGGACGGGCAGCCGGCGGAGAAACTTCTGAAAAACAGGCTCCGCTATAAGCTCTGGCCGAAGAAACGGTCATACCGGACGGAAAATTTGTATAAATCCATGTCAGAGAAGGAGGTTATGAGGATTGCCAAAAACCAGACAGCAGGAGGCCCAGGAAAAGCGCCTGCAAAGAAACATCAGGCAGGCCCAAAAGGCCAGGGCCGACGCAAAAACAGGCGGGCGTAATGCTTCCCGCGTAAAGCCATCCAAGAAAGGCGGCTTTTTTGCCGGGCTCAAATCGGACGCCCCGCAGACGGTCCAGCAGAGCATTCCCTATAAGGAAATGTACCGGGACGGGATCTGCCGGCTGACGGATAAGCTCTACACCAAGACGGTGCAGTTTTTTGATATTAACTACCAGCTCGCACAGGCGGATGACAAAGCGCAGATTTTTGAGGGCTGAGCTGGTATAATAAAGTTGTAACACCAAACAGGAAATAAGTGATATATTTAATAAGTGAAAAGGAAGGTGTTACACATGCCAAAGACGAAGGTTTATGAGCCGGAATTCAAAAAGAAAATCGTACAGATGTATTTAGAAGAAGGACGTACGATAAAAAGCTTAAACGAAGAATACCAG
>CAJTIR010000066.1 GCA_910576385.1 Lachnospiraceae bacterium
TATTGTGTCCCCAAAATTGAACTGGCATAAAAATAACAAAGAAAACCATCTGTACAATCACTGCTAAACCGTTCTGAAACAAAGCATTACTCAATTCGTGTTAAATTTTCAAGGTACAAACAAAATCATATAAAAGTTAACGTGTCTTTTGACACCCTAATCCTATGAGGAAAGGAATGGGATTCTGGGATACAGGCAGATGACAATAAAATTGAACCGGGAGAAGGAATTTCATGTCAATAAAAAAAGAATTCTGCGCCTTATGAGAATTTTAAAGTTAAAATCAGTATGCAGACGCAGAAGAAAAAACTATGTGAAACCAACACCTGAAATCACAGCAGAAAACATTCTTAACCGAGAATTTAATGCTGACCATTTCGGAGAGAAATGGCTGACAGACGTAACGGAGATGAAGTATGGAATCAATGGGAAAGCATACCTGAGCGCCATTTTGGATTTGGCAGACAAAAGCATTGTTTCCTTTGTTATTGGAAGCTCAAATAACAATGCTCTCGTTTTTGAAACCTTTGATATAGCCCGTCAAGAACATCCAGAGGCAAAACCTCTGTTTCATAGTGACCGGGGATATCAGTATACCTCAAAATCCTTCCGAAAAAAACTTGAGGAAGCAGGAATGACGCAAAGTATGTCAAGAGTATCCCGATGCATAGATAATGGTCCAATGGAAGCGTTCTGGGGGATGCTGAAATCCGAAATGTATTATCTCAAAAAGTTTCATACCTATGATGAGTTAAAAGAAGCAGTATACGATTACATAGAATACTACAATAATCACCGGTATCAAAAACGCTTAAACTGTATGACACCGATAGAATATAGAAAACATTTAGCATGTGCAGCATAAGAATACTGCCAACCACAAAAATGTGATTGGCAGCTAAAATTTTTGTTTTTTCCACTGTCTACTTGACAGGGAGCAGTTCATCTCACACGTTCATCGGCTCTGCATCTAATGTGTCTGGCTCTGTGATGACTGTTACTTGTAAATTTTTTGCTTCAATCAATGTTTCCTGCCTGCATTTCGGGCAGTAGAGAGGATAGTTTTTCAGAACAGTATCCTCCCGAACCTTGTTACGGGTTTTATTCCCGCAGAGAGGGCATAATATCCATTCTGTCTTATCCATATCAAATTATCCCAATTCCTTTTTTAGCGTTGCAATCCATTCTTCGATTGCCTGCACCAACAAAAACTGTTGCTGTAAAACCGCCATACCCGTGGCAGGAACATCGGGGGCATTTTCTTTTAAATCTATGTTCTCCTCAAGATAGGATTTCAGCACATTGATATTGCTCTCAATGTTATCCAGACATTCCCTCTGCTGTTCCTTTTCCATGCTTTCTAAATTAACAATGACCGCATTAAAATCCAAGAATATGTTAATCGGCTTGCAGGATATTTCGAGCATCAGCTTCTCAAATTCCTCATTTCCTGCATCCGTCAAGGAATATACCGCCTTTTCGGGCATTTTTCCCTCTTTCTCCGTGCGGCTTGTGATAAGCCCCTTTTCTTCCAACTGGATTACCTTTTTGTATATAGATGGTGTGCTGATTTTTACCCATTTTGAAATGTTGCGGTACTCCACCAGTTTCTGAATATCGTATGCACTCAAGGATTCCCGCTTCAACATTCCCAATACAATCAAGTCAATGGTCGCCATTTAAAATCCCTCCTTTTTCTATTGACAACTACTATAAATTATAGTATTATAATTTCTGCAACGCAACTACTATATTTTATAGTAGTATAAACAGTACTATTTGTCAAGAGAAAGGAATTCAAAATGAACAGTCAAAGCAAAAAGATGGAGCTGCTCGGCAGCACATCCATACCAAAAGCACTTTTAGCAATGGGCATTCCAACAATGATTGGCATGTTGGTAAATGCTTTCTACAACCTTGTTGACGCTTATTTTGTCGGCGGGCTAGGGGAGAGCCAGATGGGAGCAATCTCCGTGGTCTATCCGCTCGGACAGGTTGTTGTCGGTCTTGGTCTGCTGTTCGGAAACGGTGCGGCTTCTTACATTTCCCGATTGTTAGGTCGTGGGGATAAGGAAAATGCAGATAAAGTGGCAAGTACCGCTTTATACAGCAGCGTATCCGTAGGGGCGGTCATCATTCTCATTTCTATGGTGTTCCTGCATCCCATACTGAAGCTCTTGGGGGCAACCGACAGCATCCTGCCTTATGCCGCCACATACGCAGGAATTTACATTGTTTCCTGCATCTTCAATGTGTTCAATGTCACGATGAATAACATTGTGACTAGCGAAGGAGCAGCTAAAACAACCATGTGTGCCTTGCTGACGGGAGCGGTACTCAATATCGCCCTAGACCCGCTGTTTATTTATGTGTTTGATTTAGGCGTGGCAGGAGCGGCGATAGCGACCGCAATCTCACAAATCGTTTCAACCTGCGTATATCTGACCTATATTTTTCGGAAAAAGAGCGTATTCCATTTTCGGGTTAAGGACTGCACATACGCAAAAGAAACCATGTCTGAAATTTTCAAAATCGGCATCCCGACATTGGTATTCCAGATTTTAACGAGTGTGTCCATTTCCTTAATCAACAATGCCGCTGGCGATTACGGGGACTCTGCCATTGCAGGCATGGGCGTTGTTACCCGCCTTATTTCAATGGGCAGCTTGTCCGTATTCGGGTTCATCAAAGGCTTTCAGCCCATTGCAGGGTACAGTTACGGGGCGAAGAAGTTTGACCGTCTGCGTGAAGCAATCAAGACTTCCATCCTATGGTCTACGGCTTTCTGTGTAATTTTCGGTGTGATACTGGTTCTGTTCCCTACGTCTATTGTTTCCCAATTCACAAAGGGCGACGCCGAGATGATTCGCATCGGAGCAGCGTCTTTGAGGGCAAACGGCATTTCCATTATGCTCTTTGGATTTTATACGGTGTATTCTTCCCTGTTCCTTGCTTTGGGAAAAGGCAGAGAGGGTTTTATCCTCGGAGCTTGCAGGCAGGGGATTTGCTTTATCCCCGTTATCCTGCTTCTTCCGATTGTCTGGGGGCTAAATGGAATTATGTACGCCCAGCCGATTGCCGATGTGCTTTCCGCAGTCATAACGGTATTCATGGCGATACCGCTCCACAAAAAGCTGAATGATATGCAGAAACAAACTACCGCAATAAGCACGAAAGACAACGACTAAATATTTATTCTTTCTGACAAATAGAGCCGATGAGCTGTGAGGTTTTCCACAAGTTCATCGGCTCTGCGTCTGTGCGTCTGGCTCTTTCATAACAACTACTTTTAATGATTTTACATTGATTAAACTTTCTTGCCTGCATTTCGGGCAATACAGAGGGAAGTTCTTTATTTCTGTATCTTCCCTTATTTTCATGCGTGTCTTATTTTCGCATATAGGGCAAAATATCCAATGATACTGTTCCATATCTTTCTACACTCCAAAACTATTTTACAATTACTGTTCCGCTGTTGCTCATGATAGATAAACTGTTTTCTCCCTTTCCGATACTCCCATCCTTGCATCCGTCCGTATCGGTACTGAATTCCGCATTTTTAAGCTGTACGGTTACATCGTCCGAACCACTGGATATATGGCAGGATAAATTATCTGGCATCGCTTCATGGGTCAATGATATATCTCCCGAACCTGTTTCTACAGACAGGGAATCATAGCCGTTTATGTTGCTTATATTCACTTCGCCAGAATCTGTCGAAACAGCGGTCTTTCCAATAACTGTATTTTTCATGGTAACATATGCGGATTCTGTATTGATATTAGAATCCGTGCATGAAGCGTCTGTTATTTTAATATCGCCTGAAAGAGATTTTATTTTTGCGCTTTCAGCTATGAAATCAGACATCGTTATATAGCCAGACTGGTTGTTCAAGGACAAAGTGGAAATGCTGACCGCTTCCAACTCCATCTCTCCCGAACCATTGTTAATGGCTAAGGAAAAAGCATTATCTTTAGGAATATACAATATTATCTTCCCTGCTTCGCCAAATGAGAATTGCTCCGCCAGATTTTTGTCCGTATCATCATCCTGCTGTACCATTAGTTTTCCATCTTTCTGCACAACCTGCATATCACGGTCATCTTCGACTTTTCCCTCGCAGGCTATGTGTACTTTGTCATCGCTGGAAGCCATCACTTTTAAATTCCAAGAGGAAATATCCAATACAATTTCTGAAATACCTTCCGCCGAAAATTTCTCGTTAGAATCTATTTTTTCTTTATTCCCGCATCCGCATATGCCAAAAGCTATCACTAAAATCCCCGCTAACAGTATTCTTTTCATATTCATAACCCCGCCCCCTACATTAAATCTTTGCTTTCCACATTTACGATTGACAAAGCGGCAAAAAGCAAAGAAATAGCCGTCAAAATAATGGGGAATACTGCGTTGCCTGCCATTGTGAAATCGCCAATGTTCGCCTGTGTGAGAAAAATCAGCAAAAATGAAGTGACAATCGTTGCCTTTGAAGATTTTAAAGCCATCCCGACAAACAGGGCAATAAAGCTCATGCTGACGATTACCACTGATTTTAGTATCAGTTGTATATAAAATGACAGGCTGCCTATTGAAAAATCAACAGCAAAGGATGACTGCATAAATTTTGCCCCAAAGAACACGCACATATAAATTACCAGTTTTGTTAAAATGAGTGCGACAAAATTAAAAGTCCAGACCGCAATCATTTGGGAAGCTAAGATTTTCTGCCGCTTAATAGGGTAGGAAAACATCAGATTCATGGTCTTGTTTTTGTATGCGCTTACAATAAAGGATGCCAACATTACACTGGTGTAAATAAGAAAAGCCATGCTGGTAAATAATTCGATAGGAGCGGAGATTACATCTGTCCCAGGCGCAGCATCCAGTGTCCCGTCTGGGTCGTTGGCAATGCCCAAAAACGCTAACGCAAAGACAAATAAGCCAAGCAGAGCCGCCATAATGATTACGCCCCCTAAATATTTCCCGATAGTATTCTTTTTCCATTCAAGTCTGACAAGCTTTAACATGATTTTCCCACCTCCGATGTGATTTTTAAGAAATAGTCCTCCAAGTTTTCTGTATGTTGGCTGATGGAAGCAATCTCTACATCATTTGCCATCAATTCCCTCGAAATCTTTTGTGTGGTGACACCCTGCTCATAAATACGAATCCCCGAATCGTTTACGATTTTAAAATTACTTAACTGCATTTTTTCAGCTAAAACATACGCCGCTTTCTTTGTATCCTCTACGGCAAGTTCAATATACGCCGTATTTGTTTCTGCAATTTCTTTCATGGATATTTCTTTCATCATCTTTCCATGATGGATAACGCCAACCGTATCGGCAATACTTTCTATTTCTGGGAGAAGATGACTGGATATCATAAACGTCATTCCATACTCGGTACATAGCATCCGAAACAAATCTCTGATTTGCTTCATTCCTGCGGGGTCTAAACCATTTGTCGGCTCGTCAAGGATAACTAACTCTGGCTTGCACAATATGGCACGGGCAATCCCCAGACGCTGCTTCATTCCTAAAGAATAGCTGCCCGCAGGCTTATCCGCCGCATCCGAAAGCCCAAGCATCCCGAGTGCTTCCTCCACGCTGCCTTTGTTATAATATCCCATATACTCACAATGAAGCTGTAAGTTGTCCTTTCCGCTCATATGGTCATAAAATGTAGGAAATTCAATGATGCTTCCCATACGCTTCAGCACCTCGTAAGAGTTTTTTTCCAATGCTTTCCCGAACAGCGCAACCGTGCCGCTTGTCGGTTTCCATAGATTTGTAAGCATCTTCATCACCGTGGTTTTTCCTGCCCCGTTCGGTCCTAAAAATCCATATACCTCACCTTTCTTTACATGGATATTCACATCTGTAACTAACTGTTTCCCATCTATCGTTTTGCTTAGATGGCTTGTTTGCAAAATATAAGACATTTTTTGCCTCCTTTCCTTAATGTTGCCAGCTTTTTGGCATAGAGGGATACCCGTAGGGTGTTTCCTTAGTAACGCCTTTTTCGGACATAGCAATACGCCCAAAGGTGTTTTATGAATATCATTATAGCGATATAGATTTTCAAAACTCTTGACTAATTCTTACGAATTTCTTTCGCAGGGAATTTAATAAGTTATTTTTTTGAGGCTTACTGTAAAAGTTGTTTTGACATTCGGTATGCTGTTTAAAAATATATCGCCCTCTAACTGCTTTGCAAGGTTCTTAGCAATCGTTAAACCTAATCCGTTCCCTTGTATTTCCCTGTTTCTGGAATCTTCCATTGTATAAAGCCTGTCAAACACATTCGATGCAAATTCCTGTTCAATCCCTTTCCCTTTATCAACCACATCAATATATACATTACCCTTGTCTTGACGCAAAAAAACTCCTAAATATTTGCCGTCGGAGCCGTAGCGTATTACATTTGACAATAAATTGTATAAAATTCTTTGCAGGGCTTCTTTCTCCCCCTGCACAAAAATAGCTGTTTCTGGAATAAACAAATCAACATCAAAATCTTTCTGCAATAAAATATCGTAAAACTCCAAAACATTCTCCCTGCATATCTCGTTGATATTGACTTTGCCAAGATTTATATTTGTATCGCCAGATTCCAGTTTTGCCAATGTAAAAAACTGATTGATAAGGTTCATAACTTGATTCGCTTTTGTTTCTACTTTTTTCAACATCTCATGATCTGCATGGTTCAAGCTCATAATTTCCAGATAACCCAATATGACCGTTAGCGGTGTTTTTATGTCATGGGAGATATTCGCCAGCATCTTTTTAGAAGAAATTTCTTCCCTTTTAAAATCTGCCCTTATTTTCTGTCGGTCTATCAGCAGGCGGTTGATTTGTCCCCCTAATTCCATCAAAACAGGGTTGTCCGTAAATACCATTACTTTCTCGTCGCTACCAGTTTCTAAAATTTCCTCCAACTTTTTATTCATCCGTTTTATCTTTGCCTGTATTCCCCTGCCAAAAATAAAACGCTGGTATAAAACCACAAGGAATAATAAGCAGACAACAACTGCCAAAAAGAATATGATTGTTTTATCGCTCATCCTTTCACTCCCCCAATTTGTATCCGATTCCCCATACCGTAATCACATACTGCGGTTCACGGGGATTATCCTCTATTTTATTCCTCAATCTGCTGATATGGACATTGACGGCATTTTCATCACCATAATAGGTATCATTCCAGACAAGGGAGTAAATCTGTTCTTTCGTATATACTTTCTTTGGATTCTGCAATAACAGCTTTAAAATTTCAAATTCTTTTGATGTAAGCTCTATTTTACAGCCGTTTTTTGTTACAGAATACTCATTCAGATGCATGACAAGGTTTCCCGTTTGAAGTATTGGCTGCTGTTCTGTTGCACTTGCAGCATACTGTGTAGTTCTTCGGATATTTGCTTTTATCCTTGCCAATACTTCTGTGACAGAAAACGGTTTCGTTATATAATCATCTGCTCCCAAACCTAAACCAAGCGTTTTATCAGAATCGGTATCTTTTGCCGATATAATAATAATCGGGACAGTGCTGTTTTCTCTGATTTTTTCCATGACTTCAATTCCGCTTATTTGAGGAATCATCAAATCAAGCAAAACCAGACTGAAACTATCCGAAAAGAACCTGTCGAGGGCATTTTTGCCATCATACGCTGTAATTACCTCAAATTTTTCTGTGTGCAAAAAATTCTTTAGCATGGTACTGATTTCCATATCATCCTCAACCAATAAAATCTTACTCATTGTCTGATTCCTCCTTATCTCTTTTTTTAAAACGCCCGTCTATAGGCTTTGATGCAGTCTTTGGAATCAGCCACACATTGCTGATTCGCATTACATCGGGGATTCGGTTTGTAGCGCATAATACCTGTATCCTCCGTTCGGACAATCCCCATTTTTCAGCCGCTTCTTTTACATTCATGTAATCAAACATTGAAATAACCTCCTTCATAACTGATATTATAATGCGTCAAAACGAATAATACAATTATAGAAAAAGTGTTATTGAGAAAAGCAAGAGATAATTTTTCCTAAAATAAGAAGTACAGTTTCTTATGTATGGAAATTTCACATCGTTTAAGCAGAACTTTCACTTCTGTAAAATATAAGGGAAAAATTAATGAACAGGTGGTGAAAAAATGAACGAAGCCGTAGGAAACCTTGACTTTATGGAATTGGGGCAGGCTATCCAAAAAGCCCGTGAGAAGCAGCGAATTACAAGAGAGGAATTAGCCGAGGAGCTTGGCATTTCGGCAAGGCATTTGCAATCTGTGGAGAAAGAGGGGCAGTATCCGAGCTTTCGGCTGTTTATTCAGCTTGTTACAATGTTCCATATATCC
Source organism: Lachnospiraceae bacterium (assembly GCA_910576385.1). Taxonomy (GTDB): domain Bacteria; phylum Bacillota; class Clostridia; order Lachnospirales; family Lachnospiraceae; genus Petralouisia. The sequence continues at coordinate 8,357 of CAJTIR010000066.1, forward strand.
GTAGACCAGTACATACACCCAGACAGTCCAATAGGGAAAACAACTTTACGTCGGCGGTTAGATGTGCTTCTTGATACTTTTGATGATGCGGAACTGACTATCATAGCAGGGACGGCGCAGGGGATATGTACGGCAAAAGAGCAGCCAGAGGATTGACCTCTGGTTTTTCTTTCACCCGTTCTGCCATCAATACGCAGGGCATCCGTACCCGTAGATAGAGCCGCTCCCGACTGGATAGCTCTGCTGTTTGCAGGCATCCCCAGAGTTGCCCTCCACGGTGTAGACCGTTCCATTCTCGCACTTCTCCACGATTCCCACATGGTCGATTGAGCCGTCGCTCCCCCAATCAAAGAAAATTAGGTCGCCTGCCTTCGGCTCATAGTTCTTATCCTGCCATTGTCCTTTGCCCTTGAACCAGTTCACACCGTCCGAGCAGAGGGAGAATTTCGGGATGATGCCGCTTTCCAGATAGCCGCACTGGTCGGCACACCACGATGCGAAGCAGGCGCACCATTCCACACGCCCACCAAAGCCGTACCAGCTCCAATAAGGCTGTCCGCCCTCGTTGCCGAGTTGCGTCAAAGCAACCTCCACAATGGCATGGTTTCCTCCGCTTGTAAACGCCCGCCCGTATGGGTAGTAGCGTAATACATGAGCGGGGTACTGCGTGTCGCCGTATTTCTCCCAACCGAGCCGCTGCGCCTGCATTGCGGAGAACTCCACCGCATTTGCATAGGAATAGCCGCCATAATTAGTCTTTGCCCATGAGATATACCCATTGCCGAAGTTGTAGCCCTGCAAGGCGAGCTTGATGCGCTCCATGTCAATCGGGTTCTCCACCTCGGCTGAAACAAGGGCAGCTTTTAGCTCCTGCACGCCACACTCGATGGAATATTCGGGGTCTTTGATGCCGTTCGGCTCATGGGGGTATTTCCTGTTGAAGCTCCCCTCCGCCGCCTGCATCGGGTCGCTGCCTTTTCCCCCAGATTCCTGCATCATCACCGCCTTGATAAGCTCCACATATTCGGGGATGCCGTACTGTTTCGCATACTTCTGTATCAATGGCGTGTAGGCTTCGACCTCTGCACTGACAGGGGTATAAGATGTGTTGTCGCTACCGCCCCCGAACAGAGAAACGGCACACCCAAGCAGGACGACGATGAGGATTATCACGACGGCAATCCAGCCGCCTGCGATAAGGGCAGAAATCAACGCCTTAGTCCCTGCGATAATCGCCCTGACTGCCGCAATGGTCGCCTTGACCGTGGCTTTCGTCGCTTCGGCTGTTGCCTTTGCGGTGGCTTTCGCCGTCTGTGCCGCTTTCTGGGCGGCTTTGGCAGACACTTTCGCCGTTTTCTGCGCCGCCTTTGCGGTCTGCTCCGTGGTCTTAATCGCCGTCTTGGCTGTCGCCCTTGCGGTTTTCACGCCTTTTTCCGTCGCCTTGACCGTGCCTTTGGCTGTGGTCTTGACGGACTTTTCCGCATTTCTGGCGGTTGTTTTGATTGTCCGTTTTCCCTGCTGTCTGGTCTTTATCAACGGGTTTGCCGCCGTCTGGGGCGTCTCGGTCTTGGCAGAGGCAGCGGAAGTAGCAGAAACAGCGGGACGGCTTGCAGTCCCTTGTATTTCCTGCAAGCCGTCCTGTCCCATTGTACGCATGGCGTTTTGTCCTGCCTTATTCCGCATTGTTTTCTGCTCTGCGGCTTTCTTCGCCCGCTTTGCCTTAAAGTCGGCGATTTTATCTTTCGCCTTACCGATATTCTCTCTTGTGGCTTCGGCGTTTTTCTGCCCCTGCTTATTGAATTGGTGGATGCCCTCGTCCTTGATACGCCCCGAAGCATAGGAAACCTTGTCGGCGGCATATTCCGTGGGGGAATTTTCCTCTGCATAATATCCCTGCTCCGCCTTGTCCTTTGTCTTTGCGTAAGCGGATTTCATGCGCCTGCCTGCTATGGCGGCTTTGTCTAAAGTCTTAATCGTTCCTTTGACCGCATCTCTGGTCTTTATATCAGCCATAAAATCCGACCTCCTTTCCCAGAAGATTTGCGGTCATGTCAGTTTACCTTTTTTGCCACCACGACAAGCCTGCCGTTCTGTGCCGAGTATTCGCAGGTGGAGAGGGTAATGAGCCTGTCGCCGTATTGGGCTGTCACGCCCGTATCATACAAGGCAAGCTCCTTGCACTTCCCGACAAAGGCATCAAATTCTTTTTCATTCTCCGCATTGACAAAATCATAGTAGCGGTAGCCCTGTGAGCTGTACGCCACGGTCTTAAACACGGCAATGATTTCATACTGCGCCTGCTCCGTGAGGGTGTCAAACTGAATGGTCTTATGCTTCTCATAAAAGTTCTTGGATTTATAATCTTCCAATGCCCCGAACATCCTGCCGCCTTTGATGTGGTGTCCGTAGATAACCAGATTGTCGCTTGTTAGGATGTCGCAGTCCTCTTGGATATACGGCACTCCTAAGTCGCTGTATTCCTTTTCAAAGCTGTGTTTCAGATAGAAGTTGGGATTGTTCTTGCTCTGCATGACGGGGTAGTTGATGCTTGTTCCGTCAATGGCAATCCACCCGACCATATCCTCATTCTGCAAATACAGTTCCTTGTATTTTGCCAATATATCCTCGCCCTCGCTGACGGGCGTATCCTTATCTTTTGGCGGTTCTTCCTCTGGCTCGGCGTTCTCCACAACCTCGGCAATCTCCGCAAAGGCTTCGGTCTGCTCGTCTATCTGCTGGTAATGGCTGTAAATCTTAAAGCCGCAAAAAACCGCCGCTCCCAAAAGGACGACAGCGGCGGCGGTACAGAGAATACATTTATAGTTTTTCAGATTCATAAATTATTCCTTTCTTTATTCTTGTTTTTTTATTTTCAGTTACCGTGTATGCTCCGCCTGCTTCTTGGGCGTGGGTAAGTCCCTGCAATATTCTGGATACCGTGCCTTGATGCCCTCCATGAAATACGGGGCGAATTCGCAGCAGAACAGAGGTTAAAGGCAAGGTGGCAGACCTTGACCGTGCCGCTTGTCTGCCATCCTGCGTGCGTCCCCTCTGGCTTGATGCAGTCCGTCTTAAAATCGAACATGGCGTTGATGTTCTGCCTTGTTTCCCCCGCAATCCCCATCACATAGAAAAACGCCCTGTGGTAGCAGTCGTTGACTTTGCATTTCATCATACTTTCCAGAAAAAAATCACGGTGAGCTGCGTTGCGAAACCTTATCTCTGACATAAAAATCCCTCCTTTTAACACTCCCCAAATTTCGTCGTCATCAGCTTATACAGCTCCGTATTGCGTGGAAATTTATTGACGAACGGCACGAGGGAGCTGCCGACTTTCAATAATCCCTGCCCCGCACCGACATTCGTGATATAGCTCATCTGCAAATCGGAGATGTTAAGGAGCTTCGCAAGCTCGATACGGTCTGTGGACGCTTGGTTCAGCATGATGATAAATTCAGAGTTGGCAAGCATCGTCCTCGCCGTATGGCTCTGCAAGAGGTCGTCCACGTTCTGCGTGATGCCCGTACAGTACGCCCCATACTTACGCACACGCTTCCAGAGAGTAAAGAGGAAATTCGCACTGTACTCATGTTGGAACAGCAGATAAATTTCATCAATGAAAATAAACGTGTTCCTGCCTTTCGCCCTGTTCTGGGTGATGCGGTTTAAAATGCTGTCAAGGACGACAAGCATACCGATGGGCTGTAACTGCTTGCCCAAATCCAAAATATCGTAGCAGATAAGGCGGCTGTGGGTATCCACGTTCGTATGCTTGGCAAAGGTGTTGAGAGAGCCGTCCGTGAAAAGCTCAATCGCAAGGGCGATTTCCTGCGCTTCTGGCTCGTCCTGCTTTAACAGCTCCTCACGGAAGTCCTGCAAGGTGGGCGGCGTACCCATATAGTTGCCCTGCTGGTAGTAACGGTAGACGCTTGCCGTGCAGCGGTCGATGATGGATTTCTGCTTTGCCCCCAGACTTGCCCCGCCAATGAGCTGCTCGCAGAGGGATAAAATAAACTCTGATTTCAAAATGACGGGGTTCGCACCGTCACCGTAATCAGAGTTCATATCCATTGCGTTGATGTGGTTGTCGCTCGTCGCCGAGATGTGGACGACCTCGCCCTGCATTGCCTTTACAAGCGGGGAGTACTCTCGTTCGGGGTCTATTACCAAGACATCGGCGTTGGGGTCGGTCAGGATGATGTTCGTCATTTCCTCCTTTGCCGTAAAGGATTTGCCCGCACCAGACACGCCGAGGATAAAGGAATTGCCGTTCAAAAGGTGGCGGCGGTTGGCGATAATCATATTTTTACTGATGACGTTCTGCCCATAATACACGCCGTCCTTATGGTAGATTTCCTGCACACGGAAGGGAATAAATACTGCAAGGCTCTCCGTCGTCAGCGTCCTCAACGCATCAATCTTCCTTACGCCAAACGGCAGGGCGGTGTTCAGACCGTCCATCTGCTGGTACTTCAGCACGGCGAACTGGCAGAGATGCTTCCTTGCCGTCGTGAGCAGGGCTTCCGTGTCATTGTCAAGCTGCTCTTTGGTGTCTGCGGTATGCACCATCGTAAGCACCGCAAACATCATCCTCTGGTCACGGGTCGTCAAATCATCGAGGAACTCCTTGCTTTCCTTTCTCTGCTGTTCCAAGTCGTAGGGGATGACGGCGGAAAAATTGTTGTTCTGGTTCTGCTTCCTCTGCCAGTTCGTGATGTTGGTTTCCACACCGAGCAGGCGGTTTTCCACCTCCCGCACGGCTTCGTCCGTCGGGACAGGCACGACGTCAACAGAGAGCATCATGTTACGGTTTAATTCGCAAAGCTCCGCCACCATGCTGTCCTTGATATAGGCGGCATACTCACGCAGGAATATCACACGCCCGTAGCGGTTTCCCATCTTAAAATAATCTTTCTCAAACTCAAAAGAGTCGGGGCAGATATAGTCCTTGAAGTCGTGTCCTTTCCGCATGGTCTGCGCCATGTCAAAGGAGAACGCCGTTTCCTCGCCCGTGCGGTAAAAATCATGGAAGATACGCAGCTTGTCGCCCGCATCCAGTTCCGTACACTTCGAGCCTAAGCGGTTGAAATGCCCGATAAGGTCAGCCCCGACACGGGCAAAGTAATTCCTCGCTTCCTCGATGTTCTTCTTGCAGACGGAAACGGTCACATATTTATCCTGCACGGTAGAGTTAGCCCCCGTCGCCTTGTCAAGCAGCATCTTGTTGTACTCTTTGCGGTATTTATCCAAATCGTCCTCCGCCATCGGGATTAAGATTGTCTGCTCAAAATCCGCTTTATTGAGCCTGCGGTTGTTGATGGTAATTTTCGTGGTCGCCCCGCTGTCGAGGGCGTTTAAAAGCTCCGAGTATTCGAGGAACATCGCTTCCTTGTCCTCACGGCTCGCCACGGCGTAGTTGATGTCCTCAAACTTGAATGTCTTTGCGTATTTGTTCCTGCCCACAAGGAAGATGCCGTCCTCCCACATGGTCTTTAACGGGATGACCGCCTGCACCGACTTCGGCACAATGAATTTCTCCCTGTCCTGCTTGAACAGCGTTTTCAGCGTCTTAATCATGGTCTACCTCCTTGCGCTTTCTTGATTTCTTATTTTTCTTTCTGGCTTTTTCAGCCTGTTTTCTCCGTTCCCGTGCCGCTTTGCGCCTTGCCCTCCTGCATTTTTTCTTTTTCTTATCCTGCACGGCGGGCAAGCCCTTTTCATGGGCTTCAATGGCGTTCTTCATCGCTTCGTAATAAAGATTCTCTGGGGCAAATAAAATCTTCTTCGGCATCAGAAACTGCGACTTTATCCATGCCCACACAAACTGCTCGGCGGTCATGCCGTTATACCTTACAAATCCCATGACCGCAAAAGGGGAAGCCCCCAAGATGCACATCCAGCTCAATGTTTCCGTCCCAAACCTGCCACGGAGCAGGAAGAACAAGCCGACCGCCACGCCGCAGGCAAGCACGGAAAACAGGAACTGCCGCATCGACAGCCCGAAGAACATGGATTCCGTGTAGTTGCGGATTTCCTTATTTATCTTGACTTCCATATCAGCACCTCTCCTCCCCGACATCCCCCGTCGAAATAAAGAGGATGCTACGTTTTGGGATATATGCAAATCCAGAAATGGCATCCCCAATTTCAAATATCTCGTTATCGTCAGCTTTTCCAAATTTTCCGACCAGTCCTTTTTCCGCAGGCAGGTCATAGGCTTCGGAAGCCCCAATGACTTCTCCATTTAACAAATGGATATTATAATTCTGGTAATACTTCGTTTCTTTTTTCATTTCAATTTTCCTTTCCTGTTGGATAATTACAAGCCCATCATTTCCCTTACCACACGGTCTGCCATCTTGACCGCACCGACAAGGACGAGCATATTGAACACCAATTCTCCGATATAGCCCCATACCATCGTGACCGCCGCCGCATCGGGATTGACTGCGGGCGGGGACGCCGCAAACACCGAGAAGATGATGCAGGCAAGCACGATAATCGCACCCTCTAAGCAAACGGCGGAGTAGCTCTTGATGAAGCTCTTGCCCACGCTCTGGCTCGGCTCTCCCGCAAACGAGGACAGCGGCACGGGGGCTATGGCGGTATATAAATATAGCTTGAAAAACCTCCCATACACCGACATTATCATAATGAACGACAGTACCGTGATGAACAACCCGCCTATCAGCGTGACCGCCCATAATGGGATGCTCTCGAAAAAGCCGCAGTCCTCCACGGCTGTCACTATCTCTGTCGGCAGAACCGTTTTCTGCGCCGAGCCGAAGCCTGCGGCTTTCATAATGGCGGAAATCACGCCCTGCACGATTTTGAACAGAGCCATCATCAGCTCCAAGCCGTAAGTGACCGCACCTTTCGCAAGGGCGAAGCGGATGAACAGCTTCAATGCGTGTTCGGGCTTCTTCACGCTTGCGAAGTCGCCGCAGGTACGCATCACGCCGACGACGAAAAACAGCACGAGCAGGGCAAGCCCTATCGCCTGCAACGCTCCGTGGATGTCAACGATGACTTTCCATATCGCACCGCCTTTAAAGGTTTCTGGGGATTGGGTGATGAGCTGCCATATCTCGGCTAACTTTTCATTCCATGTGTCAAGGGCGTTCTCCAAGTTCTGGACTACCCAGTTGTCTGACATTCGACCACCTCCGTTCTTAAAATTTGATAGCGGGGCAAGTTCCGCAGAGCGGATCTGCCCCGTTATCTTGTCTTGTGTCAGTCTGTTATTTCAGTCTGTTTTGGATTAGCCCGTGATGAGGGTTAAAATCTCTTTCGCAAAGGTAATCACTACGCCGCCCGCCAGTGTGAGGAAGCCGTTCGCCCTCTGGGACGGGTCGTGGGATTTCAGCGACAAGCCGACCTGCACGATGCCGAAGCCGAGCATAATCATCCCGACCGCCCGTATCAGACCGAAGATGAAATTGGAGAGGTTGTTGACGACGGCAATCGGGTCGTTGGCGGCAAAGGCGGTCATGGATGTGCCAAATACCATCATAACGGCAAGCACTGCCACGCAGTAATGGCGGAAGCCCCTTTTTACCTTGCCTGTCATCGGCAGTTTCTGGGTTGCTTTCTTCTCGTTTTTCTGAAAAAGTTTCATAGGGTAAATCCTCCTTATAAATTGAATATTTCTTCCAAGTCCTCATCGGACAGAAGCTCATAGGAAGTGCTGACAGGGTTAAGCGCAACAGCGTCTTTTGGAATATCCCCGCCAAACACAAATGTTGCGACCGCCTGCGTCGGCTCACCGTGAAGATACGGCGGTTTCCCACCGTCGGCGGTCAGTTTCACGTTCGGGTGTTTCAGGATGTCGTACTTCAAATCCATGACGGGGCGTTCCCCCATAAGCGCGAACTTAATTAAGCAGTCCTGGTAAAACTACTGAATGAAACTCATCATTTTGGTTTTTACGCCACCGTTGTTTTTTTGATAAATAGCGAGTATATTTTTTATCTGTTAGGTCTATAAAAAGACTCCACGATAAGCGCAGTATATCCGTTACCTGTATGAAAGTAATTTTACATTTTTCGTATACG
>CAJTIR010000067.1 GCA_910576385.1 Lachnospiraceae bacterium
GTAAAAAAGAACAAATAGAAAAAGTCCTTTAGGACTTAGTACAGAATGATGTTGCGGCTGGCGAACCCTTCGATGAGTCTTTAGACTCCAGAGCCGGTAATAAGCCCTTATAGGGCGTGAGCAAACCACCGGCTAAGCCGGTGGTTCTGATTTGAAAGTTTTAGATTTAATGATTTTTCTGGATGGAGAGGGAAATTCAAAAATGAAAATTTTTATAGATACAGTAAAAGTTTTATGGAAAACATCAAAGATATATTTTGTTTTTACTTTTCTTTTGAGCATAGGATCTGCATTGCCTAATGTTTTGAGTTTGATTGTTTGGCAAAAAATATTGGATAGCATTAGTAATTTTTATTTTTATGGGGCTGTAAATTATAAAGAGATAATCATATTAATATTTATCCATTTTTTGCTTAATATTATTGCAAATATAATAGTTAAAATAAATGAATACATAAAAAATATATACTCTTTAATTCTGGAAAAATATATTACTAATCAGGCAATAGAAGCAGTGTCACAAATGAGTTTAGCCGAGATGGAAAGCGCTGAGTTTCATGATATTATTGAAAAAGCAACTTCAGAATCAAGCGATAAAATGGTTGGAATTTTAAATAAATTAGTGGAAATGGTTCAAAACATTACTCTTTTTGTAGGAATGTCTGGAATATTATTATCGTTTAATTTTGGAATATATATTATCATTTTTTTATCAGTATTGCCAATGGCAATATATAGCCAAAAATACTTCAACAAAATTTATTCTATATACAATAAAAGAGTGGAAAAAATCAGATTTAATAATGAAATTAAGAACATGATTATTAGAAGTGATGTTTTTAAAGAAATTAAACTTTTTGATAGTATTTTATTTTTTAAAGAAAAAATTAATCAAACAATGGATGATATTATTAAAGAAGATAAAAAAGTAAAAGGGAGTTTAAATAGGCAGGGCGTATTGTTTCAAGCAGTTGAGGTTCTTTTTACATATGGATTGAAAACCGTGATTATTATAACTGGAATAATGGACAAAAAATCAATTGGTGTTATCAATATGAATATGGATTCGGCTACACAATTGCAGAATGCTACATCAAATATAGTATTTATTGGTATGTCTTTATATGAAGATTGTTTGTATCTGTCAAGTTATGAAAGGTTGATGGAATATAAAGATAAAAGAATAAAAGAAAATTATGTGGTAAATAAGAATACGATAAAAAATTTTGAAATAGAAACAATTAGGTTTGAAAATGTCTGGTTCAAATATAAGGAAGACGGAGACTTTATTTTAAAAGGAATAAACTTGGAATTTTGCATTAATAAATCATATGCAATTGTAGGTTATAACGGTGGAGGAAAGTCTACATTAATTAAGTTAATATTGAGACTTTACTGTCCACAAAAGGGAAAAATCTTATTAAATAATCAAGAGATTGAGAAGTATGATATAAATGAATACTGGAAAAAAATAAGTGCAGTGTTTCAGGATTTTGTAAAATATCCATTTACAGTTAGTGAGAATATAGCAATAGGAAATATCAAGTATATAAATAATCAGGCAAAGATCAAAAAAGCTGCCAGGACATCAAATGCCGATGAATTCATTGAATCATTATCAAATAAGTATGATGAAAAATTAACAAGAGGGTGGAAAGATAGTATTGATATTTCAATTGGTCAATGGCAGAGATTAGCTATAGCGCGAGCTAACATACGGGATGGAAATTTGGTTATTTTTGATGAACCCTCAGCTGCATTGGATTCTAGGACAGAAAATAAGATACTGAGTAATGTAATGAAGTCATCTAATGGGAAATTATCCATAATTATTACCCACAGATTTTTAAATATAAAGAAAGTGAATGAAATTATTGTATTAAAATCAGGCGAAGTAGAAGCTGTTGGTATACATAAACAACTTTTGGAAAGTTGCCATACATATAAAGATTTGTATCATGCCCAAAAAGAAATGATATAACCTTGACATCTATATTAGACAAATGTATAATGAAAAAGACAGATGCCTAATTAAGAAGGAGGGAAATAGAATGAAAGGTTTAAAAAGATTATCAGATATGGAATATGTTGTAATGAGTGTGATATGGAGAAATAAGCCGCCAGTCAATACGGGAATAATTATGGAAGCGGTAGGAGAGGAGAAAAAATGGAAGATGCCAACATTGATCTCCTATTTGAATCGTTTAACAGAGAAAGGATTTATCCGCTCAGAGAAAAAGGGAAGGGACAGATGGTATTATCCAATTATAGATGAAAAAGAGTATTTAGAATTTGAAACAAATTTATTTTTTAAGACATATCATCACAATTCATTATTTAGCTTGATGAGTACCTTATATGATGGGAAAAAAATCACAAAAGAGGAAGCAGAAGAATTTCGGAAATGGATTGGAGAAGATGAGGATGCGTGAATTTTTGGAATTTATATTGCAAAATTCAATTACTTTACTGTGGTTCGTGCCCTGTTTATGGAGTGTCAGTCGATTTGTGCTGAAGAATTGCCGGGAGAAATGCAAGTATTATATGTGGCTGCTGCCGCTTGCAGGATTTCTTCTGCCGATACGCTTTCAGATGGTTGTTTTCATGCAGCTTTCAGAAGAAAAGAGCCAGGCGTTGCCATATTATGGTCATGGAGTTTGTGGTCAGGGCGTAATAGAATGGCTGTGGATTGGAATATGGATATTTGGTTTTCTTTTGTTTTTGATGTTGTCGCTCATCAGGCATATTCGATTTGAGAAAATGATAAACAGGTGGGAACAGGATTTTGAATGCCATGAAATAGAAGAGCGTTTTGAAATCATTAAGAAGAGATATGGAATATCACGTCAGATTAAATTTAAATTATGTTCCTGTATTCACACACCAATGGCGATTCATTTTTTTCATCCGGCGATCCTGCTTCCTTCTGAAACCTATTCGGAGGAAGAATTTGATGATATTGTTTCACATGAATTGATGCATATAAAAAGAATGGATATTTGTTATAAAATGCTGTTATTCCTGTTTTCAGCAGTTTATTGGTATCATCCCTTTGCGTATTGGATGACAAGAGAAATAAAAAGCCTGTGTGAAACATCTTGCGACGAAGCTGTCTTAAAAGGTACTGGGAAAGTAGAACGGTTAAAATATGCCAGGATGTTGTTGCGAATTGCCAGTGGTAATTGCTCAGAAACAGAAACAATATCAAGTATAAAGTTTTTCAGCGGTAAGGAAAATTTGAGAAGGCGGATTATGTCTGCCATGAATGAGGAAAAGAAGAATCATTGGGGAATTGTTATGGTCGCTCTGATGAGTTCCATGATCTGTATTGGGATTACTGTCCAGGTGGAGTATATGGAGAATATGGGAGAAAAAAGGCTTCCCCCATCAAATATTCAGGAACAAAAAAAGAAGGAAGATATAGAAAGTGATATACAAAAAGACGTGCGGAAAATAGGGGACACAGAAACAGAGAAAATGCCAGAAGCGCGAAAGGCAAATAGCGAAACAGAATTGGTATTTGCCTATCAGGAGAACGAAAATATAATCATGGAAAAAAGGGATATGATTAATTTTCGGAATAAATGTTTAGTAGCAGAAGGTTACGCGATTGTATTATCTGACGGTCATGAATAGGAGAAAGATTATGGAACTAAAAATAGAAGGACTAAGCAGAGTGTATGGAAAACATAAGGTTTTGCACGATATCAATTTTTCTATGCACGAAGGTATCTATGGATTGATTGGAAAAAATGGGGCGGGGAAGAGCACGTTGATGAGAATTTTAGCGACAATAGATTTTGCAAGCAATGGAAAAGTTTTCTTCAATGGGAAAGATATTTTTTCTATAGGAGAAGAGTATAGAGGAATGATTGGATATATGCCGCAGGATTATAACATTTATTCTGGTTTCAATGCAATAGATTTTTTGGAATATATGGGGGCATTGAAGGGAATGAAGAAACAGGAATTGAAATTAAAAATTTCTGATGTATTGGAGATTGTGAATTTATCAGATGTATCTCATAAAAAAATCAGGACATATTCTGGAGGAATGAAAAGACGGATTGGTATTGCACAGGCAATTTTGAATAATCCTGATATTTTGATATTAGATGAACCAACTGCAGGTTTAGACCCAAGTGAACGGTTAAATTTTTCTAATTTTATCAGCAATTTATCAAGAAAAAAAATAGTTTTGTTATCTACACATATTGTGTCAGATATTGAGGCTGTTGCAAAAGAATTGATTGTTATGAACAAAGGAAAAATTTTAGAATCAGGAAAAGTAGAAGATCTGATCATGAGTAATCAGGGAAAAGTATGGGAGGCGGTTCTAACGCAGGAAGAGTATCAACAGATTCAAAAAGAGCGCAAGGTTATCCATGTGAAGCAGAATGGAAACAATATGACAGTTCGGTATATTGGGGAAAGATTTCAAACAGAAGAAAACAGAGAGCAAGAGCCAACTTTGGAAGATTACTATGAAAGCCTTTGGCTTTCATAGTAAGGATGGCCATGCGGCCCGTTGGACGGCAGATTGAGCATGATGGAGGGCTACTATGAAAGCCTTTGGCTTTCATAGTAAGGATGGCCATGCGACCCGCCGGACGGCAGGTTGAGAATGGTGGGGGTTACTATGAAAGCCTTTGGCTTTAACCGTTGGCAGAAAGGAGAAAATATGAGAACCAGAAAGAAATTAATAATTGTAAGTTTATTTATCACAATGTTATTAAGCGGATGTCAGAATAAGATGGCAGGCGGCGCAAGAGAGGATAAAGTATCAGATAAAGAGCAGATTTTTGAAACAAATAAGAAGGAGAATGAGCATACCAAGGAAAAGGAAAACGAAGTACAAAGCCATCAGAAAGAAACAGAGACATTGGATGAAAGTTTATTGAGATATAGGGAAGAAAGAGAAAAAAGCAATGAAAAAATGCCAGATGGAACTGTCATGGTAGTGGAGCCGAATGAAGATGATTATGATATAGATTTTTCAGGATATGAATATATGAGTTCTCTTTTTGACACACGGGAAAAAACAGAGGCATTTGAGGCGGCACTTAAGTATCTGAAAGATACTTATGGAATTGAAAAGGTATATTGGTGTATAGACCCAAGAGTATATGAGTTATATGGAAATGAGGAAAAGGGAGTCGCAGATGGGTATGAGGATGACAATATTTTTGTAGCAGAGTACGCAGGGGTAGATGGAGAATGGAACTATTTGATTCTGGTGCGTGAAGGAAAGGGGAGTGAATGGAAAGTAGTTGGAGATGGAAAAGATTATAAGGAGTGAGTATATGGGATTAATAAAATTTGAGTATCGTAAGCTTTGGAATAAGGTATCAATAAGCGCACTGATTGCTTTCCTTGTTTTTTCTACGCTGCATACTTTCATATATTTAAATCTGCAATGGCGGACCCTGGACGGAAATGGAGAAGTATGGGAGGGTTTGAAAGCCTTCCGTTTGTTAAAAGAAATATCGAAAGACGTGGAAGGCGTTATGGATCAGCAGTATTTGGAAGGTCTGGTGGAAGATTATGATTCTAGTTCTGAGAAAAGGTATCTGGATATAAACGGTGAGCATAGAGGTTTCTTGGGAACCGGAGGTATGACAAAATACATGTTTCCAAATTATTGCGTAAATTATGCCTATTATGGACCGTATATGACAAATGGAAATGATAAAATTGGGTTAGGTTATGAGTTCCTTTCTTCAGAAAGAAGCTTTTATGACCAGTATAAAGAATCAATGAAAGAAGATAAGCTAATGGCAAATGAATATGGCGGATTATTTCCATATTCTGCTCATCAGATTTCCATATTGGAGGACAAAATTGAAAAGGTAAGAACGCCGTTTACAGTCGAATATTATCAGGGAATTGCCAATATGCTGAGTTGGTATGAGATACAGTTTCCATATTTTTTAGTTGTGCTGGTTTTTTCATTGGCAGGGATTTATGCGAAAGGCAGTGAATATGGGGTAGATGAGCTGACACTTTCCAGTAAAAATGGAAGGAAAAAAGATTTTAAGGCAAAATGTATTTCAGGAAATCTTTTTGCTGTCACAGCTTATCTCATTTTTGTAGCAGTTTTAATGTTGGAACATGGGGGCATCGCATCCTTACATGGATGGAATGCATCTGCACAGGTATTCTGGTATGATTGTATCTATAATATTACAGTTGGAGGAGGAGCAATCTTGCAGTTTTTGGGAGGGTTGATTGGGTGTATTGTGATCGCAAATCTAGTGATGATGCTGTCAGCGGTGACTGGAAGTGGAAAAGCTGGAATTATCGCAGCCTTAGCAATCCTGTATGCCTTATGTCGTTTTTATCCGTCTTATGGTATGAAAAAGATATTTAATCCAGTTTGTTTTGGTAATAATTTTGTTGCAAAGGACGGGATGTTTATTGGGGAAATCCTGGTTCCCTGTATTTGTATTACTTTTGTTTTGGCGCTGTTATATATAACTGTTTTTGAAGTATCTATCAGAAGTTCTGCAAAAAGGTATCATATAGGGGGTAGAAGATGAGAAGCATAATCAGCGCAGAGTGGAAACGGGTTCTTCCGTTACAGATATGGATATTATTTAGTATGGTCATTCTAATATTTACAGTCTATGATGACAAAAAGGAAAAAAGCACATACACTTATGTGGATGCTGATGGAAACCTGATAGACGGCAGGGATGTTTTAAAGGATGCCAGACAGAAGAAAGAAATGATTCCGGTAGAAAGTATATTACTTGGGGAAAAAAAGGATTTTCTTACAGAAGAAAGCCTGAATTATCTTAAGGTGCAAAATCTTGTAGAAGCTAATTATAGTAAACAAATAGGTGAATTAACAGCAAAGGAGGCAAAAAATTTCTACGAAAGAAGAATATCCCATATTCGTCGGAATTTGGTAGAGAGCAGTACAGTATCATATAACAAGAAAGAAATAGATCTTCTTGTTGAAAAAGCCAGTCAGGTGAATGCTATCATGATTGGGTATGCCGAAGGCTGGAGCAGCATAAACCGAGGGATGGAGAAGTTTGTTCCATTATTGTTATTAGGAATATCAATGATGTTTATTCCATTGTTTGGAGAGGATGCGAAAGTAAAAATGAACGAGTTCATTTTTGCGGCAAAATGGGGAAGAAGGCAATTAGATTTTGCACGGATTTTTATAGCGTTTGGAGCCGGAACTCTGCTATATCTATACGGCATGGCAGAATATGTTTTCATTAAATTACTGGATTTTGGATCTGAGGGTGGAAATTTCTTTATTCAAGGTGAGGAGAGAATGTTTTTTTCTGTATATCCTATTTCCTATATACAGCAATTTTTCTGGAATTTTGCAATAGGATATTTCGCATTGTTTGTTGCAATATCATTCACATTAATCGTCTGTATTTTGATAAAAAAAACTATGGCATGTTCAGCAGTCTTGTGTTTTTTTTGGATTTTTTTGCTTGTTGGGGATCAGATGAATCTATACATTACAAATCATTATTTTTTTAATTTTATGCCATATCGTATGACAAAATTTCATCATTATTATCTAGAAAATGATTTATACAGGGTTGGAGGAGAAAGCATAAACAGTATGGTCTTTACAACGGGTGTGGCAGCAATCATTGTTTTTTCTATGTTAGGAATGATAGCCCTAACTTTATGGGAGCGGCAAAATAGAAAATTTGTAATAGGAGGATAGAGAATTGATTCAATCACAATCTGAGAAAATAGTAAATGTAGTGGATACAAATGAGCAAATGCCAATTGTTTGTCAGTGTATTGTTAAATCTGGAGGAAATGATGATTTAAAAGGGAAGCATGGTTTGGCGCATTTTATAGAACATTTTTTGATCCATAGTTCTAATGTCAGCAATTTTTTTTCTGATATAAAAATACATGGTGTAACAAATTTTTGTTATACTTGTTATTATTGGTATGTATGCGAGATGGAAGAGGCAATTATGTCATTTCATGAATTTAAGGATGTTATCTGTAAAATAAAAGATGAATGTCTGGATAATAAAATTTTTGAGGATACAAAAGAAGAGATTATAAGAGAAATCATTTTTTTTGAGAAAAAAAACCAAAGATTAGATAACTTATTAAACGTGTTAAAGAGTGGAAAGTTTCATTTGCCAATAGGGGAGGTAGATCAGGTAAATGCGATTGAAATAAGGGATGTGTTATTTTTTTTAGATAACATATATACCGACAGTAATTTATGTTGTTATGTATATAATAGAAACAATGATATTTTTAAAATATCTGGTAAAGAATATATGCGATTTTGTACAGATGAATTTGGATTTAATAACAAATATATAAATAATTCTGATACGAATTTTAAAATACATTTTGAAGTACATGGTGAGCCGAATGTAAATTTTAAAATCATTTTAAAAAATGAATTTAAAAATACACTTATAGAAATTATATTGGGAGAAATATTTATGGTTCAAATTTGCGAATGGATTACCAGAAATTTTAATGGCAAGGTAAGCTATGAACCGTTTTTTTTGGGAACTGATCAGATTTACTATATAATTACCATAATGAAATGTGATTTGGCAAATAAATTGAAAAGAAACAGTTATATATTTTTTGAAATGTTAGAAGAAATACTAAATAGAGAAAGATTTTATGAAATACAAAAGGTATTTTTAAAAATAATTGAAAATAACGAAATACCTGCTGAAGAAGAATTGAGACAAAATCTAAATTATTATTCAAGTTTATCATATAATTCTTACAATTTGGTAAAGAACAAAAAGAAGTTAATAAATTTCTTGAAGGAAATATCTTATGAGGAATATATGAAGTTTATAGAGCAGAAAAACCTATATTTAAAGTATGAATCTGTGAAAATTTTATTTTAAGATGGTAATAGATGTTACAATAGCAGTATTTTTGGGTGAGTATCTTCGCAAAGTTAGTTGATAAAATGAGAGTACAAAATGTCTGGAATAACTTTCTGGTATGATGTATTCTCTTTTTTATTGTTTTAAAATTACATAAAAAATGGATTTTTTAATATATAAAATATGAGTATAGCAATAGATGATTGTGCGTAAAATGGATATATAAAATTTATTAGATTGGAGTGGTATTTTGCATACTCGTATTAAACAATTGCGTGAAGAACATGGCATGGGACAAGCTGCACTTGCAGATTTTGTGGCTTCCTCACAGCAGACAATTAGCAGGGTAGAAAATGAAAAATGCGTACCACCATTAGATTTGATTGTTAATATTGCAAAACATTTCAAGGTTACTACGGATTACCTGCTATGCTTATCTGAAACCAAAAGAAGCTTTGAAGGGCAGCTTCAAATAAACAAAGAGATAGATGAATTTTATGAAATTGTTTCATTATATAAAGAACTGAATGCGGATAATAGGAAAACGGTTCTAATGATACTTAATCGTTTGAGGGAGGTACAATAAGAAGGAGGATAACTTGGTAAATATAGCAATTTGTGATGACGATCTGGTATTTGCAACTAAAATTGAATCTATACTTTTTAATATTTCTAAAAATCAATTGATTGATATGTCTGTTGAAGTGTATTCGGATGGAATTGAATTATGGGAAGATATAAAGAATGGGCACAATTTTGAAATACTCTATCTTGATATTGAGATGGTTAAGCTTAATGGCATAGATGTTGCAAAAAGAATCAGGCAAACTGATTCAGAAGTTATTATAATATATATTTCCAGCTATGAAACATATTTTATTGAGTTATTCGAGGTTGAGCCGTTTCGATTTATAAAGAAACCAGTAGATACAAGAATATTTGAGTGTTATTTTCAAAAAGCATATGAGAGAATTGTCCAAAATGATGCTTATTTTGAATATAAATTTAAAAAGGTTCCACATAAAGTGCAAACCAAAAATATTATATTTTTTGAAAGCTCTGGTAGGGTGATTACTATAAGGACGAAAGATAGTGCAGGAAAATTTTATGGGAAACTTAATCTTTTGGAAAAGCAATTAGAAAATGGGAAAATTCCTTTTTTACGGATACATCAATCTTATCTGGTTAATTACAGATTTATAAAAGAAATTACATTTTCAAAAGTAGTTTTGTTGGATGGAACAGAGCTTCAAATTAGTGAGGAACGCCAAAAAATGATTAGGGCTAAATTTAGCAATTTAATGAGAGGAGAATTTTTGGATGAATGATTTTCTTTTTTATCTTATCTCATCATGTTTGTTTTTTGCAATAATACAGGAATCAATGGGCATATTCTTTCATAAGAGAGATGTGCCTTATTTTATTTCTATTATGGCATGGGTGATGTTTTACGTAATAGAAATTATTGGAACAACTTATATTGGTATTCCTATATTGAGGTTGCTTTTGGATATAGTATGTAGCTTGTGCTTATGTCTGATATTGTATTTTGGAAGTATAAGAAAAAGGTTGATTTGGATATTGATCGTTAATTTGATGGGAATGATTACTGAAACGATTGTAGGTTATGCATTTATTTTTATAGGGCTTAAAATAGATCAGATAAAGGTGCTGGGATCATTTGTATCAAAAATTATTTTGTTAATGATTCTAATTGGATTAAAAGCGTCAAACTATTCCAGGCTTAAAAGGGATATACCATTTAAATATTGGTGTGTGTTATTTTTTATTTCAGTGGGGAATATATTTGTTTTAAACACAATTTTTTCTTTATGCTATAAAACTGAAGATAAGAATTCACCTATATTTGCTATGATTTCATCTGCATTTATTTTAGCAACTAATTTTTTGATTCTTCATATATATGAAAACTTGTCTGAGAGAATGGAAAGCCAAAAGCAGCAAATTATTTTCAATAAACAAATTGAATTATGTAAAAACCAAATACAAGAACGTGAAGAGTCCAACCATAACATCAGGAACATAAAGCATGATATTGAAAATCATTTAATTTGTATCAAAGAATATATGGATAGAGATGAGCTTGATTATGCTAGAAAATATATCAATGATCTTTTAATGGGAAAAAGTTATTTTCAGATAAATTCTCCAATTAATAGTGGAAATATTGTTGTTGATGCATTGCTTAATTACAAATTTATGAAAATGCAGCAAATGGGAATAGAGATGAAGACTCATATTGAGATTCCATATGATATGGATTTTAATGATGCTGATATTTGTATAATTTTAGGGAATTGTTTGGATAATTCTATTGAAGCTGTAAGTATAATAGATGATATGCGTCCCAAAATAATTAACATAGGACTTATATATAGAAAAAATAATTTGATTTTTAGCATTACAAATCCATTTGTGGGAACGATAGTGCAGGATAAAAAAGGACAGTACATTACCACAAAAAAAGATGCGGTGAATCATGGGATAGGATTAAATTCAGTGGAAAAAGCGGTAAAAAAGTATAACGGTTTATTGGAAATTTCATCAAAGAATGGGATTTTCAAAGTTCAGATTCTTTTATATGCAATAGGTAAAAATTACATTTAAACTCTTATTTTTTACATATAAGTATTTTTCTGTTTGGTGTGATATATAATTTAAAGAAAAAGGAGGTAGATATTCATGGGAAAATTTAAAGATTATTTGATGGAAAAATTAGGTGGAGTGATATCAAGTTTTGCTTTGGCATTTGCAGGTGGTTCAGTGCAGCGGATTTGTTTTTATATTTTTCATCAACCTAAAATGCCAGATGATGTGAAAAAATTAAGAGAAAAATAATAATGGAAAAGTTAGCGTGTATTTTGACAGAACATTTGATACGGAAGAATGTGATTACAGAAGAAAAAAGATGTATTTATGAATTCGGTTTTCAAATAGGGATGGAGGTATGCCTGAATACAGTTATAAGTATTTTAATTGCAATCGCCTGTGGTATGGTAGTGGAGGCAATCGTTTTTTTCTGGGTATTTATTGCGCTTCGTTCATATGCAGGCGGTTTGCATTTAAGGACATATTTAAGTTGTTTGTTGTGTTCCTGTTTATCCTTATTTATTTTATTGTCTATCGTAAAGTATTTTTATATTGGAGCATTATATTCCCTAGCAATCGAATGTATCTCTCTGTTTTTAATCAGGATATTAGCACCAGTACAAGATATTAATAGGAAGATGGAACGAGAAGAAATTGTTAAATTTGGTAAAAAATTAGATTGTTCGATTATAAAGATTTTGTTTTTGTCAATTCTTTTCTGTATACTAAAATTTTATAGATTGTTACAGGTTGTTTCTGTGACGGCAGCTTTTATGGTAGGAATTCTTGTAATAGGTAAAATTAGCTATAAAAAGGCTGTCAGCAATAACCAACAATGTATCTAGTGCAACTATTAAGGATATTTCTTCTTAGTAGTTGCTTTTTTTGTTATGATTTCTTACATGAGTACAACTGGGGTGTAGTACAGAGATGCTCTTGAGTGATCGGATAGAGATTTTGCGCCACTAGTAAAACGAAAATTAAATCTTTGATATATTCACGCAGGGTAACTGCAACGAAGAAAAGCGGCAGCATAGCAGTGACTACGATTAGATTTTGCAATGAAGCGTATGGTGAAAAGGGCTAGTTTAACATAAAGAAACGGAAATTTCGTTGTACTGGTGAGGGAAGTAAAGATAATAATTTTTTTTGGGAAAAAAGGGAATGTTTTAGATAAATTATAGAAGTAATAATAACGCGGATGATAAAACCTATGCTTTGTCATCCGGTTTCTGCATTTTGAGAATAAATTAAAAAATAACCATATATCGGTTAAAAAATAAGTAATATTGGGTTGTTTTCTATTCTGTATGTTTTACTAGGGTGTTGCTATGATTTTTCCATACGGAGGT
The DNA here is from genome assembly GCA_910576385.1 of Lachnospiraceae bacterium. Classification (GTDB taxonomy): domain Bacteria; phylum Bacillota; class Clostridia; order Lachnospirales; family Lachnospiraceae; genus Petralouisia. Next base: position 12,824 of record CAJTIR010000067.1, read on the forward strand.
AAAAATCATGGATAATCACAGGAAAGAAGCCAATATACAGATTGGAAAAAGGTTAAGGGAAGCAAGGAATAATCTGGGGCGGACACAGGCAGAAATTGCCATATTGCTTGGAGTATCAGAGGAACATTATCGGAAATATGAATCTGGAGCTACCGGGCTGTCGGCAGACAAGCTGCTGGTTCTGTATCATGAATATGGGATAGATCCCACATACTTGATTACAGGCACCTGCCTAAAAAATGATTTTGATGTGGATTATTACATAGCAAACTGCAGCAAAGAACAGAAAGATGCCTTTATTGACAGGGTGCTTGCATATATGTCACGCATGATTAAGAAATAGAATAAAACCAGTCCCTGCTTCCATCTGCCATTACCGGAAAGGACGCTGTAATGGGGAATGGAAAACAGTTATATGAGGTTATAGCCGGGAATATTAGGAAAGAACGAAGAAAATTATGTATTACGCAGGGGCAGCTCGCAGAAAGGGCAGGATTGTCCCTTGACACTATAAAAAGCGTGGAACATGGGAGACGGGCGATGAGCCTTGATACATATCTGAAAATAGTACAGGCATTGAATACAACGCCGCTTGCCCTTATGAACTGGGAATGTTCCAGTGGATACATAGACCGATTCATCTGTTTGATAGACAGGCGTGACGAAAATGAAATAGAGTTTGTCCTGCATATGGTGGAACAACTTCTTAAGGGGCAAGACCGTTATTTGTATAAGTAACAGATTGCCCTTGACTATGTTGTTTTGTTATACCTGTGTGAATATTCCAAAAACTATATAATCAACAATTTCTTCTATAGTAGGACTTTCCCCATCGCAGGGAATATCCTTCCAAAAATTTTGGATTTTCGTGTCGTTGCTTTTTAAAGCAAGGGAAATAGCGAGGGCAATTTCATTTCTGACATCATTTTCCGAAAGACCTTCCTTCTTGGCTATTGCCTGTAAATATTGTGGAATCATTTCTTTGTGGTTTGGGCTCATATTCTTTCCTTTCTGAACTCTTGGTATTTTTAACAGATATGATAAAAATTTCAGCTAATGTGATGTTTTGGAGATAATATCATCATACAACATTAGAGTGGCTTTGTGGATAGTTTCTATTCTTACAGAATTAATTCTGTGCAGTTTGAAAAGTGTACAATAATCAACCCGAAATGGCTGGTATGGTCACTCTGCTAGTTGTTCATTTTCTTATATAATACTAGCAGCTTGAGCAAATAAAGGGACGTCAGAAATGAGTGGAAAGTGCTGTATTATGATAAAAAAGTAGTAGGAGAGAGAATAAAAGAGGCAAGGCGCAGAAGAAAGATGACGCAGAGCAGTCTGGCAGAAAAGTTAGATTATACTACTGAGAGGCAGTTGCAGCGAATTGAAAATGGTGAGACATCTTGTTCTGTGGATAAATTGATGGAAATTGCCCAGATATTAGAAGTAAGTACAGATTATATCTTATTTGGATTTTTCAAAGTCGATATTGGGGGATATGGAAAGTATTTTGAAGGCAAGACAGAGCGGCAGAAGGAATATTTATGTATGATTTTGGAAGCGGCAGCGGAAAATTTGGAGATTTTGGGGTAAAAATTGTAAATATTAATGATTTTTTGAGGAATGTATGGTATAATTTTCCAATAGATAAGTTTTGGTTATCCGTCAGTTAGGGAATTGAGTGGAAAATGATGGATAATCCACTGTTATCCGTCAACTTGGCGAGATAGGAATGGGTATGGATAATTGATAGTTATCCGTTGGATTTGATGATAGAAGAATTCATTTATAATCCATCGTTATCCTTTAATTTGGCAAGATAGGATTGGTGTGGGTAATATATGATAATTATGTGTTAATAGATAAATTTGAAGTTATTTACTGCTTACTTATCAGAATAAACAGTATAAATTAAGGATAAGGAGTCAACGTAAATGGTTAAATTATTATACATGATGGGAGAAAAAGTTTATGGTAAACAAGGAATCAATTCATCGATCCGATATATTAACAGACAGAGCATTACCGTTTTTAACATTTAAAAATGGATTTTTAGAAAAAAAAGATAATTTCAAGTCTAGTAAAACTCGTGATTATTTTAAAGTATCTGATAATGATTGGAATAATTGGAAATGGCAATTGCAAAATCAAATTAAAACAGCAGAAAAACTAAAAGAAATATTTAATATTACACAAGACGAATCTGAACAGCTTATAAAAGTAAGTAAAAAATATCGGTTTGCAATTACACCGTATTATTTATCGCTTATACAAAAATTTAAACCAAATGACCCAATTTATCTCCAATGTATTCCGCAAATCGATGAGCTAAATAATGTGGGTAAAATTGACCCTATGAACGAATCACAGAATAATCCGGCAGGAACAATAACACGTCGTTATCCAGATAGAGTAATCCTCAATGTTACAAATAGCTGTGCTACTTTTTGCCGTCACTGCCAAAGAAGACGAAATATCGGAGAAAAAGATATTTACATAAGCGAAGTCTGTTTGGAAAAATCTGTTGAATATATTAAGAATCATCCAGAAATACGAGATGTTTTAATTACAGGAGGTGACCCACTTACATTATCGGATTCATATATCGAGAATATTCTTATTAAATTACGTAATATTAAGACAATAGAAATCATTAGAATTGGAACACGAATACCAGTAACATTACCTCAACGTATAACTACTGAATTGATTACGGTTTTAAAAAAGTATTCTCCCATTTATATGAATATGCAGTTCAATCACCCATTAGAAATTACGCCCGAAAGCTCAAGAGCATGTTTGGATTTAGCCGAAAATGGCATTGTACTAGGGAATCAAATGGTGTTTTTAAAAAATGTCAACACAGATTATTACACTTTGCAACTGCTTAATCAGCTTTTATTAAAAATAAAAATACGTCCCTACTACATATTTCATCCCAAAGATATCATTGGAACAAAGCATTTTTCAATATCCATTGAAGAAGGAATTCACATTTATGAGAAATTACGCGGAAATACTTCCGGCTTGGCTATTCCAACGTATATTCTTAATGCAGAACGTGGATTGGGGAAAATAGCATTAAATAAAGACATCTTGAAGCACGTCAATTCAGATGGAACTGTCATTTTGGAAACATGGGAAGGAAATAAAATAATTAAAAACATATGGGAGGAGTAAGGTTGAAAAAGAATAGTAGAGATAATCCATTTCCATAAGGGCATAGCAAACAGACCATCTTGCGGTGGTCAATTAAAAATTGAATATGTAGCAAAGTTAAGGTTTATTCAGTAGCTGGCTTGATTTTATATCCCTGAAACTGTGCCATTAAGATTGCCTGTT
>CAJTIR010000068.1 GCA_910576385.1 Lachnospiraceae bacterium
ACCTGCTCCCCTGGTCACCGAATCTTCCTGCGAACTGCCGGAAGCCCGGTAAAGATGAAGTGAAATAAGACTGGAGCAAATCTGTTTCTATCATACAGGTTTGCTCCAGTTTTGTATAGGTACGCACTATCTACCGTTTACAGAAATACTGGATTTTGGGCGGGTATCGTGATACCTGCCTTTTTAATAAAGAGGAATTTCTCCCTCATAGTTGTCGGCTCTTTCCAACAGAGGACCGGTTGCACCCATTGTAAAAGCTATATCACTGCTTCGGATAGACAATAGTTCCATTCCAATTTTCATATTAAGAAAGTCTAATATCTGCTGATTAAGCTGAATTATACCATTTTCTGAAATATTTACCCAACAGTATGACCGCCCTTTGTATTTAACAAATTCGCCCTCTGCGGTCTGATAATTCAGTAAAGCCGGATTATCAGTAAGAATGTGTCCTAACTTTGACGGTTCTAACAATCCTTTTCTTGTCACACAAAAGCCGCCAGTGATTTTGCTTCCAGTAAAAAGATAGACTTTTTTCTCTATTGTGGCGTTGTACTCTGTAAGAGCCTGTGTGGGGAGATGGATTGTCAAATCATCTCGTATCAGTGATTTCCCGAAAATAAATTTACCGCCTTTGTTCATTTGTGGCATATATCATCAACTCCTTTTCTTAAAAGTGGAAGTCTACTATATCACAAGAAAATTCAAATGTCACTAAGGCTCTCTAAAGTGTGGCAGATTTCATATCGTTTCTTGATTGTAATAAGACGATGTATACTTTATTTGATATGTATTAAAATATAACATTACAAGGAGTTCTCTTTTGCTGCAAATTCATATTGTTATATGAATTTACCTCAAAATACATAGTTTCGCCTAAATATCCGGCATTTAATTCTGTTAAACGTCCATTTGCCCAATTATTGGTGCTTCGCTTATCAAACCAATTCAGCCATTCGCAGTCAGTTTCATAAATTACGCCAAAATAATATTGACAATCATAATTTAGACTGCGAACATATTCTTTCAATTTTGGCATATCGGTTTTGATGTAATCAGATGTTGACATGGCATTTCCGCCATCATATTTTAATTCTATAATAGCAGCTATGTCCGTCATTCTTTCAGACAACCATTTCGTTTCTGATGCCATATCCATTTCAACAATTACTAAATCTGCAAAAAATTTTAGTTCCTTAAAATAAAATTCGGGATAAATATATAGGTGATTTTGTTGAAGCAAAAGGTTTAATTCGTTTTGCAAGTGGTGGTATAAACTGCATTGAAGGCTTGCTTCTTTTATTAGAAAGCCATTACCATAATCAGTGCAGATATTATGAAGCCAAATATTTTTTATTGCTTTATCAATTTCTTTTCGGATACTCTTTTTTATCATTGTGTACTCCTTTTGGAGGATATAGCTTTAGCCTATTCATTTTCGGGATATATTTTTACAGATATACCTCTTACACCTTTTTTGACAATCTTGCTGTCATCAAGAATACTTTGCTTAACAGCGTCCAAATCCTTTGAGAGTGCTTCAATCGCCCGTTGGTGTTCTTCCTCTGACGAGAAGCGTTCCGTATCATTTAAAAGGTTCTCCTGCAATTCTCTTGCTTTCATGTATACGCCCAATTTATGGTTGAGCAAAGAGTTCTGAAAGGATATTTTGATTGTAGCAGGATTGAAACTTCCGTCCTCGTATCTCTCTGCTTCAAAGTTCATATCTAATTGTTCGTCCATTTTCAAAATCAAAGACAATACATCTGACACTGTTTCTATATCAAAATCCATGAAAACATTGATACTGATACCCAAAGCATTTGCAATTTTCATCAGTTGGTCGGGCTTGGGATTGCGGATGCCATACTCGTATTTCTTTATTGTGGCGGAATTGATGCCGGAAAGCTGACCGAGCGTTTCCTGCGATATGCTACGCAAATTCCGAAAGTGTTTAATCTTTTCCCCGGTAGTCATGCCAATACCTCCAATTTATGTGATTTTCGTCAGTGCTTAGTTCAATTCTATCACATTAGGACACATTTGTGTATAAAAAAATAAAATAAATACTTGACGTTCACAAAAGTGTACCGTATAATAGAAACATAAAGGTCACATATGTGTACCTAAAATAAAAAAGGAAAGGGAAGGACTATATGGAGAATGGAAAGAAAATGTATGTAACGGCAGAGGAAGCGGCTGAAATGCTTGGCGTATCAACGGGTTATGCCTATAAGATTATCCGGGGGCTGAATGAGGAACTGAAAGTAAAGGGCTATCGGACAATCTGCGGCAAAGTCCCGACAAAATACTTTGAAGAAAAATTCTACGGTCTGACCGTAGCCATGTAGGAAAGGAGAGATTTTATGTCAGCGACAAGGGACGGAAAGATGTGGCGTTGCCAGTTCTATTATAAGGACTGGCAGGGCGTAAGCCACAAGAAGAACAAGCGGGGATTTAAGACAAAAGCGGAAGCGGAGCAATGGGAGCGTGACTTCCTGCAACAGCAGCAGAGGAATTTAGACATCAATTTTGAAAACTTCGTACAAATCTATTATGAGGATATGGAACATCGTCTGCGTGAAAATACCATGCGTACAAAGAAATTCATTATTGACCTGAAAATCATTCCATATTTCAAGAAAAAAAACATGAATGAGATTAAGGCTTCCGACATTCGGGCGTGGCAAAATGCGCTGATGAAAAAAGGGTATTCGGAAACGTATCTGAAAACGGTCAATAATCAGTTGTCGGCAATCTTCAATTATGCGGTTCGGTACTATGATTTGAAAGACAATCCCTGCCGGAAAGCCGGGAGTATCGGAAAGAGCCACGCCGGGGAAAAGGAGTTTTGGACGAAGCAGGAGTTTAAGCAGTTTCTTGTGACTGTGGAGAACAAGCCGGAAACAAAAATGGCGTTCCTGCTCCTTTACTGGACGGGCATGAGGATTGGGGAATTACTTGCTATAACCTATAATGATATTGATTTAGAAAAGCGTACCATTTCCGTAAATAAGTCTTATCAGCGGATAGAGGGCAGGGACATTATCACACCGCCTAAAACACCAAAGAGCAAGCGTATCATAACGATACCGCCATTTCTGACAGAAGAATTAAAGGAGTATATTTCACATTTGTACGGAATTATGGCAGACGAAAGAATGTTCCGTTTTACAAAATCCTATATGGAGCATGAAATTATCAGAGGTATCAAGGCTTCCGGGGTAAAAAGAATACGTTTGCACGATATTCGTCATAGTCACGCTTCATTACTTGTGGAAATGGGATTTACGCCATTAGCCATTGCGGAACGGTTGGGGCATGAGAAAATCGAAACAACATTAAATACTTATTCGCATTTATACCCCAATAAGCAGGGGGAACTTGCGGATAAATTGGAGATTGAGAACAGCAGGGAGGAAGAAGAATGAGTGGAGTGCATAAATACCCGACAATCAGCTTTCGCATTTCCCCTAGAGAGAGGGAAGAAATCGAAGCAAAGATTTTAGCAAGCGGACTTTCTAAGAAAGATTATTTTGTCCGTTCCTGCATTTATAACCGGGTGTGCGTGGTTGGTAAAAAAGAATTGGTTTATCAGTTAGTAGAGGAACTAAAGATAATGCAGACAAATATCCGGGAAGTAACGGAACAGTTTGAAAAGACAGAGATTGATTTAACGCTGGAGGGATTGGAAGATATGCGGAATGACTGTCTTGATATGCTGAAAGCTATCCTGTGGGTGTTGGACGGAGCAAAATATCTGTGGCAGGGAAATACCAACGGAGAAGAAAAAAGCCCCGACAGCGGCAACTGTTAGGGCTGTGATAACTGGAAAACCTCTGTTATCAACAATCACAATATCAGTATAGCAGAGGTTTCTTCCAGTGGCAACGATTTTTCAGAAATGGAGGGCATTATGGAAGAAACAAAAATCGAATTACAGTTGATTAAATTGTCGGAGATACAGTCGCAGGAAGTTTCTTGGCTGTGGTTTCCATTTATCCCCTATGGCAAGCTGACAATTATTCAAGGCGACCCGGGCGACGGAAAGACAACATTTGTATTGAACATAGCGGCGAAGCTGTCAAAGGGAGAGGGATTAGACAGTGAAATGAAACTGACAGAGCCTTTGAATGTTATCTATCAGAGTGCGGAGGACGGTCTTGCCGATACGGTAAAGCCACGGTTAGAACAGGCGGGGGCAGACTGTGAGAAAATCTCTGTCATTGACGAAAGGATAAAATCCCTTTCGATGATAGATATACGGCTGGAAGAAGCTGTTATAAAGACAGGCGCAAAGCTGCTGATTTTAGACCCGATACAAGCCTATTTGGGCGGCGGTATGGATATGAACCGGGCAAACGAAGCAAGGTATATGACAAAGAAGTTAGCGGCACTGGCAGAGAAATACCAGTGTGCGATTGTCCTTGTCGGGCATATGAACAAAGCGGCAGGGAATAAGGCGGCATACCGGGGAATGGGTTCGATTGATTTCTTTGCAGTCGCAAGAAGCGTTCTCTTAGTTGGCAGGGTAGAGGGAGAAGAAAATATAAGGGCTGTGGTGCAGATAAAAAATAACCTTGCGGCGTTCGGACACCCGAAAGCGTTTGCATTGTCAGAGGACGGTTTTGAGTGGCTAGGGGATTATGAGATTACGGCTGATGAAGTTTTAGGCGGTATTGCTCCCAAAGCAAATAAAATGGAACAGGCGAAGCGTCTGCTTCGGGAACTGGCAGAAACAAACAATGCCATGCAGAGCAATGAGATTTTCAATCTAGCGGACGAGCAGGGCATATCAAAGCGGACACTGGAAAACGCAAAGAAAGAGTTAGGTATCCGGGCAAAGCGGATAAACAACACATGGTATTGGGAACTGGATAAAATCAGACAGTGACGGACAGGCAAGGTAACAGCGCAACAATGCAGGGTATTAGAATTTTGCAGTCTTGGAATTGCGTTCTTGAAAATTGCAAGGTTGCAAAAATTATAGACATTGCAATGTTGCGGTGTTGGGAGAGAGCCGGAAAGCGGCGGTAACAAGGCGGCGAAAAGCCGCCCACCGTCCGCAGGACGGAAAGCCCCCGGCAGGGCGCAAAACCTGCTTGCAGGTTGCATTTTTGATAGGCTTGCCTGTCAAAAGTGCTTTTGCGTTACTTTCGGGAAAGTAACAAAGCCTTTACGCCTGTCGGCGCAGTAAAATCAGTATATAGAATGTGGAGGGTATGCTTATTGGAAAGAACAATTAGCGGCATGATGGGGAAAGGTTCAGTCAATCACAATACGAGAGCATTTAGAGCAAAGAATGTAGATAAGGAACGAAGCCGGGATAACGTGGAATTTTGCCACTCGGATATAAAAGAGGTCTATCACAATCTTTTTGATGAAGCACTGGAACGCTACAACGCAAAACAGAAACGGAGTGACCGAAAGATTGACGATTATTATGAGAAGATACGCCGGGGAAAGCAGGAGAAATTATTTTATGAAGTTATCTTCCAAATCGGCAACAAGGACGATATGAACGTGCAGAGTAATGAGGGGCAGTTGGCAAAAGACATTTTATGCGAATTTATGGAGCAGTTTCAGAAAAGAAATCCGAACCTGTTTGTATTCTCTAGTCATTTGCATATGGACGAGCAGACACCCCATATTCACATTGATTTTGTTCCCTTTATCCGTAACAGCAAGCGTGGACTTGATACGAGAGTTTCCCTCAAAGGAGCGTTAGCAGAGCAGGGCTTCAAAGGTGGCACAAGGGGAATGACGGAATGGAATGAATGGATTGAAGCGGAGAAGCAGGAACTTTCTAAAGTCATGGGGCGGCATGGCGTACAGTGGAAACAGTTAGGCACACATAATAAGCATTTGTCCGTACTCGATTTTGAGAAGCAGGAGCGACAGAAAGAGGTTGCGGAACTGGAACAGACAATCTTCGGCAGTAAAAAGGAATTATCCAATATTCTTCATCAGCAGATTGCGGCAGGACAGGAAACGGAGCAGATACGGAAAGAGGGAGAAGCAATCCGGCAGGAAGTATCGGAACTTACCGCAACAAATCATCTGCTGAAAGAGCAAACGGAAACACTGACAGGGGATAAAGAAAAGCTGTTATCCGAAAATGAAAAATTGGAGAAACAGCAGAAAAAGTTACAACAGGAAATCAACAAAATGGTGCAGTCAAAGGAAGTCATGGAGCGCAATATTCACGCTTATGATGAAGATGTGAAATGGCAGTTGGCAGAGCCGGGGGCATTGATGGGCGCAAAGGCATACCGGGACAAAAAAGCTTTACCGCTTGTGGAGAAATTGAAAGAAGTGGTAAAAAATCTGACTATCAAATGCGTACAGCTTGCAGAACAAAGCAAGAAGCTGACCGTCAAAGTGGACGGACAACAGAAACAGATTAGCCGCTTGACGGATAAGGTCATGGAGCAGAGCGACACCATAGACCGATTGCAGGAAAAAGCGTCTGATTTGGAGCGTTTGGAGCGTCATTTAGGCAGAGAGCAGGTGCAGTCGATAGTAGAACGGTCAAAGACATTAGAACAGGCGGAGAGGGCAAATAAACGCCTGAAGCGTGCCTTTGAAATGAGCCGATAGGAAAGGGGATTGATAGGATATGACGGATATGGAGAAGAAAGTCATGGTGCGGCTGTGTGCCAAAATTGTGGCAGAAACAGACCTTTATGAAACAGACAGGGAAGTGCAAAATCTGATAGACTGGGTATGTTTATCGGAGCAGATAAAGGAGAACAACAATACAATCCGTAATCTGACCGGAGAATATAAGAAGATAGAGCCGGATTGTCGGGAGGGAGTGCGGGCGCAGTTGGAGCGCATGAAAGAACTCTGCAAAGAGCGTAATAATCTGTATGAGAAGCAGAATGACTTGAAGGGGCAGAAATGGAAGATTGAGAAGTCGTTGGAACAATAAAAAATGTGGGGCGTGGCGGTTGCTATGCCCTGTATTTTATAGTGGCAGGTACAGAGAGAAAGTGCTATAATCGAAAGCATGATTTAGGATATGGGAGATGAAACGGCATGGAAATAAATATTGAGGATAATTTTTCGCTGTTATTTGATAAAAATAATAATACGGCATATAAAGCATTACGGACGCTACAGAAAGAATGTGAGGAATCGGACAAGGTATATTGTCATATGGATAAGTTAGCCGATATGATTGACAATAATAATTCCTATATTCGGACAAGAGGGCTTACACTGATTGCTTACAACGCTAAGTGGGATAAGGATAATAGAATTGATGAAATCATAGACGAATATTTGAAGCATATAGAAGATGTTAAGCCGATAACGGCAAGACAGTGTATAAAATTACTGCCTATGATAGCAAAAAATAAGCCGGAATTAAAAGAAGATATTGTTTCCGCACTGCAAAAAGCGGATATATCTATTTATGCAGACAGTATGCAACCATTGGTCTATAAGGATATTCAAAATTCTTTGGCGGAAATTGAAAAGTTATAAATTTATTGGTATCTTAGGGAGTGTGGGGAGTAGGGGGTGCTATCCCTTATATTTTTGTGGTAAATGGAGAGAGGGAGTGGTATAATCAAATCTGTAAATTGGGGTTGAGGAGGAAAAAAAGTGAAACGCTGCATTGTAGTAACCGATATAGTCGCATAATAACTATCAGAACATGGAGGATTTTAAAATGACTATATCGGAGAACAAAATTTATCCCCGGACAGGTGATACTCAAACGGTTTATTTAAAAAATGTGATTACCAATGACAGAATTAAAATTGGCGATTATACAATGTATAACGACTTTGTGCATGACCCACGGGAATTTGAAAAGAATAATGTATTATATCATTACCCGATTAATGGAGATCAGCTTCAAATTGGCAAGTTTTGTTCTATCGCCTGTGGAGCAAAGTTTTTGTTTACCAGTGCAAATCATGCAATGTCTTCACTTTCAACATATCCGTTTCCAATATTTTTTGAGGAATGGGGATTGGACGTAAAAGAGATTACAAGTGCATGGGACAACAAAGGCGATATTGTAATCGGCAATGATGTTTGGATTGGCTTTGAAGCAGTTATTCTATCTGGTGTAACAATTGGTGATGGAGCGATTATTGGGACACGAGCGGTTGTTACAAAAGATGTACCGCCTTATACGATTGTTGGAGGTGTTCCTGCAAAACCGATACGAAAATGGTTTTCGGACGATGTGATTTCTGAATTATTGAAAGTTCAATGGTGGAATTGGTCTGAAAACAGGATTAAGAAAAACATTGCGGCGATTCAATCAGGTCGGATTGAGGATTTGGAATAATTGGTAACATTTGTGTGGAAATACAGTTTCCTACAGCGTTTTGTCTGCAAGAAAGATAGAATATTTCCTTAGTAATGATTTGAACATGGTGCTAGCACCATGTAAGTTAATGCAGATAAGGGAAAGGCAGTAATGTGGCAGTTCGCAATATCAAGCGGATTGCCACATTTTTATGGAAAAATAGGCGGTTATGTGGTAATATATAGGAGCAAAGATAAAAACACAACGCAAGGCAATCTTGCAGAACTGGTAGGTAGTCCAGTCGCACTATTTTGGTGTAAGTAGCCCTCCCTCCTTAGGGTCGTCCGTTCTTTGTTCATTACAATTATTTTAAGGAGGAATTGTCATGGACAGAGTTTCGGGAAAGTTGACTGTATTTTTTGAGGAACCATTTTGGGTGGGAGTGTTTGAACATGTATCAGATGGAAAGTTATCTGTGTGTAAGGTTACGTTTGGAGCAGAACCAAAAGACTATGAGATTTATGAGTTTGTTCTAAAAAATTACTATCAGTTAAGATTTAGTCCGGCTGTGGCAACTGATGTAAAAGAAATAGGTCGCAATCCTAAACGGGTACAGAGAGAAGTACGGAAACAATTACAGAATACCGGGATAGGAACAAAATCGCAACGGGCTTTGAAATTACAGCAGGAGCAGTTGAAAACTGAACGCAAAACAGTGAGCCGGGAACGGCGAGAAGCAGAGAAACAGCGGCAGTTTGAACTGAAACAGCAGAAAAGGAAAGAAAAGCATAGGGGAAAATAATAGTATTATGATGTTTTTTTGAATGAATGGAGGAGAGAAAATGTGTAATGTAGTTTCGATAATAAATATGAAAGGTGGTGTAGGAAAAACTACGCTTACCATTAATTTGGCATATTATTTAGCATATCTTGAAAATCAGAAGGTTTTGATAATTGACTTTGATCCTCAATCAAATTCTAGCAGCGCATATATAACATATAATAGGTATGAAGAGTTATTGGATGAAAGAAAAGTTATTTCAGAAATTTTTACTGATATTGATAGAATTATAGGACCTGTTTCAAGTAGGAATCCTAAACTATTAACATTGTCTGATTTGAGTGTAAATGTGAGATCAACCAAAGATAAAGGGAAAATAGATATAGTGGTATCGGAATTAGAGTTATCTAAAGTTCTTGAAAGGTCAGGGGGAGCGGCAATTGAAGAAAGATTAGCAAAAATACTTGAAGAAAAAAAGAAAGCATATGATTATGTACTAATAGATTGTAGCCCAACATATTCTGTATTGACTAATAATGCGCTGATGGCAAGTGATTATATTTTAATTCCTGTGAAACCAGATCCATTTTCTGCTCGTGGCATTCCGATGTTGTTGAAAAAAATAGAACAACATAATAGATTGCATAATGATAAAAAAGTCGAAGTGTTGGGAATAGTATTTAATTTAATAAAAGATGACTTAAAATACATGGATAGTGTAAAAGCGCAGATAATGGCTACATATCCAAATGTGTTTCAGACTGAGATTAGTGTCTGTGAACATTATTCTAAAGGGTTAATGGAAAATAAAACAATATACGAAACGTCTGCTCAATATTGGTTTAAGGATGAATTTACAGCATTTGCCAAAGAATTTATAGAAAAAATAGAAAAAAGGTGATGTTGATGAATGATAAAAGGAAAAGTAAAGAAAATCAGATTATTCAAACATTTATGTTTGAAAATATAATGAGTAGCTTGAAGTCGGCTATAGCAAAGAATCAAATTGATTTATGCGATTATGATGAAATAGTATGGTTGCTAAAATATGTTTTAAAGTCGAATGAAATATTTTATTCAACTAAAGAAGTAGAAACTTTTTTGGGTAATTTATGCGGCTTTACACATAATACTAAAAGTACAGGTAGAGATAGAATTGTAGATTGGTATTTTCGGGAATTGGCAAAGATTGAAGATGATGATGAAAGGCGAACAAAAATCAAAAGAATAGCAAAATATTTATTTGCAAATATTCCCAATGATTTTAAAGGTTGGAAAGACATTTTAGAGAAAAAGAGGAAAAATTAATTATGCCAATTAGTCTGCATACTGATAAGATAAAAGATGAAAAAAATGCATTTGTAAAAGAGTTATATAAGATGGTTATAAATGAAGAACAGCTTTTAGAAGGAATGTATAATAATGAAGCAATTCAGATTCACAAGTTATATCTAACATTATATATTATGAATCATTATAAGTCTAAAAGATTTAACTCTATTTATTATGATTATTTGTTAACAAGTGGGATTGAAAGCGAATCTTTGATTTTATGTGGGTTTACTAATGCTTCGATAATGCAATTACGAAGTACTGTAGAAATGGCGTTTAAAATGCTATACTTTGAATTTCATCCAATCGAATGGCAATTACATAGTGAAAATCAGTTTGATCTAAGAGGAATTGAATATAGAGAGTTTTTATATACTCATCCTAGGTTTTCAAACTTGAAATATATAAATCGTGAATATGTTGAAAGTGTATGGAAAGATTTGTGCAAATACACTCATTTTGACATTAGTGTTATCAATAAAATAAGTGTAATTGAAGATATGACAAATATTTTTTCCTCCGAAAATGAAAAAAAAGCATTTAGAGATAAATTGAAATCAAGTCTTAGAATAGTTATTTTGATTTTGTTTTTAGTTGATGAATCATGGCTTAAAGGGGTAGAGAAGTCTTACTTTGATTATATATTTGAATTATTATATAATTCCAGTGAGTCTAGCGATTTAAAAATTAATCTACGCATAGAATAAAATATTGATAACTTTTTGCTAAAATAGAGATTTTCTGTATATGTACTACCTAGTGCTGGACGATGTGTTGATTGGAGAAATGGGAAAATGAAAGAGGATTGTATTTTCTAGTGGCTCTATTTTGGCTCTAAAAATTTAGACTGACATAAATACTAGAGTTTTTTTTAAAGAATACGGATAATAAATGCTTAAAAAATGAGGAAAAAGCAGTCAGTTCAGGCTATCCGCCGAGGAGTTCGAATAAACAAAAATGCTTAGTAAACCCAGTGTTTATGCTGGTTTGCGGGCTTTGGAAAGGTCTTTTGATAACAAATTGATAACAGTCGTTTGAGTGCGATTATTCTTACTGTCAAGTGGTTTGTTGGTGGGGAATGATTGAGAAGTGGCTTGGATGGCTGGTATAAATCCATATTAGAAACGCCCTTAGCTGTGGGTAGAAACTCATGGCTAAGGGCGTTTTTTGTCGTGCTTGTCAATCGGTTTTTAGTTTGTCCTTGAACGCTTCGACTAATGTATTGCTCAATTCATCAGAGGGAGATTTCGCCCAATGCTGCGTGGTGTCAAACTTCGGATAATTGTACCGCCACTGGTCGTAATCTTCCCTGCTGATTTCCTCTACAGAGAGTTTGTCCGCCTGCTCTTTCCAAGCGCAGAGCATTTTCAGCAGTTCGGCGGCATCCTTATTTTTGTCTTTGCTGACTTTTAAGCAGATTTCACCGTCTGATTCACTGACGGTAAGACCGTAAATGTCCTCAAGGGTAAATAAGGTGTGCATAAGCCCGATGTAGCTGTCAATGTCGGGTATGTCCAAAGCCTGCGGCGCAACGCCCAGAGCCTGTGCCAGTGCAGCCGTTAAGTCTGCCTTTGGCTTGCGTGAGCCAGTTTCGTACTGTGCCAGACGCACATCTGCCGATTTTTCGGGAAATCCGACAAGCATACCAAGATATTTCTGTGTCATGCCCCGCATGATACGGAAAAAATGTATTCTTTCGCCAATCGCCATAATGGTTCACTCCTTGTTCGTATGTTTATAAGGAGTATAGCATATATGTTTAGAACAAGTCAATAAAAATAAAACAAAAAAGTTTAATATTTTTTTGCAAACCTATTGACAGTAGCAAAAATGTTTAGTATTATGAGTTAAGCAAAAATGCTTAGAAAGAGAAGGAGAGGTTGTATGGACAACAAATTTATACGTGTGGACGAGGTGGCGCAAGAGCTTTCCGTATCGAAGCCTTACGCTTACAAGCTCATCAAGAAATTGAATGACGAGCTGAAGGAGCAGGGATTTATCACGATTGCAGGGAGAGTAAACCGCCAGTATTTTCAAGAAAGGCTCTATGGGGCAGGAAAGGGGATGGAGTAAATGCCAGTATTTAAGAATGAGGGCAACGGCACATGGTATGTGATGGCTCGGTATGTGAACTGGAAAGGGGAACGGAAACAGAAGTGTAAGCGTGGATTTGCCACAAAGCGTGAAGCGCAGGAGTGGGAGCGCAAGTTCCAGCTACAAAATTCTGCTGACCTTGACATGGACTTTGAAGCCTTTACGGAGCTTTATGCGAATGATGTCAAGAACCGACTGAAAGAAAACACTTGGCTGACAAAGGAGCATATCATTCGGACGAAGATTCTTCCTTACTTTGGTAAGATGAAGATTAGCGAGATTGGCACAAAGGAAATTATTGCATGGCAAAATGAACTGCTTGCCTACCGTGATGAAAAACGCAATCCCTATTCGCAAACGTATCTGAAAACAGTTCACAACCAGCTTTCAGCAATATTTAACCATGCAGTGCGCTATTATGACCTCCGCTCCAACCCTGCGGCAAAGGCGGGGAACATGGGGAGCGAGGAACACAAAGAAATGCTGTTCTGGACAAAAGAGGAATATAAGAGGTTTGCGGATGAAATGATGGACAAGCCAGTTTCCTTTTACGCCTTTGAAATGCTCTACTGGTGCGGAATCCGAGAGGGAGAATTATTAGCCTTGACCGCCGCTGATTTCAATTTTGATAAGGAAACGGTCACGATTAACAAATCTTACCAACGCCTGCATGGGGAGGACGTGATTACCTCTCCGAAAACGAAAAAGAGCAACCGCACAATCAAGATGCCAAAGTTTCTCTGCGAGGAAATGCAGGAGTATGTCGGTATGCTGTATGGCTTAAAGAAGAAAGACCGCATTTTCACGGTAACAAAGAGCTATCTCCATCACGAGATGGACAGGGGCGCAAAAGCCGCAGGGGTAAAGCGCATACGGATTCACGATTTGCGCCACAGCCACATCAGCTTATTGATTGACATGGGATTCTCGGCGGTGGCGATTGCTGACCGAGTAGGGCATGAGAGCATTGAAATCACTTACCGTTATGCACATTTATTTCCGTCAAAGCAGGCGGAAATGGCGGACAGGCTTGATGATTTGGGAAAGGGGGATTTTTGATATGTCGGCAAAGAATTTAGACAACTGCAACCGTTGGAGGAACAAGACCGTCGCCTTTCGGGTATCTCCCGAAGAAAATGAGCAGATTGACAAAGTGGTGCGGCTTTCGGGGCTTACCAAGCAGGACTATATCACAAGGCGGCTTTTGTGCCAAGACGTGGTGGTGCAGGGCAATCCGAGGGTATATAAGGCACTCCGCAATGAACTTGCCGCCGTCCTTGCAGAATTACAGAGGATTGAAGCGGGCGGGGGCGTAAATGAAGAACTGCTTGACACAATCGAACTGATTGCTGTTATTCTCGGCGGTCTGAAAGGAGAAAGTGAAGATGGCGAATAAAAAAGAAACGGCTGCCCCGAATGTATCTGTTGGCGCAGATACGGAACAACCGCCTAATGTAAACAATAACAGTATAACCAATTACCCGCCGAAAAACAATAGCGAAGCTCTTGAAACTGTATCTATGGCTGAATTGTATGATTCTGTATATCCGAGCAAGCCGCCTTTGATTGACGGTCTGCTCTACCCTGGCACTTATCTTTTCGCAGGCGCGCCAAAAGTCGGCAAGAGCTTTCTTATAGCGCAGATTGCGTACCATACCAGTATGGGAGTGCCGCTGTGGGAATATCCCGTCCGAAAAGGAACGGTCTTGTACCTTGCCCTTGAAGATGATTACCGCCGCCTGCAGGAAAGGCTGTACCGTATGTTTGGCACGGACGGGGCAGACAATTTATTCTTTTCTGTTTCGGCGGGGAATCTTGGCAATGGTTTGGATGAACAGTTGCAGGAATTTATGAAACAGCATACAGACACAAGACTGATTATCATTGACACCCTCCAAAAGGTGCGTGAAGTCGGCGGGGACAATTACAGTTACGCAAATGACTATGAGGTTATTACAAGGCTGAAACAGTTTGCAGACAGCTATGGCATCTGTATCTTGATTGTCCATCATACCAGAAAGCAGGGTTCTGATGATAAGTTCGATATGATTTCGGGAACTACTGGCTTGCTCGGTGCGGCTGACGGTGCGTTCCTGCTGCAGAAAGAAAAACGCATCGGCAACGCCGCCACGCTTGAAGTGTCGGGCAGAGACCAGCAAGAGCAGAAACTCTATCTTCTCCGCAATCCCGAAACATTGTTATGGGATTTTCAAAAGGCAGAAACAGAACTTTGGAAAGAGCCGCCAGAGCCTTTACTTGAGGAAATAGATAAAAGAATTACTGTCGATTGCTCCTTGTGGAAGGGGACGGCGACGGAGCTTGCGGCTTGGCTGGAAACAGGGTTACAGCCGAATAGCCTTGCACGGAAACTGAATGTCCTGTCGGGACGTTTACTCAACGAATACGGCATCTTCTATAAACGTGAACGGTGTCACGAGGGGCGTATGATAAAGCTGTACCGTGGGGAGCGTGACGATATGTGACGGTGTGACGGTATTTTTAGGAGTGGGGTGCGGTACGGAAATAACCGTCACATCGACGCAAACCGTCACGGATAAAGTTTTTGCGGGGTGCAGGGGGCTTTTTACAAAAAGCCGCCCTGTCTCGTCTGCCGACTCGGTCGGTTCGCAGCTTGTGTGCCACTGGCACACGCTCACTCCTCGGAGAGCGCAAAACCTGCTTGCAGGTTGCATTTTTGTTGGCGAAGCCGACAAAAGTGCTTTTGCGTTACTTTCGGGAAAGTAACAAAGCCTACCAGCCGAAAAGAAAGGGTGTGATTTTATAAGACGGACGATTAGCGCAATGGTGGGGAAAGGTGGATCTATGTCAATACTTTAGACAAAAAAAGTTGAAAGGTTATGCTGCTGTTTTAAGTTCTTCATCCTCCTTTTGTTGTGGTGTCATATAACCAATAGCACTGTGTATTCTTTTACGGTTATACCAGCCCTCTATGTATTCAAAGATTGGACCTATGTCAATACTTTGGACAAAAAAAGTCGAAAGATTATGCTGCTTTTTTTAGTTCCTCATCCTCCTTTTGCTGTGGTGTCAAATAACCAATAGAGCTATGTATCCGCTTACGGTTATACCAGCCTTCTATGTATTCAAAGATTGCTCTGCGGGCTTCCGTTGAATCCTGATAGTCATGGAGATAGATTTCTTCCTTTTTCAGCACGGAATGGAATGACTCAATACAGGCATTGTCATATGGATTCCCCTTACGGCTGAAAGAATGCAGGATTCCCCTGCTGGCCAAGTAGTTTTCAAATTCCCG
>CAJTIR010000069.1 GCA_910576385.1 Lachnospiraceae bacterium
CGTCTGGCTTACTGTTTTTAGGTCGCATTCTTAAATGCTGTTCTTGAATATTCTGCCAACTCTCATTGGCTTTACCGTTTTCCAACGGAAACTCTTTTGAATCTTTCAAGGTTATTTCACTGTTCAGTTATCAAGGTCGTTTTTGTTGTTGTCTTGTTCAACAGCTTTTATATCTTACCACAACTGTCTTAATTTGTCAACAACTTTTTTATTTTTTTGTTGCTTCAAGTCGTATCTTGTCTTGCCGCAACCAGCTTAAGTATTCTATCATGCTATTTTGTATT
The DNA here is from genome assembly GCA_910576385.1 of Lachnospiraceae bacterium. Lineage (GTDB taxonomy): Bacteria > Bacillota > Clostridia > Lachnospirales > Lachnospiraceae > Petralouisia. The sequence goes on from CAJTIR010000069.1 coordinate 285, forward strand.
TGTCAATACCTTTTTTGATATTTTTTAATAACATTTATTATTACTTAAGGAACGGAGAAGGAGGGATTTGAACCCTCGCGCCGCTATTAACGACCTGCACCCTTTCCAGGGGTGTCCCTTCGGCCAGCTTGGGTACTTCTCCATGTGGCAGAATAGTTCTCACTATTAAGCTAATGCTATTGAAAATATAATCGCTTTGTGCTATTTGCCAATCAAGGAATACTTACACATCAAAGCTAAACTTTACAGAATGATTTTAATTTAACGGAGAAGGTGGGATTCGAACCCACGGTCCCTTTCGGAATCACTGGTTTTCAAGACCAGCTCCTTAAACCACTCGGACACCTCTCCTTATATAATCAATCTGTTGTACAGACTCGCTTTAACAGCTTATCCTAACTTCAACAGCGCAAATATGATTTTAGCAAAACATTTTTCATTTGTCAATAGCTTTTTTAAATTTATTTCATTTTATAGTTTAGCCATCATCAGAATTCGATCAAACGTCACTCTTTAAAAATATTTGCGCCATCTCTAAGTCCTCTGGCGTGGTTATTTTTATATTTTTATATGACCCCTCCACCAAACGCACCTTGGTCTTTAAAATCTGCTCCACCACCATTGCATCGTCTGTCACAGAAAGGATATGTCCTTCTTCTTCACGTTGCAAAAGTTCTCGGTATGCCTTTTGAATCAAGGGAAACGCGAATACTTGTGGCGTCTGCACCTGCCACACATTACTTCTCAGAGGAGTCTCTATTGTAAATTTCTCCCTATCTACAATCTTAATCGTATCTTTTACTGGCATTCCTGCCACACAAGCCTGATCTTGTTCGGATGCTTTTGCACAACGTTCAATCGTTGCCTGGTCTACAAACGGGCGGGCGCCATCATGTATCATCACATAATCTGGCGGCTGCCCCCTCTTCTCAAGCTCCAAAAGGCCACAAAAAACAGAGTGATAGCGCTCTTTTCCACCTGGCACTACCGCTCTGACCTTAGTAAAACCATATTTGTTTACAATCTCATTCTGACAGTAGTCCACTTCTTCTTTTCCAGATACCAATATAATATCCTCTGCTCTGCTCTTTTCAAAGGCATCTAAGGAATAGTAAAGAACGGGTTTCCCCGCCAACATTAGATATTGCTTTGGCACATTGGCCTGCATACGTTTTCCTCTGCCAGCGGAAAGCACAATGGCAGCAAATTTTTTCTTTCCCATTAACGTTCTCCTAATTTCAGATTTGGAACAGCATTCAAATCCCAACTGTCACATCTGCCTGCAAGATACTCATAGTAAGCCGCTGCGCCAATCATCGCCGCATTATCAGTACATAATATGGGCGAGGGATAGTAAAATTTCACACCTTTTTTCTCACAAGCCTCCCGCATCCCATTGCGCAGCGTGCGATTGGCGGCCACTCCGCCTGCAATAGCAAATTTATCCACCTGAAACTCTTCCACTGCCGTCATTGCATGTTCCATCAACACATCTGTCACCGCCTTCTGAAAAGAAGCTGCAACATCTGCCTGTACGATAGGAATCTGTTTCATCTGACACCCATTGATATAATTTAACACCGCAGATTTTACTCCACTGAAACTGAAATCATAAGGATGATCCGCTATCTTCGCCCGCGGAAAAACAATCGCCTCTGGATTTCCTTCTTTGGAGATCTTCTCAATCTTAGGGCCGCCTGGATAACCTAAGCCAATGGCTCTTGCCACTTTATCAAAAGCTTCCCCTGCAGCGTCATCCCTGGTTCTTCCGACAATATTATAGCTCCCATAATCCTCAACCATCACCAGATGTGTATGACCTCCTGAAACTACAAGACATAAAAATGGCGGTTCTAGTTCTCTATTCTCAATATAATTTGCACTGATGTGTCCCTCAATATGATGTACACCAATCAAAGGTTTCCCTGCAGCATAAGCAATCGCTTTTGCCTCCGCCACACCTACCAAAAGAGCTCCCACCAGTCCTGGTCCATAGGTCACTGCAATCGCGTCCACCTCTGTCAACCCCAGATGCGCTTGTGTCAGAGCTTCCTCTATTACCTGATTAATTTTTTCTATATGCTTCCTGGATGCTATTTCTGGCACAACTCCGCCATACAGCGTGTGCAGCGCAATCTGAGATGAAATCACATTAGACAACACCTCTCTGCCATTTCGCACTACTGCCGCCGCTGTCTCATCACAAGAGCTTTCAATTGCCAGAATCACTACATCCTTTTGGCTGTTCTCCATGATTTGCACCAAGGGATTGTCGCACTAATATCTCCACTCGTTCAAAAATTGAAATTTAAATTAGTGCAACAGCCCCGCAAACACAAAGCGTGAAAGATGTGTGTTTGCATTTTACCCTTCCTTCTTTTTTTCTTTCACTCTTTCCTCCATTATTTTAGTACAGATCAGGCACTCTTTTCCTAATTGCCTCATCTTTTCCAACACACATTTACTGATAAAATCCTAAAATCCGCCACTTACCGCCATCATCCTTCCTCAGAATATAAGTCTGGCTTGCACGCTGGGCATTTTTCTTACTTTTCAGAAAATAATCCACATCCACATATGCACATTCACTTCCCTTGACCGTCTTGTACTCAATCTCGTTGACAGATTCCAGGCTAATATTGGAGATTGTCATCTTCTCTTTTCCATAACTAGCAATATCTGCCTTTACTGCTTCCAGATATTGCTCTTTAGGATTCTTACCCCTTAATTCCTCATCCATCAAAAGCCGTGCCTGTTCTGCCATCATCTCTAGCTGTTCTTGTGTATATTCCTGACTATAGTAACTTTTTAAAATCCGATTATAAAACTTCACTACTTCTCTGGCTGTCTTGGGATATGAAGCTTCAAGATCTTTGGAAATAATCATTTCCACCTCTGATAATTTCTGCTCCTTGCCACCAGTTTTCTGTGTCAAATAATAGTAATATCCCACACAAAGACACGCACAAAAAACAACTACAATAATTGACTTCAGACCGTTTTTTTTCATAGAAATCCCTCCCTACTCAAAATCCAGCTCTACTGTTTTTCCATCCTTTCCAAGTTTGGCATTGGCATAGATTCTGCGCACTTCTTCCATATAATCTTCCGCCCGCACCAGTGAAGGGCTAAAATGGGTCAGCCACATCTCTGACACCTTAGCGTCACTGGCAATCTTTGCCGCCTCATAGAAAGTCATATGCTTATACTGTTTCGCCTTCGCTGCTTTTTCCTTTTCCGCATACATTCCTTCTATAATCAATAAATCGGCATTTTCGGCGTTTTCCGTAATAGCTGCAACCGGTCTTGAATCCGTACAATACGTGAGTTTAATCCCTTTTCTAGGGGCCCCTAACACCATTTGCGGAGTATAAGTCCTTCCATCCAGCTCAAGGCTCTCTCCCTTTTGCAGCCTACTCCAGAAATTTTTGGGTATTCCCAATTGTTGTGCCTGTTCCACCTGAAACTGACCAGCTCTTGGTATTTCCAGTGTATACCCATAACAGGTAATGTTATGGTTGACTTTAAATGCAGTGATATGATATCCCTGTTCCTCAAGATGCTCCACTGGCTGTGTCAGCTCTATATAACGAATCTCAAAAGGAAGCTCTGGCGCTATGGTCCGAAGCGCAGTTACTACCCGTTCCAATCCTTTTGGTCCAATCATAGTCAATGGTTCTATCCGCTCTGCATTCCCCATTGTAAGAAGCAGCCCTGGAAGGCCGCTGATATGATCTGCATGGTAATGCGTAAAACATATAATATCAATGGGCTTAGCGCTCCATCCTTTTTCTTTCATGGCAATCTGAGTCCCCTCGCCACAATCAATCAACAGACTGCTGCCGTTGTAACGTGTCATCAGTGAAGTCAGCCAACGATAAGGGAGCGGCATCATCCCTGCCGTTCCCAACAAACATACATCTAACATAAATCTTCCTCTCAGATTAACTCTGTGACCTCTTGCGATTTTATGGGAATCTGAAAACTTCCAATCCACATATCATAACATTCCTCACAGAGATCAAATTCTTGTTTCTCCCCATCCTTTCCTGAGAAATACCCCCATTGTTTTTCTACATGGAGATATTCTGCCTTGGGGATTCCATTCCGTTCTAATATTACCTTTTTACAGCAATTGCAAATAATCTTCTCTTGCGTTTTCATTGGTTATCCTCCCTTGTGCAAAGCTTGTGCTAGCTCTATTATAAACCCGCAGACAGCCTTATTTTAAGTGGGAATTATAACCAGTAATTATTGTACTAACACCATAACCATACCATCCTCTCTAGGCATTTCATAGAAATTCTTGCGAATCCCGCAGTTCTCAAATCCTAAGCTTTTGTATAATTGAATGGCATTACAATTGGAAATTCGCACCTCTAGAATAATTCTGGAAATTCCCCTGCTCTGTGCTTCTCCCAATAGATATCTCATCATACTTCTGCCAATTCCCTGATGATGCTTTTGAGGCGACACGGCAACATTGGTAATCTCCCCCTCCTCAAAAGAACAATACATCCCGCAATATCCAACGACCATATTGTGTTCTAAAGCCACAATAAACAAGGTATCTTGCTGCATTGCCTGCAAAAATGCCTGTTTTGACCACGGACGTGAAAAAACAGCATCTTCAATCGCTTCCACAACGGAAAGATCTGCTCTTTGCATATGGCGAAAATACAGTTGATGTTCTGACATAACCCTTCCTCCACCATAAATATTCCATTCTTAATCTAACATACAAGCTTCTATATGAAAAACCCATCAATTTCTATCATATAAACTTCTTTCCTCAAAAACATTCTTTTTTGATCTGACATACATTCCCTATACCAAAATCAATCATTTTGGGCCTGACATAGATTCCTCCTGTGCCAAGCGCTCACGCTCTGCCTGAGACAGCCGTAAATAATCTGGTCTGTGCTGTGCTGCTGTCTGAATCTTTCCCTCCTGAAGATATAAGATTCCAAGCGAAGCCACAGCCGCTGCCCTCTGCTTATTTAAGTGTGCTGGGGCAAAGGAAAATGGTACCCGACAATTTTCTTCAATAAAAGAACAGAAAACAGGAACACCATCCCCCAAAAAAACTACTGCATGATTTTTTTGATTAACTTTTTCGATCATTTCATCAATTCCAACTGCACACTGCGGCTCAACAACTTGCATCACACCGTCAACAAACGTATACAATCCCGTATAGGTCTGATTTCTTCTAGCATCCATCAAAGGACATATGAGATTATGGCTCCCCCAGAGATTATATGCCAACCCGTCTACTGTTGGGATTTGAATCAAAGGCTTTCCCAATGCAAATCCCAAACCTTTTGCAGTCGCTGAACCAATGCGCAGTCCCGTAAAAGAGCCGGGTCCGCCAGCTACCGCAATTGCATCTATGGTATTTAAGTCAAGTTCAATCATTGTTACAATCTGATCTAACATCGGAAGCAAGGTCTGAGAATGTGTCTTTTTATAATTTACGGTGTATTCCGCAAGCAAATTATCATCCTCTACCACGGCCACACTTGCCACCAGGCCGGAACTGTCAAGTCCTAATACTTTCATCTGCCTCCTCCAATCTCTTGTATCGTAATTCTTCGATAATCAAATCCTTTTTCTAAATCTTTTTCTATTAGAATTTGTTGATAATGTTCTGGCAAAATTTCTGCAATTAGATTGGCCCATTCAATCATCGTAAGCCCTTGCCCATAAAAATAATCCTCATATCCAATCTCGTCCATCTCCGCGATATCGCCAATTCGATAGACGTCAAAATGATAGAACGGCATTCGCCCTTCCTCATATACCTGCACAATCGTAAAAGTCGGACTGTTGACTGGCTCTTCAATACAAAGCCCTTTGGCAATTCCCTGTGTAAGCACTGTCTTACCCACTCCAAGATCTCCGACCAATGTATATACTTCCCCAGGCTGCGCCTGTTTGCCAAGTGCCTGGCCAAACGCAAACGTTTCTTCTGGGGAAAACGTCTCTATCATCTGCATACTTTCCTCCATACTATACACTGAATGGATTCAGTTTTAGCCGATAACCTTCCAAATGGTTGATGGCTAGTCCCACAATCGTCTGATACTGTTCGCCCAATGCTTCTTTTGGAATTACATAAGCATTTACCCGACTGCTGTAAATCAAAAGCTGATTCTTGCTGGAAACCATTTTATAAATCTGTTTCCATTCCAAATCGGCAGTCTGTCCATTCTGAGATACATGAACCCCCGCATCATCAATCCGGTAATGCAGGGCATTTTTTAGGACTTCGGAAGATGAAATCTGACGTTTTGAACGAAGATACAGATTTCCTGGCACATATACTAAGAAAACAATTCCAAAAACCAGATACAACACTGTGTACATCATCTCTACCTTGCCAAACGTAAGCCCAGCCGTAATCAATACCCATACGCCTACAAGAGTGGCCAATATCCCCTGAACGCCGTGATACGCATGATAAATATTAAACCGATACATATCCTTATCCGTAATCGTCACTTCAAATTCTGCTGACATTTTAGACATTCCTTTCTCAGTCTCAGAGATAATTTTCAAATATGTTACAGCGAACATTATACCCTTTTTCTGTGTTTATCTCAAGGTATTTTCATCTCTCACCACATTTTTTATACTTTTTTGCACTTCAGCAATTCATTACATGATTCAGCAATGTCAACTGATTTCTAAAATCATCCATCTGTTGTTCTGTAATAGTCCTATGATAATACCATTCTCTTTTTCACATTCCTAATTAATTCTTAAAAATCAGGGCATATCTGGAAATAATCGCCCAAATACGCCCTGATTGTGCATCTTTAAAAAACAACATGCCTTGCCCTGTCATAATCTTTTTTATATACGTAAAATACATATTGATATGTACGATCCACATTCTGTCCTAGAGTGCCTGTCCGAGCTCTTGAAGAAGAAAATGCGGAAGCACTATTTCTATTTACCACTTTACACTTATACTTTATGCCCTTGGTTTGAAGCTTTCTGCTGATTTCAGACTGAGCTTTCATTGAAAATGTTGAAATAAGTTCTTTTCTGTTAAATATTGTAAACATAGAGCCTCCACTACTTTAAATTGTCTTATATACTATACAATATTTTTCCATTTGTCAATGAATATTTTAGGTCTTGCACAAAAAGTGATGGAAACCTTTTAATACTATGAATTTACAAAATGGGGAAACTCAAAGTACATGTATATTGATTTCCTTCCTGTGCTCTGATATACTGCAAAGGTAATACTATAAAGGAGACATACCAATATGAAGAATTCCACACTGTATTATAGTGTCGGCGCCCTATTATACTGTCCGGCAAATAATGAACGTATTGCAGCGTCGATCATTGCGGAGCGATTTGGCAAACTGTTTTCCCTGGCTCTCTGTCTGGAAGATACGATTCGGGATGAATGTGTCGCACAAGCAGAACAAAGCCTAATCTCCTCCCTTCAACAAATATATATGGAACACCTGAAGAGAGATTTTTATCTTCCCAAAATTTTTATACGGATCCGGTACCCCGAACAAATTTCCTCTCTGCTGGAGCGATTGGAAGAAGCAGCTGCACTTCTATATGGTTTTATCCTCCCCAAATTTTCCCTGGAGAATGCTGATCAGTACATACAAGCCATACAAATTGCCAACCAAAAATGCTCGCATCCACTCTATATGATGCCTATATTTGAAAGTCCTTCCATCATTAGCCTTAAGGACAGATATTCGATCTTATATACCTTAAAGGAAAAACTGGATGCGGTGGAAGAACTAGTCTTAAATATTCGGGTAGGCGGCAATGACTTATGCCATATGTTTGGATTCCGCCGCAGCAGCACCGAATCGATTCACAGTCTGCGGCCGATCGCCAATATTCTTGCTGATATCATGACAGTTTTTGGCATGGATTATGTGGTTTCAGGACCAGTGTGGGAATACTACAATGGCGCAAACTGGAAATCCGGCCTGGAAACGGAATTGGAACAAGACAAACTATGTGGTTTTGTGGGGAAAACGGTAATTCATCCTCATCAGATATCTGTGGTAAATAACGCTTACCAGGTATCTGAGAATGACCTTAAGGATGCACAGTCAATTTTAAATTGGGATCCTGACCGCCGTTCCCTGGTTTCTGGAAGCATCCAAAAAGAACGGATGAATGAATATAAAACCCATTATAATTGGGCACAGAAGATCATCATGTTGTCTGATGTTTTCGGAACAAAGCTCTCAACGCTTTAGTTCTACCTAAAAACCCCTGCTCTCAAGCCTATTGGCAAGGGAACAGGGGTTTATATGTTTTTCTTTATTCTGTCAATTTATCAGCACAAGTAAATAATAAGCTGTATAATGACGGAACAATCGTTATATCGGCTTTCTTAGACTTCGCGACCATAAATTGACTGATAACCAGTCCTTAGTTACTGAAATCTATAAGATTTTTAGGTATCTGCCATCTTTTTAATCATTCCACAAGCCTTATAGTGAGATAATGGATGTCGTTCCACTGGTACATCTTTTTCCTCTGCCAAGCGAAAAATATGTGCCAGAGCGGGATCGCCATAGGCATCCTCTGCCACTAAGATTTTCCAGGGCACGCGCCGCAGCAAAACTCTGGTAGCCTCTCCAATACCTGGCTTGATCAAATTGATATCAGCAATACCATATTCTTTTGCCAGATGTGTTACCTCATCAATACCTGTGGTTTTTAAAGCCTGCTTACTCTCATTGGGAATGTTCTCTTTCGTAAATTTCTGTTCTATAGCATCAATAAACGAATAAGACAAATCTTCGTTCTTCAGCGCTCCATAATAGACAGCACCATGAAAATCCTCTTTGCCAATGATATCATCCCTGAGAAATGTTCTGCTCACCAGGCCGGAAACCGTACAATTCAAGCAGGAACTTGGAATCAACAGATCCTCGTGGGTGCCGCACAGCTCGGTCACATTTGCTGGATCTGCTGCCACAGCAATATCTGTCGAGACACCTGGATAAGCCGCAAGCTCCTTTTTTAGCTCTTTTAAAATCGCGCCCTTGCCAATCCAGCCGTCCACAAACAAAAGCTGCTGTGGCTGATAATGCTGCAGCAAAAATTTCATAGCGTTATGGTCAATCCCTCTGCCTCGAATAATGGAAATCGAATAATGATTTACCTCCACCTGGTATTTCCAACGGATATAACGTTTGAGCAGAATGCCAATGGGAATGCCCGCCCTGGCCAGGGAAACGAGCACTACTTGACGTCCTTTGCCGGCAATGATCTTGTCTGCAAGCCTGCCAACTGCCTCTGCAGTAGGCCTGGCATAGTTTTTCAATGCCTCCTGATATACCTGCATATAAATTTCGCTGGGGACATACTCAATGGGAAGCATTTCACAATAATGTTTCCCAGACTGAATCAGCCGTTCCCGTTCCTCGGTGGGCTGCGGTTCCACCATGCCAGTAATATCCTTTAACAGCAAAATCACATCGTTTTCCTTATAAGAGCTTTTCATCTTCACACCACCTATAACATATGATATTTTTATTTCCTGCCAATCGCAGTGCTGATATCAAGGAATCGAGACCTTTTTTTATCTGTCCTGTGGCATCGCAAAGAATCAATACTTGGTCATAAACCGTCAAATCATAGACAAATGTACGGCGCTGTTCCTCATAAAAACTCCACAACTCATATCTCTCATGTAACGGATATCCTTCTTTTCTGCTTACCTCAATCGGACTTCGGGTTGTGGCATGACAGCACACATCAAAACCTGCTTTTTGAAGCTTTGCCCCCACATAAAGCGCTGGGTACATAAATTCTTCTGTGCCAAGAACCAGACAGCGCCTTCCCTGCACCAGCGGGAAGCGCCCTTGAATCTGCTGCCAAAGCATTTCACAGGCAGTATGATATTTCCGGCCCTCTGTGTATCTTCTGGTATTTTGATAACCCGACAGCCAGATTTCTTCAATCTCTCTCCCTGATTCTTGATCTTCTGAAAGCCAAATTCTCTTAATTTGCTGCTTCTCTAACCGCTCTGTCCCTTCTTCTATGGAACTAGCCTCAGTAATACTCTGTCCATCTTTTGCCACAGCAATGTATTTTCCATCTCCCTGACAATGTTCTGCCTGCTCTGTATAGGAACTGTGATCTATTTTCAACAATTCGTGTATGGCAATCCCCTGTTGCTGATATCTCTTTTGCGCCTCTTCCTCCATACCATTTAACAGGCAAGCCACAGAAAATTGTATGTTTCCAGGATAAACGTTTCTGATAATTTCTACAATTTTAAGAATCGTATTTCCAGTTGTCACTTCATCTTCCACAAACACAATCCTCTCAAACTGGCCAAGATTCGCGTCAAGATCATCCTTAACCAGTTTCTGCTCTGTGGCATGGCTGTGAGATTCCGTAAAATAGAGATATTCCACCCCTGGAATCTTTTCCCTGGTAGTCTGCATAAAACCTGTCTCAAGCTTCACCGCTAATCTGGCTCCAATTGCTGTGGCAGTCTCAGCAAAACCAACCAACAACAGACGCTCCTTAGGGTAAGCGAGGCGTATCTGCTGCGCTAAGACATCCATCATCTGAAATGCTTTCTCTGGGCTTACTGGAATATGCTTCCCCTGAAGAGGATTTACGACCAGATACTTTCTTTTATTGTTATTTTCTCTCTTTGCGATTCTGACTAAATCAGTTTCCTGATATTTCATTTTCCTGATGCCTTTCTAATTCATGCTTTTATATAAATTTATCATCTCAATTGCTGTACATGCTGCATCATAACCTTTATTTCCTGCCTTGGTCCCAGCACGTTCAATCGCCTGTTCAATATTATCTGTAGTGACAACGCCAAAAATAACAGGAAGTTCTGTCTTAAGTCCCACAGCAGCCACTCCTTTACTGACTTCTGCGCACACATAATCATAATGGCTGGTAGCTCCTTTAATCACCGCACCCAGACAGATAATAGCGTCATACTGCCCACTTTCCGCCATTTTCTGGGCAGTCAATGGAATCTCAAATGCTCCTGGCACCCAGGCAAGGGTAATATCATCATCCGCCACTCCATGACGAATCAAAGCGTCCTGGGCACCTCCCACCAACTTAGATACAATAAACTCATTAAACCTAGAAGCCACAATTCCAATTTTTACCTCACTTGCTACTACTTTTCCTTCTAATACTCTCATCTTTCTTCTCCTTTCGTTTTAACAATAACTTAGTATAACATCTCTAAATGAACATGACACATTATTAGTGAAAATTTCCTTCTGCCTCATTGGTATCTTACCATCGCCTGCCATCTAGATACCCATCAATAATTGGTCATATGCTGCATTTTATTCTGCTTTGTTTTTAAATAAAACACATCGGTCTTTTTTGCCGGCATCTGAATCGGCACACGCTCCTCAATGGAAATTCCATAACCACTCAATCCTGTAATTTTCCTGGGATTATTGGTCAACAGTCTCAGTTTTCTGGCTCCTAGATCATGCAGGATCTGGGCGCCAATGCCGTAATCTCGTAAATCTGGCGCAAAGCCCAGTTTTACATTGGCCTCAACCGTATCAAATCCCTGTTCCTGAAGTTCATAGGCTTTCAGTTTGTTGATTAACCCAATGCCTCTGCCCTCCTGACGCATATACAAAAGAATGCCTCTTCCTTCTTCGGCAATTGCTTTCATGGCAGCATCCAACTGCTCTCCACAATCGCAGCGGCCGGAACCGAACACATCTCCTGTCAGACATTCGGAATGCACACGGCACAACACTGGTTTGCCATCTGAGACATCTCCCATTACCAAGGCCACATGGTGCTCCCCATTTAGTTTATTGACATATCCATATATTTCAAATTCCCCATATTTTGTGGGCATTTTGGCATGTGCCTCCTGCTGCACCAAACGATCCTGTTCCATACGATAGCGTACCAGATCGGCCACAGTGATTACTGTCATCTGAAACTTTTCGGCAAGTTCCAAAAGCTCTGTGGTGCGCATCATCGTTCCGTCTTCCCGCATTATCTCACAGCATAATCCACAGGGCTTCAAGCCTGCGAGTACTGACAAATCTACGGTTGCCTCTGTGTGGCCAGTACGTTTAAGAACCCCGCCTTCTCTGGCCTCCAAAGGAAACATATGCCCTGGTCTGCGAAAATCCTCCGGCTTCGCCCCATCCTTGACTGCCAACAGCGCTGTCTCTGAACGCTCATAGGCAGAAATTCCTGTCTCTGTGTTAATCCCATCTATCGACACAGTAAACGCCGTCTGATGATTATCCGTGTTCTGTTCTACCATCTGTTTGAGCCCAAGCTGCTTACAGAGCGATTTGTCCATCGGCATACAGATCAATCCTTTGCCATGCGTCGCCATAAAATTAATATTTTCTGGAGTGGCAAATTCTGCCGCACAGATGAAATCTCCTTCATTTTCCCGATCAGGATCATCAATTACCATTACAATCTTTCCCTGACGGATATCCTCTAATGCCTGTTCCACAGAATCCAATTTTTTACTCATCTCTCATACATCCTTTCTCAGAAAAATCCATGTTCTTTTAAAAAGTTTTCTGATATTCTACTCTGTTTCTCCTGTTTTTTTGTTCCCAGCAAAAATTTTTCCACATACTTGCCCACCACATCACATTCTAAATTTACAATGCTGCCCGCCGCTTTTTCTGTCAGTGATGTCTCTTGGCGAGTATGTGGAATCACAGACACCTGAAAATCCTGTTCTGTCACTTTTGCCACTGTCAGGCTGATTCCATCAACAGCTACAGAACCTTTCTCCACAATATAGCGAAGCAGCGCCTCCTCTGCCTTTATCGTATACCAGACAGCATTTTCCTCCTGACAAACAGACGCAATTTGCCCTGTTCCATCAATATGTCCAGAAACAATATGGCCGCCAAACCTGCCATCGGCCGCCATTGCACGCTCTAAATTTACCACGCCTGGCACTGCAATCTCAGAAAGGCTGCTGCGGCGCATGGTTTCCGCCATCACATCCGCGCAAAATCCATCTTTTGCCAGAGAAGTGACCGTAAGGCAGATTCCATTTACAGCAATGCTGTCGCCAACTTTTGTGCCCTCAAGCACCTTTTGGCAGCGGATCTTCACTTGTGCTGATACTGCCCCCTGCTTTTTCTCAGACAAAATTCCAGTCTCCTCTATGATTCCGGTAAACATGTATTCTCCTCTCCAACCCTTCCGCTGACACAAATATCAACTCCAAAAAGGCTAACTTGTATATGTTCTAATTTTACAGCATCCTTCATATAAGAAATTCCTTCTCCCTCCACTGGCGTCTTGGCATTCGCCCCTGCCACCAGCTTGGGGGCAATAAAAGCATAGACACGCTGTACCAGATTTTCCCGCAGTGCAGAAGCGTTTAAAGTTCCCCCGCCTTCCAGCAAGATACTGTCTATCCCTCTCGCCGCCAATTGAGCAAAAAGCACCTTTAAATCCAACTGAGGCACTGTTGTTCCTGATTTCAAGGGATTTTCCAACAGGGTGATGCCCTTACTTTCAAGATAGACCATCGTTTCTGTCAATCGATCTGGTATTCTCTGATAAGCCTTGTGATCTCTTCTTTGTGTCTCTTTTGTATGTTCCTGCCGCTGTTTTTCATCTTTTGGATGTTCCGCATCTTTGTCCATGCTATAGAATTGTTCTGCTGCCCGATAATTCCAGACTATGATTGTCTCAATCTCTTTGGCTGTGGCCACAATCTGACTGTCCCAAGGGATCCGCAGCCTGGCATCACAGATGATCCGTACTGGATTCCTGCCCCCCTTCAGACGACAGTTTAACATTGGATCATCTGCAAGCACAGTACCAATTCCCGCCATAATTCCCCGATAACGATTGCGCAGACGCTGCACATACCCTCTTGTTTCTGCTTCCGTCACCCATTTGGAATCTCCTGTCTCACAGGCAATTTTGCCATCCAAAGTCATGGCATATTTCATCGCCACAAAGGGCATCTTTTGTTCCATATAGTGAAAAAATACTTCGTTTAATGCACGGCATTCCTGCTCTAAAATCCCAGTCTCCACCGATACGCCATGCTCCCGCAAAATCTCAATCCCTTTTCCTGCCACCTTGGGATTGGAATCCAGACAGCCCACATAGACTTTTTTAATCTTTTTTTCCAGAATAATTTCTGTACAGGGCGGTGTCTTGCCATAATGACAACAGGGTTCCAAATTCACATAAAGCTCTGCGCCTGTGGGATCCTCTGTACAGTGCAGCAGGGCATTGCGCTCTGCATGATACCCGCCATATGCTTCGTGATATCCTGTGGCTATCACCCGGCCTTCCTTGACCACTACACAGCCGACCATTGGATTGGGTGATACTTTTCCTTCTCCCCGACGTGCCAACTCAAGAACCATTTGCATGTAGTCCTCAGGCGTTCGTTCTGTTTTCTCTTTACTTTCTAACTCTCCCATAAATTTCCTTCTTTCTGTCCCTTTAAATTTATTGCTTATCGATTCCGATAGCTCCCCTTTAAAAACGGAGAAATATGTTTATAAATAAATGTTGTGATTACGACACTGAGCAATCCTTTCACCAACGTAAATGGGGCATTAAACACAATCAGGCACTCTAAAACATTGGTCACATTGGGAAGAATTGCCTGATATGCCTCTAAAATAGCTTCCTTTGCCATAAAATTATAGTAAAATGGATATACAATGTAGTAATTTGAGATAATACTGACTACTGCCATTAGTACCGCCCCAACTGTTGCTCCAAAAATAGCGCTTTTCTTTCCTTTCCATTTTTGATAAATCAGACCTGCTGGAAGCACAAAACAGGCTCCGAGAATAAAATTAGATAATTCACCTACACCTCCGGTTGAGGTCATAAATAGATGCAGCAAATTTTTTACCAGACAGATCATTACCCCACTGACTGGCCCCATCGCAAATGCTCCCAACAGAGCTGGAAGCTCTGACAAATCTAATTTGATAAAAGGCGGCATAATGGGGACAGAAACCTCTAAAAACATTAAAATAAATGCTATCGCAGAAAGCATCGCTGTCATTGTAAGCTTCCAGATATCTACCTTTGGAGCCGCTGCTTTTGTTTTTGTTATTGTACTCATTTAGGTACACTCCTTTCATTGTCGGTAAATGTTAGGCGTTTGCGAAACGCCAGAACCCGCATAAATACGGGATTCTCTTTGTTACAAAATAAAACAACTCCTCACTGGTCTGTGGTATAATTGAAATGTCCAGTAACAATTATCCATATCCACCAGTAAAGGAGTCGTATCTATATGATAACACATAAACAACTCTCTTTGGCAGATATTTTTAC
>CAJTIR010000070.1 GCA_910576385.1 Lachnospiraceae bacterium
TATCCGGCTGCTTCCGAACTGAAGAAGGTGCCAGAGATTATCTGAAAATCATGTCCTACGTTGGTACGGCACATAAGCAGGGATACAATGCTTACGAAGCAATCAAAAATGCAATTTCAGGCCACCCTGATTTCATCTTTGAATAGTGTTGGCTCTGAATAGTTACTAATGTCTTACCAATTATATTGTTGTGATCTGAATAACGGTTCTGTGACTTGGAATAGGGAGATCAAACCTGCAAAAATGGCATTATTTGGAAATAAAATTTATCTTGAGGAACATGAGGAAGCGATTCAAATAATAGATGCCAAATCTGGAAAAAAATTATCGGATTTGGAAATTTCGACTCACTACCCTGCATGTATGGATGTTAATTTGAAAAATAATACTTTATTTTACTGCGATGAGTCAGGAATTTATGGGACAGACGAGAAGGGAGCGCTTACAGAACTTCTGGTAGATGGGGAATTGAGCAGTTTGTCTAATTATATTGATTATTATATAGATAACTTTTGTTATGTAAATGAGAATATATTTTTGGCGTTTATGGGAAATTATGCTTCCTCCCAAATAGAATTATTTCGCTATGAATATGATGCGGAATTGCCAACATATCCACAAAAAGAATTGGTAGTTTATTCTTTAAAGAAGAATAATATAACTCAAAAATTAGTTTCAGATTTCCAGATAAAATATCCAGATGTATTGGTAAAATATGAAGTAGCAATAGACGATTCCAGTACAGAAATGGAATCCGATCTTATGGATCGTTTGAATACGGAAATTATGGCGGGAAATGGGCCAGATATTTTACTTTTAAATAATCTTCCCTGGAAAGCCTATCAGGAAAAAGAAATTCTTTTGGATATGAGAGGTGATCTGGAATCCGATCTCAAAGAAGGCAAGATATTTGAAAATATTTTTACTGCTTTGCAGAAAGATAACCATCAATATGTAATTCCAATTTCATTTAAAATTCCAGTATTGCTTCAGAAGCAAGCGCAAAAATCGGAGGTTTCTTCTGTGGAAGATTTATTAAAAACAGTACAAAATACAGAAGAAATGCCTCTCATGTATCGTAATGGCCAGGATCTTTTGCGTTATATCATCAGTGTATATTGGCAGAAGATTCAAAAAGAAGAGGGAATGATTGATCAAGATGAATTGAAATTGATTTTACAACAGACAAAAAGTATCAATGATGAATTAAAATCTAAGGCAGGATGGGCTTGGGATTTCTACTTTCAGGATCAAGAGAATATAGAGATAGATCTGGATGCATTCTTATATGATACAGAATTAATGGAAAGTGATATTCAATATGGCAATATAGCGATGGACTTAGGATACCTTTCTTCTCTAAGAACATTGATCCATATTCCAAATTTTAATCAGGAATATCAAATCGTTTCTAATCATGTATTTAGTCCTTTGCTGGTAGGGATAAACAGCAAAGCGGAACATGTGGACACTGCAAAAGAGTTTATAAAATTTGCGCTCAGTGAGGAAGAACAGCAAATATTTACTGGAAAAATAATTTCTATCTCCGGCCTTCCTGTCAATCAGGATGTTTTTCAAAGCATGGTTAAAGAACCTTCTGAGGATGAGATTCAGGAGCAATATAAAAAAATATTTGACAATTTGGGAATACCTTTTTCCTGGCCAAAACAGGAACTATTCGATAAATTAAAACAAGAAATTACAAATTTATCAGTCCCTGCAATGGAAGATCCTATAGTGATACAGACTATTCTGGAGAGTGGAATGCCATATCTGTCAGAGAAAAAGAAACTTGATGATACAGTCAATGAGATTGTGCAGAAGTTACGACTATATTTTGCAGAATAAAGATAATATTTTATATCTATATTTTTAGCGTAGAATCCTGCTTTGCGGGATTCTTTTTATTGACAATCCCAAAAGACTATAGTAGTCTTTGATTAGATAGAAGCTGCGGAAAATTTGAAAAAGGAGTAGATTTATGGACAACAAACTGTTTGATTCAGAACTGAAAGTGATGGATGTGCTTTGGAGAGAGGGAGACTCCACTGCCAAACATATTGCTGTCATTCTAGGAGAAGAGATCGGATGGAACAAAAATACAACTTATACATTGATTAAAAGATGTATTAAGAAAGGGGCAATTGAGCGCACGGAACCTAATTTCATGTGTCATGCTCTTATTCCCAAAGAAGAAATTCAGAAGGCGGAGACGGATGAGCTAATCAATAAAGTTTATGATGGTTCTGCGGATAAGCTGTTTGCCGCTCTGTTGGGGAGAAAACATCTTTCGGCAGATCAGATTGAAAAACTCAAACAAATTGTTGGAAATTTGGAGTAAAATGGCAACAAAAATATATCGCAATTGTCGCCAAAACATAAAATATTGGGATTAGCAGAAAAAAGTAGGCGTCAAAGTTTTCAAATGATACGACAATCTTCGACAGAAAATACAATTATACAATCTGTATTATAGTAGAGGAATCAGAAAGGGGGTTCGCAAATGACATGGTTCGTGTTATTATGAGAGCAGCCGTATTGTGATGTCGAAAACCGGAGAAATCTTTTCCTTGAAGGTACGTCCAAATATGTTATAATGTCGAAAGACGATAAGGTAGGTTATGGCATTTTGTCGGGGCGTCTTTTTTTGAGGGAAAAACAGGAAAAATAACAGGAGGATGTAACGTGGAAAAATTAAATGTGGCAATTGCAGACGATAATGAGAAAATGCTGCAGGCATTGGGGGATATTGTAAGGAGTGATGAAGAACTTCAGGTTGTGGGGACAGCAAAAGATGGAGAAGAAGCATACGAAATGATAAAGCGCAAGGAGCCAGATGTAGTATTATTGGATATTGTTATGCCGAAATTAGACGGATTGACAGTTATGGATAAGATCCGAAATGACAAAAATATGAAAAAATATCCGGCATTTATCATGATTTCTGCAATTGGACAGGAAAAAATTACAGAAGACGCGTTTTCTATGGGGGCTGATTATTATATTATGAAGCCGTTTGACAACAATGTGGTCATTAACCGAATTAAGCATGTAAGAAATGTTGAACTGCGCAAAGTAAATGAGATGCGCAAAGTAAATGCCTATGAGAAAAAACAGGATTTAGAAGGGCGAAATTTGGAAAGTGACGTCACAGATATCATTCATGAAATTGGCGTACCTGCGCATATCAAAGGTTATCAATATCTCAGAGAAGCCATTATTATGTCAGTCACAGATATGGAAATGCTGAATTCCATTACCAAAATCCTTTATCCTGGAATCGCAAAAAAATACCAAACGACGCCTAGCCGGGTAGAACGCGCCATTCGACATGCTATTGAAGTAGCATGGAGCAGAGGAAAAATGGACACGATTGATGAATTATTTGGATATACGATCCATAATGGAAAAGGAAAACCTACAAATTCTGAATTTATTGCTTTAATTGCGGACAAAATTCGGTTAGAATATAAATTAAGAGATTAGTGTGTGCTTGAACTTACATTTCCACAGGGCGAAATGTAAGAGTAAAAATCATGCAGTACACACAAGAAATTGGAGGTTTTCATATGAAAAAGATACTCTTTGCAGCATCCGAGGGGAATCCATTTATTAAGACGGGAGGTCTGGCAGATGTAGTAGGTGCTCTGCCAAAATATTTAGACAGCAAAAAATTTGATGTGAGGGTGATTTTGCCAAAATATTTATGTATCCCAGAAACCGACAGGAAAAAACTGTCGAATGTGGCAGAATTTTATGCGGATATGCCAAGAGGAAAAGAATACATAGGAATTTATAAAGCAGAGGAAGACGGAATAATCTATTACTTTATTGACAATGAGTATTATTTTGCTGGGGATAATCCCTATCATGAAATTTTTGAGGATGTAAATAAATTTGCATTTTACTCCAGGGCAGTGCTTGCGGCATTGCCAGAGATGGATTTTTGTCCAGATATCATTCATTGCCATGACTGGCAGACGGCATTAATCCCAGTATTTTTAAAAGAATTTTATGGAAATCATCCGTTTTACAAAGATATGAAGACAATTATAACCATCCATAATCAAAAATTTCAGGGAAGATGGCGTATTGATGATATAGAAAACTGCCGGGATTTGCCAGCAGACTGCCGCTATAAGGCAATGGAAGCCTATCATGAGACAAACTTTTTAAAAGCTGGTATTTTATATGCAGATCAGGTGACGACAGTTAGTGAGACATATGCGCAGGAAATCCAATTTCCGGCAGGAGGCGAGGGATTAGAAGGCGTTATGCGGCAGGCTTCTGATAAGCTGTCAGGCATTGTCAATGGGATTGATTATCAGGAATACAATCCTATGACAGATCCCAAGATTGCAGTTTCCTTTGGGCTTAGAAATATCACACAGAAGAAGAAAAATAAGGAGGCACTGCAACAAGAGCTTGGATTAAGACAGGATAGTTCCGCCATGTTGATTGGAATGGTTTCACGGATGACAGAGCAAAAAGGATTTGATCTGGTAAATTATGTGATGGAAGAGATGCTCAATACCATGAATATTCAGGTGGCG
Organism: Lachnospiraceae bacterium; assembly: GCA_910576385.1. Lineage (GTDB taxonomy): Bacteria > Bacillota > Clostridia > Lachnospirales > Lachnospiraceae > Petralouisia. Next base: position 4,554 of record CAJTIR010000070.1, read on the forward strand.
GTACTGGGAACCGGAGAAAATCGTTTTGAGGAATCTTTTCGCTATTTTGCAGGAAAATATCCAGATCAGCTCTCTGCAACTGTTGGCTATAGTGAAGAGCGGGCGCATAAGATTTACGGAGGGGCAGATGCATTTTTGATGCCTTCCCAATTTGAACCCTGCGGTTTGAGTCAATTAATTAGTATGCGTTATGGAACAGTGCCGATTGTCAGAGAAACTGGAGGGCTAAAGGACACTGTGGAAGCATATAATGAGATCTGGCAGACCGGGACAGGCTTTAGCTTTGCCAATTATGACGCCCAGGAAATGCTGATGATTATCCGATATGCCTATGACGTATTTCAAAACCATCCCAAGGAATGGCGGGCAATGATGAAGCGTTGTATGAAGGCAGACCATTCCTGGCAAAATTCAGCGAAAAAGTATGAAAAAATGTATCTAGGATTGGCCTGAGATTATAGATAGCTGTTCTGTGTTTTGGTCATAAAAGTAGACGGAATCGGAGAGGATTTCATCTTGTGCGACCTCAGAAACATTAACGTCATGGACAATTTCTGATAGTTCGTTTGCATCTTCTGTATACGAAGCAGGAATTATGATAACTTCATGGATGCTGCTGGGCAAAATAAAGAGGCTGTCTGCAAATTTTTGAGAAATTTCTTTTAGGGCATTGGGATAAAGAATGCAGGAAGCGCCGAAATAGCGCTGTTCGTTGGAGAGGACATACATAGGAATGGTTTCAGCATCTAACAATGCTTCTTGTGTGGGACGTTCCTTGACAGGAAGAACATCAAGAGCGGGCATGATAAGTTCTGCTAAGGAGTCACAGCGCCAGGGAAGCAGCAGAGGAGTATTTGTCTGGGCAAGTGTTCGTAGCGTTTCTTTTTGGAGTTTCCAATATGCTAAATGATGATTGTAGATCAGAATAGATGCATTCTCATAAGGTTCTTCCGCGACGAGACAGTAGAATATTACAGCAAGATCAAGATAAGGAAAATGGGGAATTTCTTTCAGAAGTTCCCTATTTTTTTCATAATGAACCAATCTATATACGATTCGGGAACGTACACGGTTATAATCGGTAAAAAAAGATGTGTCAATATGGTTTATTGGACAATGACGATGGTAATATTGCAGAATCTGCTGCTCAATGGTAGAAAGATTCATGCCTTTTTGATACTTTTCAAAATAAAAATTCAAATAAATAGTTGGGGAAATGTTGCTGCCTGGTTCTAAGATTGTCAAACCATCTAATATCAGCTGGTTATTATGGGGAAATGGACGAATGACAATTTGAGTATCGGCGGGAAAGAACTCCCTTAGAGAATCCATCAATTGTTGTTTAAAAAAATCGTATGTCATAAATACCTCCTGGGCTGTGCTGGCAACGGGAAGTATGGCATAAGATAAAAATCAATGTAGCATGTCAGATAGAAAAATGCAAGACATTCCAAAAAAATAGGAGTTTCGCGTATTTTTTAAATTATAGGAAATCTATAAGAATTTCCTATAATTTAAAATAATTGTGTTCAGCTTGCTGCGGGGTATTTGACTATTCCGCTGATTTGATTTCTTTCCAGTAAAGATTATATTTCATAGTGGTTTCATCATCTAATGGTTTTAATACCTCACAATTGTCTAATATTTCCTTGGATGGAAATATGGTCGTATTTTCCTGAAGTGCAGGCTCAAGGGCTGCTTTTACTTGGGTATTGGGAGTTGCATAATATACATAGTCAAAATTGAGCATGGCGATATCTTCACGACACAGAAAATTTAGGAATTTTTCTGCGTTTTCCATGTGTTTTGCACTTTTGGGGATAAACCAAGAGTCAATCCACATATTAGAGCCTTCCTTCGGCACGGAAAAGGCCAGCTTATCATTATATTCCAGCGCATATCCCGCTTCTCCAGAATAGACGACAGCCATAGCCGCATTTTCAGCAATCATTTCATCCTGGGCTTCATCAACCAGATAAGAATAGACCATTGGTTTTTGTTCAATCAACAATTTTTGTGCTTCCCTTAATTTATCTTCCTCGCTGGTATTCAAAGAATAGCCCAGGCGCTTTAGCGCTACCATAAAAGAATCTCGTACAGAATCTGCCATGATGATTTTTCCAGAGTATTCCTTATCCCACAAAATATCCCAGGAATCAACTTTTATCTCATCTACCATATCTTTGTTGTAGAGGATTCCCACAGTTCCAAAGAAGTAGGGAAGTGTATATTTATTTTCCGGGTCGAAGGATTTGGAAAAATCAAAATAAGTTTGTTCCAGATTTTCTGCAAGTGGAATTTTATTATAATCCATTTCTAAGACCTCATTTTCTTGAATGAGTTTTTCAATCATATAGTCAGAGGTACAGATCAAATCATAATCAATAGCTCCAGCCTTATATTTGGTATACATATTTTCAGGGGTAATGTATTCCTCATATTCCACTTTAATTCCTGTCTCCTCCTCAAACATGTCTAAGATTTTCGGCTCTAAGTATTTTCCATAATTTAGGACAGTCAGGGTGTTGGGAGAGTCTTTCTTGCCACATCCGGCAGAGAGGCCAAAGATAGCCAAAACCATCAATAAAAACATCCATGTTTTTTTCATGCAAATGTCTCCTTTTTTATCTATAGTAAACTTTAATGATGTGGTTCCTTATGCGCTGTCTTACCATAATTTAAAAATAACAGCAGGATTAAGGCAATCAAAAACAGAATTGTGGACAGTGCGTACATTTCTGGACGAATGCCTTTGCGCATTTCTGTGTAAATCATGGTGGACAGGGTGTTAATGCCGGTGCCCTTCGTAAAATAAGTGACAGAAAAATCATCCAAGGACATGGTCATGGACATCAAAAAGCCGGAGAGTACTCCAGGGAGAATTTGGGGCCAGATAATTTTAGAAAAAGCGTATAAGGGTGTTGCGCCCAGATCTAATGCTGCCTCGTAAGTCGTGCGGCTGCTCTGTTTTAATTTGGGCAATACATTTAAGATCACATAGGGAATATTAAATGTAATATGTGCAATCAATACCGTGTTCATACCTAGTCTAGTGAAACGGACAAATAGCAGCATCATAGATATACCTGTGACAATATCTGCGTTTAACAGAGGGATGTTAGTAGCACCCAGCATTACAGCCTGTCCACGCTTTTTCATGGCGTCAATTCCCAGCGCCGCCAAAGTTCCCAGCAAAGTGGCAATCAGGGCGGAGGCAAGGGTAATAAATATGGTAGTATAGAAAGCCTCCATAATGGAGCTGCTAGAAAATAGTCTTTTATACCAGTTTAGAGTAAATCCGCCCCAATGTACCTTGGACTTAGAATTATTAAAGGAAAGTACAATCAGTACTACAATGGGCAGATATAGAAATAGGAAAATCAAAAACAGATAGATTCGTTCTGCTGATTTTCTGACCATGAAAATTTACCTCCTTTTTGGATTTAGAAACTTATTAATAAAATCATTATCACTATAGTTTTAGATCACTGTAGTTTTGTTTGATTATTTGTAATCTCAGATTGTTTTGAAGAGGGCAGCAGTTACCATACGCCAGTTCCACCCTCATCTCCTCGAGAATTCATCAAAGCCATGCTGACTATTACAAATATCATTAACACAAAAGAAAGACCAGAACCCAGGTTCCAGTTATATTCCTGCATAAATGCCTGTTCAATCACATTTCCGATTAATAATACCTTGCCGCCACCCAAAAGATCTGAGACCGCAAAGGAGGTCAGTGCAGGGACAAAGACCATAATGATGCCGCTGACAACGCCAGACATTGTCAGCGGTAAAATAATTTTAAAAAATATGGTGATAGTTCCGGCGCCCAAATCTCTGGCAGCCTCAATCGTATCTGCCTGAATCCGTGCCATTGCATTGTAGATTGGCAAAATCATAAAGGGAAGAAAATCATATACCATACAGAAAACGACCGCGGTCGGCGTATTCAAAATATCCAATTTTGGCAGTCCCAGTGTGCCCAACAAGGAATTGATCACCCCATTGTTGGACAATAACATTTTCCAGGCAAGAATGCGCAGCATAAAATTCATCCACATTGGCAGGATAAAAATAAATACCACAAATCCTTGGCTTTTGGTTTTCATGCCGTTTAAAATCATAGCCAAAGGATAGGACAAAATCAAACAGATTATTGTACAAATCAAAGCCAGTTTCAAAGATAAAAGCAATGCTTTCAGATGCACAGAAAAGGTGATGGAGGAAACGTTTAAAAAGGTAAAGCTGCCGGAAGTTGTAGTAAATGCATAATATAAGATTACAGCCACAGGGAGCAGGATAAATCCTATCATCCATATAAGATAGGGTCCAGCTAGAAGCTGGCGTTTTAAGTTACGCATCTGATTCCACCGCCTTTTCATCATTAGATTCCGGTTTATTCATAATTTGAATATTAAAAGGATCGACCAAAATCCCTACATGGGAACCAACTGGGTGCATCTGGGTTGTCTGTACCAGCCATTCATATCCATTTGCAAGAACCTCAATTTCCCAGTGAACGCCTTTAAAAATCAGGGAGGTGACATCACCTTCCAACATGCCTTGTTCTGGAGAGACTAGTACCACATCCTCCGGTCGGATTACCACATCCACTGGAGTATTTGTTCCAAATCCTTCATCCACACAAGGAAATTTCACATCCAAAATCTTTACTAATCGGTCTTCGATCATGGTACCATTGATGATATTACTCTCCCCGATAAAATCGGCGACAAAGGCATTGATTGGTTCATTGTAGATATCTTGAGGTGTGCCTACTTGCTGAATATACCCCTGATTCATGACAACAATCGTATCAGACATGGTCAAGGCTTCTTCCTGGTCATGGGTTACATACACAAAGGTAATGCCAAGTTCATTTTTTAACCGAATCAATTCATATTGCATATCTTGCCGCAGTTTTAAGTCCAGAGCGCCCAGAGGTTCATCAAGGAGTAATACTTTTGGTTCGTTGACAATGGCACGCGCAATGGCAATTCTTTGCTGCTGGCCGCCGCTCAGGGAATTGATACTGCGTTTTTCAAAGCCATCTAGATTGACTAGTTTCAGCGCATATTTAATTTTATCCTCAATGTAAGCTTTGCTCTTTTTGCGAATTTTTAATCCAAAGGCAATATTTTCGGCAATGGACATATGGGGAAACAGCGCATATTTTTGAAATACCGTATTGAGCTGTCGTTCATTGGGGGCAAGTTTCGTGATATCCTTGCCGTCAAAGATTACAGTTCCCTCGTCAGGCGTTTCAAAACCGCCAATAATTCGTAAAGTTGTAGTTTTTCCACAGCCAGAGGGTCCTAGAAGTGTCAAAAATTCATTTTCTCGAATATATAAATTCAAATCGTCCAGCACCATCTGTCCGTCAAAAGATTTGGTAATATGCTGTAAATCAATCAGTCGTTTGCTCATGGCGTCCTCCTAAAAGCTTGGGGGAGTGGAAACCCAGAGTATGACCGCCTCCCTGCTGCTGCAATTTTCTATATAATGTTTTTTGTCTGCTTTTAAATAAAAGGATTCTCCCTGTTTTACCGTATAAGAGCGGGAACCGTAAAATAATTTTACGCTTCCCTTAAGTACATAGCCAAATTCCTCTGCTTCACGCGGCAATAGGATCTCAGAAGTTCCGTGGGGCGCTAAAGTCATCAGCACTGGCTCCATAGCATTTTTCTGCGCATTGGGAATTAGCCATTTGACTTGATGATGCAAATCCTCTTTTTCCTTGATAAAATAATCATCCTGCCGGAATACGAGTTGTTCTGGTTCCTGGTCAGTAAAAAATTCTGCGGGAGTAGTGCCCAGGCATTGGATAATGTCCAGCAGAGTTCCCACAGAGGGAGACGTCAAATTCCGCTCCAATTGGGAAATAAAGCCCTTGGATAGCTCGCTGCGGTCGGCAAGTTCCTGTTGGGTCAATCCATACTGGATGCGCAACTCTTTCATACGATGTCCAATGTCCATAGTCAGCCTCCTAGAGTAAAGTAATAATGACTTTTAAGTTTAATAATAATAAAATAAAAGTAATAATATTTTTTGAGTTTAATAATGATAAACAAATTATATTATAAAGAGAAAATAAAAAATGTCAATAGGGTATGGAAATTTTTACGAATCATACATGAGAAATGGTCAAACAATTTGTGGATATTACTGTGAAACAACAAAGAAGTCTTTCAACCATAATTTTTTGAAAGACTTCTTTGTTTATACTTTATGATACTCCGAATGGCATAACGGGATGCCTGGGGTATGATTTTTGAGAGATTATTTCTTAATCTTTACTTTTTTGACCTTACTCCATGCGGAATAACATTTTGTTTTACTAGATACTTTTTTGTAGCTGCGAATCCGTACCCAATAATTTTTACCCTTTTTTAATTTCGTGAGGGTGATACTGGATTTCTTACCGCCAGTAACCAGCTTAGATTTTGCCTTGCTGAATTTGCTGTTTGTGGCATATTGAATCTGATAGCCGCTTGCTTTGGTATTCTTAGCCCATTTCAGGCTCAATTTTTTGCCTTTGAGATTCTTAGCGGAAGTAAGATTCTTTGTCACCAGGCGGTAAATGGTCTTAGCAGCAGAAGCAGTACTCTTGACACTTCCCTTGTGGGCATAGATCCGATATTGATATTTAGTGCCATTCTTTGTCTTTGTATCTGTCCAGGAAAGCCCTTTTACTGTTTTAACCTTACTCCATTTTCCACTGCCTGTCTTGCGGTAAACTTGATAGTCTGCTGCATTTGTTACCTTTTTCCACTTTATGGTAATGCCTTTTGCAGTGTTGGTGATGCTGGAAAGCGCAGGCTTTTTCAAAGTGACTGGTGCAGTGGACTCTTTCGCACCACACAAGGTACATACTTTATTTTTGAAGGTATGTTTTTCTGTGAAGGTGTGATCTTTTGCAGTACAGGTACCAGTGTGAGTACCATTCTTATTGTCCTTATAAGTATATGTATGTGTATGTTCTGGCTTTTTCGCATCGCATTTTTCACATACATTATTTTTGTAGGAATGTTCTTCTGTAAAGCTGTCATCCTCTGCGGTGCAAGTGGCGGTATGAGTACCATCTTTGTTATCCTTATAAGTATATGTATGAGTGTGCTCTTCTGGCTTTTTCGCGCCGCATTTTTCGCAGGTGTTATCTTTATAGGTATGTTCTTCTGTTATACTGTCATCTCCAGCAATGCAAGCAGCAGTATGGGTACCGTCTTTGTTGTCTTGATAAGTATAGATATGGGTATGTCCTGCTCCTTCCAAAGAAACTATTGCAAGCCAGCTTATCACAGGCGCCTGATCTGCTTGGGAAGTAATTGTGTAAGTTACAAGCTGCTGACTGTCAAGCGTAAATTCTTTTGAATTGATTAATTTGTTGTTGTTCTTTGTTAAGCTGATAGTTCCAGCATCTATTTTCTTACCATCATAGTTCAGGCTGGCTGCCATCGGACGATCTTTGCTCCACCAGTCCCGATGGGCAGAGATCACTTATGTTATCATAGATTTGGGTCTAGGCAACCTAATCAACAATAGCAGGAGGTATCCATAATGGATAATCAGATTTTAGCACATACCAAGTATAATTGCACGTATCATATTGTTTTTATTCCGAAATATCGCCGGAAAGTAATGTATGGGAAGATTGGGAAAGAGGTTGGCGAGATATTGTCCACAGTATGTAAAATCACAGGAGTAAAATTGATAAAAGGCGGAGTATGTCCAAACCATGTACATCTGTATGTTTCGATTCCGCCCAAGATGAGTATCTCGGAAGTGATGTCAAAATTGAAAGGAAAGAGTGCCCTGATGATATTTGACCGACACCCAGAATACAGGGACAAGTATGGCAGACATTTTTGGGCAAGAGGATATTATGCCGAGACGATTGGGCAAGTGAACGAAGAGACAATCAAAAAGTACATCGAAGAGCAGGAGGAATGCAGTAGAATAGAAGGATAAAGAGCCTCTTTTAAGAGGCAGCCAAGTACCAGAGGTTAGTGAAATACTGCCTATAGGCAGCACCGAAAAAGGGGTTGCTTAGACACCGCCTATAGGCGGTACCGAAAAATGCCCCGGAGGGGTTCATCCAAACCACCGGCAGAGCCGGTGGTCAAGCCGTATGGCTGTGATTTCAAGAAGCAATCATATTATTTATGATGCTTTTTCAATTGTACGTTTTATATTGTATGGCAGTGTTTGGCGTTTTTGATTCCCTTCCGTTTGCCGAATAGTATTCGACTAATCATATCCGCCTCCTTTTTCTAAATATTCGCCTGTTTTAAGAACGGTTTGGCGTTCTTGCGGCAGCGCGCAAGCCAACTTTGTTAAAAACTACATGCGTCTGCCATCCGCCAGAGGCATAGATTGATGGAGGAGTAATTCAGACACTGACAGCGATAAGCAATTCATTGCCGAAAGGTGTTACTCACATCTGATCTATGCCATATTCAATTTAAAACGCAATTGACATTTTGACGGCAGTGCAGGTCTGTTTTTACAATATTTATAACTCTGCACCTATGCCATCTGAAAATTTCTTGCAGACTAATTTAGTTAAATCTGTTTACTAAAATTAATACTGCAGGGTGAAATAATTTACATTACTATTGTAATGGGTAAATACTACAAAAATCAATAGGAATCTGATAATTTTTTGTATATTTTATGTTATAGTGTTACTGTTCACTCATCGAATGGCGTGGGTGTGAACTTTAACTTATAGTTTACTTACAGTGTCTTTAAGGAGGTGGTGGGAGTGGATTGTAATATTTTAGTAAAATTTTGCAGTATACAAAAATAGTGGAAATTAATTTTAATACATGTTAAAATAACTGCAATAGTATAAACATAAATAGATGTCTGTGAAACAGGTATCATGGTTTAGGAGGAATGATATGAAACAGGAGAAGATAAAAAAATATACATGGAGTATGTTTTTGTCATTGATCGTATGTATGACATTTGTTTTCAGTGGATGCGGCAATAAAAAAGCATCTGAAGGTATGTTAGGGGAAAGCGGACAAGCAACAGAATTATCACAGGGAGATCAAGCGCCGGATTTCACAGCGGAAGTAAATGATGGAAGTACATTTTCCTTAACAGAACAAAAAGATAAAGTGATTCTTTTAAATTTTTGGGCAACCTGGTGTGGACCTTGTGTGGAAGAAATGCCAGCATTTGAAAAACTTTATCAAGAGTATGGAGATCAAGTAGCGATTCTGGCAGTAAACTCGATGGAAGATAAGGGTACTGTAGATCGTTTTATAGAAGAAAAGGGTTATACATTTCCAATTGCTTATGATGAAAAGGGAGAGATTATCAGCAAATATCCTACAGATGGGATTCCCTACACTTTGGTGATTGGTAAGGATGGAACAGTAAAAAAGATTTATATTGGTGCAAAAGGGGCAGAGCAGCAGTATGAAGAATACAAAAGTACGATTGACTCTGAATTGTAGGAAGTAAGATATGAAAAGACATAAGATACAATATTTCAAGAAAGGAATACTGATAGCAGCCATTGTGCTGATTTTGGCTGGGCTTTGTGAAAATGGTTTTCGCGATATCAGGAATAAAGCAATTCGCATCTGCTATGAGTGTATTGGAATTGGCTGATGAAAGAGAAAACAGATAAAAAATTAAGATGGTTTCACAGAACTGAGAGTAAGCGGAGATTTGTGCAGGTAATATGTGCCCTGTTGTATAACTGTAATTTGACGGGATTTGCAGAGGGAAAGATTTATCAGGGTGATTTCAAGGGGTTCTGTGTGCCTGGTCTAAATTGTTATTCCTGTCCAGGAGCTGTCGCTGCCTGTCCTCTGGGCAGCCTGCAGACTGCACTGATTTCTTCAAAATATAGATTTCCATATTACATATTGGGTGTATTGCTGTTATTTGGCGTGGTTCTTGGGCGTGTGATTTGCGGATTTTTATGTCCATTTGGGCTGATTCAAGAGTTACTATATAAAATACCCAGCAGGAAGATAAAGAAAAATCGCTGGACAAGCAAACTATCTCTATTAAAATATATAATTCTTATTGTATTTGTGATTGGAATACCATTGATTCTTTTGGTTCCTGGGTTTTGTAAGTTTATCTGCCCAGCAGGTACCTTGGAAGCAGGAATTATTTTGGTGTCAATGAATCAGAGCTTACAGGCACTTGCCGGTTGGTTGTTTTCATGGAAGATACTTATATTGTTGTTGCTATTGATTTCAGCAGTCTTTATTTTTAGAAGTTTTTGCCGGTTTATCTGTCCTTTGGGTGCATTCTATTCTCTATTTCATAAAACTGCTGTGATTGGGATGTGTATCGATGAAGACAAATGTACGGGATGTAACATTTGTCTGAAGCGTTGTCAGATGGATATTAAAAAAGTGGGAGATCGAGAATGTGTGCAGTGTGGTGACTGTATCAATCATTGTCCGGCAAATGCCTTGCGTTTTGGCAGGAAATAAATTATTACGGTTCATTTCTATGCCATTCGCAAAGGCGCTTACAGCATTTTCTCACTGCGTTGCAGCTAACTTTGCTTATAAATTGGCGGATAAGTGAACTGTTAAAAAATTTATAAAAAAGGACTTGCAAATTTAAGATAAAGTGTATATAATAGATAGAGATTTGTTAATGTCCATGCCAAAGTGGCGCAGTTGGTAGCGCGTCGCATTCGTAATGCGTAGGTCGAGGGTTCGAGTCCCTTCTTTGGCTGATTAAGAAAATGCCTTTCCACTTTTGTGGAAGGGTATTTTTTTATCTTTAGGATTAGGGTGTCAAAAGACACGTTAACTTTTATATGATTTTGTTTGTACCTTGAAAATTTAACACGAATTGAGTAATGCTTTGTTTCAGAACGGTTTAGCAGTGATTGTACAGATGGTTTTCTTTGTTATTTTTATGCCAGTTCAATTTTGGGGACACAATA
>CAJTIR010000071.1 GCA_910576385.1 Lachnospiraceae bacterium
GATTGATGATGCCATAATCCACAGGCCAAAAGCACTTGGCAGTTATATTGAAAAGTTATCCACTTTTCGTGATAAAGCAATGGTAAAACAGAAATTTTATTTTCTCTGTTTTGACCAAAAATCAATATGCCCTAAACGGGGTGCTGAATAGTTACGAATGGTTTATGGCAGGGATAGTTTTAAGAAAAACCGGGATGGTATTGCTTACTATATTGAAATGGATATTGCAGGCAGTGCTTGTGGCATTGAAACTGGCGCTTGGTATGGCAAAATTGTTCCTGCTGCTCCTTGCTCTGGTTATGAGAATTGTACTGACGATGGCAGGCGTTTCAGCAGGCAGGGGGAGGAGGTGGTAACAGCGTGTGGAGGCTTAGATTTTACAAAGCATGTATAAAAGGCAGCAAGGGGCAAAAAAGGATGCTGGCATACATGGGAAAATTAAAGTAGCGTTATAGGAGGAAACAATGCACAGAATACGGGACAGTCCTGAACTGATATGTGTCCCGTGCAGATGATACAGAGTCTTTTCATAAGGGAAAGGACAGCGGCACATGGACACAGCCTGCCTTTCCCTTATGGGGAAAGGAAAGGTGATTCATATGAAAAAAAGATTATTTCTCATTTTATCCGTAACTATCATGCTTTTTGCCGGATGTGGCAGCAAGGACAATGTTTTGAATGATATGGAGGCGGATAAGACCGAAATGGCAGACAGCACAAAAGAAACAGATATGGCGGGGGATAAAGGAACCCCTGATGTGGGACAAAAAGGAAAAAATGAGGCAAAAAAGAGGCAGGCTGAAAAGAAAACATCGAAAAAAGCGGAACCGGAAAAGGCGCATAAGGAGGCAGAGGAACCGCCGAGCCCCCAGCCTGTAAGACAGCCGGAGAAGAAAGAGGAAAATGAACCCGCACAGGGCAGTACAGAGATACCACAAGTGGAAGAACCACAAGCGGAAGAACCGCAGCCGGAAGAACCGCAGCCGGAAGAACCACAGCCGGAAGAACCGCAGCCAGAAGAACCACAGCCGGAAGAACCACAGCCGGAAGAACCACAGCCGCAGGAACAGACTGTAGCTGCGTATGATCCCGTTTCCGTATGCAGCCAGGCAGTTGCCAAGTGTCAGGCAGGCGGGATGATAACCACTACGGACAACCTTGCAAACCTGCTGGCAGAGGGAAAGATAACACAGGAAGAATACAATTCCTATTATCCGTATGACGGACTGGGGTATTACAGTGTCTTTGTGGAGACGGACCTGAATAAAGCGTCTACCACGTCCGGCAGGAAACTTGGCAGTGAGGAGGAAATAGCGGATTATATTGCGGGAATGATGCTGCTGGAAACGGAACCTGTGTTTCATATTGAGTATGCAGGAGTGTATAACCTGAATGGGACAGATTTTTATGAGTTCCGCTGTTACAGGTAAGAGGGCGTACCGATGTATGGATGAAGATGAAAAGAATAAAACAGAGTAACAATAAACGGAAAATGACAAGCCAGTTTTCATGACTTGTCATTTTTTTGCGCGGATAGCGATGAAAATGCCCTGCTTGCAGGAGCATTTGAGGAGCATCGCGACAACCCGCAGGTTCCCTGCGGGTTCCTATTTTTAAGGAGGAAATTTGAATGAAACAGAAAATGAAAAGGTTTATGGCAGGATTCTTAGCCCTGCTTACGGTCTTTACAGCACTGCTTGGCAATGGAACGGCTGCATTTGCAGCAAGCCCCAGTGCAAACCTTGAGTTCTGGTATGCCTCGACAAAGGCATCCGGCGAGGTCAGTGAACTAAAGGCAGGATATAACCACGGGAAAATCTTGTATGCCATACTGGACGGCAATGCCGCCTACTGCATGAATTTCGGTCTGTCAGCAGACGGCGGGCAGCTTATGAACAGCTACCCTAATTCAAGCACTTCCATGACGGCAGAGCAGGAGAAACTTTTAAGCTACTGCCTGTATTTTGGCTTTAACAGCAACAGTGCGACAGAACCGTCAAACGACCAGTGCGACCAGTTCATAGCGACGCAGGCAATGGTATGGGTGATTGTGGGCAATCTGTTCGGAACGGGCAGCGACGATTCCGCAGCAAGGAAACTGTGCGACACAGCTCCGAATCCGGCAGCGTCTTACGGTTATTATGCGGGGCTGAAGAACAACATCAGTGCATCCTATTATGCGACAAGACCGAGTTTTGCAAGTAAGACGCAGAGCGGCGCTGAAACTTATGAGCTGGAATGGAATGAGGGGAACAGGCGATTTGAGAAAACCCTTACTGACAGCAACGGCGTACTTTCTAACTTTGATATTTCGCTGAGCGGGTACAAAGTGGAAAAGAATGGGAACAAAGTCACCATTTCCAGCAAAGAAGTGAACACGACAGCGGCAATGGCAACCATGAACTCCACGGCAGGAGAGGTAGAGACTACTTCAAGCTGTGTGTTCTGGCTTACGGAAAAAGCAAACTATCAGGAGTTTGTTTCGGAAAGACCAAGCGCCGATCCTATCCATGCCTATTTTAAGGTAAAGACGGAAAACATCGGCTATGGGGAGATCGTTAAGACCGATGAGTCCAGTGGCGTGAAGCTGAAAGGAGCCGTGTACGGTATTTATTCTGACAGCGGATGCACCAATAAGGTAGATACCATGACTACAGACGGGAACGGTTATGCAAAATCCAATGCACTTGTGGCAGGAACCTACTATGTAAAGGAAATTACCGCCCCGAAGGGATATGTACTCAGCGGTAAAGTCCACACACTGACCGTAAGGGCAGGGCAGACAACCGGGATCAGTGCAACAGACAAAGAGCAGCTTGGGGCGATTACCATTTATAAAGAAGGGGAAGTCCTGACCGGATGGAATGGCAGCAATTTCACTTATGAGAAAAAGAAACTGCCGGGTGCTGTTTTCAAAGTGACAGCAGGCGCAGACATTTACAAGGCTGACGGCACAAAGGTCTGCAGCAAAGGTGATGTGATCGCTGAAAACCTTGTGGCAGGAAGTGACGGGCAGGTGGTTCTTACAGACCTTCATCTTGGAACCTATATCGTAACAGAGACAAAGAGCATTGACGGATATACCATCAATACAGAGCCGCATACAGTGAAGATTGAGTATAAGGATCAGACGGTGGAAGTGCAGTATGAGGCAGCAACGGTCCTGAATGCCAGACAGAAGGCGGAAGTTTCCGTTACAAAGAAAGATTCCGAGACAACAAACCCGCTGGACGGCGGACAGTATACGCTTTATGCGGGAAATGACATCAAGAACTATGCAGGACAGGTCATTGTGACAAAGGGGACTGCATTACAGACCGTTACAACAGGGGAGGATGGCAGCGCCGCTTACACGGTAGACCTTCCGATTGCAAACAGCTACTATATTTCAGAGACACAGGCTCCTTACGCATATTACAGGAACAGTTCTGACGTGTACAGCTTTACGTTCAACTACCTGCCGGAAACAACCGCAAAGGCAGCATTTACCCACACCTTTGCAAATGACAGGACAACGGCAAAAATCCATATCTACAAGGAGGATAAGGAGACAGGAAAAGCCGTTCCGCAGGGAGACGCAAAACTGGAGGGCGCAGTCTATGGTCTGTATGCCCGTGACGATATTGCACACCCGGACGGTGCAACAGGCATTATCTTCCATGCAGGGGACCTTGTTGCGACAATGACAACGGACGAGGGCGGCAATGCAGAGGTAAAGAACCTTTATCTCGGCAACTATTATGTAAAGGAAATCACACCGTCAGAGGGGTATCTCCTTGATGAAGAGGAACACGATGTTATTTGCGATTATGAGGGCGATCTGGTAGCGGAAGTGTCAAGAAGCACAACATCGCCGGAGCAGGTCATCAAGCAGCCGTTCCAGCTTATCAAGGTATCCGACAACGGGGACGACACCGAAGCGCCTGTATTATCCGGCGCAGGCTTTACCGCATACCTGAAATCTTCCTTATCCGTACTGGAAGATGGAAGTTATGATTTTGACAGCGCAAAACCTGTTGAAATCGGCAGCAAGGGTGAGACTACCCTTTTCACGGATGCAAAGGGGCATATCGTGACACAGCCAATCCCTTATGGGACTTATGTGGTAGTTGAAACAGTCACACCGCATAACATGCAGACGGTAAGACCTTTTGAAGTAAGGATTGTGGAGAACCACCCGGCAGAGCCGCAGGTATGGCGTGTATTCATTGACCGTGAATTTACCGCAAAGCTGCGTGTGATCAAGAAGGACGCTGACACAAAGCAGACAGTCCTTATCCCTAATACAGAGTTTAAGATTTTCAACCTTGACAAAAATGAGTATGTCAAGATGGTTACAACTTATCCGTCAAAGGTTACACACACTTCTTTCTTCACTGACAGCGACGGCGACTTAATCCTGCCTGACACATTGAAGATTGGAAATTACCGCATTGAGGAAGTGGCAGCGCCTTTCGGATATGTGCTGAACACAAATTATGTGGAAGTGTCGGTTGATTCCGATACGTTCTATGAGACTGATCCTGACACTTATGATGCAATCATTACCGTGGAATATGAGGACGAACCCGTTGTCGGGGAACTGACAGTTGAGAAGAAAGGCGAAATCCTTGACGGCTACAAGGGCGGCTTGTTTGCTGATTCTGACGAAAAGGAGTTCATTTATAAGGAAGGCTCCCTTGAAGGGGCAGAGTTTGAAGTCTATGCCGCTGAGGATATTTTTACAGCAGACATGCAGAAGGACGAGAATGGAAACAGGACAAAGTATTACAGCAAGGGCGATCTTGTTGCAACGCTCACAACCGGGGAAGATGGGAAAGCAAGCATTTCAGGACTTCCGCTCGGACAGTACCGTGTAGTGGAAACTAAAGCGCCTTATGGTTATGTGCTGAACGGGGAAGAGCAGCTTGTAACATTCGTTTATGTGGACGATAAAACCCCGGTGATCTATGAAAGCGTGACATTTACCAATGACAGACAGAAACTGGATATGTCGGTCATCAAAAAAGACGCAGAGGAAGATACACCAGTTGCAGGTGCAGTATTCGGACTGTATGCGGCAGAGGACATTGAAAATGCCAATGAGGAAGTAATCATTGAAGCAGGCACACTTCTTGAAACCGCTGTCTCTGACGAAAACGGCAGGATCACTTTCAAAAAGGATTACCCGTTTGCAGTTTATGAGGCAAAGGAACTGGAAGCGCCGAAAGGCTATGTTTCCAGTGATGAAGTAATCACTTTTGAGACAGAGTACCAGGGACAGCATGAAGCAGTTGCAGAGTACAGCAGCGAATTTCTGAATGAGCCTACAACCTTTGAATTTACAAAGGAGGACATTGCAAGCGGCGCAGAGCTTTCCGGTGCAATGCTTACAGTCATTGACAAGGACGGCAATGTGGTTGACAGATGGACTTCCGTGGCAGATGAGGCTCATGTTATCAAGATACTTGTAGCAGGGGAGACTTATACGTTCCGTGAGGAATTTGCGCCTTACGGCTATCTGAAAGCAGAGGAAATCAAGTTTACGGTGGAAGATACCGCTGATATTCAGAGTGTAGTTATGAAAGACGAAGTTCCGACAGGTGCAATCATCATCAACAAAGACGGCGAATTTGTAACGGACACTACCCTTATGAAAGGACACTGGTATGACTTCATTTTCAATTATTTTAAGGACAGTCTTGCAGGAGTTGAATTTGAAGTCTATGCGGCAGAGGATATTGTAAGCCCGGATGGTCTTGACACGATCTATTATGAGGCTGACGAACTTGTGGCAACCATCGTCACTGACGAAAAAGGTTATGCAAGCATTGACAGCTTACCGCTTGGGAAATATTACCTTGTTGAGACAAAGACACTGGAAGGGTTCGTTCTGGACGATACGCCAATCGAAGCGGACCTCTCCTATATCGATCAGGAAACAGAAGTGGTTTATGCAGGAATGAACATCAGCAATGAGAGACAGAAAGTGCAGATCACTGTGGTTAAGAAAGAGGCAGGCACGAAGGAAGTCCTTGAGGGGGCAGTTTTCGGACTGTTTGCAAAAGAGGATATTGTGAACAAGGACGGCAAAGTCATTGTAAAGGCTGGAACTGAAATTGAGCGTGGCGTGACCGGAAAGGACGGAAAGCTGACCTTTGTATCTGACCTCCCGCTTGGAAAGTATTATGTGCAGGAAATGACAGCGCCAAAGGGATATGTGAAGTCTGGCAAGGTATTTGACGTGGATGCGTCTTATCAGGGCGATGATAAGGAAGTGATCGAGTTTGAGGCAGAATTTGAAAACAAGCCGATCAAGGTGCAGATTTCAAAGACGGACATTACAGGCGACAATGAGCTTGAGGGGGCTGTCCTTTCCGTCATTGATGCAGACGGCAATCTAGTGGAGAAGTGGACTTCCGGCAAAGAGCCGCACATGATCGAGAAGCTGCCTGCCGGAAAATATATTCTCCGTGAAGAGACAGCGCCGTTTGGCTATGTAATCGCACAGGATATTGAGTTTGAGGTGAAGGAGACTGATGAAATCCAGAAAGTAGCAATGAAGGACGAAGCGGCAGTTGGAAAGATCATCATCAGCAAGAAGTCAGAGGACGGAAAAGCGCTTGCAGGCGCAAAATTTGAAATCCGTGACACGGACGGGAAAGTGATCGAGACACTTACCACTGACAAGGACGGTCACGCAGAAAGCGGCGAACTTCCGATTGCAACATTTAAGGACGGGAAGTATGAGGAGGCAGTCACTTATACCGTAGTGGAAGTGGAAGCTCCGAAAGGGTATCTCCTTGATTCCACGCCAAAGGAAGTGAAGTTTGAATACAAGGACGGAAAGACGAAAGTGATTGAGTACACCCTTGAAGTGACAAACAAGCCTACGGAACCGAAACTCCCGCAGACTGGGGACAATATGAACCCGTGGGTATTTGCAGGGTTCGGTCTTGCGGCTGTCGCTGCCGGACTCGGCATCATCTTCTGGAAGAAGAAAAAAGACGGCGCAGAAGCATAAAAGTAATGAATAACCATGCATGAACCCGGCGGGGCATGTAAGCGGAATCAGCTTATATGTCCCGCATTTTTGCGGCATGGAAAGGAGGACACATGACAACAGGGGAGAGGATACGGTTTTACCGTAAGCAAAAGGGAATGACCTTAAAGGAACTTGGTGGGAAGGCAGGTTTCCGAAACAGTGCGGATGTGCGTATTGCACAGTATGAGAGCGGCGCAAGAGTTCCAAAGGCAGATACCCTTGTAAAGATTGCAGAGGCTCTTGATGTGCCTGTGGACGCTTTATGCTGCATGGAAACGGCATGTATGAAATGTAAAAGTTTCAGGTTGGAGCAGTTGCAGGAATACAGGAGGATAGGAAAGGAGAATGTGAATAATGATGGATTATGAAATATTCAAAGATGTGGTAATGGAGAAATTTTTATCCTATATGCCTGAGAGTTATCACAATATGGAGGTAAGGGTTGACTCGGTGGAAAAGATTAACTGTAAGCTGGACGGACTCAGCTTCTATATGGATGGCGCAAGAGGGAATCCTTCACCCACTATATATATCAGTGACATGTATAAGGAATATTTAAGGACAGGTGATTTGCAGGAAACCATGCAAAATGCAGCAGAGGCAATGGATAGGGCATTTAAACAGCCCGCATTGCCGCCGCTGGATAAAAGCATGGCAAAGGCTAATATCATATTCCAGCTTGTAAATACCGTGCAGAATGAAGATTTGCTGCAAAGAATACCGCACAGGGAATTTCAGGATCTGTCCATTATTTACCGATGGGTGGTAAGCGTGGATGAACGGGGAATTTCGAGTACCATAATCAATAATAATCTGGCAAAGGAACTTGGGATGGGAGAAGAACAGTTATTTAAGGTTGCTGCGGAAAATACCAGACGCATACTGCCTCCCGCCGTAAAATCCATGAATGAGGTAATGAGGGAAATGTTTCTGGCTGACGGTATGCCGGCATCAATGGCAGACCTTATGATTGGAGAAATGGAACCGGACCAGACCATGTGGATTATTTCAAATGAATGTAGAATCAGTGGTGCGGTTTCCATGCTTTATGAAGATAAGCTGCATACACTGGCAGAAAAAGTGGGAAGTGACCTGTATATTCTCCCCTCGTCTGTGCATGAGGTCATTGCTGTGTCTGTCGATATGGGCGAGCCGGAAGAACTGGCACAGATGGTTGCGGATATAAACATGGATCAGGTGAAACTTGATGAACGGCTTTCCAATCAGGTGTACCACTATGACAAGGACCTGCGGAAGATTACGCTTGCAACTGACACGCCAAACAAAAGGCTGGACGGAGTTGTGGCAGAACAGGGACACATTTATGAAGCGAAGCAGTCCAGATAGGAGGTTTAGCGGATATTTATGGAAGAAACACCAAAAGAACTGACCGTAAAGGAACTTATGGAACTGGTGCAGCGGCAGGAGGGGGAATTTATTATCCGTATTGAGCCGGGAGGGGAGAAAGCAGATGCAGGAACAGGAACCCTTTAAACTGGAAGTCGTATCGGTAAGGCTGGTAAAGGATGCGCCGCTGTTTTCAGACCATAAGATCACAACTCCCCAGGATGCCGTAAAAGTAGTGGGGGATTTTTTATGTGAAATGGACAGGGAGGTGCTGTGCATCATTAACCTGAAATCGGATGGAAGCCCTATTAATTGCAGCATTGTAAGCATGGGGGCAGTCGATCAGACCATTGCAGAGCCGAGGGAGCTGTTTAAGGCAAGCATCCTTTCCAATGCGGCGAAGATGATCATAGTCCATAACCATCCGAGCGGCAGACTGGAGCCGTCCAAACAGGACATCATGATTACGAACCGGATGCTGAAACTGACAGACTTGATGGGGATTGCGCTGATTGATCATGTGATTGTGGGCGGTGATAACAGCCAGTATTTCAGCTTTCATGATAAAGGGCTGTTGGAACACCCGAAAATATACCTCTCTACAGACTATAAAACACTTGATTTTGGCAGCACGGCAATGGCAGCGGAAAAAGGAAGGGCAAGGTGAGGCGATGGACGAGAGAAGAAGTTTTTCGGCGGAGGAACTTGCACTTGCAAAGAGCGTTGACCTTACGGCGGTGGCAGCAAGCCTCGGCTACACTGTGAAAAAGATAGGAAGATACCACACGCTGAAAGAAATGGATTCCATACGGATTTACAACCGCACAAACTGGTTCCGGTGGTCCAGGGAACATGAAAAGGGAAATAACGGCGGCTCACAGATAGATTTCCTGCGTGTCTTTGCGGGCATGGAAGTCAAGGAGGCTGTTTTCTGGCTGCTTGATTTTTCTGGATACCGGAGGGATGGGGACTGGGAGAAAAAGAGCGCTAGCGTATATGTGGAAAGAAAGGAGGAGAAGAAAAAGAAGTTCGTGCTGCCGCCCCCTGCACGGAACAATGAACATCTTTATTCATACCTGACAGGGGACAGGTCGATTAGCAGCCATATAGTGGATTATTTTGTAAGCTGCGGATTGATTTATGAGGAAAAGAGACACCACAACATTGTCTTTAAGGGAAATGACGTGCAGGGAAAAACACGCTTTGCCAGCATGAGGGGAGTTTCTGACCGGGAAGGAAAGGCTTTCAAGTGTGATGTGGAGGGCAATGACAAGAATCATGGGTTTAATATCTGGTATGGGGACAGTGATGAGGTCATGGTATTTGAGGCGGCAATAGATTTGATGAGCTATATGGAAATCCGTGGGGATTATGAAACAAACAAGCTGGCTCTTGGGATGCTTTCCGACGCGCCGCTTGTCACATTCTTAGAGGAACACCCGAAAGTCAGGAAGATTTCTTTCTGTCTTGACAATGACAGACCGGGCAGGAAAGCGGCAGAGGCGCTCATGGAAAAATACTTTTGCCTTGGTTATGAGGTGGAGGATTGCCCTCCGCCGAAACCATTCAAGGATTACAACCAGTGGCTGCAGGAGGCGAAAAAGTGCCTCACAGACATCACGCCAAAACGGGAAATGGCACGGTAATCTGCCTGATTGCAAAAAGTGAAGTCATTCATGGAAAGAGAACTGAAAAAGTGCTATCATTCTGAAAAAGTGATTGCAAAAAGCACTATCATTGAAAAAGTGCAGAAAAAAGTTTAGGGCTGATTTCTCCAAAAAGAATTGAAAAAGTGCTGTCAGAACAGGAAAATGACTGCAAAAAGTGAAGTCAAAATAAAAATATACTATCATTTTTTAAATTCACTATATGTATCAGCGGGGTTTTAGGGGAAGTCCCCTAACCAGAGGCACTTGTATTACAAAGTGCGTATCTGGCAAATTCCCCCGGAATTTGAACGGAGTGGAAATCGGGAAGTTGCTAGTATACAGATAAGGAGGTGGTTGCAGATGGAAACCGTGGACGTGCAGAAAGAGGTGCTTGAGGAAGTGGAACTTCTGGGCAGGACGGGATATTTCACGGAGCTGCGTGTGGATAAAGGAACAGTGCCGGAGGGGATGCACTGCTATGAGTTGCGGCATGGCGATGACGACGGATTCCCGGTGTCAGTGGAGGAAAATGTCAGGGTGAATTATTTCGGTGCGGTGCTTCTTGCGGAGGAGCTGGAACTGGGGGAAGAAAAAGCCCTGCAATTCGGATATGAGGATTTCGGGTATACGGGCGGGCAGATGTATCTTTCACAGGTAATAGGAGGGCAAGAGCCGGAAAAATTCGGGGACGGAAAAGCGCTTGCAGAGTTTTTCAGGGAAACATTCCCCATGACGGAGGTAGAAGGGCAGAAACTTGTTGACTATATGGAAGGGCATGGTTATCTGCTGGGACACATGGACGGCGGGATGTTCCGTGGCGATCTGTGTGATGAGCAGGATAAGGTAACATGGGAGCCGGACACCATTGATGATACAGTCGATACCGTTGCGGATTGGAATTTGGAACAGATAAAGGAGGCAGAAGCGGCAGTAACGAACCCAAAGGATATGGCTGACTTTGTAAAACAGAGTAACAGGCTTGATTCATTGCGTGAAGATGAACAAATACTGGATGGGTTATTTGACCGCACAGCGTATGGAAAAGTGATTGCGTCCATTGGGCAGACGCTGGCGGATGCTCTGATTGCGGATATAAGCAGAGACAGCGATATTGATGCCGCTGTCAGGAATATGACAGGACAGATAAAGGAGGGTGTGGCTCTGCGTCCGGATATTTTGCCGGAAGAAAAACAGGGTGCGGGGAGGTCACGGTAGATGGCGGCAGAAAAAAAGGACATCATCAAGCCTTTCCGTCTGACACGGCAGGAGGCGGACAGGCTGAAAAAGCAGGCACAGGAAAACGGCATGAAAGAATCAGAGTATATCCGGCTGCTGTTGTCGCAGAAGCCAAATGATTACCCTGAAATCCGTATCCTCCTGAAAGAACTGATCAATGAGGTCAACGCAATTGGCAATAACATCAACCAGATTACAAGGAACTATAATTCAAAGCTGTACCGTACAGAGGACAGGGAGCTTTTAAGCGCCTATATGAAAAAACTCAACATTACCGTAAGGGAGGCGGCGGACAAGATAGGCAGCATGTAAGGAAAGGGGAGCAGGGGCGGTTGGCAATCAGCAAGATACTCTATATCGGGGACTGCGGTGCCGGATATGCAGGCAAGCATTTGAAACAGGCACTCGACTATATCACTGTGCCGGAGAAAACGTGCGGCGGACGGCTCGTGGGTTCCCTTAACTGCCAGCAGGAACAGGTATATGAGCAGATGCGGCAGACAAAGGAACAGTTTGGAAAGACGGACCAGAGGCAGGGCTACCACCTGATCATATCCTTCGTGGAGGGGGAAGTGGATGCGGATACTGCCTTTGAGGTAATCGGGAAGTTTGCAAAAGAGTACCTCGGCAGAGACTATGAGGCTCTGTATGCGGTGCATGACAACACGGAGCATGTCCACGGTCACATCATCTTTAACAGCGTGAGTTTCCGTGACGGCAGGAAGTACCGTTATAAAAAAGGGGACTGGGCAAGGGAGATACAGCCCATTACGAACCGTCTCTGTGAGGAATACGGGCTTTCCACGATTGAAATATCGGAGGACAGGGCGAAGAAATCCGAAAACTACAAGGAATGGAACGACTTCCGTGATGGTAAATTTGTGTGGGCGGACATGATAAAGCGTGACATTGATGCGGCAGTCTTACAGTCGGCAACCTATGAGTCTTTTTTATCCGTCCTTTCCGATATGGGTTACGGAATAAAGAACGCATACCGGACGGAGGGTAAATACCTTGCAATCAAGCCTATGGGCATGAGCAGGTTCAGGCGGTGCAGGTCGCTTGGGGAAAACTACACGGAGGAACGCATATGGGAACGGATCGTGCAGGAGAGCCTTTCTTCTTATAAGAAAATACAGGCAGTGCAGAAGACAAGGATCGTGCGGTGCCGGGTAAAACGCTATAAAAGGGCGAAAATGTCCGGCATACAGAAACGCTATTTTGCAAGGCTCTACAAAACAGGGCTTTTAAAGAAGCGCCCGTACAGCAAGGCATGGCAGTACCGTGACGACATCAGGAAAATGCAGAAGTTACAGGAAGATTACCTTTTCCTTGTAAGGCATAACGTGACCGGGGATAAGGGGCAGACGGAAAATGCAATAAAAGAGCTGCATTTGCAGATGGCAGGCAGAAAGAAAGAGACTTCAAGGGAAAAGAGCCGTATATTTAAGGAACGTGCGAGAATGAAGCCGCTCTTTGACATTGCAGACCAGTTGGAAGAACTGAAAGAGTCCGAAAACTGTTTCCAGCGTGGGGAAAACTTGTTTGAGAAAGAGCATGAGGAATATGTGAAACTGTCGGCAAGGCTTGCAAAGGAAGGGTATACGGCAGGGCAGCTTGCGGAATTTAAGGAACATTATCGGAGCGAGATCGCACGGATAAGGGAAAAGGAGAAGGCTGTGGCGAAAGAGGAAAGGATCGCCGCCCGTATCCTTGCGGAGATTACGGCAGGGGAAAGGGCGGGAAAACCGGAGCCGGAAAAGAAACAGGAAAAGGAAAGGGAACGAAAAGAAAAATCCAGATGAGCGTAACAGCCAGAAACGGCTGTTTAATTTTTGCCCAAAACGGGCAGGATTGGAGGTTTTATGCAGGAACGGACGGTGCTTAGCGGCATGGATCTGAAAGCATATCTTGGCAGGCTGAAACAGAACCCGAAGTATACCGGGGAAATCCTGAAGCTGATAGAGGATGACCTGCGGTTCGGGCTGACAAAGGAGGAAACGGAGGAATACAGCAATGGCAGGTACGATTACAGGCAGATGTGTGTGTATTCCAAATGTCTGCGCAACGGTTACAGCAAAGAGGAAAAGGCGGCAATCTTAAAAGAGGGGTTAAGCGGCGAGCAGATGGCGGTGGCGCTTGAGTTCTATGAAAAAGGGGTTCCGATGGATACTATAACCGGGGTGATTTCCAGTGCGGAAAACACGGCGTATACCATGAAGCGCCTTTTCTCACAGGTGCTTTGCCGGATAAAAGAGGCAGAGCCAGTGAGCGGGCAGGATACGGCGTATGCAAAGGAACTGATGGAGCAGATCCGTGAGGTGGTTGAAAAGATTTCCTGTCAGGAGAAACGGTATGACGCCTTAAATGAGAAGCTGAAAGAAATCGGAACCGCAGGGCAGGATGCACAGATACAGAACAACCTCCTTGCACAGCTTTCCGAAAAGGACAAAATGCTGGAAAAGCAGCAGAATGAACTCAATGAGGCAAGGGTGCAGATTGCAAAGCTGCATGGCGAGATAGAAGCAGTAAGAAAGGAGCGGAAAGCATTGGAGGAACAGGTAAAAAATGCAGTCAGGGAAGAACCGGGTACGGCGGCAGAACCCAGAGAGGCGGAAAAGGAAAAGAAGCCGGAGGCAAAGGCGGAAAGCAGTGCGCCGGGTATGCTGGAATCTGCACTCTATCCCGGAATCGAATACCATGCTGCGGTTGTGGACAGGGACGGCAACATTATCCGCTTTGTCCCGGTGGAACGGAAGGACAGGGGGAGCGTGATGAGTTCCATGTTCTCACGTCTTTTTTTAAAGAAGAAAACGGACATTGTGAAGCTGCTTGCAGAAAAAGACTTGTCGCCGGAACAGCTTGTGCAGGTGCGCAGCGCCATTGAGAAAGGGCTGTCAGAGAAGCAGCTTCTTGTGCTGATTAACAGCAAAATCCCGGCAGAGCAGATGGAAGAAATCATAAATATTGCAGTTTATGAAAACAGGATGAAGGAGGGGCAGTAATGGGGCTGGCAGCAGTAACGGAGACGGCGCAGATGTTCCAGCAGAAAAACATTGTCCTGACAGAGAGGGACAAGGAATTTGTGGTACAGTTTGCTTTCCGGACGAATGACAGGGAACTGACAAACAAGCTGGTTGATGAACTTGTGGAGGCAGGCGCAGACAGGGATGCCGTATGTAGGAAATACCAGGCACTCACAGGTTTTACGCCGGACTGGATAAAGAGGATCGAAAACCTTCTCGTATCGCTTGAAATGTACCGTGTGCAGGAGGAACAGGCAGTAAAGACCTTGTCGGAACTTCTGTCTGCCTGCGGCATTTCCATGAGCGAGGAGGAAATCAGGCGGACGGATACCGCAAAAGTGCAGGAACGGGTTAGGAAAGAGGCAATTTTATAGGAGGTGGAATGTATGGCGGAAGAGATACAGGAGGCAGTCCAGATTGTCCGTGTCGTCTATGACGGGATGGAGATTGCCATGAAAGTCTGCGGCGGCACAATTGGGGGAATGAAAAAAGCACTGGATTTTCTGATTGCGGTCATGGACCATGAAAAAACACTGGGAAAGACGGACATGCGCAGGCTCCTTATGAAAGGCGGGGATTTGCAGGTGTTCCAGTTCCCGACGGAGGACATGAAGAAAGTCCAGAAGATGGCGAAAAAATACGGGCTTTTATATTCCGTCCTGCCCGACATCAACAAGAAGGACGGCATGAGCGAGATCATTTTCCACACGGAGGCAGTCCCACGGGTAAACATGATGATACAGAAACTGAAATCCGGCAGGATTGCCACGTTTGATGATTACCTGAAAAACGGGGACGAAAAGGAAATGGACAAAGTGCTTTCTTTTCTGAAAGGGCAGAAAAAGGGAAACGAAAACCTCCACACTGAGGAAGCGGCAAGGGCGGGGGAAGCGCTTGACGGGCTAATTGAGAAAGTCGGCAGCTATGCGATGGAGAAAAAGAGCATCAGTGTGGAGGAAGTAAAGGAAAACTTCAGCCTTGAAAATGAGCAGGCGGAAAAGGTAGTGGGGGAGCTTGTGGACCTATGTCAATACTTTGGACAAAAAAAGTCGAAAGATTATGCTGCTTTTTTTAGTTCCTCATCCTCCTTTTGCTGTGGTGTCAAATAACCAATAGAGCTATGTATCCGCTTACGGTTATACCAGCCTTCTATGTATTCAAAGATTGCTCTGCGGGCTTCC
>CAJTIR010000072.1 GCA_910576385.1 Lachnospiraceae bacterium
GTAAAAATATCTGCCAAAGAGAGTTGTTTATGTGTTATCATATAGATACGACTCCTTTACTGGTGGATATGGATAATTGTTACTGGACATTTCAATTATACCACAGACCAGTGAGGAGTTGTTTTATTTTGTAACAAAGAGAATCCCGTATTTATGCGGGTTCTGGCGTTTCGCAAATGCCTATTAAACAGACTGGCAGAAAGGAGGAGATTAACATTAACATTGTAGATTTATTTTGTGGTTGTGGCGGAATGTCATTGGGTTTCCAAAGAGCAGGATTTGACATTTTGGCGGGATTTGAGCATTGGGATGTTGCTATCTCTTGCTATAAGAAAAATTTCACACATCCGATTGAAGATGTTGACCTCTCAGATGTAAACCTTTCCGTCCAGACCATTATAAAATATAATCCTGATATTATAATAGGGGGACCGCCTTGTCAAGACTTTTCTGGAGCAGGAAATAGGGTTGAAGGCGATCGTGCAGATTTAACTGTTTCATATGCAAAAATAATAAAGGCAATCTCTCCAAAATATTTTGTAATGGAAAATGTAGAGCGTGCAGCTAGTAGTGAGGCCTATAAAAAAGCCAGAGTTATTTTTAAAGAAGCTGGATATGGGCTAACAGAAAAAGTTCTTGATGCTAGTTTTTGTGGTGTTCCTCAGAAAAGGAAACGATTTTTTTGTATTGGATTTAAGAATGGGCAAGACAGTTTTTTAGATGGTTTATTATCAACAAATCAGTCTATTTTCCCTTTAACAGTAAGAGAATACTTTCGACAGGAAAATTACAATTTGTCAATGGAATATTACTATCGACACCCTCGTTCATACAAACGACGTGGTATATTTTCTGTTGACGAGCCCTCTCCTACAATACGAGGTGTTAACCGTCCTAAACCAGGAAACTATAAAAAGCATAGTGGAGATGTAATTGATCCCGATGGAATACGTAACTTATCTTGCCTAGAGCGATCCCTTATACAAACCTTTCCGCCTAATTTTATTTGGGATGATTCATCTGCTTCAACTGAACAAATGATTGGAAATGCGGTTCCAGTCAAATTGGCTAATTATGTAGCAACTTGTTTAATGCGCTTTATTAAAGGAGATACCGATTTACACAACCTGCGCTTCATTGATTGGTTGAAGAACGAAAAAAAACTTTCTGCGGAAGTAGCAGGAGATACTCTTTCAAGAATAGGTCGTGCAAAAAGGATTTCGGAATTCGGTACAGATGATTGTGAATATTATTTAAAAAAATTAAGTAAGGAATCTATGTTTGAAGATATTGTTCCGTCTGTACGTGCTCAAATTCGACGTGCAATACGACTTTATTTTGAATATATTTCTGAACATAGGGAGGTAGAGCCATGAATCAACCCAAATTTCAAATGTCTATAAATTTACAGGTATTAAATCATCTGGGATTAAATCTCTATAGTAATACTTCTGCAGTATTATCTGAAGTGGTTGCAAACGCCTGGGATGCAGATGCTAAAGAAGTGTTAATAGAAATTAATGGCGATAGTATATCCATTACTGACAATGGTATTGGGATGAACCTATCCGATATAAATAATAAATATTTGACTGTAGGCTATCAGAAACGTAGCGAAAGTGGTCTGTCACCAATACTTCATAGACCAGTAATGGGAAGAAAAGGAATTGGAAAACTATCTCTTTTCTCTATTGCAAATGTTGTTGAGGTTTACTCTAAAAAAGATGGAGAAATTAACGGTTTTAAAATTGATGCAAATTCTCTGAAGGAGGCAATTAAAACCAACGATACATACCTTCCTACAGAGTTATCTCCTGATAATATAACTTTCTGTGGGAACGGTACAAAAATTATTTTAAATGATCTTAAGAAAAAGCGAACAGCTGCTTTGGCGACGCATTTAAGGCAGCGTTTAGCCCGCAGATTTGCAATTATTGGTGCAAAGAATAATTTTAAAGTATCAATAAATGGTGATGAAATAGTCATATCTGATAGAAATTATCTCTCCAAAGCACAATGTGTATGGATGTTTCTTCCAGAGGATAAGCCTGATGAATTCAAAAAAGATTTGGAGAGTCAAACCAAAGCAAATAAAATTAAACTTATAAAGGAACTGCCCTCTACGATAACGGTTGGTGAAGTTTCTTATCACATTACAGGATGGATTGCTACTTGCTCAGAACCAAAGGAACTAGATGATGACGAAAATTTAAATCGTATTGTAATTATGGTTCGTGGGAAAATGGCAAAAGAAGATATTTTTTCTGAAATTGGAACAACTGCCCTCTATTCAAAATATGTTTTTGGAGAATTATCTGCGGATTTTTTGGATTTAGACGATGAGGCAGATATAACTACAAGTAGCAGGCAGGATTTCTTTGAAGACGATGAACGTTATATCGCTTTAAAAGAATTTGTTAGAAAGAGCCTTACATCAGTTCGAACTGATTGGGAAGAGACCAGAAGCACTAATGGAGTCGACGAAGCGTGCAAATACGTGGTTGTAAGCGATTGGTATAACGAGTTGAAAGGAGATGATAAAAGATCTGCAAAAAAATTATTCGGTAAAATCAATCAGTTAACTGTTGAAAAAGAGGAGAAAAAAGAACTATTCAAGCATGGAGTTTTGGCTTTTGAATCATTTAAATTAAAAAACGAATTAAGTCAACTTGAAAAAATTTCCGCCGAAAATATTGCGGCATTTATAGAAGTTGCGGGACGGCTTGATGATATTGAAGCAACTATGTATTATCAAATTGTGCAAGAGCGTCTTGCTGTTATTAGGAAAATGCAAGATGTTGTATCGGATGGTAGCCTTGAAAAAGTCATACAAGACCATTTAAGCAAAAATTTGTGGCTACTTGATCCCTCATGGGATAGAGGAACTGAAGCTCCAATCGTAGAACAAGCGTTTAAAACACAATTTGAAACCATAGACGCAAGTCTCACTCAAGAAGAATTAGATGCCCGCCTTGATATTCGATATAAAAAAGCATCTAATAAGCATTTGATAATTGAATTAAAAAAAGGAGATCGAACGGTAAAATCACAAGAAATAACGGCTCAAGTATATAAATATTTTTCTGCCACAAAAAAAGTAATGGCTACCTTAGATCAGCCTGAACCATTTGAAATTATTGTCCTCTTAGGGAATCACCTAGACGGAAAACATTATGATGAAGATGTATATCAAGCTACTAAAGAAGCCTTAAAAGCTTACCATTGTAGGATTATGTATTATGATGAACTTTTAAGAAATGCACAAAACTTATATAGTGATTTCTTAGAGCAAAACAAAAATCTATCAACATTGAGTGACATTATTAACGAATTAGAGCTTGGTTAATATATGCTGTTTTGCGGAACAATCCAAGTTTTTTCACCTTGAAAGATTTTACCGTCTACTCGTTGAATAATAACACAATGCGGGAAAAACCTCGATTGTTCAATAATTACATATTTTGTTTGAGTATCTAATTTGGGTGGGCGCTCCCCCAAAATTGAATAGCCATACATACATTTAGTTTTATACTGTTTCATAAACAACCTCTCGATAAACTTATTATTGGACAGAAAAATCTCTGCTTACCTAAAATTCAAACCAATAAAAGAAATATTTATATATTCTTTTATATGCCATAGGTTAACCACCTATGGCATTTTTATACCCATTTTCAAGAGAAAGGAGATTCACATGGAATTAAACGAAATGGAAAAACGGATGCTGTTTCAGGTTGAGGGCGACTATCAATACTGGTGTTAGTATATAAGAGTGGACAGGAAAAGTTGAACAATCTATACTATCAAGTGAAAGAGCAAAGGAGATGAAGGGCATGGCGAAAAACCAAAAATCTTACACTCTGGAATTTAAACAGCAGATCGTGGATCTGTACAATGCCGGAGGAACCTCGTATCCAAAACTGGAACGTGAATATGGCGTAAATCGGAGTACTATCAGCGGGTGGGTAAAGCAGCTTTCCCCTATCAAGGTATCAGAGGAGGAAACGGTTACCCTCAAGGAGTATAAGGCTCTCCAAAAAGAAATCCAGCGCCTTAAGATCGAGAACGAAATACTAAAAAAAGCGACCGCCATATTCGCAAAAGAACAATAGCCGAGATTGTTGCATTTATCCAGAATAACTTAACCAATTACTCTGTATCCCAGCTTTGCAGTGCCCTGAAATTCCCAAGGAGTACCTATTACAAGGCTCTGGTTTGTGTACCTTCAAATAAGCGGATGGAGTATGAGGAATTCGGCAGGAAAGTGAAACAGGCCTTTGAGGATTCCAAACGCAGATATGGGGCTGTCAAACTATGCCGTGTACTCAATGCCGCTGGGACACCCTGCAGCATCAAGCGGGTCCAGAGGCATATGGCAGGGCAGGGACTGCGCTCTGTGGTAGTAAAGAAGTACAGCCACCATGCCAATCATGGCAGTATCCCAGATGATAAAGTGAATATCTTGAAACGTGATTTTAGAACGGAAACCATCAATCAAAAATGGTGCACAGATATTACCTACATCCATGTGCAGAAAGAAGGATGGACTTATCTGGCATCTGTCATGGATTTGTGTAGCCGTAAAATCATCGGCTATGCCTATGGCACATCTATGACAGCGGAACTGGCAGTGAAAGCGGTAGAGAATGCCTGCCTGAACGTCAGGGATACAAAAGGAATCATTTTGCATAGTGACCTTGGAAGCCAGTATACGAGTAAAACGTTTGAAGATTGCCTGAGCAGGAAAGAAATCCTGCATTCCTTTAGCCGTAAGGGAAATCCATACGATAATGCCTGTATTGAATCCTTCCATTCTGTACTAAAAAAGGAAGAAATATATCTCCATACTTATCAGGATTCAAAGGAAGCCCGCAGAGCAATCTTTGAATACATAGAAGGCTGGTATAACCGTAAGCGGATACATAGCTCTATTGGTTATTTGACACCACAGCAAAAGGAGGATGAGGAACTAAAAAAAGCAGCATAAGGGAGGGGCTACATAAGGAAGTAGCTTCTCTCTTAGGCTTTGTAATCAGCCAGAGTGATTGAATTGTAGGAAAATTTCAAATCATAACGGAGGATTACAACAATGGCAAACTCAATTTTTGAAGAAATGGGTGGAACTTATCATGAAGAAGACGGATATCTTATTCCTGACCTTACCCTACCACCCGAAGAAGAAAAGCTCCTTGGGATATGGGGACAGCGGCATTTGCGGTATATCAAGGAGTATAAGCGGCTGTTCTATGTCAATCTGCTAACAAGCGGTGGGTTAAACAGCTATCTTGCTGCCATAAACGAGCAGGCAGAGGAATTGTTCTTTCGGATAGTAAAGCAATATGCTGAAAATGAAGGCATAACGGAAGAACTCAAATGCATCGACGCAATGGCTTGGATTGGCGCAATGAATAACATACAGGCAAGCGCAAGAGAAATTGTTAATTCAGACTTAATTTACGCATAGACACACTTCAGAAGCGGTATGGGACACTCATGCCGCTTCTTTTTCTGTCTGCACAGTAGAATTTTCCACAAATCCATGGTATAATTATTCCATGACTGAACGACAAATGAGAATTTGGGAGATGCCTATGAACAAGTTTTTGAATGATATAAGGAGTGCAGAAAATTCTATATCTGGTAATCAAAAAATTATAAATACCATAGCTGTATTGTTCCTTGGAATAGCTTTGGGGACTTTTTCAAAATTTTTGGATTTTCGTCAAGCTGAACTTCCAAGTGTGCTTATGGCAGTAGATGGAGCATTAGATGTTCATAATTTCCTTGGGTGTTTTGCAGTTTGGGTATTGATTGCACTGTGTATTTCTATTTATAGTAATTCTGCAATAAGAGCAAGCGTTAATGTTTTTGTGTTTTTTGTCAGTATGGTTACAAGTTACTATTTGTATTCAAACTATGTCGCAGGTTTTTTCCCAAGAAGTTACGCTATGATTTGGTTTGGCTTTACCATTATTTCTCCGTTCTTGGCATTTGTCTGTTGGTATGCGAAAGGAAAAAGCAAACCGGCATTTGTGCTATCAATATTGATTTTAGCAGTATTGTTTAACATGACTTTTGTATATGGATGGGGATATTTCGAAGCACGCTCTGTTTTAGAATTGGCAGTCTTTATTATTGGACTTACTGTTTTGAGGAGGGACACATTGAGGAGTTCTGTGCTAATGGGAACAATTAGTATAGGTTTTGCTTTCTTACTTGATATGGTCATTCCATTCCATTTTGGATAAACAACTTCATTTTGTAGAGAGGTTAATGAATGAAAAATAAATTTATAACTATTGGAAAAATTTTATTATCAGTTGTATCTGTAAATATTATATCCTTAGTATCTTGCATATTAGGAAGTTTGATTTATCAAAATGTTCATATAACAAATTTTACAGATATGATTTCTAATACAATGAATAGTGATTTAGGATATGTCATAGGCATCGTAATTACAACTATATTGATATATCTATTTTATAAATTCATCGCTAAGAAAGAAAAAATAAATTGGGAAGATATGGGTTTTTCAAAAAAGCATAGACTTTCACAACTTATCAAGGGATTTGCATTAGGAATAATCTTTGTAGCGATTTACATCATTATTTTGATTGTTATGAAACAAGTTTCTTTTGAATTTAATAGATTAAATCCTGATATTTTATATTCATTATTCATGGGGGTAATTATTTTTTTCGGAGTAGCCTTTGCTGAAGAAATAACTTATAGAGGCTATATACAAGGTTTATGTAGTAAGAAAAATAAATATGTTGGTTTAATTATTACCGCTGCGATATTTGCATTAAGTCATTTGTTAAACTCAAGTTATTCAGTGCTATCTTTGATCTATTTAACTATTGGAGGAATCCTATTAGGGTTAATGAGAATGGAAACAGAAAATATTTGGTTTCCATTAGGATTCCATATTGCTTGGAATTGGACAGAAATTAGAATATTCGGATTAGGAAATGATACCAATCATCACTGGCTTTCTACTAATATAATGCAAAATACAATTTGGAATGGTGGAGAAAGTGGAACGGGTATAATTATCATATTAGCAGAACTTGTTTTAATAGTGATTTTTACATATTTATATTACAGAAAAAATCAACACAAGACATATGATTATTAGTACATGTCCCCATTTACCGCCCAAAACAAAATACCATCCGCAATCGAACTGCCGAGCCAATGAAGTGTGCGCAAAGACACATTTCATCGGCTCTTTCTTTATGTCCAAATCAAATAGTATACCCATAAATCCGAGAAATATTCAAAAATTCCGCAAAAGGCTTGACAAACATATGTTTTGTAAGTATAATATAAATTATTCTCTTCGGAGAGCTACAACTGAATACACAATGTTCTTTTAATGAGAATTGCGGTGCAAGCCGCCTAACGCCTGCGATATGCTAAGAGAAAATATCGCTGCCCGCCGCCAAAAGCTGTTTTGTACTGTCAGCGGCGGATGGGCATGAAAACAGTATGGTTTTGAATTTCAAAGCCGTTACATAGAACATCATTTTGAAGCGAGAGCAAAGCTCCCGCCGATTTTTGATGTCTGTGTAACGGCTTTTTTGTTTTGCCGTTTACAACTGAATGACCGTCCGAATGGGATATGATTTTGCGATGACATGAGCAAGACAACGCCGCTGAAAAAGGGGCAGGAACGACATTCGGATAGAACGGCGCACCTCGTATGTAACGCTTTTACGGGTTGAAATGCGCTTGTTGCAAGACTATTCAAACTTGTATATATCGTTCTGGATGGTTTGATACGGCAATCCCAATTTCGACCGCATCATGCGTTACATCGGTCTTATGAGTATAGCGTGCTTGAAGTTTAGACGGGGTGCAGGGAGTCCTTTTCAAAGGACTGCCCTGCTGGGGAGACAACCTCAGTTGTCGGGGCAAAGCCCGCCGCCTGTGGTGGCATAGCCTCGCAGAGCCCACTGGCACTTTGCAGCCGCAAGGCTGAAAGTGTCATAGTGGGTTACGCACTTTGAAAAAGGTGCGTAACAAAGACCGCCAACCTCAACATATCCTCCCCATCGGGAGAAAGAAATACAATCCGAAACAGAAAGGAAGTGAGAAAAATGTCAAGACAGAATTTCAGCGTGGCAAGGGTGGAAACCCGCACAAGGGATTCCATCGGCAAATACGAGCGCCACAACGAGCGAAAAAACGAGCATTACGGCAATATGAATGTTGACCTGTCCCGCACGCCGATGAATGTGCATTTCAAATCCTGCGGCGATATGACCTACAACGAGTACCTCGACAAGCTGGTCGCTGACGGAAAGGTGTCTCTCCGAGGACTGAAAAAGGACGCTAAAATCTTTGACGAGATGATTTTGGATGTCAACACAGACTACTTTGAAACCCACGGCGGCTATGAATATGCCAAGCGGTTTTACGCCGAAACCTATCAGTTTGCCGTTAAGGTGTACGGCAAGGACAATATCCTCTCCGCCGTTATGCACGCCGATGAGGTCAATCTTGCTCTGTCTGAGCAGTACGGCGAGCCGATCTACCACTACCATATGCACATTGTAGCATTGCCTGTGGTAGAGAAGCAAGTGTTGTGGACGAAGCGGTGCAAAAATCCTGAATTGGTCGGCACAGTCAAGGAGGTCGTTCAGCAGGTCAGCCACTCGAAGAAATGGAAATCTCCGCAGGCTGTGGACGAGCAGGGCAAGCCTATGTATGACAAAAAAGGGAAAGCGGTGCTTGTCCCCACCTACAGCATTTTGCAGGGCGAATTTTTCGAGCATATGCAGGCGGCTGGATTTACCGATTTTTCCCGTGGGGAGCGTGGCAGCACCGCCGAGAACCAAAGCAGTCTGCAATATCAGATTAGCAGGGATAAGGAACGCCTTGCCCAGATACAGGAAAAGATTGCGTCTGCGGACGAGGAATTATCCACCATACTCCCAGTCAGGGCAAGTGCGGAAATCATAGACGCTATGGGAAAGAAAACCTTTACAGGCAAGGTACAGATGTCGGCGGAGGACTACGGCTATCTTTCCAACTTGGCGAAGGAGTGCCTTGTGAACAGGCGCACCATTCAGATTTTGGAGAGCAACAATCGGTTCCTGTCTGATAAGGTGAAAGCCCTGAAAGCCGAGCTTGCGGAGCTGAAGGAAAAATGCAAGCCGTATCTGGAAGCGTTGAAGGCTGCCCCCAAAAAGGTCAAAGACTTTATTGACGGTATCCTGAAATCCCTCCGAAGAACCGCACCTGAGCAGGAAAAGAGCATTTTCCATAAACCGCCCGAAAAGGAAATGAAGCCTTCCCCGTGGGAACTGCAAATACCAGCACGAAAACCAAAAACGAAAAAGAAGGAGGATTTTGAACGATGACAGATGTGATTTATCTTGACGAATACGGAAACGCCGTTGAGAACGGCAAAGAAATCCACGAGCTGATTGACGGGATAACGGATATGCTTGCTGCAATGACAAAGGCGGAACGCTTGAACTGGTTTCGCAAGTCCCAATATCCCTACCCCATCAATTTTGAAACGGAGATTGACGGTACGGTTTATTCGGTCAATACCCATTTCAACAGCATGGCAAGCGAGAGCTTGGAAGAAAAAGCGGAACGGATTATTCTAAAAAATCTGTAACAGCTTTGAGAATATCGCTTTAAAGCGTTGAAGTTTAGCGGCGGATATGGTATGATAAGGATGCCTACAATTCATACCATATCTGGCTGTGGAAAGGAGCTATATGAGCATTAAACAGTCAGACAAGCGAATTACCGCCCTTTACGCAAGGCTTTCCCGTGACGATGAGAAAGACGGCATATCGGGCAGTATCCAAAATCAAAAGGCTATTCTTGAAAAGTAC
Organism: Lachnospiraceae bacterium; assembly: GCA_910576385.1. Taxonomy (GTDB): domain Bacteria; phylum Bacillota; class Clostridia; order Lachnospirales; family Lachnospiraceae; genus Petralouisia. The sequence continues at coordinate 9,861 of CAJTIR010000072.1, forward strand.
GCAAAGGACAATAAGCTGCCGAATCCCCGTTTCTTCTATGATGACGGATTTTCGGGCGTTAGCTTCACAAGACCCGCATTTATGGAAATCATGGAGCTTGCAGAACAGGGCTTGGTTGCCAACCTCGTGGTAAAAGACCATTCAAGGCTTGGACGAAACCGCCTTGTGGTCGGTCAGCTTTTAGAGGAAGATTTTGTCCGTTTGGATGTGCGGTACATCGCCATTATGGACAATATCGACACGGCAAAGGGTATCAGCGATATTGTTCCGATGCAGGATTTATTCAACGAATGGCACGCAAAAAACACCAGCGACAAAGTCCGCAGAGTTATGCAGAGCAAGGGAATGTCAGGCGTACCGCTGACCACTAATCCACCCTTCGGATATATGAAAAATCCGAACAATAAGGACGAGTGGCTTGTGGACGAGACTGCGGCAAAGGTGGTACGGCAAATCTTCGATTTGTGTATTTCGGGACTCGGACCGACGCAGATCGCCAAACGGTTAAAAGCGGAAAAGGTGATGACACCCACCGAGTATTGGAACAGTATCGGCAAAAAATGCGGCAAGCCGCCCGCAATCCCTTTCGGATGGGTGGCGGACACGGTTTCAAACATTCTCGATAAGCAGGAGTATTGCGGCGATACAGTCAATTTCCGTACTACAAGCAAGTCCTTCAAGCTGAAAAAACGGATTGAGAAGCCGCAGGAGGAATGGCAGGTATTTGAGAACACCCACCCCGCTGTCATAGACCGAGAAACTTTTGCACTCGTGCAGGAGTTAAGGCAGCACCGCCGCAGACCGAGCAAAAGCGGCATTGTGAGTATGTTTTCGGGACTGCTCTACTGCGCCGATTGCGGCGAGAAGCTGTATTACAGCGTGACGAACAACTACAAGCGGGAACAGGCGTATTTCTTTTGCTCCTCCTACCGCAAAAACTCCGAGGTCTGCTCTGCACACTATATCCGAGAAAAGGTGGTAGAAAGCCTTGTATTGGAAAGTATGCAGAGAGTTATGTGGTATGTGCAAACCTATGAAAAACTGTTTGCCCAGCGGCAGATGGAGGATTTCGGGGAGAAAAAGAAGAAGGAGCTTGCCGAGAAGCGCAGGGAGCTTGACAGGGCAAAACGGCGTGTCACCGAGATTGATGGGATAATCCAAAAACTTTATGAGGACAACGCTATGGGCAGGATAAGCGATGAACGGTTTGCTACGATGTCAATGTCTTTGGAGGATGAGCAAAGCAGATTGAAAGACAGTATCCCTGAAATGGAAAATTGTATTGAAAACGCCAAAATCCAAACCGAGGGCTTGCAACGGTTCATTGACAGGGCAAAGCGTGTAACGCAGCTTACCGAGCTTACACCCGAACTGGTACACGAGTTTATACAGAAAATCGTGGTATCCAAACCCGAATACAGGGACGGCAAGCGCTATCAAAGCATTGAAATCTATTACAATGGCGTTGGAATTATCCGAGAGCCGTCTCCCGAAGAAATGGAAGAATATTTCCAAGAACATTTGGAACGAAAAGCCGCAAAAACGGCGAAAACGGCATAGCCGCTGGGCTATACCGCTTCAAACACAACAATATTTTATTTGAGATACAAAGCCGCCTTGGGGCACCTTCCTTACGGAGAGTGCCCCAATCTTTCGACTTTTTTTGTCCAAAGTATTGACATAGGTCCAGATTTTAGATGAATATTATCATGGATTCCAAGAGCGAAACCCTAATCTTTATGTATTTTCTGCTCATATCCATATGGATGAAGCAACGCCGCATCTGCACATTGACTTTGTTCCGTTCACGACTGGCAGCAAGCGTGGACTTGATACAAGGGTATCTCTGAAACAGGCATTAGCGACGCAGGGATTCAAAGGCGGCTCCCGTGGCGATACAGAGTGGAGCCAGTGGGTACAGTCCGAAAAAGAAAATCTTGCAGCCGTCATGGAACGCTATGGCATTGAATGGGAGCATAAAGGCACGCATGAAAAACATTTGTCTGTCCTTGATTATAAAAAGCAGGAGCGGGAAAAAGAGGTCGTTCATCTTGAAGGGCAGATTTCAGAGAAAAAAGAGGAATTTCAAGCATTGTCGAATAGGGTGAAGAATTACGACAAAGGCATGGAAAACCTAAAGACGCTGGAGCAGGTGCTTGACACTTCTCCAGAATACCAGTTGCCAGAGCCGCAGGGGTTCATGTCGGCGAAGTCATATAGGAATAAAGTGGCAGAGCCTTTGATGCAAAAGCTGAAATCGCTTGTTAAAACAGCTCTTGTAAGCTGCTTTGAAGCATGGGACAGCTACTATCGGTTGAATGCCACAAACAGTAATCTTTATCGTGAAAATGAGGGGTTGAGGAAAATCAATGAGAAACTGGCAGGGCAAAATGAAAACCTCCGTGCGGAAAACAAAGATTATAAGCTGCTCCGAAAGGCGTTTGGAAGTAAGCAGATGGACAACCTTTTGGAGCGGGCAAAAGCAGCACAAAAATCAAAACAGCGTGAAAAACGCTTTAAAAACAACAAAGAGGAAAGGTAGGAAACATTATGGAAAACAGGATTTATGACGAAAATAACGGTCTTTGGTATGCAAAGCAAGGGGACTATTACCTCCCAGAGCTTGCATTACCTCCCGAAGAAGAAAAGCCGATAGGTATATGGGGACAGCGGCATTTGCAGTACCTTAAAGAGCATAAGCAGCTTGTTTATATCAATTTATTGACAAGCGGCAGGCTGAACGAATACCTTGTGAGTATAGACGAGCAGGCAGAGGATATGTTTTCTCGGTTGGTAAAGGAATACGCCGGCAGGCAAGGAGTGACGGAACAATTAAAGGCAGAAAATCAGCTTTTATGGGTTCAAAGGATGAATATTATTCGAGCTTGTGTGAGAGAAGTGTGGAGAATGAGTTAATCTATTCATAAGTGGTATATGGCACTTCTGCGGTATGTGGGAGTGCCGCTCAATTAAGCAAAGGCAGTTCGGGGAATTGAAAAATTTTATGAATTCTTGTATACTTAGAAAAAAACAGAATGAGAAATCGGTATTTTTTAGGAGGTAAGATAAGGGTGAGTGAAATTGTATTTTTAAGATGTGATGGAAATAATAAAGATTTTATGGAAAATTGCAGGTTGCTTGACGAGGACCTTGATTTGCGAGTGGGAAAAATAATTAAACGAGATAAGTATGCTCAATATAACCTGATTGACAAAGTAAGTGAAGCGATAGTTGTTTATCAAGGCAATAATCCGATTGGTGGCGGTTCTTTACGTTCTTATGATGAAAATACGATAGAGTTAAAAAGAGTGTTTGTTATACCAAATGAACAAGGAAAGGGCATAGGAACGGAGTTGGTTTCTAGGTTAATAGAGTGGGCGAAAGAGCTGGGATATAAGAAAATAATTTTGGAAACAGGAGAACTTTTAGCGGAATCCTGTCATGTATATTCAAAATTAGGATTTAAGAAAATTCCTAATTATGGTGCGTATGTAGATATGCCAGAATCTCTCTGTATGGGAAAAGAATTGTGACTCAAAATGGACAAATTCAAGTTTATCAGGAGTTGCATACAAAGAAAAATTGGAATTGAGGAAGGTATAATATGAAGATAATAAACAGAGATATAGATAGCGGAAAACCTTTTGACTGGGGGAAAACATCTTTTGATTATGCGAAATTCCGTGATATTTATCCGCAGGAGTTTTATCAAAAAATTGTTGGTCGTAAATTATGCTTAGATGGACAATATGTCCTTGATATCGGAACAGGGACGGGGGTTCTTCCTAGAAATATGTACCAGTATGGGGCGAAGTGGACAGCTGCGGATATTTCGGAAAACCAAATCGAACAAGCGAAAATTCTTTCAAAGGGTATGGATATAGATTATCATGTTGTATCAACAGAGGATATCAGTTTTTCGGACAACTCTTTTGATGTAATTACAGCGTGCCAGTGCTTTTGGTATTTCAACCATGAGACTGTTATGCCTAAGTTTTATCGTATGCTGAAACAAGGGGGAAGTATTCTTGTTTTATATATGGCATGGCTGCCATTTGAGGATGAAATTGCAGGAGCCAGTGAAAAACTTGTTTTAAAATATAATCCAAATTGGAGCGGGGCAGGAGAAAAGAAACATCCAATAGATATTCCGGATTGTTACAAACAAAATTTTGAGCTTGTATATCATGAAGAATTTACTCTAAGAATACCGTTTACCCGTGAAAGCTGGAATGGGAGAATGAAGGCTTGCCGTGGAATTGGAGCTTCGCTTACTGAGAAAGAAATTTCGATGTGGGAACAAGAGCATATGACGCTCCTTGAACAAATTGCGCCGAATAAATTTGATATTTTACATTATGCTGCTATTGCGGAGCTTAAAAGGAATTAAAATCCGTTTGTTGAATTGATAGATGTGAGGATTTATATAGACATGGAATATAAAATTCGAGAAATTAGAAAAAATGAATATCCAATATTATCTGAGTTTCTGTATGAAGCAATTTTTATTCCAGAGGGTATGGACAAGCCGCCAAAATCTATTATTGAACAGCCAGAGCTGCAAGTATATATTGAGGATTTTGGGAAAAAAGATGATTGGTGCTTAGTTGCAGAAATAAAAGGGAAGATTGTAGGTATGGCATGGGTGCGTATTATGGATGATTACGGGCATATTGATGATAAAACGCCCTCATTTGCCATATCACTACATGAAGAATACAGGAATTTAGGAATTGGTACAGCGCTTATGAGGGACATGCTTGAACTTTTAAAGAATAAAGGCTATAAGCAGACATCGCTATCTGTACAGAAAGCGAATTATGCAGTTAATATGTATTGGAAAGTAGGTTTTGAAATTATTAGAGAGGATGGGGAAGAATATATCATGTTATGTCAATTGTAATAATGGGGAAGTTTTGGAAAATAAAATAAGGAGGACATGCAGGAGATTATGTTAATGAAAGAAATTTTGCAATGGATTAGAAAACATAAAAAGTTGACAATGATGTTGATTGTTTTGATTGTTTTTCTGCCAATTATTGTTATACATACACCAGTTTACAACTTTTTTAATAAAAAAATGCCGCACAAGGCTTTCTGTTGTATAATGAATTTGACCAAAACATTACAAAGGATAGTGACCCTGTACGACAAACTTATTATACAATGAAAAAACTTTAATTGGTAGACTTTATCATTATTTTTACAAGTATTTTGAAACCT
>CAJTIR010000073.1 GCA_910576385.1 Lachnospiraceae bacterium
AACAGGCAATCTTAATGGCACAGTTTCAGGGATATAAAATCAAGCCAGCTACTGAATAAACCTTAACTTTGCTACATATTCAATTTTTAATTGACCACCGCAAGATGGTCTGTTTGCTATGCCCTTATGGAAATGGATTATCTCTACTATTCTTTTTCAACCTTACGCCTCCTCCTGCAGATACTCATTCACAAACTCATGTGCAACCTCGGAAACTGTCTCCCAATAGGCTTCCCAGTAGGAATCGTTTTTGCCCAGCTTGTTCTGGAGCCTTTCCGGGAAACGGGGATCCTGGACCATGCGGTTATATTGCTCATCGGTCAGCTGATCCAGCTCATCCCAGTCTGACACCTGCGATACAAAATCCTCAAGCTGGCAGGATGCCTGATAAAGCCATCCCATCTCCCTGACAAACCGGTTGGAAACGCAGAGCTGCTGCGAGACGATTGCGATATGGTAATGGCTCTCACAGTATTCGCCGTCAATGTAACATTCATAGAGGGAGTCCGTGGAATGCTCCTTGAACTTCTCATCATCCGCCCATTGCGGAATACAGCCGCTTTCCTGCTCCTCTTTCAGCTTCTGCACCAGTATGCGTTTCGCATCATTGAAGTCCGTATAGACCTCGGAAGAATTTCCCTGTTCGCCGTCCACCGCCCAGTCTTCCAAAAGAATATGGATCCTCGGGTGCTGGCGGCACTCTTTCAGGTCATCAAGCGTCTCCACCATAGACGGGGCCATGATGACAAGATCCAGGATGATGTCGTCAATGGTTTTAGGCTCGTCATACAAATCAGAAAAAATTTCTTCCAGCTTTTTTACTTCACAGGGCAGTGCAGGAACTTCAAAAGAGCAATATATATCCGGCGTTTCATTTTCCGTTTCCTTATCCTCTCCATCACGGATTTCCGTAATCGTCCCATACAGACCCTCATACTCGCTTTCCGGCGTTCCCACGATGGGAGCGCCGATTACATAGGTTGTGCCGTCGTATTCAAACTCAGCACCGATTCGATTGATAATCATTTTTTGATACCTCCTCTTTATTCTGAAACTTTTATTGCAAACAGGCAGCGGGGATCATAGCGCATTTCGATGGCTGCCTTTTTACAGGCTTCCTCCTCGTTTTCCGCTTTTATGACTGCGATAAATGGAGTCGGCTCCATATCATGCCATTTGTCTTCGCTGTCTGCACTGTACATGTCGATATCCGCCAGCTCATCATCTGTCAAACCGGCAATATCAAACATTTGTGAGTCCCGGACCCATGAAGAGTCCATGCAAACGACATAAGTGTTCATCCGTCTCCTCCTTAAATGTGGTAGTCTACGGAAACCAGTACCATATCCTCATCCATGTCATCAATGTATCCATCAATGCAGCTGCGCCAGTCTACCGGGGCATAGCTGCCGGTTCCCGGATCCTGCACGCTGTCTTCCACGCTCAGCCACTGGCCCTCATCCACGATGTCATGCGAGCCTACCGGATACTTCCAGCAGCCCGGAATCCCGTATTCCTCCAGGTATTCCTCCAAGGTAGAGTCCTTGCGGTAAACCAGTTCGCCCCAGTGCATAACTCCGTCTGGGACAATCTCTCCATGGAAATCCGGATCCGTCTTTCCTGCCAGGAACATCTGCTCAAGCTTATGGAACCGCTCTGCGGCTTTCTGGTTTCGCCAGTCTCGCATGGCATCCCACGCAATGTCCTTTTTCCTGGCAGCGCATACCCACCGGTATCCTTCCGGCGCCTCTGATTTCCGATCCGAGTTGCACCAGCTTCGCTCACCGATAGAATACTCAGTGCAGGCGTCCTTTACCAGGAACATCTCCGGCCATCGCCCGCCAATGGAATACCAGTCCCATATGGCGTTTGGATTATAATAATATCCATAGCCTTGATGCTTTTCATCAAAAGAAAAGCCACACCTTTCTTCTGCATATTTCTCAAAACTCTTATAGAGCTTTTTGCGGGGATAATTAGGCAGAGCCACCATTCGTTTTGCTTTTTTTGTACGCTTTTCATGATGAAGCGATCCTGCATCCCTTTGGAACACTTTTCCGTCACGGACAACAAATCTGCCCCAGAGTGGATCGCCATACTGCTCCACAATTGTTCCTTGAGGCAGCTTTATACAATCAACCACGCTCTCATATTCCTCGCGCAGTTTTTCTGTCCGATCTTCAAATTCCAGATATTCTGGATCCTCCAGCGACTCACAATAAGGATACATCAGCTCAGAAACGCCGTCATTTACTGCACGGGAAAATGATGACTGAAGGTTTTGAAACCTCCCAATCGTAAAGTCCAGCATAAAGTTCTTTGTTTCTATTTGTTTCTGAAGTTCTAATTCCTTCAGGGCCTCCACTATCTGTTTGTCCAGTTCCTTGTCTTCCCTTACCTCAGGAATTTCTAAAATTGCTAATGTTAAAAAGTGCATAATTACCTTCCTTTCTGGATAACAAGAGGGCAGCCGTAGAAATCCGGCTGCCCGTTGTGTTTTTTATAATTTGATGTCGTTATACCCTTATATGCCGCTTAACTACAGCGGTCAGTTTTGTGGGCAGTTGTTTTAAATCCGAGATATCCATGAATGAGTCTCCGTAGATTCTCTCAATGTTCTGCTTGTCATCTCCAATTGCCGCAGCTACAAATAAAATGCCTTTGCGCTGATATTCCTGTTTGATGCCGCGTAGATCCTCCTCAGCTGCAGAACCGCTATATCCACTGTCAGCAGGCTGCCCATCTGAAACCAGTATGAGGATTTTTACTGCTTCCGGCCGCTTAGACAGCTGTTCCGCTACAAAACGAAGCGCTGCTCCGTCACGGTTACTGCCTCTGGCCGCAATGTCCATCATACGGTATTTATCATCGTGGTCAAAGCCGTCAAATTCCGCATAGGAATACAGTGCCACCGTATTTCCAACATCGGTATAATCGGTGGAATGACCATAGACCATTACCGGAATGTCCAGGCTCTGACAGAAATCATACAGAATGATAGCCGAGGCTCTTGCATAAGTACAGCGGTCACAGGAACACATGGATCCTGACTCATCCAGAAGCAGACCGACTGCCAGTTCCGGAATTTCATTGGGCAGGTTATTTTTGTAAAACACCTTCCCATCGTTCCTGCACAATGCGTGCACATCCAGACGTCGGCCCATGATAAGACCGGTCAGCTTGCCGCCTCTTCGATTTTCCTTGAGCTGCTTCTGCAAACTCTTCTGCAGCTGGCGGGAAATATTGATCAAAGGTCCCGCAATAGCATTATACTGTTCTATAAGCTCCTCATCCACAGAGGCAATCCGATTGATTCGGATAGGTACTCCTTCATGGATATTCCCATAGGAAATGTTCTGAGCGACATCATTCAGCTCCTGAATCCTTTCATTCTCCAACTGCTCGCAGGCCGCCTTTTCCGCCATTTTATCCAGAAGGCGTTCAATATCAGCCGCCGCACGGTCGTAATGCTCCCGCTCGTAATCTTCGTTTTTTTCTACGGAACCACCAACAGGTTCTGAGAGCGATTCTGACTGGTGATAAGGAATACGCCCTTGCTCAGTATCGGAAGTTTCCTCTTTTCCAGAACCAGAATTCCTCCCATTCAGCGGGATTGCGTCTTCATCTGAAGAATTATCGCTTTCCCCAGACCCAGATGGATTTTCTTCCGTTTTAGAGTCAGTCTGGGAATCATCCTCATTCTCGGCGTCTGCATGGGTCTGTGCACGTTTGCCTGCCGTCGCAGATTCTTCTGTCTCACCAGAAGCTTCCGGTACCGGTGTGCTGTTTCCCTCACCCAATTCAGAACCGCCGGTAATCGCTCCCAGCACTTCCGATAAGGTTTCTGCAAGACTGGTGGAACCGCCGGAGGCTTCCGCCTCTTCCTGACGTTTTTTACATTCCTCACAAAAAGATTCGATATAGTCCCAGCACCTTACCAGTACCATATTGACGACATTCAACCGGTCTTTTCCGGACTTGCTCATTAAAGCACTGTCAATATCGGTAATCAGGCCAAACACTGACTGAATCCTTTCGTCGCTGAGCGGTTCGTCTCCATACTTGATTTCTCCAAATTTGCCATAAGACAACATGATCTGGAGGATGCTTTCAAAAATATGCTTTCCTTCATCCTCATTTTCAATCAGCTGTGTCACTGTTTCAATATGTTCAAAATGCTGCTCCCGCAGCTTTTCAAGGCCGTATCCCAATGTGCCCGGAAAATTATTCAACATCCTGTTTTCGATATACCCATCCTCAATTACATTGGAAATATAATGGGAAACCATCTGCACCATCTCAAGATTTTTTGGATCGGTTTTCACATAATTCCAGAATGCCTTTTCGTTCCGTGCATCCGCTGTCGTTTTCAGATCCGGCGGATAAGGATACCAACGGTAACTTCCCAAATAATTGGTATGTGTCTGCGCCGCCAAGAAGTCCGTATAAAGGACATGACCCAGTTCATGTGCGAACATGCCGCATACGATCTGGTAGCGGTTTTCCCGCCCCTTTACCTTCGTGACCATAGAATTCCCGGCATTGATACGTATAAGCATATTATCTGTTGATGCCACATGCTTTTCTCTCGGTTTCCAGTAAAGATTAACGCGGACCCGTCGGTTATAACGATACCGCCTCGTCTGTGCTGCCGCCAAATCTTCAAAATGTCCCGCCAAAAGACGGGACGAGAAGAATTGTCGGTCTGAGATTTTACTGCGCTGCTCATTGAGCCGCTGTTTTACTAACTTATGATTCACCCTCGCCATACAGGGTTGACCTCCTTTCTAAATACGTTTATGCGATTGCTTTTCTTCGCCTCTTTGTGAAAATCGGTTCCAGAACAGCACTGATCAGCGCCTCACGGTCTACTTCATCCGTTGTTGCTTTACTGATAATCGTGTACAATGCCGACTCATATATATCGCCGGTAATCTCACTGCTCACAATCCAGTCAATCAGGCTGCGCATACCATAAGAGCCGTCCGTAATACTGTTCTTTCGGCAATACTCCGACAGATCGTTGACCACCTGCACCATCTGGGATATCTGATACTCATCTGTTGCGCCCGTGACGGCCATGGCGCGCTGCACCATAACTTCAGGCGTCGGAAGTTCCACATCCCGTACCAGACTCATTCTGTCGATAACAGACTGGTTCATGCTGCGGCATCCCTCATATCCGACATTAGTTGTTACTACGACCACCGCATCCGGATGACGCTCTATCACCTCTCCGGTAGGAAGCGTGATTGTCCCGGTCTGCTCCAGCAGAGAATTCAGTCCTGGCAAAACGCCGGGCTGGACAATTGTCGTAGGCTCCTGGATCTCAATGACATACCCATACTTCAGAGCCTTGATAAAATCTGTCTCAATATAAGTATAGGTTTGACCACTGCTCTTGGAATTTTCATCTCGTCTGGACAGGGCACACACCTTCTCCGTTACGCGATCCAGCACAATGCTCATACAGTCCTGAGATGTTGCGGCTGCATTTTCTACACCAGTTAGAGCCTGATATACCCCCGCCGGATCATAATCCATATCATCCAAATCCGGCAGATCCATTATTTTGGATACGTTGGCATAGTTGATTCCACCCATACTCGCCAAAATCGCTTTTTCATGATCAAGCTGTGCATCTCCGGTAGAACCCGAATCGGTATCCGGAAAAATCTGACCTATAAATAGCCATAGGTAAGTCTTTGATATCATCTCCAACTTTTCCCCGGCTTCACACCGTGCATGCACCTTTCAGCGCACACGGCGTTCCATCGGCCGAATAACAGATTGTTTTTTCATTACAGAGTTTTCAAGCCGTTTGTATTTCCTGATTACCCGCTATTTTCCGCAGATAGTTTAGCCGTTTTAGCTGATATGCGTTCAGTTTGACTTTTTCCAGAAGTCCCCTTATCGTTCTTTCATCCACGGCGTGGATGAGTTTGTGGATGTCCACACACACGATCTTGAGATTCCGATATTTGTCCGTTCCTCCCGCATAGATAGGTACAATGTGATGACAATGAATATCACCAATTTCCAGCACTTTGCCTGTAATAGCGCACTTTCCATTTTGCGCACAGTATAGAGCCAAACGATTGTCGTTGTACTCCACACTGCGGTTCCAGTTGGGGTGATTCATCAAGTAGTGCAGAATAGAGATGTTGATGGTCTTCAAATCATCGTGTATCAGCGACCGTCCTTCTGCTGTGTATTTGCATACACCACTTTTCTGGAACATTGGCGGCTTTGTTTGCACGAATCCTATTGGAATCAACGCTCTGCCCTTGATATAGCGCATACATTTTGAGGCACTGTATTTCTGTACCACATACTTTGGCAGCTTGGCTTCACCCTGCTCGGTGAGTAGGCATTTCAGGTTTTTCTTGTGTCCGAGTCTGGACAAGACTGAGCGGTTTATTTGGTTTAGGTCTGTGACTATGTGAGTTGCCATTTGGTAATATTGGTGGATTCCCAGCACGTATAGATTGATACTATCTACCACAACATGCAGTTCTCGTTTGTCTGCACAGTGAGCTAAGTTACTCACAGACACATACATTTTCTCTGCAATTTTTTCAATCGCAGAGTCGCATATATGCGATTTGATAACGAATTTGGGTGACCCATCTTTTTCTTTGCCTTTTGCTATCAGTTTGAAACGGATTCCCAGAAATTCCGAATACCCTTTTCGTAGGTTTACGATACGGGACTTTTCGGGACTGATTTCAAGAAACAGCCTTTCTTTCAACCACTGTGTTGTGGCTTGGAATATCCTTTCCGCATCCTTTCTGTTTCGGCAGAAAATTTTGAAGTCATCGGCATATCTGACGATATAACACTCTTTGAGTTTTGTCTCACGTTGCGCTCTGTATCGGTGTCCATGGCTAATACCAGGCTTACCTTTCCGCATAACATCACTTTTATACTGGTATTTTGTAGGGAAGATTTCCCATTGTGATGCAATCCACCAGTCCAACTCATTAAGTACGATGTTTGCCAACAGGGATGATAGAATTCCTCCCTGCGGCGTGCCTTTTGTTGGCACACCTATGCCTGCTATCTCTGCTTTTAACATTTGGGAGACTATGCAAATCAGCTTTTTGTCCCTGAGCCCTAAAGTCCACATTTGTTTGAGTAGTTTCCCGTGATTCACGTTGTCAAAGAAACCTTTGATATCCACATCTACAACGTGATGCAGTTTATGATTCTGCGCCAGTTTATAAGCCCTTGCCATAGCGTGTTCACAGCATTTATTCGGTCGGAAACCGTAACTATGCGGGTAGAACTTTGCTTCACATATAGGCTCCAAAATCTGGAGAATACACTGCTGAATCAATCGGTCGTAAATTGTGGGGATTCCAAGTGGTCTCATTTTACCGTTCTTCTTGGGGATTTCCACTCTCCGGACTTTATGCGGCTTGTAGTAGTTCAGGCGCTTTCTCACATACTCGATAATCTGTTCGTTTGTCAGTTTGGCGAGGTCATCAATATTTTTGTCATCAACTCCCGCCGTTTTGCTACCGCTGTTTTTCTTGAGGTTTCTGTATGCGAGTTCGACATTTTGAGGTAAACATATCAATTCCACCAGGTTGGTGAATATCTTCCCGTTCTTGCTATCTGCATACAGTTTGTCCAGTATGCCTTGGATGTCGTAATATTCGGCATTCCGCAGCTTTCTTTGCTTTTTATTTCGGCTTGTCAAAGTCAGCAACTCCTTTCGGAACCGCTTTTCTTAGTCTTACTCGAACCTTTGATACTCTGTAGTATAAATCTGTTATATCGGCTGACTAATGCCCATCCCTCCACCATGTTTCCATGGCTTCAACGGTACTATGGCATCACTCTCGGTTGGATAAAGTCTGGTTATAGCTTGCCGGCTTTTCCCAGCCAACACATCCTGGCGTGCAATCGCTCCGTGTTCCAACCTTTCCTCGTTCCATCATCTCTATCTGTGCATATACCTTTAGGTTTTCCCTTTGTGCCTGTACGCTGGATACCGCCTGTAACGGTATAAGGATTTTCATATCGACCAATCTTACTCGTCCTCACGCACCACACTCTTGGCGTGCCCCGACATTTCTATCGGCTAATATTATAGACACTTACATTCGGGCTTTCGTCAGTGACCCCGTTAAGGCCACATTCTAACCATGGGTATTTTATAGACCCCCAGCCTATAGATTGCACCATCCACCTCTGGATGACTTTCGTTAGACAGGATATTTACCCATCTATTACGGCAATTCTCAGCTGACTTTACCGAGCTTCATACGCACACGTCCTTAATTACACGGATTTTCAGTGAACGCATGTCGGAGGATCAGGGCAGGCGTTTCCGGGCGTTACCCCTTCATTCCACCTGTTGAGATGATAGTTCTCACTCTACTGTTATAGAGTTGCTTGATTTTAGCATCATATGGTCTTACGCCCACAAGCTTTCTTTCTGTGGGATGATGTTTGTTCAAGAACGAGTCGCACAATCATATATCTCTGTTCCTGCTGAGCAGGTATATGCCATATACGGAAGCCCCAGTCCTGCTGCAATCGCTTTTGCACTTCTGGTCTTTCCGGTTCCTGACGGTCCACGGAGGAGGAAATTCCTCATCTGCGTCGGTTTCCCGGTAGTTGCCTGAGCATGTTTACAGATATCAACGACTTCCTGCGGAATGATGTACCATTCCGGGAGCACCGGTATGAGCTGCTTTTCCTGGCTGCTCATAGTCCTTGAATGCAATTTATATTTTCCGACAAAATCTGCGTGTTCAACGATCTCCTCTGCTTTTTTTACAGTAACCCTTTCTGTCTTCGCAAAGATTGTAAATTCCCCCGCAATCACATGGGTAGGCTCAAAAGCGCCGGAATCCAGCTGCACCTGAGATACACGCATCAGATTTCCGGCCTTGTCCACACTCACCTTGACGGCTGCTGTACAAGCGGTATTCTTGATACGTCTGTAAGCGTTGTCACAAAGCATGGCCATATACTCCGTAGCCGAGGGTAAATCTGAAAATCCATGACTAAACTGATCGCGGTACAATTCAAAATTATCACTGAATTCCTCGTCATTCATAAGCACTGGAAATAGTGCCATCATAACGGCAGCTCCGTCACGCCCTGATGTGTTCAGCACATAGTTTTCAAAAGTTTCCGTGTTCTTGTCATACACACTTGCCATTAACGAACCGGAATTGCTGTCATATACTACCAGATGATAATCATCAGGCCCCATGGACGATTTGTATTCAGCAACTGTCCTGTGGTCGATGACCCCGACAGCTCCTTCGGCGCTGCCATCCATGCAGCGGCAAACTGCATGTACCGCTTTTATGACTGTTGAACACAAAGTTGCATTTGTCCCATCTCCATATTTCGATGACACTGACACCTTTTTGTTCGTCAGCGTATCAAACGGTTCCGGTAAGGAACGGCTGTAATTGAAAATATTGTTCATATATGCACTCATACGTTATTTCCTTTCTGCATTTGACTGCGTAAGATTAATTTTGATTCCCTCAGGCACACACTGGACATCCTCCAGGCCGGCTCTTATCAATTCCCGGCAGATATCCGCCCAGCTCTCACGGACCGGAAGTTCTTCCTCAAGCAAAATCAGTTCTGAGAGATTTTCTCCAATTGCTTCATTGCATCTGGCATTCAGCTCAAAGATATGAGCATCTGCCCACTCAAAGGCCAGTAATTCGTAATTCTGCACCTCTGGTTCTTCATCAGAATCCGGCACATTATTTTCCGGCTCTAAAGTTGCCTCCTCCTCCTCAGTCTGTGGATTGTAATCAATTCCAACCACCTGCAGATTTCGGATTACAACCTTAGCACGCCGATATCCACCCGCGCGATTGAGCAGAATAAAAACTTCCTGGTTTTCCCGAATAAGTTTCTCAGCATTCGGCGCTTCCCAGACCCATCTTGCTTCCGGATACTCAGATAATACAAGCTCTGTAACCCGTCTGAGTATGACCGAATACGCAAGCACCTGCACATCCTTCTCGGTCGCTTCCTTTACCGGTTCCGGTAAAAGAGGAAATGGTGCGATTACTTCAATCTTTCTGGACGAAAGAAAAAGCAGTCTTATCACTGCTGCAAAAATACCGAGAATAATCAGTAACAGGATGGGCCATAGCCGGCATATAAAAGTAAGCAAAGCCAGCATACCTAACAGCACCAGCGCCTCATAAGCCATGTGCCTTTTTTGATCTTTCTTATTCATCATTCTATTCCTTTCTGACTCCGTTCCTTTGGGATAAAGATATAGAGACAGTTTGCATTACTGCAATCAACAGCATCATGCAAAATTACTGCCGCTGCCTGCGATGAGTCAAATTGTTCTACCGATATTCCTTCAATACCTGCGGCTACTTGACCAAGAATGATTCTTCTTTTGAGACCATCCGTTGCTGTCAAAACACGGCAAAACTCCTCCCCATCACGGTAGACCGAAATAGCATACTGTCTGTTCAAAGAAATCTTCATCAGAATGCAATGAAGTTCCTCTTCATTCAGACATCCTCTTGTCTTTCCCTTCATTGCAGCCTTAAATTTTGTGTGTTTTTCCTCCTCAGAGAGAAGGCAAAAGGTTTCATTTGTCATAAGACACCTCCTTTAAAACGCAAAAAAGCGCACATGAGCATACAATGTCTGTAACTCATGTGCGCCTTAAAACGCCGGATTCAATTATTGCTCCAATCAGTTTTCATCAAAGAATGATCCGCCGCCAAATGCCTCATATCCGGTAAAATTTCCGGACGTTTCAGCACCTGTCGCAGGAGCTGCCGCAGCATTCTGCGGAGCTGTATTCTGGGGAGCCGCATTTTGGGGAGCTGCATTTTGCTGTCCTGCAGCTGTCTGGTTCTCCTTGGACTTTCCTCCACCGGAAGCATACTCAATGTCATCCAGAATGATAACCATCATTTTTCTGAGTTCTTTGGTATCCTTATCTTCCCAGGAATCTTCGTCCAGTCTGCCGATCAGATTCACATAAGAACCCTCTTTCAGCTGCATCTTCTTGATGCGTTCGCATACGCCGTTAAACGCCTTAACCGGAAGGTTGATCCAGCGGCTGTCGTTTTCAGCATGAGGGTCATAGACCTTCTTGCCAATACGGAACCTCACAGAATCTCCATTCTCAGAAAAGCGAAGAGCTGGCGTGTTGTCATAACCTTTGGATACGACGACTTGTGTTGCAAAAACTTTTAACATGGAAATCTCCTTTCTTGCAGGGGTTGCCTGCTATAAAAAATTATTTATTTCAAACCTGCTTTGCAGGTAGAAACCAAAAGAAACAAAAAAAGTGCCAACCAGCACAATTGTGCTAATTGACACTTTGAAAACTCGGAAACTCATGATTCCTCTTTGGAAATCTTGAAACTGATGTAGATATTATAGCATATGCAGCTTCAATAGTCAATCCATCCGAAAAATCACTTGAAAATTGCTTTTTCAATCTCTGTTTTTGCAAAATCCAAAGCAATGACTGCCTTCAACAAGTCAAATCGGTAGGTGCCATCTTCATTTTCGTTTTCCCTGACTAACTCCTGAATTTCATTCAAGAGCCGATTTAACATCTCCTTATCTGCTTCCATTTTAATTACCTCTCTTTTCTGTTCCCAGTGCATAGTAGCTGCATATCATATAGCCGCTCTCATGCTCATATACCGGGGTTTTGTCTGATAAGTATATAATAACAGTATCACCAATGGAGAGCGTCTTCATTCTTTGCCGAATAGGAATCTTCACTATGTTTTCCTCCAGTTGAACCCAAATCCCTTTGGTTCTTTTTCGGATCCCGGACGTCTCAATTTTCTCGCAGGTTCCCTGGATGCACATATAGTTCCCCGCAAAGCTATTATAGCATAGTCGAATCCCATTTATAAGCAGAAACCCAGACAACAGCAAACAGGGAAGGCTGAAATAGAAATCCTGGAAGCCAAGTAAGATGATAATAAATAACAGCAGAAAAACAGCACCCCCTACAAGTCTAATGGCAATCTGCTTCTGTAAAGGCACTGGTAACTCATAAAATCTCTCCTTCATCCGCTTCACCTCACAATACTATTAGTTTCTTTTTCTTCAACAGCCCGAGCAATATCCTTACGGTTTCATCCCTGCATTCTGCACATTCCATGATCTGCTCCAGACAATTATCTACGATGGTATTCTTTGTGTAGATCGCCTCCACCAACGCCTGTCGGTTTTCAGAATGGAGATATCGGGGTTCAGGTCTGATCTTATGCTCTCTAAGAAAGATAAGTTCTGCTACTGTCAACCGAAGTCCCGCATTCCGAAGCCAGGTTAACGTTTCCTTTTCCGCATGACCCAAAAAGAACTCCGGTTTTGTATTAACCGCCGGACAGCAAATACACTGTGTCAGGATTCTGTATCTTGCCACATCCGTATTTTCCGCTTCTGTTTCTGTCAGACCCATTCTTACTAAATGCCCAAGCGTCCGCTTCTCCGACTCTGTTTTTGCCTGGGAAAATTCCAATCTCCCATTCAGCCACAGCGCCGCCTGTTCTCCGGATAAGCTATATTCCTGACCGCATCTCACCACCTGGAGAAGATGTTCCATAGAGTTTTCTTTTACAATCCCTTTGGATAAATAAATCATGTTCATCACCTCTTTGACCTTTCAATTACATTACACGATTGGATAAGGTGATTTACAACATTTTATTACGCTGCTTATATCAAGTACATAAGGGCAACACAGACTCCGGCAATTAACAGAACACAAGCCACCACCAGTATAATCTTTTTAACCAATGTCTTATCAATCTCCTCACGGCCTCCCCCTTCATCAAAGGGACGGACATCATCATAATAGCCATCATAGTCATCTTCTCTCACCGGATCAGATACTTCACTGGCTTTTGCAGGAGCAACTGGTCTTTTTGTTTTTTCCGAATATCTTCTTTTCTTTACATGTTTCTTGCTTCTTTTTTTCTTCTCCCCGTGCGTTTCGGCAACCGGAACAACCTCCGGTGTCACAGGGGATAACGATTTCCCGCATTCCGTACAAAAGGATGCTGCTGAATTTACAAGTTCTCCGCCGCAATATGGACAGTATTTCATAGTATCGAACTCCTTTCCTGAAAATAAAAAAACAAGCAGATTCCTGAGAACCCACTTGTAGACGATATAAGTATAACAGTTTTTCTTTTCCATGTCATCGGCATTTCTTATGCCACTTTTGTGCCATTTTATTTGCCATACCAAGCCAATGAAGTTTTTCACTGCAATATCTCACCACATGGTCATTATCAAGAGAAAATGTGGCGCAATCATCAGACTGCACCGCATTTTCATTCTTAACTTTAGAACATTGGATCTGAAGCGTATTCTGCTTCTCCCTCATTCTCCTGATACTGTGAGTTCTCCTGTAGCTGCGCTGTTCGCTGATTGACCTGATGATATTGATCTGCATACCATGCACTAAGCCATGCTGTATAATGCATTCTTGTCATGAGTAATAACTCACTGAATACCTCATATGTCATACTGACTGCCACATGATTTTCCGGTTTACTGCCGAACTTAGGCACAATTAAACCTTTCTGATCTGTTTCGCCGGGGCCGCTATCCGCCACAAACAGGAAATCTGATTTGCTTCCTGCCAATAGCTGTGCTGTTCTGGACAGACTTTTCCCATCTGCACGGGAACGTCCGTATTTTGCAAGCTTCTCGGCAGAAGTTCCGCCCAAGCACTGATAAAGAGGTGTTTTATCCCCTGTTGTCTTCTTGTTCTTCAGAAGATAACGAAGCTCCCCACCTTCCAACTTGCGGCATAGTTCCAAGAACTCATCCACCGCAATATAAATATGGATGTTGTTCGTCTGCCGTTGTCCAGTCGGACGACTCAAATCATAAGTTGCAAAGGCGAGATGAATTTTTCCAATCTTAAAAGCATCATTCAGACTCTCCACAAAACAATTGCGGGCATCTTTTCGGATAATCTGATGCTGGTTACGATCCTCATTCATTTTTTCCACCGCCTTCCTTTATGGGTGCCAGTTGCAGTAATGCAGTGATTTCTTGTGCATTCTTTTCAAACTGCGGCATAAAATCCTGAGCCACATCGTAATGCAGATATAATCCGATAAAAGCCGCTGTCCATGAAAGCTCCATAATACGCTCACTGGCTGTCTTTTCCGCTTCACGGAAAAACTGCCCTAATTCCACAATTGTCTGCTGCCATTTAATAAAGAACTCATCCTCTAACGACATTCCGAACTCCTCAAGCCATTCACGTACCGTATGGGTTTTAGAATTATCACCGCACCCTGGATTGGTAAAAATATACTGTATCTGGCTTACCGAAATTTTCTCCGAAGGATTTATATCCTTTTCAAATATAAGACATCTTCCTATTGGAAACAGCGCGCATACCGTTGGTTTTGCCTTATGGACAGAACATTTTCTATCTTTCATCAACGGGCATCTTCTTATGGAGCCACGAGGCTTCAATCTGACTATCGGCATACGGGAGTCGCAGCCAATAAAAGTCTCGCAGTAGGTTTCAAACAGTTCTTTAGTCGTTATCCCAAGCTCCTTTGCCATGTTATAAATATCTCTCGGCGTTAAAAGAATATCCTCCCGATTGATGCAGCATTTACCGCACATAGTGCAGTGAAACGGAAATGGCTCATCCACACCGATTTTCATTGTTTCTAAATTATCAACGATATTTTTTAATCTTGTATCCATAGTTATATCCATTCCTTTCGCTTCGCTCAGGCACAAAACGTTATGAAAATGGTTGCCCAAGCTTATTTTTTCTTTATAATTCTTCTTATAGGGAACTCGGTATACTACAAATCACGGGGAGGTGAGTGGGCTGTCCGG
>CAJTIR010000074.1 GCA_910576385.1 Lachnospiraceae bacterium
CCTAGCAAGAAATCAAGGTTATAAAATCAAGGCAGCAACTGCATAACCTTAACAATCTCAATATTCAATTTTTAAAGCAGCCACCGAAAGATGGCTTGTTTGTTGTGTGCTTAAGGTAATGGATACCCTCTACTTCTCATTTTCAATCTTTTACCTCATTTCTTTCTTTGAATTTTATTTAGTGAGAGAGATTTTGGTGAGCTACACTCCCCAAGCCCCTTGTGTACTGTTTTTTCTCATCATTCCATAAATGGATTGACGAAAAAAGAACAGTTTCAATGTTGAGTTTTCAGTCTGCGATAAAGGTAGGTGGAGAACGTGATTTATCTGACATCAGTTATTCCTCACTTTCCTTAACGACTTCGGCTATGCCTGCCATGATATGCTCGGCACATGGCAAGGCAATCGCATTTCCTAATGCTCTACATCTTGAATGGTCGCTGTTTAGCTGTCCTGTATTAGAAAAGGCTGTCCAATTATCTGGAAGCCCCATAAGACGCTCACATTCTACCGGTGTCAGATAGCGGATATAGCCGTCTTTTTCTTCGCCCTCATACCAGAATGCAATGATATGAACAACACCGGCTAATAAAGTGGGAAAAGGGTCATCTGCCCGTCCGAAAGCTCTGATGAAGGCTTCTTGGTCCCGACTTTTTTCTGCTCCTCGGATACGTCTTTCTTCAAAGGGGGAGAGGACTGGTATTTTCCCCCTTGCTTTATTAGTAGATATTCGATTGCTTCGGGAAGCTGGCATTGTGAACGCTCCGCCAGACGCAGAAAGTAATTGCAGTTGATGGGCTTTAAGTAATATTTCTGTGGAACGCTGTCCTCTAAAATCTGCCACGAGAAAGATGCGTTTTCTTCGTTGTACGAGGGTGGGTTCTCCCCAATATTGGGCGTCCATGAGCCGCCAGCAGACATCAGCCGTTCCCCCTCTAACCATACCGGCTCCTGCCCATTTTCGAGAAGGAGGCATTGGTACTTCGGTGTCTGTGAACGACTCCAGCACGGCTCTAAAGTCCAGCCTGTCATTTGAAGAAAACGCTCCTCTGACGTTCTCCCAAACAGCGATAACTGGATATTTGCCATTTGTTGCACACCTCATTTCTTTTATAATGCGGATTGCATGATGAAACAGACTGGATTTTGAACCAGTCAGTCCCTCACGTGTTCCTATTGTAGATAAATTTTGACATGGCGAACCAAAGGTAATGATATGGACGGGTGGTATTTCAGCACCATGCAGTTTCGTAATATCCCCTAAATGCTTCATGTCGGGGAAATGTTTCTTTGTAATGGAAATCGGTACTTTTTCAATCTCGCTCGCCCATAATGGAGTAATGCCATATTTAGAAGCAGCCAGTGGAAATACACCTATTCCGTCAAACAGACTTCCTAATGTGAGCGCCATTATTTACACCCTTTTCTTTTTTTCAGAATGTAAGTTCCGATAATGCCACCTGCAGAAGTAATCAACATCACGATAAATGCCATAAGATTAGTGCTGTCGCCCGTTTTTGGACTGTCCGTTCTGGTTGGCGTATCGGGTGTCGTTGGTGTTTCTGGTTTCTCTGGTTCTTCGGGAACTTCTGGCACTTCCTTGATTGTTACCGTCTGTCCCTTGTCCTCAATGTCCTTGTGTTCTGCCACCTTGACGGGTTCTTCTGGATTGCTTACATCATACAATTCTTCAAAGGTTACAAGCTGTTTTCCGCCAAGCTCGGAAGCGTCGAATGTAAAGGCAATCTGTACTTCCATGTTTTCACTGTCAGCGGTAAAGGTATAGTCATTTTCTACACGTTTTCCATTGATGATAAGCTCCGCATTTTCTTCTTGTAACATCTGCCAGCCTACAAGCTGATACTGTGTGCCAACTTCTAAGCCCTCTAAGGTAACGGTATCAACAATCGTTACATCTTTGTCGGCTTCGATTTCTTTCTTGCCGTCCTCAAAAGTAGCTGTCGTATGTATCTTGATGATACGCTCGGTAATCAATACCGTTTGTCCGTCGTCCTCAATGTCCTTGTGTTCTGCTACTTTGACGGGTTCTTTTGGATTGCTGAAATCGTACAATTCTTCAAAAGTTACAAGGTTCTTGCCACCTAAGGCAGACGCATTGAATGTATAGGCAATCTCTACTTTCATTGTTTCATCATCAGCAATAAAGGTATAGTCGTTCTCTACACGCTTGCCGTCAATGATAAGTTCGGCGTTTTCGTCCTTAATCATTTGCCAGCCTTTTAACTGATATTTTGTACCTTTCACAAGCCCGTCTAATTTGACGGTATCAATGATTGTTACCTCTTTGCCTGCAATGATTGACTTTTCGCCGTCCTTGCTGGTTGCTGTGGTATGGATTGAGATTTCTTTTTCGTATTCGTCGGTCAATGTTCCCAAATCAACGGTTACTTTGTTTCTGGAAATCACAATCTCAAACGGTGGAATAAGTGTAAAGCCCTTGTTGCTGTCAGAGCGTAATTCTTCAATGATGTAGGTATCGTATAATAACGCACCCTTGCTGTCGTCTGGTTCAGAAGTCCCAAACCATACGCCGTCCTCACTGGTCTTGCCCTCGTTGGTATTGTGTTTGTGGGAAGCCCAGTCAGAAGAAGTAGAGAACTGCCCGTTGTCGTCCGTTACGACAATATGGCTTTCGCCCGTCGTCTTGCTTGTGATCCTAAAGGGAACATCAGCAAGACGCTTGTGTGTACCTGCTCCAATCTTCACGCCCTCTAAATCGCCACGTTTAATCTGATTGTAGACAGAGTGGGCTTCGTCGGTTAAATCTACGATTTTTCCATTCTCTGTGATTGTAAACTCAATCGCTTTTGCACCGTCAGTTAGGTAGCCCTCTGGTGCTTCGCTTTCTTCGATACGGTATTTTCCATGTGGCAGTAAATCAGCAGAAGTAGAAGCCACGCCCTCAATATCCGTATGAATGGTTTTTACGACTTCATTTTTCTTGTATAGCTTGCCCTCAACCAATACGGCATTGTCATTTAGAGAAATGATTTCAAAGGCAGTATCTTTCAAAGTAGCTCCGCCTTGTGCTTTGGTATCTTTCGTTTCTAAATCACGTTTTTGGATTTTGACACCGCCACGGATAACCTTGTCTGATACATGGAACTGATTGCTTCCAGTCAGTACGGCAAGGTCACCGTCCTCGGTAATCTGTGTTAAATACATTCCCTTGATTTGTTCCTCACTGCCGTTTGCCTGCATATATGCACCGTCTAACAAATAGCCGTCTGGTGCTTTGACTTCCTCTACGGTCAATGTTCCAAGTGGAAGTACGGCGTTACCGTCCTGCATATAGAAGCTGTCGCCAGCGACTTTGTAAGCGTCAGCTAAACGGGTAACGTAATGGATTGTACCGTCGCTGTCCTTTTCAGCGATTGTCTTTGTCGTCCATGTACGAGTAGGTTCAGCAGGAAGATTATTCTTGTTATAGTAGCCAGCGTAATACTTCCATGTGAACTCTGCACCCTCTAAAGTAGCGTTGCCCTGCGGATTGCTTTTCTGTGTTTCCATATCAATTTTGAAAAGCTCAATCAAGGTATCGGTTACTTTTGGTGTATCAGCTACTTTCAAAGTGGCTGTTTTACCAACTTCAACCTTTAAGGAATACACGGTATTATCTACCTTGTAACCAGTTGGTGCGGATAATTCCTTGATATAGACTGTGCCTGCCTTGACTTCTACGGTTTCGGTATTGCCGTTGCTATCTGTCGTAAAGGTGGCAAGCTGGTTTGTGCAGTCCTTATCAGAGAAGACACCATACGTCGCACCAGCAATACTGTAATTTCCGTTGCCGTCTGTAATGCTGGTGTTGGTGGAACTCTTTTGTAGGGTAGCGTTACCTACATTAAGGTTCGCCCAGAACTGTCCCAATTCCTGCCCCTCGCCAGAGTAGATATAACCGCCACATTCATAGCGTCCTTTATTTGCTTTGACAAAGGCTTTTGCTCCTGCGAATACTTCGTCCTGCGTTGCCTTTGGGATTTCATCATAGGAAGCTCGCACATTATCACACTGCCAGCCAAGATGTACGCTCAATCTTTGCCAGACAACCAACTGTCTTAAAAGGTAAGCGTGATTACTACTTATTCCGCTGTGACTGGCTGTGTATTGTTTGACATATTCAATGGATAAGGCAACATCAGCTATCTGGTCGGCACTCATACGTGTGCCTGCGTCAGCTCTTGTCTTATATCCGTTTCTAAAGTCGGTATTGATGTCAATACAGTATGCGTCCTCGCCCTCAACGGTCAAATGTCCCTCGTTAAAGGTTGAACCGATAGAACCGTCATTCATTACTTTTTCAACGATACCGACACGCTCTGCACTTTCTGTCCAGTATTGCTTGCTTTCTGCATGAACAGCAGTACTCGGCAAGGCGGTAACGATAGTTGCAAAGGCTAGGAAGCCCGTACATAATCGCTTGAATATCTTTTTCATAATTCTTAATGCTCCTTTCATTTTGGGTAATAAAATAGCCGTCCACTAGGAACGGCTGGAAATAGAAAAGGAACGTCATTTTAGGCGTTCCATAATCTATCAATCATTCAATTTTTTCTTGTTTCAATACTGATGTGCTGTACCTTATCTTTGCAAATCTAGGGAATAGGACGTATCAAGGCTCATTCATTCGTAGTAAAATCGTAGTAATTTGATGTTTTTATTCCCTTGTAAATGCTGATAGATACTGTGTTTTAAGGGATAATCAGATTTTTAGTGGTTTTTTATTATTAAACAATTAGGAATTACAAATTTTTTTTTCTATGGTACGTATGGTTGTCCCTTATAAATTTTCATTTACCAAGGTAATATCTTTCCAGGGAGCTGCTAATGATCTTTATAAGAGTACTTATGTAAATAAAACAGGTTCCACACAGTTATCACTGACATCAATTTTAATGTTTCTATGGGTGACAGTATCTGCAGTGTTGATCATACGATTTATTTGTCAATATAAAAAAATAATAAAAATTTTAATTTATCTTTATTGGTGTATTTTCTGGTGGAATCCAGCAATCTATCTACTTAAAAAAGATTTATCTCAAATTATAGAAATAAAATGTGATTTAGATGTCGTTGAAAAAATGTCCAATGACCAAAAAGTAGCGTATTTGTCTACAATTGTCACTATGTTAAAGAATGCAAGTACAAACAGTACAACAGCAAGCTTATATGGGACTACTGCTCTGGTCTCCAAAAAATATGAAAGGGAGGTCATTGAAAGATTTAAAATTGTTTCTGGTTATGAACATCATAGAAAAAATATCTTATTTACAGAATTATGGTTTTTAATATTTTTTATGCTTATTTTCGCTTCCTATTCGTTTGTAATTCAGCTAGATTTTAAGATAATGTCACAGGAAACTTTATGTCTATTTTAATGAATAATAGGAAATTAACGAATATATTTAATTAATGAATCAGGAAACGGTCAAGTATGGAGAAACGTTTCGATGTAGGTTTGTATACATTATTTTTGAGCTGCATTCTAACACATTCTGGAGGCTAAAAAGAAATATATCAGGTAAAATACTTGCCTACCATATCTCTCTTCCTATGTATGGCGGAGATTACTTTTTAAAGAATAACGAAGAAAGGACATTATGCGAACACACTCTTTCACCTGTTGTGTTTGCGTCTCAAATGAAAATGATTACATTTTTCGAGAGACTTGGTGTAAATTATGAGAAAATCAATTATTATTAAAACACTATTGAGGGCTCCAGTGAAGACTATACTGACATTTCTTCTGATAGCAGTTGCTTCCTTTGCCTTATTTTCACGTATTACAGATTACGCGATTACTACACGAGAGGCAGCAAAAGCTGAGAGTTTCTACAATGGAGTGGCTGCTCTGGATAATACAGTGCCAGATATGTTGTATATTGAGCAAATAGAAGGTTCAGTAACTTATGGAAGAGGGTATGGAGTAGATAATAAACCTTGGCCAACAAAAGAGGAACTCAAAGAATTATCATCACTGCCAGGTGTTGTCATTGCTGATACAAGGTATATGACGGCTGGATTGGTAGAGGATTATAAGCGTCTCGCTGATGAAGATGACATAAGATCCAAATTAGGTAGATTTGTACTTGAGGGCGTTTATGCCGGATGTGAAAATATATCAAACTCTCAAGAAGAAATAAATTTATTATTTGATCATGTTACAGTACTTGCGGGAGACATCGAACAAGATCCTGAAAAACCGATTGAAATAAGAACTATAGTTACAGATACAGGATATAAAAAAGGCTATGACGCATATAGCAGGGAATTTTTTGAAAAACTAGAAAAAGGAAGCAAATGTCTTGTAATAGGAGATTATAACGAAGTAAATGGACGTGAATTGGAGTTTCGTCAAGAGAAAGAAGAATTCCATGTTTTAGATGGATTATTGGACGATTATTTGGAAACAGAAGAATTTGCTTATCAAAAGGGACTGATTGAGGCATTTAATCAAGGTCTTTCTACATATGACATTGTATATACAAAGGATACACGTGCCATTCCATATTTTAATGAACGTGAAATGGTAATTGTGCAGGGGCGTCCTCTGATAGAGGAGGATACAGATTCCTGTGTAGTAAGTGAACGTTTTTTAAAAACATATGGTTTGTCCATTGGTGACAGGGTAAACATCCAACTGGGAGATCAATTATTTCATCAAAACTCTTTAGGGGCACAAGCAAGGGATGCAGATACCATTTCCAATTTTAATGCAGCAGCAGATCTTGAAATAGTGGGTGCATACCGATTTGTAAATACCAGTGAATCTCGATTCACAGAAATGGAATGGAATTATACAATCAATACGATTTTTGTTCCCAGCGAGCTTTTAGCAGCGGAAATTCCAGAAGACTATGAGACTGCAGCAGGCGAATTTAGTATCTTTGTGGAGGATGCAAATAAAATACAAGCATTTCGGGAAGCTGTGGAACCTCTTGCTGCGGAACTGGGGCTGGGTCTGCGTTTCTCAGATGGGGGCTGGATGAGTATCAAAGACAGTTTTCAGACAGGAAAATTGACGTCATTATTGACAACTCTTTTGTATGTTATCGGGTCACTATTGGCGCTGCTTCTGGCAGTTTATCTATATATTGGCAGGAATAAAAAATCATATGCCATTTTGCGGACTTTAGGTGTTCCAGGTAAAAAGGCAGGAAATACAATTGTACTTCCTCTTTGTATGATCTCAGCGCTGGCAATTCCTGCCGGTGGATTTATAGGGCTTTTCTATGCATCAGTTACGGCGGCTAAGGTTCTTGAGGATATAGCAAATAGGGCGCCTGGCCATTATGTTTATATTCTTGAGGCAACATTTCCAGTTGTTGTGATTATCCTATGTCTGTTGTTTGAGTTGGCATTTATTGCAACAATTACTTTGTTCTTCCTAAACAAGATGAAAAAAATTGCACCATTAGAATTGCTGCAGGAGGATGGTCTGCGAGCAAAAGCTAATAAAAATGCAGTGTTTGATCAAATAGAATCTTCATCCAATCCTGTGAGGCTAAATATGATAAAAATTTCTGTTGTAGATGAGAAGCCAGAAGGCAGAAAATGTGGTGCGTTGCAGCAGGTAAGCGCCTATATTTTGCGTCATATGAGACGCGGCATGGGAAAAACGGCAGTGTCTTTGATATTAGCGGCTGTGCTGACGGCTGGTGTGGGAATGTTTGTGCTGGCAAGGCTCACATACCAAGATATCTATACTAAGGTGGAGATAAAGGGCAGGGCAATGGATTTTTCTTACTCGTCCATTGTTGAGCTTTCAAAGTTGACAAATTTAATTGATGATTTTTATTGCTATGGGAACTTTAGTGTACGTGTAAATAACCTGGAACTTCATACGAATCTGACAATTACAAACAATCTTGAGCGTTATCTGTCAGATAATGATCAGATCACCTATGCAGAAGGATATGACAGTTCTGCTCTAGACAGTACGGGGCAAGTGTGTTTATTGGGACAAGAGCTTGCCAAAGATTTGAATATCAGTCCAGGTGATGAAATCGCACTAATGTCAGATACCTTTTATAGTGTTTTGAAGAAACGATTTGAAAATGAAGAAGAACTTGCGGCAGCGGCTGAACAGGATGCTCAACTGTACAAGGTAGTAGGAGTTGTACAGTCTAAAGATACAAACGTCAATGCTAATATTTTTACAGGAATAAATAATGATACACAGAGTGTTTATGGACAGGATTATCCGATTAGTTACAGTGAATTTAAAATGGCAGATAATGAACGAATTGATTACATGAACAAAATACTAGAAGAACAAAAGAAACAGGGAAATCAATATGCGCCAATGGCATCTTACCATATTGATGCAGAGGCATTTGAAAATATCAAACGTGTCCGTAATTTATTGGAATCCTTGTTCCCCATTGCTGTCGCCGCTGCTGTGCTGATTGGAGTATTCAGCCCAGGATTGGTCATTCTGCAGTCCGCGAAGGAGGCAGCATTCTTACGGATCTTGGGTGTGACAAAGAAACGTGCCCGCTGTATGCTGGTGTCTGAGCAGATTATTTTGTGTATTGCTGGCATTGTTCTGGTAGCTGGTGGAATGGCTTTGTATAATTCTGGTTTGTTTGCGAGAGGGGTACAGACATTGGCTGCTTGTTGGGCTTTATATTTATTGGGTTGTATCTGTGGGGCTTCCATAGCAGCAGTACAGGTGACAAGACACAGAGTTTTGGAACTTTTACAGGTAAAAGAATAGCGTGTGATATCTTGGCAGAGGAATATGACAGTATGGTTGGTATGTGTGTAGCTTGGGATTTGAATATCTACAAATAAAAATAGAAAAGGAGTAAAGATATGGCAATTTTAACTTTAGATCATGTAACTCTTGATTGCTACCGCCGTGAAAGTATCTCCATGATCTTTCAGGCATTTCACCTTTTTCCACTGTTGACGGTGATGGAAAATGTATGCTTTCCTATGGAATTGTGCGGGGTATTACCAAAAGATGCAAAGCCCAGAGCACAAGCACTGCTAGAGGGGGTAGGCATCACCAAAGAACAAATGCAGCGTTTTCCATCCAAACTTTCCGGTGGAGAAAGACAGCGCGTGGCGATTGCCAGAAGCCTTGCTTCTAATGCAAAGATAATATTGGGAGACGAACCGACAGGAAACCTAGACGGCGCAAATACCCAAAATATCATTGAGATACTATCCAGTCTTGCCCATGAGAAAGGCTATTGTGTAATTATTGTGACACATGATCTAGAAGTCGCTGAAGTGGCAGATGTAGCCTTTCGCATGAGAGATGGGGAATTAAAAGTAGTATCATAGATGATAAAATCAAGTAGGAAGGAAAATGAAATATATCAAGAAAGCGACCCGCCATAGGCAAAGAATCCTGTATAGCAGGATTCTTTGTTTTTGAAAAAGTGATTTGTGAGTGAGCAAAGATAAGATTTTTTTGGATTATATGGAAAAAAAGTTTGGCATATGGTAATATACTGATATAAACTTAGTGAAATAGATTTATAAAAATATTACACATCCTAAAATGTCATTTTTTTCGGATCATTTTTTTATAAGGTTCAAATATAATTTTCTAGTTAGATTCAATCAGATAAAGTTTATAATTACAAGAAACGGGGGAGTAGTTGTTTTGGTTAAAGATATTTTTAAAAATACAGTATTAGATTATCCTTCTTATAGCAAAAAAATAATTTTAAAACAAGCAGTTAATGAAGGGTTAATTATTAATAATAAAAGGTGCAATGGTCAATTTACTTTAGATTTTACAGATCGTATAGATGTTACCAATGATCAAACAATAGAAGATAAATTCAAACATGTATTGGATGCAGAAAATATTCTTTCTTTGATTGAGGAATATGAATATAAAAAGCCATATCGCCATTTTTGTTATTTTAAATATGATGAATTGAATATAGAAAAAATAAAAGATTTATACAAGAATCATAAGGTGAATATTTTTGATAAAAAAGGACAAAAGATAGTAGATGATTTTGAAAAACCAACCATATATTTATTTGGGGAATTAATTTATTTTAAATTTTCTTATAAGTTACAAAATGATACAGGAAATATAATAAGATATGTAATGCTTGTAATTTTTGATAAAGAAAATAATCTTTTAGAAATTAGATTTGATCAAGTTGGAATTGCTTATAAAAGCTCCTATAATTATTACAAAGATAGGATTCAAGATATTTTGAATTATTTTAAAGAAAACATAGAACTTGACGTCAATGATATTGATTTTAAGTCGGTAGTTGATTATATTAAGTCGGAAAAGGATGATATAACTATTATTGCCCAGAGAATGACAAGGAATGGAACAACAGCATATTTAGAAACATATGAAGATGAGGAGAGTATCATTCCAATATTAGGAGAACTTGATAGTTTTATAGAAGAACACAAAGAGTTGTTTGAACGAGACCAAAATACTCGTGAGATAAGAGATAAACTGCAAGCTTTTAGAAATGAGATAGAGGTAAAATCGGATCTGCCACTTGTGAAGTTTCGGATGGATGATTCAGGAATAAAATTTGGTATTATCCATAACTACAAAGATACCAATTTTAGTTTGTTTACGCTTTATGGCGAATTAATCGGAGAGGAGATGATGGGCAGTGTTAAAGAATACATTATGCGAAGTTATAAGGAACTTACTGCTTCAATATCAATTGACTCCATATCAGCAGAAAAAAAGTGAAGAATATTTCTCTATTTTAAAACCAGGAGATTATGTTTATCCAGGACATTTAAAGTCGAGACTAGTAATAGATATAAAAGATGCTTATTTTATTTTGGAGGAATTAAAAAGACAAGGATATGTTAGGAACTTATATGAAATATATTGTTTTGACTGTAATAAGAGTAAAGGGATTTTTATTGAGTCATTGGAACAATTTAATCCTGATTTATATTGTGATTTTTGTGGTAAAAAGATGTCAATAGAAGAAAACATAATAGTTTTGTATAAGGTAGTGAAAGTATGAATAACGATCAAGAGAATCTAAATCTTCGAGATTATTTTGATCAGATTGTGCAAGATGAGTTAGCTATATTTGAATCTTTTTTACAATGGACAGATCGTGATCAAGAGGAATTTAGAGTATTATTAGATAATTTAAAACAACCATACAACAAAGAAGTTGAGACAACAAAATCTAAGGGTGACAGATTGGAGAATTTGGTAGAATTTATTATTAAAAAAAGCTATTTTTTTGAAGTGTATAAAAAAGTGCATACAGAAACAAATGAAATAGATGAAGTGATTGTGTTATCTAGTCGAGGAAAACAAGCATTAAAGAGATTTAATTTGACTAGAGATCTAATTCCGATAGATGAAAATATTTTCCTTGGTGAATGTAAAAATTATGAATCTAATTTAAATGTAACATATGTTGGAAAATTTTATAGCTTAATGACAGTTACAGATATCTCCTTTGGTATAATTTTCACACAAAAAGGATTGACAGGTGAATCAGAAAGTTATAGGGATGCAAATGGATTGGTAAAGGTTCTTAGAATGGTTGAAAAGAGTAAAAATAAAGGAAAGGAATTTTATATTCTTAGTTTTGCTTTGGAAGATTATGAGAAACTATTACAAGGAACAACATTTTTTGAGCTTGTAAAGGCAAAAAAATTAGAAATGCAATTAGCATCTAACTATTGCAATTTTTTAAAAGACAATCAGCATGACTCTGAAAGTAAAATAAAAGAAATTATTTCAGAGATAACATAGTAATTTAAAGGGCCCGTCGCATGAAACATACAAGATATAGTTTTGATATCTGGCTGCGCTTTACAATACTTTATATATACTTTTCTTAGTGTGACAGCCTCTTTTTGAGAAAACTGCGGCTAAATTATTTGTGTCCAACCATTGTCATTTAATTTTTCAGCATTTTATATCCTGATACCCTTTTCTCTGGCTCTATCGTTTTCTGACAAATCTGGAACTACGAACAAAATACGATTCTACTAATTCCTGTGTTGCTTCTTAATAAGTAGTATGCCAATTGTGGTTATTAGCGCCAATGTAACAATATGATATTGTATTGGCGCTAACTAACATATCTTAAAAGTTGTGTGCAAAATATCAGTAAGCAGTGCATTCTTACAGCGTTAAGCAATGATTCCTAAAAAAGTTGTTTAAAGAATACCTTAAAGTTACGTTCGCAAAGTAAAAGCAAAATACGAATTTAGAGCTTATTCCAGCATCATAATAATATTTAAAGCTGTTTTGGGAATAGATATTATGTCAGGTTCTGATTGTTGTGCAGATATTTCACCCAAAATGGCAAACTGATAGTTTTTATACTGCCATTGGGCGAGCGCCCATTTTTTATTCGATTGCACACTTACATATATCGTTTGTTCTGAACGAGTTGTTCCCTGCCAGGTTTCTTCTGTCCAATCCTGATCTCCCAATTGGGGGATATCAAGTTCACCATCTTTGATTACCCAGAGTGTACATTGACCATCAAATATAGAATCATAGTATTGCATTTCAAAGTAATTTTCATCTGATTGTATTAGGACTTGATTCTGAATCAAGTTTGGATTTTCAGGCAGGAATATGGGGATGCCAAGTTTGGTTTCTAAGGGTGTCTCTTCTGTTCCCAGATATTTTTCTAAACGATCAGGCGCTTCGGTTTTTAAGGCATCATACCATTTTTGACCATTGGCCGCTTTCTCTGCATTTACAGAAAGTTTTTCTTTTGTGTCAAGGAGTTCTTCTAAGATTCGCGCCATGATGTGGCTCTCCAAGCCAGTTTCTCCCCCTGCTTCAAAACGGCTGATACAATAGTCGATCGTAAAATTATTATAATAACTTAACTCCCGATATTCCCAAGCATGGGCGTCTATATAGTCCTGTGGATTTGAGGATTCTTTTGGTGTTTCAGAACAGATTTCATCTAACAGATTTTCAATGATAGGGACAGTGTCAAGATCTCCATAGGCAACTGCCTGGGCATAACAATCCTTTACCTGTCGGTCTACATAATTTTGACTGTCAACATAAATTCCAGACGAAATACTTGGAGGGAATTTCATCTGAAGATCCTTGTAGAAATCGTCGCCATCTCCTGGAAACCAGTATTCTTCCAATTTATACCCTTTGTCGGTAAGACGAAAAGTGATTGCTGTTGGAGTATGGGATCCGCCAACAGTTTCCATATGGTCTTCAAAAAATTTATACTCTTCATAAAATTCCCAGCCATAATAAGTGATCATTGGCTGTCCGTCCTTCTCAGAAGATACCGTTTCCAGGTTGATAAAATTGCAGCAGGCAAAATCATATTCATCTGGATAGTCAGATTCATTTGTTTTCATAATAACATTTTTAATGGCTTTTTCTTCTTCTGCTGTTAATGGCTGCTCATGTTTTTTGATAGCGTCCTCTTTATTTACTAACATGGTATCTTGGAATCCTTTGACAGACTGCAGTAAATTGCCTGTCAAATTTGCGGCGGTAGGGTTTGTGATCAGACTTGCAGTTCCAATCATACAGACAATTATAGCGACTGCCAGAATTATTAATTTAGGCTTTTTATAATGCATCACGTTTTTAATACGGCTTTTAATATCATTTTCTCCAAATGATAAAGGAGATCCGATAATTCTTCTCCTTCCCACAGCAAGAGAGAGCAAAGACTGTGCATATTCTGACTTTATATCATGGTTCATCTTTCTCATTACCGCTTCATCACAGCTCATTTCCATATCCTTGCCTGACAATACAAAAGCCAGCCATACCAGAGGATTAAACCAGTGCAGACATAAGGCGGCAAATGCCAATAGTTTTAACAGATGATCTCTTCTATGGATATGATGCTGTTCGTGGAGGATAATATAACTTTGCTCCTGTTCGCCAAGGTTAGACGGCAGGTAGATTTTTGGATGCAGCAGTCCATAGACAAAAGGGGTGGCGATATCATCTGCCAGATAGATATTTTCCCGAATCTTCATAGAACATTTGAGCTGGCTGTTTAGCCGCAAGGCTGAAATAATACCAGAACCCGCCAAACAGATGGCGCCAAGCAGCCAGATAGCAAAACAGAGAGAAATTGGTATTCCAAAAAGAAATGTATTGGTAAATGTTGTATTTCCAGATGATAAAAAATTATTATTTTTGTATTGTTCCATCACAGATTTCACAGATGCATTTCTATGAGGGTCAATGACAGAATCAGCAGATGCCAGTTGTTTTTTCTCTGTCACCATTGAATCGTGCGAGAATGGATCGTCAGTTGCAGCAGGCGCTTTTACAGAGGAATCTTTTGTGAGAGAATTACCGCTTGAAAAATAATTGAGTTCGCCGCTGTCTTTGACAGACAGGTCAGTTAAATTCCACAGAGAGACAGGGGAAGAAAAGGAGATTGGACACAGAAGTCGAAAGAGCACAATTCCCCAAAGCAGATAAGAAAATCGTTTAGGAGCTTTACAAAGCAGCAGGCGCAGCATTAAGACGGCTAAAATGGTGATGCTTGCTGTGATGCTTAAATTAAAAATCTTTGTTAAAATTACAGAACAAATATCCATATTTATATCCATTCCTTTCGCTTCGCTCAGGCACAAAACGTAATGAAAATGGTTTACCTGAGCCTATTTTTTCTTTATAATTCTTCTTGTAGGGAACTCGGTATACTACAAATCACGGGGAGGTGAGTGGGCTGTCCGG